>JBGSYT010000188.1:0-29446 GCA_041750855.1 Pyrinomonadaceae bacterium | reverse complement strand
TTTGGGGTAGGCCTGCGGAGATTTAGCATAAGGAAATAAACATGAGAAGTACTTTAGCCGTAATTGGCAGATCAGCGATCACCATTCTATTGATAACGATTGCGGCGTTACCGGCGTTTGCCCAGGAAACCCTTCGTGATGCGTTTGATTCGGACGGTGACAACAAGGCGGATTACATCATTTTCCGGCCCTCCAACAACCGCTGGTATATTCTTCGCAGTGGCGGCACGATCCGCGTGCAGGAATGGGGCGTTGCCAACGAAGATTGGATGGTTCCGGGTGATTACGACGGCGACGGCTTGGGCGATATTGCTGTTTGGCGCGAAACGACTGGACAATGGTTCCGCATCCTCAGCTCGACCAACACCTTTGTCGTAAACACATGGGGCGTGGCCGGCGACGAACCGATAGCCCGTGATTATGACGGCGACGGAAAGACAGATCTTGCTGTCGTAAGGCGTACCGGCGGTGTGATGATCTGGTATTTCTTTTATAGTTCCACATCAGGCTTTGATTCAAGGCAGTTTGGTGTGGCGACTGACTTTACGGCTCCCGGCGACTATGACGGCGACGGAAAGTTCGATATGGCAGTACAGCGGCCTGGAGCGACGCCGACCTCCCAAGGCACTTTCTACATCCAGACAGCCACGTCGTTTCAAGTCATCCCATTTGGCGAAAGCAACGATCTTGTGGTTCCTGGCGATTGGGACGGCGACGGAAAGACTGACATAGCCGTGGTACGAGAGGGCTCGACGCCGACCTCCAATCTGACGTGGTACGTGCGAAGTAGTATAAACGGGCAAATGAGCGTTTTCACTTGGGGCGTCACCGGCACTGACTTGCTCGCTCAGAACGACTACTCTGGCGACGGAAAAACGGACTATGCGATATGGCGAAATACCGATGGCAGGTTTTACGTTTTTAACCCGGTCAACGGGAACATCTCGGTCATAAATTGGGGTGAACCGGGGGATTTCCCTGTAGCGAGCTACGACACGCATTAGTAAATTCCTCAATTGTTTAGTTCAGGCCGGCAGCTTTCGAGTTGCCGGTCTTTCTGTTTCGGGTATCTGTTTGGCATAATTTCGTTTGACCGTGGCCCATCTAATGCAAAACGATATCCGGACCGCCTTCACGGGCAAGCGGATCGTCATCGCTGGCGATCTGGTGGCCGACCAGTTCCTGCACGGAACCATCTCGCGCGTCTCCCGCGAAGCTCCTGTGTTCATTCTTAGACACGACCAGACCGATACGAGGGCCGGGGCAGCAGGAAATGCGGCAGTTAACGTCGCCTCGCTCGGCGGAGTTCCCATCCTGATAGGCCTTGTCGGCTCTGACGACAGCGGTGGAATGATGCTGAAGAATCTAGCAGCACATGGCGTAGATAAGGGCAATATCGTGATAGAGAACGACCGCAGGACAACAACCAAGATACGGGTGCTTGCTGGCCAACACTACGCCGCTCGTCAGCAAGTTATACGGATCGATTACGAGGGGAAAACCGAGATATCGCAAGCCACCGGCGCTGAACTTATTCGCAGGCTCACGGACACCGCCCGTGACGCCGATGCGATAATACTGTCCGACTACAACTACGGAGTCGTGAGCGACGATCTATTCAAAGCGGCTCTACAGGCGTCGAGAGAGCAACGCATACCACTTTTGGTCGATTCCCGCTTCGGCCTCAACAAATTCCGAGGTGCCACTGCCGCGACGCCGAACCAGGATGAGGTCGAACAACTTATCGGGCCCGATTTTACTCCTGAGGGTTGTGAATCGCTTCGGGAGCGGCTAGAGATGGAGATGCTTCTTGTGACACGCGGGAATCAGGGGATGTCGCTGATCCAAAAGGACCAAAGAGTAGTGGATCTGCCTGCGATCGGTTCCAAGGAACCTGTAGATGTTACTGGTGCCGGCGACACGGTGATCGCCGTATTTGCTCTAGGACTTGCTTCAGGATTTGAACCGTCAGTCGCAGCTCAGGCAGCGAACCATGCCGGAGGTATTGTCGTAATGAAAAAGGGAACCGCCGCCGTAACTATGGATGAACTTCTCGAATCGATCAAGACCCACGAGGCTCCCGACACTCTAAGCTCGATCGCCTGATCCCAGATGAGAACAACAGCTAAAAAGATCGTACGTCGATCGGCGATAGCAAAAGTCGCGGAAAGAGAACGTTCGTCAAATTCGGCAAAGGTCATTCTCGCCAACGGTTGCTTCGACCTCATCCACGTCGGGCATATCCGTTATCTCGAAGGTGCCAAGTCACTGGGAGGCTTCCTCGTGGTCGGAATCAATTCCGACCGCATGGTAAGCGAACTTAAAGGCAAGGGCCGGCCGTTCATACCCGAAACCGAGCGGGCCGAGATCATCGCGGCTTTGGCTTGCGTGGACGCCGTCGTCGTGTTCGATGAGCCGACTGTTACTGAGCTTATACGCGAAATTCGGCCGGATCATCATGCTAAAGGCACGGACTACAGCTCCGAGACCGTGCCGGAACGCGAGGTTGTCAAAGAACTAGGTGGAACCGTTGTCATCGTAGGCGACCCGAAGGACCATTCGTCTACGGAGTTGATGGAACAAATCTCGGAAACGGGCTCAAGGTAGATGTACGCGTCGCGTAATAAGGTCGATCTGGCCGTGGAAGTGTGGGAATCGCTCAATTGTGAAAGCGTTGGAGCGGATGAGATCTTTGCTATTCAGCGTGTAGTCGAAGAAAGGTACGGGAGGTCAGCAGTTGATTCACCAATGGTCATCGCGAGGTGGCTCGCGGACGAGGGAGCGGTTCTTCGCCACGCGGAGGTGATGGATCTTTGGATAGCGTGGTCAGAGGAACGCCCGTACGACCCGGCCTTTCGCAACATTCTGAACATCGACGGCCTGGCCCAAGCCATAGCTTCTTTACGAAGGCTCGAAAACCTGCGAAGAAAGTATGCCGTCGATAATAAGACTGAAGGCCTTCGCCTCGTCCGGGAGAAAGGCCGCGAAGGCCGAACCGAAGCACTTGAAAAGTCAAAAGACATAAAACGGACCACTGACGAACGCGCTCGCTATGCCGAGATCGCAGAATGGCTCACCCTTTGGATGCAGTCCCCTGAAACGTTCGAAATGTGGATCGACCTGCGGCTATCGTCTAAGGATTTCAAGGAGAAATTTCCATATTCTATTTTGGAATAAGTGACAGGTTATAAGTAGCAAGGGATAACCATTTTTCACGTTTCACATATTCGGGATCGGTTGCGAGTGCAGCAGATATCAGCTATGCGACGTTTCTATTCACCGCCGGAGCACATTGCGCAGGGCAGGGTCGAACTCGGCCCCGATGAGGTAAGGCATCTTCGCGACGTTCTGCGGCTGCGTATTGGTGATGAGGCTTCGGCTTTTGACGGTGTCGGGAATGAGTATTTGTGCAAGGTTGAGACCGTTTCAAAGACGGCAGCAGTGCTCAAAGTGCTGCGTTCAATCGAGCCGTCCTCGCCCGAATCGCCGCTCCAAATGACCGTCGCAGCCGCGATCCTGCCGGGCGAAAAGTACGAGATCACGGTCCAAAAGGCAGTGGAACTCGGCGTCCAGACGCTTCAGCCGCTCTACACAAAACGTTGCGAGGTAAAGCCGGGCGGCAGCGGTCGCAGACTTGAGCGATGGCAAAAGATCGCAGCCGAGTCAGCCAAACAATCGGGCCGGGCACGCCTGATGGAGATCGCCGAACCGGTCGAAATAAGTGACTTCTTTCGATCATTCCCCGCGTCGGCCGCCGTAGGTATATTTTTCAGCGAGCGTGACGGCGAAGGCTTCTCTTCAATAAAGGCGGACAAAAAAATAACCGCCGTTTTCGGACCAAAGGGAGGTTGGGACGACGAAGAGCTTCGAATTGCCCGCAATGCCGGTTTTCAGGTGATCACCTTTGGCGGGCGGATAATGCGGGCCGAAACCGCGGCTATCGCGATGACCGCAATACTACAACATCGCTTTGGCGATTTGTTCTGAAGCCAGAACAACCCAGTGGAAGCCCATGCGAATCTAAATTTCCGGTGTGGGACGCGGCCGATAATACGCATCGCCTCGTTGCGTGAGTTTTGCCTTCTTGCCCAGCGAATCGATAGCGGAATCGAGCAGTTCTTTGTTATCGATCTTGAAATTGACGATGCCGCGCGCGTCGGCGTCCGGATCGTTAAATTGAAGCACCATATAGCGGCGTTTCTCCTTTATGAAAGCTCCGGCGATGCCCGCACCTGGCAACGGAATGTTTCGAACGACATGTCCGGTATTAGAAGTTACGGAGTTTGACTGCGGCGAGAGTACGAGCAGCGAGCCGTAGGGGATCCCAAACTTCTCAATCTTGTCCTTTCCGAAAAAGACAAGCCTTTGGTTTTCATCGTCGAACCTGAGGGTGCCCTTTTCCTTACCTGAAAATCCAAACAACCCGCCTTCGTACCTCGCATCAAACTCGGTCGGTGCAGGATTGACCGCGGACGGCTTTGATTCTTTTTCGACGGGGCGAGGCTGTGCATTCACGACAGCACCGATCGCGAATCCGAAAAACAAAAAAACAATGGCTTTCTTCATAGCTTTCCTCAGAGTTCGGAGCAAATATTCGCCCGTTTGACGCTTTCATGCTGGATTTGGTTGTCGGGGCGCCGATTTCGAGTGTTCACCGCCCTTACTTACACTTTTGTAGTTGACGTAGAGGGCAAGACGTTCATTGGCGATATCAACATATTCTTCCGAGATCTCCGACCCGATCCAGCGGCGGTTCAGCAATGCAGCGATCTTCGCGGTCGTGCCGCTGCCCATGAAGCAGTCGTAAACAAGATCGCCTTCACTCGTCCATGTCTTAATTTGGTCCTCAACGAGCTGTTCCGGGAAAATAGCCGGATGTTCAAACGCGATCTTGTCTTTCGACGATGATGTTCCGACATTATAAAAGAAGATATTGTTGACCTTACGCTCTTTTGGAGCAACGTGGTCGTGGGCCAGGTCGTTGCGCCCGACCTTTGTGATGCGGAACGATTTAAAGGCTTTCTCTTGGTTGATCTTCTGCGTGAGCGGGTTGAAGGTCTTCGGCTGCCCCTTAGAGAAACAGAACATATACTCGAAACATTGGCGGTATCGCTTGCCGCAATCGCTCGGGATCGGATTGTTCTTCCCGTAGATCATCGTGTCATGGACGCGGAAGCCTGCTTCCTTGAACGCGAATGCATGTTTGAAACTGCTGAGCGTTTCGTCGCCATCCACGGTCCGGTCGCCGACAACCCAGATCACGACGCCTCCCGGTTTCGTCGTTCGAAACAAACCGCCAGCTATCTCCTCGACAGGAAAATGATAGCCGTTGTAGTCCCGCAGATCGTCGTAGGGCGGGCTCGTGATCGTCATATCGATCAGATCGTCGGGCATCCGCGCCATCGTGTCCAGACAATTTTCGGTGTAAATAGCTTCAGTTTCTATCATTTATGATCAAACTCGGAGGCCGCCGATCGTATGCCTCCAGTTCAAGGCGTTGGAAATCACTGCCAGTCGGCGGCGGTCGGGTTGTGAACAATCCGGCTCCAAAGCCGCGATCATCGCCCGTGCTAGCGGGACGGCCAGGGCTCCGGCGTTCGCAAGAACATTTGGCAGATAATTAAGCTGAAGGCTGTTTGACCCATCAAGATGGAACCGGCGAATGTCCGTTTGTTCCATCGAATGAACAAACTGCCCAGGCTGGATCAGCCTCGGCGGAATTTCCTGCCGCCCAGGGCCGTCGGCCTTGAGGGTGCCGAGAAGCAAAATGCCGATCAGCGATTTTTTCTCATCGACTACGTCACGCCTCAACTCGCCCATCGCAGGCATCGAAGCAGTCCGCGGTGCAAAATTCTGATACTCCGGATTTACCAGCCTCGAATCGCAAATGACGCCAATCGTCGACCCAATATCATCAGGCAGGGTTACAAATCTTCCAAAGCCATGATCATCAGGGTTCGGCAGAGTGTCGCCGTCACGGCTATCAATTACCCGGGCTATATAGGCAATATGGGAAGTGGAACTGACGATCTTTGCTATCTTCATTGTTGCCTTGGGGGTGGTTTCAGACCGCTGTAGCCGTCCACCTGAAACTCCCATCTTCCGCCTGATTCCCTGACCGCGACGACAACGAATTTACCCGAACCCTTCCCAACCTCTTTCCCATTCTGCAGCGTTCGCAGAGTGTAAATGCCCACGTCATAACCGATCGGCCCTTCGACCCTTCGCTGCACGATCTCGAACGTGATCTCAAGGGACTGGCCGTTTTTCTTTATAGATTCGAAGAAACCGGAAAATGATTCTCGGACCTTCTCTCGTCCGATCCGAATATCGTCATCGGGCACAAGATAGGCTGCCGTCGGCGAATATATCGCAGCGACCGAGTCGACGTTCAAGCTGCGATATGCATCGTGGAATTTGTGATACAGATCGTCGAGACCCTGGTGTTTGGCCACACCTTCTCGCAAGGTTAGCGGCGGCGACTGTGCACCGATCGGAAGGCAGAACAGGAAAAGAGCGGCCAGTATCCCAAACGTTAAATTAACATGACGCATAAAATGCTCCACGGATCGCCGGTTCTTGTTACGGTTCCCATAGTTCGAGAAACTTATTGACATGCTCGCCCTCAGGCGACTCAGCGTGCGTTGTGAGAAATTCCCTGAATTCTTCCTGCTCGACTACGTATTGCTCCTCAGAGAGGAGGCCGGTAAAGTTTACTACGCGGAGCCATAGGAGGTATGTGTTCAATGCATCGATCTGATTATATTCGACGATCTCTCTGAGCTTGCCGTCGAGCCATAGGTCCGCGACCTGCTGCCCGTCAACATCGATCTTTCCCGGAAAACCGCAAAGCTTTGTGAGGGCGTTGAGCGTAGGTTTCATCGCACCAGACGACAATATCTTTGCTAGATCCAGGTGGGCTTCGCTGTATCGATCGAAGTAGTCCCGGCCCTCCCACGGCTTGCTTGGCCGGATAGAAAACTTCTCGGCCCGAACCTCATTGATCAATCCACGTTGTATCAACACTTGAAGGTCCGACTCCAGCGAATTAAAGCCGACCAGTTGCGGGTTGCGTTCGCCGATCATGTAGAGGAACCGCTCGATGATGTCGGCCTCGTTCGAACGCTCTTCTTCAAGCGGGAGTTTTGGCAGGGAATGGAGCCCAAACTCGATGTGACGGCTCCCGTCGCGGAAGACGGTTCGTCGCGACAGGAAAGCGATAGACACGACCCGCGAGTATAGATACTTTACAAACGGTCGGGGACAGGTTTCGGCATCGTAGTCCTTCGCGTCCTGCCAAAGCCGCTGCATACCCTCAAGCTCTGAAGTTTCCTGCGGCAGGTCGAACAGTCGGATGGCCCCCGCTGCATCGGGCACCCATTCGAGGTCAAAGAACAATGTTGGCTCATGTATCTCGTTCTTCAGCATCCGCCTGTGAGTGTAACATGCTGATAATTCCCGGTAAAAAGCTTACTGGACGCGGGTGGTCCGCCGCCGGAGGAAATCCATCAATACGAATTGCGAAAGGTTCCCGGGATTGGCAAAGTAGGCCTTGCCTCGGGTCATGGCGGTCATTTGCTTGACGAACTCGACGAGGTAGCGGTCGCTTGCGAGCATGAAGGTGTTGATCATGACGCCGGATCTTCGGCAGGCCTGAACTTCCTTGAAAGTCTCGGCCAGGACGAAAGGGTCATTTCCCATCGAGTTTTTATAAAGCAGGCGGTTGTTGCCGGGTATCGTTTCCGAATACCGTCGGTAGTTAAAATACGCGGCGTTTGAAGGCTCGATAAATGCGGCGGTCGGCTTGCCGTCGGTGATCATTACGATCTGATTCATATCCTTTCGCTGTGCGTTCAGGATGCGACGGGCAAGTTTCAAACCTTCGGCTGTGTTCGTGTGGTACGGCCCGACCTGGGTCGATGCAAGTTTTGAGATCGGCAGCTCTTCGGCGTCGTCGTGAAACAAAACGATCTTCAGGCTGTCGCCTGGATATTGTGTGCGAATGAGGTGGGCAAGTGCGATCGCGACCTTCTTCGCCGGCGTGAAGCGGTCCTCGCCGTAAAGGATCATCGAATGCGAACAGTCAAGCATCACGACCGTCGCACACGATGATGTATAGTCCTGCTGCCGCACAAACAAATCGCGATATTCCAAATTCAGAGGTACGCCTAGTCCTTCGCGGATGATCGCGGACATCAGTGTGGCGTTCACATCCAGATTTATCGTGTCGCCGAATTCATATTGTTTTGAGCTGAGCGCGGCTTCGACGCCGGTATCGAGGTGCGTTGTTTTGTGCCGGCCGATCGAGGATTTTCCCACCGAAGCAAGCAACTTCTGCAAGGTCTTATAGCCAAGAAAATCAAGCCCTTTGTCGGTGACCTCGAATTTTATGTTCCGGGGCAGCGCATCACTTATCTCACCTTGACCTTCACCTTGCCCGGATACACGTCGCTGCTCCTGCGGCACTTCTTTAAGATCCAGATAGCCTTCCTCGACAAGCCGTTCGATCAGCTTGTCTATCAATTCTTCCAGGAGAGAGCCGCGAAACTTGCCTTCGTTCTCCGCGAACATCTTCTCGACATCGTGTTCATTTAGGATGCCTTTTTCGAGAAGAGCATCCAGGATCGCCCGCCGAAGAGCATCGATCGAATCGTTCGACTCGCGGCGGTCTCGCGTCCACCAATAATCGTCGTGGAATCCAGAGTCAAGTATCGCTTCTGACAAGGAATCCATCAGCTCACCAAGATCGACGCCAAAAACGTCGAAGCCATCGAATTTTGAATACCGAATAAACTTCATCCAAGAAACTTGCAAATTCGTCGTCCCTTACGGTAATCTGCGATTACCCAAGAAACGGCCCACGTTTTATCTCTCTCCAAAAACTTAGCATAAACCTCTCTCCGGACTGAAATTATTGAAAGGAAGGAAACTCGATATGAAGAAGTTTTTGGTTGGTACATTGATGTTGTTTGTGTTTGCCGTTCTCCTGCCGATGGCGGCTTCGGCTCAGAAGTATTGCCGGTACAACGTTCGCAATGATCGGCAAGGATACAACTACGTTAATTACGGTAACAATTCCCGCCGGAACCGCAGTGTTCAGAACCGCCGAGGGAATGGGCGGCAGTACAATGCGCCGTCGTATTATTCCCAGCGTCGTCCGAGCTTTTACCGGCGTCACCGCAATCTCGTGAATGTCGGCATAGGCACGGGCGGAGGCGCCGTCGTCGGCGGCCTTCTTGGCGGAAAACGCGGCGCGGCCTGGGGTGCACTCGCCGGTGCCGGGGCCTCTGCCGTTTACACTTACAAGATCAGGCCAAAGCAGCGACGTTACCAAGGCATTTAGTCGTCAAACACAGTCTAATTCCCGAGTTCAGCCGCGACCGCATCGATCTATTAAAAAGATCGTTGCAGGGAGCGGCTGTTCTCGGTTCGCGGCCTGCCATACCATTTCGCTTATCCGTATTCGATTACGTGCTTTCGATACGCCGAACACTTGCTCATGATTCTCGTAAGTATGTGCAATTAATGGTCTTTACGTTTGTGGCACGGGCGTTGCCCCTATGTTAGACCGAAAAGGGCAGATGCCCCTTTTGTAAAGATTTGAATAGGGGGGGGGAATTTGAGCAATGAAAAAATATCTTAGTTATTTTGTGATGACAGCAATGATGGCGGTGATGATACCGCTGATGGCATCGACGGCTGACGCACAGTCACGCTGCTGGACCAACAATCGCGGTCAGCGTGTTTGCCAGAATACAAACAGGAATCGCGGCAATGTCTATGACCGCCATCGTAACGCTATCAATATAGGTATCGGTACGGCAGCAGGCGCGATACTTGGTGGCTTGATCGGCGGCAAAAAAGGTGCTTTGATCGGCACGGCAGCCGGTGCGGGCGGAGCAGCCCTCTACACCTACAAGCTGAACCCGAAAACGAAGCGGTACGAGCGAGTTTACAACCGTAACGCACGTAACTATCGCCGGTAACAATTAAGTTAGGGCAACGAACGAACAACGGGAAGGTGCGAGAAAGCTGGGACGAGTTGAAAAGCTCTTCCCGGCTTTCCTATTCGTTTACGGCTCTCTTCGAGGCACAGGCTGTACTCCGCCGGTGGCGGCCCTGTACGTCACATAAAGGTCTGAAAGCCGCTCCGCCGCTGCTGGATCGCCGCGCGAAAGGAGCGTGATGATCTCGTCCCGGCTACTCAACAGCGCCGGCATCTGAGATCGCTGTTCAGCCGTATATACGGTGGAATCTGCCTTTTCCAGTTCAGCCTGCGTCTCGGTGAAGAACATGCTCATGTGTTGCCGTGCCGTTTCATATTCGCCGCGGCGGGCATAGACCGCAGCAGACGAGATAGTATTGTGAAGTTCCTGTCGCCGCAACTCCAACTGCGCCTGTTTTAGTTCGGAATCGACACTCGTTTTCGCCCACCACATCGGCAGCAGGCCGAGCAGGAACGCGGCCAGCAAAGCCCCCGCGTATATTAGCCACCGGCGTGTGTTATCGTCTTTTGGTTTGCTTCGGACCTCTTCGGTTCGGACATCTTCGTTAGCCATTTTATCCCTCCGCGTTATTTGTTGAACCTAATTGTAACCTTCAAAATCGGTTAGGTCTTCATAGATCATACCGCGCCTGTCTCGCTTCGCCTTCGTCACTGCCTCAAATCCCCCGTCCTCGGTTCGGGAGATCTTGTTTTGGGCGTACAGGCCCTCGAGCACGAATTCGCAGGCGGAAACGACTTTTGTCTTGTCCTTCCGGTCGAAATCGAGCGGCACAAGTGTAGACTCGATCAGCTCGGGAACGCTTTCCAGCAGCAGCACGCACTCATCGGCCGACGCCGTGTCCGACAATAATATCTTGTTACCCTGCTCGAACCACTGCACCGCACGTTCGAAATCGATGCCGAGAAAAAATCCCTCGAATATGACGCCGCTTGCCCGTTTTATCAGGTCCTTTGCCACCCGTGTCGCGCCGATCTGCTCACCTTCATATTCCATCTCCATCTTCCCGGTCATCGCGGGCAGGGCGGCGTAGATGTCTGAGATCCGCGGGACGATCTCAGCCTCGCCGGTGAAAAGCGAGCGCCGCTCAGCGTTCGAGATGGCCGATTCAAGCACGGTGATCGAAAAACGTTGCGACACGCCCGAACGCTTATCCACCCGCTGGTCATCTCTTGCTTCAAAGGCGATCTGCTCAATTATTTCCGAGATAAAATCCGGCACATTCACGGGCAGATCCCGCTCCGTCCACGCTTCCTGCTGCGTGATGGCAGAACTGAGCTGCACATTCGCCGGGTAATGCGTATGCACCTCGGCACCGATGCGGTCCTTGAGGGGCGTGATTATTTTTCCTCGGGCTGTGTAATCTTCCGGGTTCGCGCTGAAAACCAAAGCGACATCAAGGGGCAGACGCACCGGGTAACCCTTTATCTGCACGTCGCCCTCCTGCATGATGTTGAAAAGGCCGACCTGTATTTTGCCCGCTAGATCAGGCAGCTCGTTGATGGCGAAAATGCCGCGGTTCGCACGCGGGAGCAGGCCGAAATGGATGGTCAGTTCGTCGGACAACAAATGCCCGCCTTTCGCCGCCTTGATCGGATCGACATCGCCTATGATGTCGGCTATCGTCACATCCGGCGTCGCAAGCTTTTCGACAAACCTGTTTTCGCGCGTTACCCAGTCGATCTTCGTCTCGTCGCCGTGCAGTTCCGTCTGCTGCCGCCCGTAAGCGCTCAGCGGGGCAAACGGATCGTCGTTTATCTCCGACCCCTCGATGATCGGGATCTCATCATCCAGAAGGTCCGTCAACTGACGCAGTATTCTACTCTTCGCCTGCCCGCGAAGTCCCAGCAGAATGATGTTGTGCTTTGAAAGTATCGCGTTGACGAGCTGAGGTATCACCGTCTCCTCATACCCGAGAATGCCCGGGAACAGCCTTTCCCCCGACCGCATTTTCGCGATCAGGTTTGAGCGCATCTCGTCCTTCACGCTCCTGACCTCGTATCCCGATGATCTCAATTCCCCCAGTGTTCGTGGCTGATTCATATATTGATTACCGCTTGGAATATAATTACGTCCGCCTTCGCTATACGGATGTTTTACTTCTCTCCGATCAGATACGCGACTGGCACGTCACCCACGACACGGGCCGAGTGATGCGTACCCGCAGGCAGAAAATCGCGGTCGCCGGGAGCAAGGACGACAGTGCCAAAGCCTTCCACGTTCAGCTCGATCGCACCGGAAACGACCCAGTGCGACTGATCGCCGCTGTGATCGTGGCGACCGTAAACCGCTCCCGGGCCGTCCGTCCACAGATAGACGCTATAGCCCTCGCCGGCCATTTGCCTCCGAAAGTTGTTCTCGTCGGGCAGGCAGTCCCCGCCCCACCGCTGAACACGGTATCGATCCGGCATACATCCATTTTCTGCCTTTTCAATAAAAATAAAAAGCCCAAAGTGCGCTTCGGACTGTTTGGATGAATCATATTCGTCCACCCGCAAGACCGCGGCTCGACCTCCGGTGTTTATTTCGTTGTTTCGAACTGTAAGTGGGGCGACCTCAGTCACGTGTCTTTTGTTTGAGGCGATCAGGCCCGAGCAGCTTTCGCTCGACTCTATTCGCACACGGTCGACGGTATATTACAATTCTCGGATGGTCTATAACTTCACCGGCAAGCTCGAGAGGTTCCAGAACCTCGTCGGAATAAAGTTTCAGCTTTACAACAGCCTGTTCCTGTCGCTGCCGTTTTATGGGGTGGACAAGACGGGCATTCTGCTGTCTCTGTTCAGCAGTCGGTGTGAGGATGGGTACGCCGCGGGGCAAAGCCCGATGGAGATTGTCGACGGCTTCTTCGCCGAACACGAGCCGGAAAAGAAAGCGGACCTATTGTTTCGCTTCGTCCAGTACATCGAACGTCAGGTGGTGTTGTTCGACGCTCTCGAAGACGCCGCTTTCTCGGAGCTGAACGACGACGAGGGCCGCGGAACTCTAACACATCTTCGCACCTCGGCCGGACAGGCAGGCAAGTTGGAGGATCTAAAAACGAAGCTGTCCGATTTCTCGGCCCGCCTGGTACTGACCGCTCACCCGACGCAGTTCTATCCGGGACCCGTGCTCGGTATCATAAACGATCTGGTGGCCGCGATAGAGGCGAATAACGTCGGCGATATAAATACGCTCCTCCAACAACTCGGGCGCACTCCGTTCTTCAAGAAACAGAAACCGACGCCGTATGACGAGGCGCTGAGCCTGATCTGGTACCTGGAAAACGTTTTCTACGACGCGATCGGCCGGATCGCCGCGGAGTTGAAGCAGACGGTCGACGGAACTCTGGACCTGAGCGGGTTGGTAAAAATGGGATTCTGGTCGGGGGGCGACCGGGACGGCAACCCGTTCGTGACGAGCGAAACAACGATGCAGGTTGCCGCCGCGTTGCGGAAGGCGGCGGTCCGCAGTTATCACGCCGATGTTCGCGGGCTAAAACGCCGGCTGACTTTTACGAACGTCCAATCGGCCGTTTCGGAGCTGGAGAAGGTGCTTTACGACGAGGCCTTCCGCGACGCTCCGCCGAAGCTAACGAAAGCCGACATTCTGGCCCGGTTGACCGGGATACGAGATACGCTCAACGACCAGCACAGCGGCCTTTTCGTTCACCTCGTGGACGACCTGATCAACAAGATTGAAATCTTCGGCGTGTATTTCGCGGCTCTCGACATCCGGCAGGAGGCGTCCGAGCATACCAGAGTCTTGCAGAACCTGGGAGGGCCGGCCGCTTTAGCCGATTACGCTTCAATCGCCGAGCCGGACAAACTCCAAACTCTTCTGGCCATTACAGAGCCCGTCGATATCGCAAGCGTCGCGGACGACTTCGCGCGCGATACGCTGAAGAACATTGCAGGAGTGAGGTCCATCCAGCAACAGAACGGGGTCGAGGCGTGCCACCGGTACATCATCAGCCAATGCCAGAGTGCCGCCCACGTGATGGAAGTCTATGCACTATTCGTACTGGCGGGCTGGAAGCCGGATGAAATTTCGATCGATATCGTTCCGCTGTTCGAAACGATCACCGATCTGCAAAACGCGCCCGCGATCATGCGGGAGCTTTATACGCTTCCCGCTTACCGAGAGCATCTCTCCCGGAGGGAGAACCGGCAGACGATAATGCTCGGATTCAGCGACGGCACCAAAGACGGAGGCTACATGATGGCCAACTGGGGAATCTATCAGGCGAAGGACGAATTGACCCGTCTCGCCCGCGAACACGGAATTGAGGTCGTGTTCTTCGACGGCCGCGGCGGGCCGCCCGCTCGCGGCGGCGGCAAAACTCACAGGTTCTATTCGTCGATGGGGAACAACATTGCCGGCGACGCGATAGAGCTGACCATCCAGGGCCAGACCGTTAGCTCGAATTTCGGCACCGTCGCCGCCGCGAGGTACAACATCGAACAGCTGCTGCACGCGGGCATTTACAATGAGATCTTCGAGCGCAAAGAAAACACTTTTACGTCACGTGAGCAGGAACTGATGCAAGGGTTGGCCGATCACAGCTTCAACGCTTACGTCGAACTGAAGGAGCATCCCGATTTTCTCGATTATCTCTCCGCCGTAAGCCCGCTGCGTTTCTATGCCGAGACCAACATCGGCAGCCGCCCCGCGAAACGAGGCGGCGGAAAATTGTTCCTCAAAGATCTGCGAGCGATCCCGTTCGTCGGAGCCTGGAGCCAGATAAAGCAAAATGTCCCCGGCTTTTACGGCGTAGGGGCCGCACTGCACAGGATGGAAGCCGATCTGGACGAGATCGCCGCGATGTACCGCACCAACGGCTTTTTCAAGGCCTTGATCGACAACTGCGAGATGGCCATGCAGAAAAGCTATTTCCCGCTGACCGCCTTCCTCGCCGACCATCCGAAACACGGTGTACTCTGGCGGAAGATCCGCGACGAGTTCGAACTGACACGAAGCTTCCTCAACTGTTTCACCGGCACCGAAGAACTGATGTCGGACCTTCCCGTCGAACAGCAATCTGTCCGAACGCGCGAACGGATAGTTTTGCCCCTGGTAACGATCCAGCAGTATGCATTGACGAAGCTGAGAGACGAAGGCCTGACGGACGAACAGCGGACCACCTATGAAAAACTGGTCATCCGCTGCTCATTCGGAATAATCAATGCCGGCCGAAACTCGGCTTAATTCGAACCGCCTAGAACGTGTAAGCGTTCGCAGCGATCATTGTGTCGGCAATCCGTTGTCTGGCCGAGATTGTGTTGACCGGTGAATTGTTCTTCGTGAACCGTTTCAACGCAACAAGCAGCGTACGGCCCTCGTCACCTTCGGCGATGGCGGCGAGTGTGTTCTTGGCTTTGGCTTCGATCCGCTGGATAGCGTCGTTGCAGAAGACCGATGCCATGTCGATATAACGGCCTGCGGCTTCTTCGCCCTGTTTTTCAGCGATCTTTTTCGCACGCAGGATGGCCGATTCCATCTGGTAGGCATCCATGATGATGTCGGCACAATTGATCAGCACTTCCTGCTGTTCGCTCAACCCCATCATGTATTTCTGGGCCGCGGTGCCGAGCACCATCAACGCGACCTTCTTTGCGTTCTTTGCCAGCTTTGTCTCGTCCGCGAGAAGGCTTGTGTCCTCATCGAACGACATCTGCGGGTTGAGAATTTCGTCCTGCAGCGCCTTAGCGGCTTGGATGAGCGGGAGCTTACCCTTCATCGCCCGCTTCATCAACTGGCCGGGAATGAGCATGCGGTTGATCTCGTTCGTGCCCTCGAAGATACGGTTGATTCGAGCATCGCGATATGCGGCCTCAGCCGGATAATCCGCAGAATAGCCATACCCGCCGTAGATCTGCACCATTTCATCGACAACATAATCGAGCGATTCGGAACACGCTACTTTATTGATCGAAGACTCAACTGCGTACTCCTCGATCGACTGCAGCTTCTTAGCATTGTCGGCACCGTCGCCGATCAACGCGTCGATCATCCCGACCGTGCGGTACGTGATCGACTCCGCCACCCATGTGCGGATCGCCATCTCGGCCAATTTATGCTTGATCGCCCCGAACGAAGAGATCGGCTTGTTGAACTGGTGCCGCTCGTTCGCGTAACGTACCGATTCCCTGATCGCAAGCTTCGCCCCGCCCGTGACCGAAGCACCCAGCTTAAACCTTCCCACGTTCAGCACGTTGAAGGCGATCTTCGCCCCGTCGCCGACGTTGCCGATCAGGTTCCCGACCGGGATCTTCGCGTCCGACAAAATAACTGCCGTCGTCGAAGAAGACTTGATCCCAAGCTTGTGTTCCTCCGCACCCGGGCGACAGTTTTCCGAACGCGGCACCAGGAAGCACGAAAACTTCTCCTTCTCACCGTCAACCTTCGCGAAAACGAGATACACGTCGGCGAACCCGCCGTTCGTGATCCACATCTTTTCGCCGTTCAGGATGTAATGTTGCCCATCCTCACTCAATTTCGCAACGCACTTCGCTCCGAGAGCGTCCGAGCCCGAACTAGATTCGGTCAAACAGTAAGCCGAAACCGCCTCGCCCGAGATGATCTTCGGGATCCACTCTTTCTTCAGCTCTTCCGAACCCCAGTAGAGGATCGGCAGCAGTCCGATCGAAGTCTGAGCACCGTAGGTCGAGCCAAACCCGCTCCCGCGGCCGACCATCTCCGCGATGATGCAGCCCGAGATCTGGTCGAGTGCCATCCCGCCATATTCCTCTGGGATGTTCGCTCCGAGCAGGCCCAACTCCCCGGCTTTTTTGAGCAGGTCACGCGCGACTTCCCACGCATGGCCCTCCAACGCCGGCAGGTTCGGAACCACCTCGTTATCAATATATTCACGGCACGTCTCACCGATCATCCGGTGCTCGTCGGTAAAATCCTCGGGCGTAAATACTTCTCCGACCGCCTGATCCGCGATCAAGAATTCACCGCCCTTCATATATTCTTTTTCCATTTGTGCTTCCATAATTCTTTTTGCCACGAATTACACGAATGGCACCAATAAATACATTTGTGTAATTCGTGAAATTCGTGGCTAAAACTCCCTTCTTTAATCGATTCTTTCAAATATCCCCGCGGCGCCCATCCCGCCGCCGACGCACATTGTTACCATTCCGTAGCGGGCGTTACGGCGTTTTAGTTCCTGGAGGATCGACGCGGTCAATTTCGCTCCGGTGCAGCCGAGCGGGTGGCCGAGGGCGACGGCGCCGCCGTTGACGTTGACTTTTACTGGGTCCATTTCAAGCACCTTCATAACCGAAAGCCCCTGTGCCGCGAATGCTTCGTTCAGCTCGATCACGTCAATCTGGTCGAGCGTAAGGCCGGCCAGTTTCAGAGCTTTCGGGATGGCATAAACCGGGCCGATGCCCATTTCCTCGGGAAGGCATCCGGCGGTCGCGAACGACACGAATCTCGCCAACGGTTTCACTCCCAGCTCCTTTGCTTTGTCGGCTGACATCACAACGGCGGCAGCGGCGCCATCAGACATCTGCGACGAATTCCCCGCCGTCACTGCACCTTTCGCATGGAATACCGCCCGCAGCTTCGCCAGGCCTTCCAGCGAGGTATCGGCACGCGGGCCTTCATCCGTTTCGAACACGACCTCTTTGCGCCGCACCCGACCCTTTTCGTCGATTTCGTCAACGTGGACAGTCATCGGCACGATCTCGTCCTTGAACTTCCCTTCCTTGATGGCGGCCAGAGCCTTCTGATGCGAGTTGAACGAGAATTCATCCGCCTGCTCGCGGGTGATCTCGTATTTTCTGGCAAGGTTCTCCGCCGTCAGGCCCATGTTTAGGTAGTAATCGGGATATGTATCGGCGAGATGAGGGTTTGGCCTAAACGTGTTGCCTCCCATCGGGATCGCGGTCATCGACTCCAGCCCGCCGGCGACTATCGCATCGGCGCCGCCCGTCATGATGCGCTCGGCCGCAAGCGCGATCGTTTGCAGCCCCGACGAACAATATCGATTGACCGTCATCGCCGATGATTCAACCGGCAGCCCGGCGAGTATTGCCGAAGTGCGGGCGACGTTCATTCCCTGCGAAGCTTCGGGAAACGCGCAACCCATGATGACGTCCTCGATCATTGCGGGATCAACGCCCGCCCGAGCAACAGCCTCTTTGATCGCCGCCGCACCCATCTCATCCGACCGGGTGTTCTTTAACGTGCCTCTCGGCGCCTTCCCCACAGCCGTCCGCACGGCCGATACTATTACTGCTTCTTTCATAATAATTTTCCTACTTCAGCTTTATAATTACTCCTGCATCTCCGTACTCATATGCTGTTTCAATCAATGGCGAGGAGATTATCTGCTGACGGATTCTAGCCTTTTCATCCTCGGTTGCATCTGCACAAAAAGGCACATCAACGATCGTGACTTCAGGAGACATTTGGGAATATGAAAAATTGCACACTCCGTCCGCAAATTCCAACAGAACACCGTTCGGCTGAGGAATCTTTTTCCTTAATATATCCTCGCCGAATCTATGTATGTCCTCTTGAGTGGCAGTCTTCTTAAACGTGACAACAATACGATACTTTAATTCCGACCCTATCGGCCTCATATCATTTACACCAGGCTCCTCATATCGAGCCCAACCAACTGCTCTCATTGCCTGCAACCCACCAAGGAAGAAAACAGGAAGCATTACGCAACTCACAACGAAGGCCGCAGCATATTTCACTTTATTCAAACTAGCGGCCGCCGCTGCACCAATGAAAAGAATAATCACCGCCGGAATCAACAGGTACAAAAAGATAATGCCAAACGTCATTGAGGCAATGTACGCAATCGGTTCGGAGGCAACCGCGTAGGCTCCAAGCAAGCCGAAAAAGGCACAAACACCAGTCGCCAATAAAACTAGATTTCTCCCTTTCGTCTCTAACCTCCTTGGCCAACCTCTGCCTTTCGCTTGATCGCCTTCAACATCTCCATCCTTATCAGCCCGCTGAATGGTTGGATGAATGTCCAGTAAAAACCGAAGCTCCGGCGGCTGCCTTCGTCGAGGCATTTGATCCGCGTTTCGGTCGTCAGCCGAGTAGCTTCGCCCTCAGAGCCGTCCGCATCGAGCGAGAAGTTCCAAACCGCTTTTGCATAGCCGCTTTTGTCGAACGCCTTGAAGTTATCCGCGTTCACATCCTGCAGATCGCCCCACGGTGTCCAAAATCTCCCAGCCAGTCCGATCAACAATTCCTGTGCAGGCCGCTCGCCGAGGATGCGAAATTTCGAGTAGCTCAAATTTCGAAGCGTCAAAGCATCCGCCGACATCCCGCGAAGGGTGAGGAGCACCCTTACGATCCACGATTCACCGAAATTCGCGTCCTGAGCCGCTTCATACACAGTCGCGGCATCCGCCCCAATCGCTATCGAGTGCTTTTCCTCAAAGTCGTATTCCGATAAAAATTCGTCTATAAGCATTCAGATCTTTGCCACGAATGCACGAATAGTTATTCGTGGCTAACCCCTAATTCTCGATCCCAACATCTACTTCTTCGACCTTCAGAAGGTCTCGCAAAACCCTCGGATCGATCTCTACCAAAAATCCCCGCTTCCCGCCGTTTATGTATATCTTGCGAAGATCGAATATCGATCGTTCGACAAAAACCGACATCGTAGTTCGCGTTCCAAATGGCGAAGTGCCGCCGACCAAATATCCCGTTAGTCTAGATGCCTTTTCCGGAGTAGCCGGCTCGACCGACTTTACGCCGAGCAGCCGAGCCAGCGTCTTCGCCGAAACCTCGCGGTCACCGTGCATCAGCACTATAATCGGCTTTTTCTCATTAGTTTCAAATACCAGTGTCTTCACCACCGCGTGCTCGTCCACGCCCAACTGCCTTGCCGATTCCTTTGCACCGCCTTTTTCAACATAATCATAAAGGTGCGGCACGAACTCGACCTTTTTCTCCCGTAAATACCGAACCGCCTGAGTTACCGGAATGTCCATAGCAAAAGGCGGAAACACGAGCGGTAGCGAGTGTGCTTCTTACCCGCGACCCGCAAACTCCGACGGGCACCCTCCCTACCGGTCGGGTTTCTGCGTTATCTCCTTATACCGAAAACATGTCTTAACGTGGTCATTCACCATTCCGGTTGCCTGCATGAACGCGTACATTATCGTCGAGCCGACGAAGTTGAAACCGCGTTTCCGCAGGTCCTTTGACAACGCGTCCGAGATCTCGGTTTTCGCCGGAACATCCTCGAGCTCTTTCCGCTTTCCGTCGATCGGTTTGCCGTTGACGAACGACCAAATGTATTTATCAAACGAACCGAATTCCTTCCGCACTTTCAGAAATGCCTTCGCATTCGCGACCGACGAAGCTATCTTCAAACGGTTGCGGACGATGCCTTCGTCAAGCATCAATTTGGCGCATTTTGCTTCGCTAAATTTCGCAACCTTCGCCGGATCGAAATTTTCGAACGCCTTCCGGTAGCTCTCGCGTTTCCGTAGGATCGTATCCCAGCTCAGGCCCGCCTGTGCCCCTTCAAGTATCACAAATTCAAACAGCACGCGGTCGTCGTGTTGCGGCACGCCCCATTCGGTGTCGTGATATTCAATCGCCAGATCGTTCTTTGCCCAACCGCAACGTTTCATATTTCAAAGAGCTAGATCGGAAACCCGTCCGCCGCCATGACCCGTTTCGCCTGGCGGATGTGGCGCTTCGTATGTTCGACCAGCACGGTGTAGGCGTCGTCGAGCTTATATGTCATCACCGAAAGGAACGGCGATGTAACGACCACTTTCTCGCGGTCCGCAGCCGCGATCGCCGATACCCTTACGCAAACGTCGACTATGTTCTGCTCGAACTTTGCGACAATGTCCGCGGGCAGGTCGCTCGGCGGAACGATCTTCCTTGACGGTGCCTTCGCCTTTTTCGCATCCTCCGTCACCGCCTTCACCAAAAACCGACCGAAGAACCCGGTGAACGGCGAGTAATCCTGCCAGAAGGTATTCTTGCGATTCCCGGATGCGAGCATTTCAAATTCCGGATAGAACTGCTCGTTCGTCAGGATCAGATGATCAAGGCACTGTGCGATGCTCCAACTTTTCTCGCCGGGTTTCCAATTGAGCTGGTCGACGCTCAACGCACCAAAGGTTTCGCCGGCGTCCGCCCCCGTTTTCTTCAATTCGGCAATGATCGAATTTATTCGTTCGTCCATCATTTTCCAACAAACTTCCCGTCGCGACGTTCGATGAAAGAAGCAACTCCTTCCTTCGCGTCTTCGGTCCCGAACAATTCCAAAATTTGCGGTGTCAAAGCTTCAACTGCCGACGCGAAACCCTCGTTTTGGGCTATTCGTGCGGAAGCTATCGTCGCACGCACGCCCAGTGGCGCCTGTCTTGCAATTGTTTCAGCGATCTCGATTGCCTTGCCCAACTGCTCTCCGTGCGGCGTGACTTCCTGAACAAGTCCGATCCGCAACGCTTCGGCCGCGTCAAATTCGTCACCTGTCAGCAGCCACCGCATCGCGTTTCCCCAACCCGACGTTTGAGGTAATCGGATGGTCGCGCCGCCGAACGGAAATATTCCTCGCTTGATCTCGATCTGGCCAAACGTTGCGTTTTCCGAGGCGATCCGAATGTCCGCCGCCAGCATAAGCTCGATGCCGATAGTTAGGCATTTTCCCTGAACCGCCACGACGAGCGGCTTTGTCCGGTCGCGGCCACTGCCAACACCGAGCGGATCGACGGAACCGGGCGGATAATTCAGGTTCCCGCTTTCTACGACCTTCGGCCCGACATTCGCCAGGTCCAGGCCGGCCGTGAACATTTCACCCTCGGCAAAAAGGACACCGCAGCGGACATCGGGATCGTCCTCAAGCTGCGTGTAGGCGGCCGCAAGATGATCAAGCATTTCCAGATCGAATGCATTCCGCTTTGCCGGACGGTTGAACCCGATCAACAACAAGGGGCCGCGCTTTTCAACAGAGATCTTGTTTTCGTCTGGACTTTCCTGCATTAATTCCTAAGTGGCTTGCCCGTTTTCAGCATTGCCGCAAGCCGTTCCTGGGTCTTGCGCTCTCCGCACAACGAAATGAAGGCTTCACGTTCGAGATCGAGCATGTACTGTTCGGAGACCGTCGTCGAATGGTTCATCGAACCGCCACTCATTACATGAGCGAGCTTTTTTCCGATCAACGCATCGTGGTCTGAAATAAAACCGCCTTGTTTCATCATATGGAGGGCGAGCTTCAATGCCGCCTCAACCGGTTCGCCCATTACGAGAATATCTTGCCTCGGGACAGGAGCAACAAACCCGGATAGATCTAGATTCAAGACCTCCTGTTTTGCATCAGCGATCAACCGGTCGCCGTTCATCGAGATGGCGTCCACCTCCCGGAAAAATCCCCAAGACTTCGCTTCCTGTGCCGAAGTCGCCACCTTGCCCATTCCAAGGATCTCAAAAGTCTTTTTCAAAAAGTTAAGCGGATCGGCATCCGGGGCCGCGGCCGCCGCGTCCATCGCACGCATCGTCATTTCCTTCGTACCGCCGCCCGCCGGGATCAATCCAACGCCGACTTCGACCAGGCCGATATATGTCTCCGCCGCGGCCTGGACACGATTGCCGTGGATCGCGATCTCGCAGCCGCCGCCGAGCGTCAGCCCGTATGGTGCCGTGATCACGGGCTTCGGAGAATACCGCAGCCGCATAATGGCTTGCTGCAGTGCGTGGACGGCCATGTTTATGTCATCCCACTCTTCTTCCTGCGCGGCGAGCAGGATCATCATAATGTTCGCACCGGCTGAAAAATTTCCGCCCTGATTGCCAACCACGAGCCCCTTAAAGTTCTTCTCAACTTCATCAAGGGCGAAGTTCATCATCTGCACCGTGTCACCGCCGATCGAGTTCATCTTCGAGTGGAACTCAAGGCAGGCCACGCCGTCGCCAATATCTATCAGCGAAGCTCCCGGATTCGATTTAATAACTCCCGTGCGTTCCTTGATCGATTTCAAGACCATCACACCGGGACGCTCGGGCATCGGCTTGTAACTGCCGCCAACGAGGTCGTAATAGAATCTCTCGCCGTTCTCAGTCTTATAGAAAGCTTCGGCCCCGGACGCCAACATCTTCTCGACGCTTTCGGGAACCGCCTGCCCTTCCTTCTTCATTCGCTCGACCGACTCTTTAACGCCGATCGCGTCCCAGGCTTCGAATACGCCGATCTCCCAGCCGAATCCCCATTTGATCGCGTTGTCGATCTCGACAATGGTATCCGCGATCTCAGGTATGCGATTGGCGGCGTATCGGGAAACACGCGACGACGTCTTCCAAAGAAACTCGCCAACACGATCTTCACCCCAAACTAACGTTTTGACTCGTTTCGCCCTGTCCTCAATTGCCTTTGCGGCTTCAAGCGAAGGGAATTTCGTCTTCTCCTGCGGTTTGTATTCGAAGGTGTTGAGGTCAAGTTCGAGAATCACCCGCTTGCCTTCGGCATCGGTGGACTTCTTGAAAAATCCCCCTTTTGTTTTGTCGCCAAGAAGCTTTTTATCAAGCAAAGTCTGGATCAGGTCAGGTAGTTTAAATACGTCGCGATCCTCATCGTCCGGTACTGCCGGATAAAGATTGTTCGTAACGTGTGCCGTCACATCCAACCCGACAAGATCCGAGGTGCGAAACGTAGCCGACGACGCGTGGCCGATAGCCTTGCCGGTCATCTGGTCAACCTCGGTCGGCGTAAAGCCCATCTCGATCATTTCGTGGATGGTTGCCATCATCCCGAAAACGCCGATGCGGTTTGCGATAAAATTAGGCCTATCCTTCGCTGGCACAACGCCCTTGCCCAGTCGGCGGTCAAGGAAGCCAGAGACCTTGCACGCGATCTCGCCGCTCGTTTTTGAGCCAGGGATCACCTCGACAAGCTTCATATACCGCGGCGGGTTAAAGAAATGGACACCGACGAAATGAGCTTTGAAATCATCCGAGAAAGGCTCGGCGATCGAATCGATCGGGATTCCGCTTGTGTTCGTCGCTACGACCGCACCTGGCTTGCGGTGCTTTTCGACATCGGCAAACAACTTGTGCTTGATCTCGAGGTTCTCGACGACAGCCTCGATCACAAGATCGCAGTCTTTAAGTTTTGGCATATCGTCGGCGAAATTGCCGATCGAAATGAGGTTTGCGTTCTTGGGCAGCATGAACGGCGCGGGCTTCATCTTCTTCGAAGCCTCGAACAAACCGGAAACGATCCGGCTTCGAACCTGGGGCGATTCGAGCGTCAAGCCCTTTGCCTCTTCGTCGGGGGTCAGTTCGCGCGGAGCGATGTCCAGCAGGAGCGTCGGTATTCCCGCATTCGAAAGATGCGCCGCGATCGCGGCTCCCATTGTGCCCGCACCGAGCACCGCTGCTTTTCGAACCGTCATAGTCGCTGTCAGTCCGTCTGAACCCTTCTCATCGCGGGCCGATGCTTCGCCAGTGTTGCTCATAATTCTATCTATCCTGTTTCACGATTTTCGTATTTGAAGGCGACAGAATTATAACTGAATGAATGTTCATTCAGCAAGCCGTCCCGGCCGTCTGCGATCACTTTGCAAAGGCTCCGCTGTGTATTCTCCTGCCACACCAGATGGTTTTCTTGACAGGAATTTAAAATCGGACAATACTTCCCTACAAATCTTTTCAAGATTGTTGGGAAACCGAAGTTGTCCTCAAAGAATATGGACCGCTTCGTTTCTCGTTCACTCAGAATAAAAACTTGAGGTCAAAACATTATGAAGACTATCGTACTTCTTCTCTCACTCGTGGCCCTTTTTGCGGTATCGGGCCTTGGCCAAGGTTCGCCCAGCACAGCCGCGACGAATGCTACCGGGACCAAAACCGAAACGAAACGCGCGCCTGTCTTCCGGCCGACCAAGGACCAGATACGTCAGGTTCAGGCAATGATGAAGGAAAAAGGTCTGTACAGCGGCGACGCGACCGGTACCTACAATAATGAAACGCGCACCGGCATAAAGAGTTTCCAAAAAGACAATGGCTTGCGGGAAACCGGCACACTGAATCGCGCGACGCTCGAAAAAATGAGCATCGAATTGACCGAGAACCAGAAGCTTATCCCGGTCTCGGAGAATTCCTTCGCCAAGCCAAAGACTGAAAAGAAGGCCGAACAAGTGGAAAAGGCCGGGATTTCAGGTGATGCGAAACCAAAGAAGTCCCCGATCTTTCGTGCGACTGTTGATCAAATAAAAGAGGCACAACGTCTGCTGAAAACAGGTGCGATGTATGCCGGCGAGGAGACCGGAAAACTTAACGAGGACACTCGTGCGGGCCTGAAGAAGTATCAGGAAGCGAACGGCTTAAAGGTCACGGGAACGCTCAACCAGATCACGCTCGAAAAAATGGGTATTACGCTGACCGAGAAACAAAAGGCCGACGCCGCTCGGCAGTGAGTTATTAGCCCTCTTGGACAGCCGCAAATCCGGGCCGCCTTGTTTCGGCGGCAGGATCGATGAGGTCTGCAGTGATGCAGGCCTTTTCGTTTTGGTACGAAAGTTTGATCCAGCGACCGATGGTCAACCTTCAATCGAAAACCATGCGGTGTCTAAATTGCGTCCGCTACGCATTAAGATCGATCGCGCAACGAAGCCGGTTCGATTCACGAGCTGCGTCGAGAACGAGTTGCGTCTTCAATCCATCCTCGAAGGTTGGAGCGTGTTCGAACGACGCTTTTCCCTCCCTGATCGCCTCCAAGATCTTCGGCGCAAATTCGAGGAACCCACGTGGGAAGCCCGTATCGGGCATGCCGGGCAGGTTCCGGCCAAGTGGGACTTTTACCTGCTCCCACGCATCGCTCTTATTATCGGCGATAAAGGCCGCGCCGCGATGATCGATAAGCATTGCAGCCTTCGTGCCGAAGATCTCCAACCTGTTTTCATAAGTTGGCGGCTCTACCATCGAAAGCGACACTATCCCGGTCGCGTCTTCGGTCAATTCTGAATCGGAAAACCGAAGTACCATCAGGGTCTCATCGTCCGATGTCACTTCGCGCAGGCCTTCATCGAATGGCCTTTTCTTTATTTGGCTTTGAAGCTGGCAGTAGATCGAACTTACGTTTGTACCCAAAAGCCAGTGCAGCGAGTCAACTACGTGCGAGCCGATCGCACCGAGTGCTCCACCGCCCTGTTCCGCATCGGACCACCAGTTCCATGGAAGGTCAATGTCCCCTCGATGAGGTGCACGGAAATTCCATTTCGCGTGTAGTACTTTGCCGATCGCACCGTCACGGATAATGCGGAAAGCAGCCTGTCGGCCCAGTTGAAAACGCAGCTCGAAATCGATCAATGCCAGGCGGCCGCTTTCTTTAGCAGCCCGGCACATTTCCTCCGCCTCGGCCGCATTCATCGCCATCGGCTTTTCGCAAAGCACATTCTTGCCGTTTGCAAGGGAGCCGACCGTCATTTCACGGTGGAGATTCGGAGGCGTTGTGATGCAGACGAGATCAACATCTTCCCGCTCGACTGTCTCCCGCCAATCTGCCGTAAAATGGCCGATCCCGAACTCCGACGCCGCCGCCATTGCATTCTCTACGGTGCCGCTTGCAACCGATACCAGCCGCACGTCCTCGCACATGGCAAAAGCCGGCATTTGCACTCTTCGCGCAAATCCGGTGCCGATGAACCCGATCCCTATGGTTTTCTTCACCGGTAAAGATTAAGACACACAAAGCCGGGAAGACAAGATCAACATGGAACCTGAACCGTTGGGCAATGTCCCGCAGGACCGCCGGCGTTTAATCTGAACCTGTTTCGAAAGCTGATGATAGGTTGCTCTTAGCTCTCACGTCAGAGCGCAGGAAAGTTTGGTAAGTGGGAAGGTCGTCCTCATAAATACTGACGATCTCTGCACCAACGAGGTATTTTTCCGTTGACTGGTGTATCCCTACGCGTTCATATCGGACGCCTTTCACCAGCAGGCGGACCTTTCGGCCGCCAATGTCGAGTTCGGCGTTAAGCTGGCGGTCCTGCCCGACGAGATACTTCTCTTTGATGCGGATCGACGACACCAGGAAACCGATCCCGGTCTCGCTGACGTCCGTCGTTTCACCAGAAAGGAACGCTTCGTCGCAATGTCCGTTCGACCGTACCGGAGTTTTCTCGGGTGCGAAGGATATCTTGAGCGGAATATTGAACCTTTTTCTTACCGAAGCTCGCCTTTCGGCGATAGTACTGCTAAAGCGTGCGACCAGTTCCCGTATCATTGTAAAGCCTTGAGGTGAGAAAAACCTGGGGGTCGGGCCGGAGAGATCGTTCTGTCCGTAATATTTAAAACAATGAATGGCGTAGGCTTTCCATTCAATTCTGCATCGGCTTGCCGCGGGTGTCCTTACTGCTCAACATGGGCGAATTCTTCTCGTCGAGCTTAACTATGAACGACATCAAACCGCTTTTGCCGTATTCCGACGGAGTTGCCGTCATGTGGTACCGGGCCGCGTTTTCACTTAGCGTGATCGCATAGACATAGCCGGTCGATTCCGCCGACAACGCGTCATTGGGAACAAGGCCCGTATCAACCAGCGTATGGAGGTCGGCGAAACGGCCGGAATTTTGCGTTGCAAACGCCATCTGAGCCTTTGCGATCCTGTCGAGCATCGCCTTTGCCTCATCTTGATGGGTTTCGATCCGCAGCAGCCTCAGGTAGTTCTTACCGGTCTTTTTGATTCGCCGCTCTGCATATTCATCGACCGACAGGATGATCCAATTCCCGTTTTCTTTGCGAAGGTTAAGTTCCTGAAGTTCAGGGCGTTCGAGGTCCTCGTGAGGAAGCTTTGCGGTCACCGTAGCTTTATCGCCGGTTATGATCTCGCCGTTGATCTCGATGTCCGATGGGACGTGCCGGGCAACTGCCGCGAGATCGACCTCAAACTCTTTAAGCTCATCATCGGAAAGCCCCTCGACAGCCGGCCGCAGGTTTGTGAGATGGATCGCTTCGCGGAATCGACGCTCGCGCAGCTTTGCGTAAAAGATTCGGACGATGTCCGCCGGGCCGTTGGGTTCTATCGTTATCGAGGGCCCCTTTACGACGGTTTCGGTGTTTGCCGCATTCTTCGGTCCCGCAGGTTCCGTTCCGGCATTTGTCGCGGTCTCAGCAACCGAACATGCAGAGTTCAAGGCGATAAACGAAACGACTGTGAGAAGGCACGAGGCAAACTTCGGGTTCATGAACATCGGTAATGGTTGATGTACTTCCAGGATCGGCGTGGGGCTTTTGGTAACGAGCGGCGCGGCCGAAGTTAACGAAGGTCACGCCACGGGTATGATAGCGCGTCCGGTCGAAAAAGGTAAACTTAATTGCCGCGAACATCGGGAATTCTCCGTGAATATCCGTAGTGTTCGTAAAAATGCTCAAATCGGCTAAACTTATCTTAAACAATTTTAGGAGCTGCAACCCCGATGAAATCTATCTCTGCGTCTCTTCATCTCTGCGTTAAACGTATCGACGCTCGGCGATCCGGCCGCGCGATCACGCAGGCGGTTCTGACTTGGCGGCCTTTGCGGCTTTGCGTGATGCTTCTTTTGGCTTCAGCAGCCTTCGCACAGATCCCCGCACCGAAGGACGTACTCGGCTTTACGCCGGGCGATGACCGTAAGCTCGCGAGCTGGGCGCAGGTGGTCGATTATTTCAAAAAGCTCGACGCCGTCAGCGACCGGATGGTGTTTGAAGAGATCGGTAAGAGCACGATGGGCGCTCCATTTGTGTACGCTACGATCAGTTCGCCGGAGAATCTGAAGAACCTTGAGAAATTCAGAGATATTAACGACAAGCTAGCAGACCCGCGAATCATGGGTAGCGGGCACGCACCCCCGCTTGTCCGTGACATCCATGCCAAGCGCTTGATTCCCCAGGGTAAGACCATCGTCCTCATAACCTTCGGCATCCACTCGACCGAGGTCGGATCGACGCTCTCCAGCATGCTGATCGCGCACGAGCTTGCCAGCAGCAATGACGCACGGATCAAGAACATTCTCGACAACACGATCATCCTGCTCGTGCCCTCGCTGAACCCCGATGGCGTCGACATTGTGAAGAACTGGTACGACAAAACGCTCGGCACGCCGTATGAAGGCACGAGTCCCCCGGAGCTCTATCACAAATACGTCGGCCACGATAACAACCGCGACTGGTACGCATTCACACAGGTCGAGACGCAGCTCACGGTCGATAAGATCCACAACGTCTGGCATCCGCAGATAGTGCTCGACGTGCATCAGCAGGGCACCCACGGAGCCCGCCAATTTTTGCCGCCGTACATGGCGCCGGTCGAACCGAACGTGCCGAAACAGATCGTCGAAGGCTTCACCGAGCTCGGCACTTATATGGCGAACGACCTGCGCAAAAAAGGTCTCGAAGGCATCACCACCAACACCACCTACGACGCATGGACCCCGGCCCGAGCCTACTCTCACTACCACGGCGGAGTGCGGATCTTGTCT
>JBGSYT010000187.1:0-4341 GCA_041750855.1 Pyrinomonadaceae bacterium | reverse complement strand
GCTCTCCAAATTCCGTTTTGTAGGTTGGCTCAACCTGAATATGCATCAATAACATCCTGAAAGCGCGAAAACCATCGCGGCTGAGTTTCTTCTCCGTCTGGAATCGCGTGCATGACCTGAAGCTTGTTTAGATGATTCCGGTGCTCCGGAAGGTCTCGCACCAAGACATATCGGAACTGAGCCCAATCACCAGTGTAGCGACCGACACAAACCGCGACTACATCGAAATGAACACGGTCATAATATCGACTGCTCGGATCCCCTTTCGCTGCCCGGGTCTTTTGTAGTTCCACTTGGGGTTTTACACCATTACGAATTGTCTTAACTTCAACTCGGATCGCCAAGCCGGAAAGCGTCACGACGGTGAAGTCATGCATCCCATCAATATCATGGCTTTCAAAGCCTTTTAACCAACCTTCTCTACTGGCTATATTTAGTTTTCTTTCGAAATGCACTTCTGCAACGGCCCCTTCCAAAGCAACCTTTAACCGAAATCGCCTGTCGATCGCGTCCAGCAGTTCCTGCGATGTCAGGCCATATTTTAGCTCGAGGGTGTGTGGCACGGGTTCATTCTAACTTCTTACGAAGACATTCTCCACCGCGGGCGTTGCCGTAAACGGTCTTGTCGTGCAGGAAGGCGAGGTTGAATGCATACTCGGCCTTCGACTCAAGATCGTAGAGCCGGAAGTGGGCGAAATCCGAAATGAGGACGAATTGGGGCCGGTCGGTTTCCGTAACGCTTTCAAGATATTCGAACGCTTGCGAGGTGGCTTTGTCGAGGTCCTCGCCCGCTGACTTGTGCTCGGCGAGAACGACTCCTTTCCAAAACAGATCGATCTTGCCAAATTTGCCTTCGGGCCGCTGTACGGACTTTTCAAACACGGCCACATCACGACGCCGCAGCCCAAAAACCTGAAAGAACTCATTCCAGAATGTTTGCGACTCAGCGCGTTCGCTTGTTTCGTCCTTCCATTCATGGACGAAAGCGATCGCGTTGTTTCGGATCTCGGCTTGGGAAAGGCGCGGCATATGATTGTCGGGGAATTATACCACTACTCCCCCGATATCAACCTTCTCACGAATCCGACGCGTTTTACCGAAGATTCTTCCGGGACAAGAGCTTTGCTGGACGCGATTCTATAGAAGGCCTTATACCGTTGCTTCGACCGAATGGATGGCCTTGGTTAGGGAGCGGAAGATGTCGAGGCCGTCCGAGGAGCCGAGGGAATCTTCGCAGGCGCGTTCGGGGTGGGGCATCACTCCTCGGTTTTCTAGGGGCCGGCGGTGTTGGTGCCGTCGAGGTCGTTGGCGCCGAAGTGGAGCGCGGTCTGGGCGACGGCCTCGCCGAGCATGATCGATCATGCGGCGACGGGCGTTAGGGTAAAGATGCGGGCGTGGCGAGCGGCTGACCGCACGTCGCCGCGGCGAAGAGCTTCTCTGATGTCGTCCAGCTTATATGCCTCTTCTATGCTTAAATATGGCGACCATTCGTCATCGGTCTCGCTCAACTCTACCTGTACCTCGGCGACATACTCGCCCTCGTGGATGAGCCTTGTGCGGATTACCTTTTTCATCGCTTCCTCCTTAGAAAGTCATTTTCCCATATTTCAGGGTCCGGGCGATAGGCTGTTATTAGTACAGCCGGTTCGGTCTTACCTTTTGGTATGCCCCATAGGACGTGAATGTGTCGCTTTTCGTTATCTATTTCGCGCACTAATACGCACGCACCTTTAGGATAATCCGGATAATCCTCTACCAGGATGGCGTTCGCGAGGCCATGAATCGCTTCGCGCGCGAGAATTCCGTCGGCAGCGAGTTCATCATAACCGTGTTGGGAAATGCGGACTTGCCCCAGTAAAACCAGCTCGCGGATCCGCTCAAGTGTGCTGCTCATTGATTCATTCTTTTGCCGCTCTTCGGGGGCGTTTCACCGTGCTCGCTAAAAGCAAGTTCGTGAACGATCTTACCCACTTCGTGAGCCATTTGCACCGCTTCGTGAGGCACTTTCCGCCGCAGGCGTCCCGCTTTCGCTATCAGCCCGATTATCGGTTTTCTCGCCCGCTAACTTGTGCTCGGCGAGAACGACACCTTTCCAAAATAGATCGATCTTGCCAAACTTGGCTGCGGGCCGCTGGACGGACTTTTCAAACACGGCCACATCCCGACGCCGGAGACCAAAAACCTGAAAGAACTCATTCCAGAATGTTTGCGACTCAGAGCGCTCGCTTGTTTCGTCCTTCCATTCGTGGACGAAAGCGATCGCATTGTTTCGAATCTCGGCTTGGGAAAGGCGCGGCATATGAATGATCCCTGAATTGTTGGGAATTATACCACTACTTTACCGATGTGAAGTCGAATGATCGTCACGGTCGCCAGCATCCTATGTGTGTGAGTCAGGCGATGAAGATCAGGAGCACTCCGCAGGGGTCCCAGACGTGGAATATTTTTGCATCGCCGATCAATTCGATGGCTTTGTCATAGCGGGCATGGGCAAAATCGCCGTTGTCGATGACCTCTTTCGCGTGAGCGTGCCAGCCTTCGATATCGTCAACGGCCAGCTTCATCATGAAGTTTTCGGCCCAGTCTTTGTTGTAGTAGTTTTGAAGGCGAAAGATCGCGTCTCCAAGCTGACAGTCCTTTGTACCGCCCCAGCCGTCCGTAAGGGTAAATCCAAGCGCGGCGTAGAATCGTTGGGAGATCTGAAAGTCTTTCGAGGGAACGTAAACTACTAATTCTTTGATGGTTGGCAGCATGGGAGAACGCTACCATAATTCTTAGCACCTTCGCGACCTGCCCGGGTAAATAAAGCTAGTAGTGACTGAAACGCGGACGTCTCCAACTGCAACGGCCGTTCCTCGGCGTGACTGTGATGGGTATTTGTCCAGTGCGGTTGCGAGGTTATACGGTGTATTCGACCGAATGGATGGCTTTGGTTAGGGAGCGGAAGATGTCGAGGCCGTCGGAGGAGCCGAGGGAATCTTCGCAGGCGCGTTCGGGGTGGGGCATCATGCCGAGGACGTTGCGGTCGAGGTTGCAGATGCCAGCGATGTTTGAGCGGGCGCCGTTTGGGTTGGCGTCGGGTGTGATCTCGCCGCTTTCGTCACAGTAACGGAATACGATCTGGCCGTTCTCCTCTAAAAGGTCGAGCGTCGCGTCGTCGCATTGATAATTCCCCTCGGCATGAGCGATCGGGAGCGATAGAACGGCGTCGGGGTTGACCTCGGATGTGAAGGGCGTGTTTGGGTTTTCGAGCCTGAGGTTTACGTGGCGGCAAATAAAATGCAGGCCGGAATTGCGGATAAGAGCGCCGGGCAGCAGTCCGGCTTCGCAGAGTATCTGGAACCCGTTGCAGATGCCGAAAACAAACTTCCCTTCCGCGGCGAAATCTTTTAGAGCACCCATTACGGGCGAAAACCGCGCCAAGGCACCGGCACGCAGGTAATCTCCGTAGGAGAAGCCTCCGGGCAGGATGATGGCGTCATAACCGCTCAGATCGGTCTGTTCGTGCCAGATAAAATCCACCGGCTGGCCCACGTGCTTAGACAGCACATGATAAGCGTCGTGATCGCAATTAGAACCGGGAAATACAACAACACCAAATCTCATTTCTTTATCTCGTCCTGAGCTCTCGCCCACCGCTGCCAACCTTCGGGGACCGGCTTTCCGCCGTTTGCTTCACGAATACAGAGGATCTCGTAAGTCTGCTCCTGCAGTGCTTCCAGTTGCCGAAGCCTGTCGCTAAGCGACATATTACGATTATGCTCGCGATATTTTCGTTTCTGTTCGACGAGCATTCCCACGCTCGATTTTGTTTTAGTATCTAAATTCATCAGGAAGCCCTGCCTGTATCTTTCTCCACGTTTCGATCAGATCGAATCTTGCCAGAATCTCTTTCATCTTTAACGGATCAAGGACATCATAAGTAGCAAAATGCAGGATCTTCAAAATGTCTTTTGGCCGCGCGACACTTGCCCACATGGCAGCTAGTTGTTCCGGCGGAAGCACGTCGATGCTGCTGCCGTCGAAGGTAAATGTTCGAGCATTTGCCAATGCGTCCATCCACAACGGATCATGGCCGGATTCGACAAACTGTACGTCCCATCCGCCGATCGAAATGAACTCATGATCGTAACTATAACCATTTTCACGACAATAATCGTAGATCGGTTCCAGTGAGAGTATAAGACCGTCCTGCGGCGGTTCAAAAAGAAAAAAAATGTCGAGGTCCTTGGTTGCTATCGGTTCCGCATAGAACGCAACTGCAGACGCTCCGCCAACCGCATACTTGCCGATAATTCCCTTCGCATGCATATCGGCGAGAGCAACGGCGACATCTGCTAA
>JBGSYT010000186.1:0-23787 GCA_041750855.1 Pyrinomonadaceae bacterium | reverse complement strand
ATACGGACCAGCCTTTCACCGTCGCGCTCGTGCTCGATATGAGCTATTCGAGCGTCTTCAAGCTGCAGGACATCCAGGCGGCGGCGAAGAAGTTCGTCGCACAGCTCCGGCCGGACGACCGCGTGATGGTGATCTCGTTCGCGGAGAAACCGATCGTGCTTTGCGAGGCGACGGGCGACCGCCGCATCCTCGGGATGGCGATTGATGGAGCGAAGATCGGCTCCGGCACGGGGCTTTATACGACGCTCGACATGGTCCTCAACGAAAAGCTGGCGAAGGTCGAGGGCCGCAAGGCGGTGGTGCTGTTCAGCGACGGCGTCGATACCAGCAGCGAGGTGCAAACCGCCGAAAGCGTCCGTCGAGACATCTCTGAATCGGACGCGCTGATCTATTCGATCCGCTACAACACCTACGACGACGTGCAGAAAAACCGCCGCACGACCGCGCCCGTCCAGTATGACGACGACGACCGGCCCTACACGGTCGAAACCCGCCAGGTTAAGGGCGAGCGACGCGAAGATTATGCTTTCGCGAAAGAGTTTCTGCAGGGCATCGCGGACGATACCGGCGGCGAGGTCCATACTGCGAGCTCGACCACCAATCTCGACCAGGCGTTCGCTAAGATCGCAAATGAGCTTCGCAAATTTTACAGTTTAGGATATTATCCTATGAGCGAGCGTGCGAGCGGGACCGCGTTTGAGGTCAAGGTTCGTGTCTATCGCCCGGGCCTTACCATCCGCACGCGGGAACGCTATCTCAAACGATGAGAGTTCGTGTTCCCGGAGAACATTCTCTCCCGTCATATCCAATCGCATAGAAATGTTTCAGGAGACCTTAAGATGAAAAGTTTAAGAATTACACGGTTTTTGCTTCTCGCAGCCGCCCTTTTGGTCGTTTCGGCGATGCCGGCGGCGGCTCAGGAAACGATGAACAACGATGAGGTGATCAGCCTCAGTAAAGCCGGGCTGAATCCATCCTTAATTGTCGGCAAGATCCGATCTTCGAAGACGAACTTCGATTTGTCCACCGATGCTTTGATCAAGTTGAAGCAATCGGGAGTCACGGACGACGTTGTGGCAGCAATGCTAGAGTCGAAAAGCGGCAAGGCACTCACCCCACCGGCGAACGGCGGCTCGGTAAGAGGCAGCGGCGACCCGAACGACCCGATGTCACTCAAGAATTACGGCATCTACCTCTACGAAACCAGGGACGGAAGCCCGAAGATGACGCAGATCCAGGCGAACGTCTCCGCGCAGAACCGTACGGGAGGTATGTTCACCGCGGCGGTGACCCCGTTCGGGCTTGGAAAGACAAAGACCAAGGCAAACCTGCCCGGCCGCAACGCCGGCCTGCAAATAATGGACACGCAGCCGGTGTTCTATTTCTATCTTGACTCGACAAGCGGCGGACTGAACACCGCCAGCGGCATCCCTTCAACCCCAAACGAGTTTTCACTCGTCCGCTTTAACCAGCGAAGTGACAACCGCGAGGTGACCATCGCCAAGGCGAATTCGTGGGGAGCCAAGGGCGGCCTGTCGGATGAGTATGTTGTGCCGCTGAAAGCCGAAGATCTCGGCAACGGCATCTTCCGCGTCACGGCAGCCGTCGATCTGAAGAAGGGCGAATACGCTTTCTTCCTTGTGAATTCAGGAAACTCTAACGCCGCCGCCGGAATGGGGTCGAAATTCTTCGACTTCGGCGTGAATATGACGCCCTAAGCCAGCCGATCTTCCATTTCCATAAACTCAAACCAGCACCGCGTGCAAAAGCGGTGCTTTTTTCGTTCGGCGGGCGTGAATTCCGCGGAGCCGGGCAGCCGTTCGACGAGCATTTTTTCTTCTTCCGAAAGATCGTTCCACGCTTTGACCCGCATCCCGTCGCAATTCAGGCACTGCACTTTTGTTGTAATCTCCTTCATTCGATTTGTGCTGGTAACTTGTTTCAGTTTAGTATTTTCTGGTCACTAACCCAACGTAAACGCTTCGCACATTAAACATGAAGAGACTAATAGCCGCTGCCGCCGTACTTGTTCTATTTAATTTCGCCGCCGTCCTTGCCCAAACCGAGCCGAAATTCGATTTCTACACACGGGGGCCGTATCGTGAGAACGTGCCTCGGCCGCAATCGATCCTGCGCTACGACGTAGGTGACCATCACACGACATATGGCCAGATGGAACAGGTCATTGATGCGATCGCGAAGGCCGCGCCCGACCGTGTCAAGACCTTCGAGATCGGCACGACAAACGAACACCGGATGCAGTATCTGGTCGCGATCTCATCGCCCGAGAATATTGCCAGGTTGGACGAGATAAAAGCCCAGAACGCACGTCTGACCGATCCGCGGCGGACGACGGCTGCCGAAGCGGCCCGTATTGCCGAGACAAATCCGTCGATAGCCTGGATGGCGTACACGATCCACGGTAACGAATCGTCGTCGTTCGAAGCATTTATGCAGGTGATATACCAGCTTGCGGCGTCGAATGAGCCGGCAACGCTCGACATTTTGAAGAATACGGTCGTTCTAGTCCTCACCGGCGAAAATCCCGACGGGCACGAGCGCTTTGCGACGTGGTACAACTCTGTCGCCATCGGCTCGCCCGACCGCAACGCAATCGAAAAACGCGAACCTTGGGCCATCTGGGGCCGCGTCAGCCACTATCGCTTCAATCTAAATCGCGACACGCTCACATTCAGCCAAAAAGAGTCGCGAAATATGCAAAAGGCGTACATGGAATGGAACGCGCAGCTCGCCGTCGATCACCATGGCCAAACTTCGCAGTATTTCTTCCCGCCGGTCGCACTGCCGATCAATCCGAATCTGCCGCAGCCGCAGTACAACAAATGGCTCGATATTTATGGGCGAGCGAACGCGGCGGCATTTGACCGTAACAAATGGGATTATTACGTTCGCGACATCTTCGACGCATTCTATCCGGGTTATTGGGACATGTACCCGTCGCTCCAGGGTGCAAGCGGTATGACCTACGAGACGGACGGCGGCGGCCCTAACGGACTTAACTGGACCCGCGACGACGGAACCATCGTCACATTCCGTTCATCGATCGCAAAACACTATGTCGCGTCGATCACGACACTCGAAACCAACGCCAAACACAAAGTCGAGCGGATCAAAGACTTCTACGACTTCCGGGCACGCGCCATGGCCGATCATTCCCGGGCAAAACTCAAACGCGTGGTTATCGACCCGACATCCGATCGCGTAAAAGCGGCCGAGGTGATCGACATACTCCTGCTCTCGAAGATCGAGGTAAAAGTAGCGTCACAGCCGTTCACCTCGACGACCGCCCATTCTTATATGGAGAAGGACGCTCCGGCGACGAGGAGGACATTCCCGGCCGGTTCGTACATCATCGATCTCGACCAGCCGCAGCGAATATTTATCAAGGCAATTCTCGAACAGGACACGCCGCAGGACAAGGCATTTGTTGAAGACAACATGGCCCGATTTCGCCGCAATCAGATGCGAGGCAAGGGACAACCAAAGGAGGAATACGGATTCTACGACATAACGGCGTGGTCGCTGCCGCTTACGTTTGGCCTCGATGCGTGGTGGACCGAAGAAAACTCCAGCGTTCCCGGAACAACGGTCGATGCGGCGTATCTTGAGAACGCCAGGCGAGGCGGCATCGGCGGCAGGGCTGCGATCTCTTATGTAATTCCGTACGAGACCGATACGACAGGCGCGATGATCGTGCGCCTATTGCAAAATGGCTTCAAGGTCGCTGTTGCGACGCGCCAGCTAAACGCGGCCGGCCGCAATTGGAAGCCCGGTACGTTTGTCGTCCGAGTTTCGAGAAATCCCGAAACGATACACGACAAGATCGCAGAATTCGCCCGCGAAATGGGCGTTAATGTCGTGGCGGTGAATTCGGGCTACTCCGAAGAAGGTGATACAAGCGTCGGTGGCGAAAGTGTGATCAGCCTTCGAGCGCCGAAGATCGCCATCGCGGCCGACGAAGGCGTCACGCAAGAATCCTACGGTGCGATCTGGTGGACATTCGACCGCTGCGACATAAAATTCACGCCGATGACATTTGCCGCTCTCCGCGGCGGCCTGAGGAATTACAACGTGCTCATCCTGCCTGAGGGGTCACCGGCCCGTTACATGGGCCAATTCGGCCCGGGCGGCGTCGCAGCTCTTAAGGAATTTGCCAACAGCGGCGGAACGATCATCACGCTTAGCGGAGCTTCCGTGTTTGCGACGCTAAAGGATGTGGCACTGACCTCGTCGAAAATGGTGGGCAGCGAAGAGGACGAACAAAAAGGCAAAGTGCCGGAAGATGCGAAACCGACGCCTTCGCCATCTCCGACCCCGATGGAACTGCCGACTGACCAAACCGATGGGCGTGCACCTGAGTTGCCGCCGATCGCGTCTCCTTCAGCCAACGCGAACAATGTCCCCGAGCCCCTGGCCGGAGCGATCTTTCGAGCAACGGTTGACCGCACTACCTATCTGAATTACGGCGTTGAGAAAAATGAAATACCGGTTCTTATCGCCAGCGCATATTTTTTCCGTTACTCTAAAGAAGGTACGAACGCACTGGTCTTTGATGCAAACCCGCGAAAGCCGCTGACCATCTCAGGCTTTGTGTGGGAAGGAAACACGGAGCGGCTGCTTAAGGGCACATCGTACCTGATCGACGAAAGGATGGGCGGCGGCCGTGTGATACTCTTTGCTGAAGACCCGTTCTTTCGCGGAATGACCCGCGGGCTGACACGGCAGTTCTTTAACTCGATCGCCTTTAACGGTGTTTTTTAGCAAGAATGAATATGTTCACGATCAAAGCAGGCTATAGCGACGAGATAGAAGTAAGCACGAGCATCGAAAAGGTCCGCGAGTTTTTCGCGGATGTGAATAACTTTGCGGCTCTAATGCCGGGAATAGCGAGTATTCATATCGATGCAAAAGGCATTGCCCATTGGAAGATCCAGGCCGACATCCCATTTGTCGGCCAAATGGTGCAAAACTTCTCGGTCGAATTGGCGGAGAAAAGCGATGAAAGGATCGAATGGTTTCCGGTGTCTGTCGAGACTCAGAACTTTCTCAGGTTCTCCGCCGATTTTATGGAAAAGGCCAAGAATTTGACCCACGTGCACTTCACCCAGATGGTCGAACTACGGCGTCGGTCTGCCCGCGAACTGCACATGCTTGCCGGGTTGGCCGGCGAGTCGATCATCAGCAATGAAATGACAAAGAAGATCCGCGAGATGATAAAGGTCTTTATTGGCCGGGCTAAAGAAAAGCTTGAACGCTGAGAATAGGTGGGCTTAGGTTCCATATCTAGATCGAAGGGCTCCAGAGATCCGATGTCGAGGATTGACGGAGCCTAAAATTTTGATACAATCTTCTTGAAAGTGGATTTCATTTCCAAACTATGACCTCACAGAACAAAGCCGTAAATCTTGCTCCTGCAGTTAGCAGTGGACGACGTGTCGCTCTCACCATTGAAGAAGGCAGTGCAATAGTTCAACTCTCAAAATGGGTTGACGGACTAGGCTGGTGCGGTGAAAAGACGATGCGTCTAGACCCGGAGCTTCTTGACAATATGCACCTCCTGATCGCCGCGGCTCGAATTCGCCTGCGAGAACAGCGAAACGCGAATGACAACTTTCCCGATAGGCCCCGGAAAATTCTTGACTTCCCTGCCCTTTAGACATCTATCTTCAGACGGGCCGCAAAAATAAAAGCGGAACACGTCTGTCACCGCATTCCGCAATAAATATTTTGGTCGATCGCTCAGCTAGCCTACAGCTTTTAACACTATGGTATCTGAATCGATCTTTGATGCCCTTTCTTCGGTTAGCTTTTCAAGCTCTTCGATATGCAGCTGCTCGTCGGCTACCCGCTCCTCCAGCCAAAACTGCTGCGGCAGGTCCTGTTCGTCACACGCGGCCCAAGCTGCCATGTAAGCGCTCATCGCCTCGCGCTCGAGCTCAAGCCCCTGTTTCAGCATTTCAGTTACCTCGACCGATTGCCTGATCGTATAGGGCTCCACCGTCGGTATGCCGCCAAGTGCAACGATCTTATCGCCTAGCGTTTCTGCATGGGCTTGAGCCTCGGCCGCCTGTGTGCGGAACCAACCCTTAAAGATCTCGCGCTCCTGTCCCGTGACCAGATAGCTATGCTGTGAATACTGTATAACTGCCGCAAGCTCCATGCTTAAGGCATTGTTCAAATTTTCAACCAGATCTGTCCGTGCCATATTCTCTCCCCGCGGCAAAACCGCCTACAATTCAAGAATAGGCATAAATACTTTCACTGTCAAGATAACCTCTTTGTTTTCAATATGTTAGAAATGACTTTCAATTTCAACTTTGGTTTAGGTTGTTACCTTACGTTCACATGAATACCCACTTATGACCGAGGCGTCGGAGTAGTCGGTTCTAGGTAACGGCCCCGCCGTCGATGATAACCACCTCGCCATTCATGAAGCTGTTACGGTCGCTAACCATGAATGCAGCGTACTCGGCGAGTTCGGATGGCTTGCCTGATCTACCCTTTGAAACCCAAAAATCGTGCATTTGCAGCAGGCGTTCAGGCAGCGTATTGCCGAGATCTGTGTCAAAGATGCCTGCAGCTATCGCGTTCACCGAAATTCCGAAGTTTGCGGCTTCCCGGGAAAGGCACTTTGTAAATCCGATCATTGCGGCTTTGGATGTCGCATAATGGACGGAAGTGGGAAGGCTCCGGATTGCTCCAACCGACGTTATGTTGAGAATCGAACCAAGCTTCTGCCGGATCATCTGTTTGTAAAACGGCTTGGTCACGGCGAAAAGGCTGCCGACATTCGTATCGACGACCCAGTCCCATGACTTGTCGGTCGTAGTAGCAAAATTGTCGCCCTTATTCACCGCTGCATTGTTCACAAGAACATTGATCGGGCCCCACTCATCAAAGATCTCGCGTGCGATGTGTTTCATTCCGTAACGGTCCGTTACCGAAACATTGTATGCAAGTGCCCGCCGCCCGAGTGCTTCGATCTTCGCCTTAACTTCTTCCGCAAGGTCGGTTCGAGAATGATAATTAAATGCAACATCTGCCCCTTCGCGAGCGAACACTTCGCAGATCGCAGCCCCAATGCCGCGAGTGCCACCGGAAACAAACGCGCGCTTGCCTTCAAGCAATAGACTCAAGAATAGTTCTCCAGGACAAATGGTTTTCGAAACTAAATGAAAAGGTTAAGAAAATCAGGCGCTTATGACAAGTTAAGATATCGAAAACTGTGGCTCCGGCAAAGCGGGTGGAGTCTGGACCTGGCCGTTGGGCGGTAGAAGGGCCGCGATCTCGCGGATTATCATGTCGCGTGAATTAGGGATGGCAAGCCCGGCGGTGGCAGCTTTTAATTTATCGTAACGCTGCGACTTCCCGACCAGTGACTGTATGGTCGGCACAATGTCCGAGGCACGTTCCAGCAATATCCCGGCACCCCGTTTCGCAAGAAATGTGACGGTGCCCGCCTCTTGTGGCATCGGCGGCGTTGTAGCGTCAGCAATGATCGGCAATCGGCAGGCGAGCGCCTCGAACGTCGTAAACCCGCCGAGCTTTGAGATCATGATATTCGCAGAATGCATTACCTTCTCTACGTCATCCGAATACCCGATAACCTTTACCGGAAACTTCGCATAGCGGGCGATCTCTTCTGCTTCTTTTCGAAGCTCTTCGTTCCGTCCCGCAAGAAAGATCGCCTGCACGTCTAACTCGCCGGCGACAAGCTCGCGGAAGATCTTTGGAATATTTCCGCCGCCTACCCACCCGGCGTTAACAAAGATGGTGAATTTTTCTGGATCCAGCCCAAATGCGCGACGAGCATCCTGAGCAGCCTTTTCGTCAGCTTCGCGAAACTTGGGATTGAGCGGAAGGCCGGAGATCTTTATCTTTTCCGGTGATACGCCGTAATCGATCAACTGCTGTCGGGCATCGTCGTTAGCTACCAAATAGAGCGAAACATCGTTGCACGCCCAACCCTTCCAGAAGCCGTAACATGGATCCGTAACAATGGTGACAAGCGGCACCTGCTCGGCAAGGTTGAGCTCTCGCAAAACCCGCCCAAAAATGTGCTGCGTAAGAGGGTGAACACTGACGACCACGTGCGGGCACCATCGCTCGAAGCTCGTCTTTACAAAGCCCATGCAGCGCTTATGAAAGAATTCGCGGGTCTCCGGCCTGAACCGGTTCACGGCCCAGTAGAGATATTTCATCCAATGCTGTCGGTTGCGAAGTATCCAGTTGTAAACGCCAACCAGTTTACCGGTGATGTGATGCGATTCTTCGACAGCGCGAACGATCCTTACGACCGACGAATCGCCATGCCAGAATTTCTCAAAACCTTCTGCCAGCGACTGAGCAGCCGACCGATGCCCGCCGCCGGTGTCGGATGAGATGATAAGGATCTTGGGTGAATTCAACTGCATACAGGACTATTTAATCACTCTCAGCGAGAATGTTTCGCAATGACCTGACATTTTCCGAATCATTAAACACAGCTTTGATCGGAATTCGAAACCCACTGATCTCAACACTTTCAATTATGCCGTCACCTGCCTTTAGAAGCAGTTCGTAATCATCTCCTTGTAACACGTACTGTTCGATGGACTTCTTAGCAGGATCGACGATCCAATACTCGGGTACCCCGTGCGCGGCGTAATCGAGAAACTTCGTTTCCCGATCGTGCTTTTCTGTTGTTTCCGACAATACTTCCACAACAAGGTCTGGCGCCGGAAACTGCATCTGTTTCGGTTTGAATCTTGAAGCCTTCTTCTTTCCGAAAAAACAAATATCGGGCTCGTAATCATTTCGAGTCAAAGAAATAAGAATCTTTTCGACGCCCACATATCCAAGTTTATTTGCAGATACGTAAGCACTTAACAACGTGGCAAGTTTCAAAGTTGCCGCATTATGTTCTAATTTTACCGGCGACTGGAAATATATCTCCCCGTTGATAAACTCCATCTTTTTCTTTTCGTCTATGATCTTGTAAAAGTGTTGCCTCTTTTTCTGCTCGGCCTTTAGAGCAGCATCAAGTTTTCGCGCAAAAAGAACCGCGTTAGGCATTTCAAGGGTTTTCTCGACGGTAATATTCACTTTACGCTTTCAACGCAACCTCTTTCGCAGCCATAAACCCGGCAGATTTCGATGCTTTCTTCATCTGGCTTTCGAGCTTCTTGATCTTGACCAAATGGCCGGCGTTGAACGGCAGCGACGGATAGAAGCAGTTCGACTCGTGCGTGCAGAAACAGCCCGCACCCGCCTCAATGCGACGTGCTTTCATCAGATCCGTCTGCCAAGCCGACTGGAAATTCCAGTCATAGTCACGCAGATTCAGCACGTCCGATTTGTTCTCACACGACGAAAGGGCTCCGTTATCATAAATGACCGCACCGGCGCTTCCGGCATAGCATTTGAGCTGAGCCCTATTCTCTTCTTTTGTTTTGGCGATCAGGTCGTGCATGTAAATATCGACCGCGGCCTTGAAAAAGCCCGATTTGCCGCCGTAATTGTTCTTGAGCGCCGCACTCTTTGTGTCTTCGAGGATCATTTGCGAAAGCTCAGCGTAGCGCTTGTGGTCAAAATTCAGCTCGGTCGGATCGGCCGATGGTGGACGAATGTAGTTGATATTTACCTTATCCGGTTTGAGGTCGAATTTCAGGAAGTCGTACCAATCGAAGATGGTGTCCTCATTCGAATGCATCACGCAGGTACACGTCTGGATATCCAACTGCGGATACTGTTCGCGTTTCATCTGCTGCAGCGTCCGAGCGGTGTGTATCGCTTTATCCCAACTTCCCTCTTTGCGCCGGATCTTCTCGTGAGCTGCTTTCATACCGTCGATGCCGAGAGCGACCGAGACGTTGAGTTTCGGGCATTCGTCCATGATACGGGCCACATCCGGAAAGATCCGCGGATGTATCTGCCCGTTCGACATCAGATACACCGAATCCAGCTTGTTGTTCTCATAGAACGCACGAACGATCTCAGGCAGGTCCTTTCGCGTAAAAGGTTCGCCGCCGGCGAGCACAAGCACCCCGAGGTTTCCGCCCAGCGTTTCCGAGATCTTTGCGATCTCGTCGGTCTTCATCTGCAGTTTTTTCCTCGGCCGGTCATCCAGCTCCTCTGTAAAAAAGCAGTGTGTGCACCGCATGTCGCAAACGCTGGTAACTAATATGTTCAGGAACACAGGCGAGATCGGCTTTCCGACAATAATGCTGGCGTATCGTTTGAAAATTTCTTTTGTAGCAAAATCCATGCTTTCGGCTTCTCCGCAAACCTAAATAATATCTTAGCTTACGATGGCTCGGCAAGGTAAGTTCTAAGAGGTTCTTTTCGTTAGATGTACTAAATCTAAGAAGCTCATTCACTTTTTTTGTGGATGCCTGCGGCCTGGCAGCCTTTGTTTCTGGGAAAAGGCCCCGACTGCACTCCACATCGAAAAGATCGCAAATGAGGCTCTTCTGGACGAGTAGCACATATCAGCGGAAACTGAGGAAGCTGCCTTAGCCGCTCAAAAACCGATCGGACTTTTCCGAACCAGGAGCTGCGGGACATAGACTGCCTCGGCCATTTATTCGCGTTGGGTTAGAATTAGTAGTAATGAGACGGGTTTATCTCGACAACTCTGCGACCACACCGGTTGATCCCGAGGTCCTTGCCGCTATGCTTCCGTATCTCACGGAGAAGTTCGGCAACGCATCGAGCATTCATCAGTTCGGCCAGCAAACCAGAGCAGCAGTGGACAAAGCCCGGCATCAGGTCGCTGCGTTGATAAATGCGCGTCCGAACGAGATCGTTTTCACGTCTGGTGGAACAGAATCAAACAATCTCGCCATCCGCGGCCTGATCCAGTCGTTTTTGAAAAGGCCGCAAGGCAACACGGCACCCGTTGCCGCAGAAAACAACGCCGGCTGTCTTAGAGCTCACATAATCACATCCGCAATCGAACATCCAGCAGTTAAAAATGTCTGTGAGGATCTTGAAAAACAGGGATGCGAGATCACATTTCTCCCAGTTTATTCGGACGGCATTGTACGTCTCGACGATTTAAGGGCCGCTGTCCGCCAAGAGACGGTCCTCATCTCGATCATGTTCGCGAACAACGAAATAGGAACGGTCCAGCCTGTCCAGGAGATCGGGAAATTTGTACGCGAGTTGCGTAGCGAGGGCAAAAAGATCTGGTTTCACACCGATGCGGTACAGGCTACAGGAAAGATCGAGGTCGATGTTGAGGAGATAGGCTGCGATCTGCTGTCGATGTCGGCCCACAAGCTTTACGCGCCAAAGGGCGCCGGAGCTCTCTACGTCAGACGAGGAACAAGGATCCATCCGCAAAATATCGGCGGCCGACAGGAACGCGGTGTTCGCGGCGGCACAGAGCCTGTTCCGCTTGTCGCGGCCTTTGGTACCGCCTGCGAGATTGCCGGCGCAGGTCTGGCAATCGAATCAAGTCGGCTTTCCGGGTTACGAAACCGTCTGGAGCAGAACATTCTGGAAACCATCCCTGATTCGACCGTAAACGGCTCGATCGATTTCCGGTTGCCGAATATATCGAACATTTCATTCCGCAACGTTGAGGGAGAGGGCTTGCTAATCAATCTCGATATGAAGGGTGTGGCCGTCTCGACCGGCTCGGCCTGTTCATCCGGCTCGCTCGAACCTTCCCCGGTGATTCGGGCTCTCGGCCGCGACGATCAACTCGCCCGAGGTGCCATTAGGTTCAGCCTGGGTAGAATGAACACATCAGAGGATATCGACCGCGTCCTCGAAGTTCTTCCCGATGCGGTCCAAAACCTTCGCAAACTCTCCATGGCATCGGGGTAGAGTCTAGGTTTTCCCCGACCTAACATCAAAATCTTTCAACAGTTTAAATTAAAAAATGCCCGCCGATCGCTCGACGGGCCCAAGTCCAAGGACGACATCTACCCAAGTCCATTCAGAGGCATCATCTCTATCCCGTAACGAGAATGCCGCAGCTGGTGTTTCCGTTGCCGACCGCTCCCGTTACCAGGATGCCAACAAAACCGGTTACGAGAATGCCTGCAAAGCCGGTAACCAAGATCCCGCCCGTTACCAGAATGCCGCTCTTTCCTTTGCCGGTCTTGGTCGAGCACGCCTGCGGCTGTCCCTTTGTCGACCCTTGTTCGGCACGGCCGGTTACGAGGATGCCTGCATTTGCGGAAACGGTGCTGACGCTAAGGATTGCTGCCATTGCGAATGTTGCGACGATGTTCTTAAACTTGTTCATTTTTCTTCTCCTTTGTTTTCGTTAAGCTTTGCTGCTTGCTGACCTCGTTATTACAACCGCCGTGCCAAAGCAATCACAGGCAAAGACCGAAACCCTAAGCTGTTATTTAGCAAGGGTTTGCAGACATTTTCTAAATGGTTGACGCCATCCCAATGCCCAATTTCGAATTGTATATTTAGTTACCACTTGCTGGATCCCATTGCGTAAGCTGTTTATTTTCCGCGTTTACAGCGTTGTATACCGAATATACAGAAAACACCTGGTTACTTCGTATACAGTTTTGCGGCCTTTTTAGGTTTTGTTTTTGATGGGCCGAACCCCGGTACGAAAAGAGACATGGATCGTCGGCATACACCGCGTGCGAAGGATCCGTGCCTTTCCCAGGAAGATCGAGCAGGCTAGATCTCTTTGGCAAGAGCTACCAGTTGATCAAGAACTCATTCAGGACGCGAGGAAATCTCGCGCGGAGCTCCAAAATTCTTCTGGATTAAATACTAATATCAATGTTAAAATTTGTTGTGCCTATCTGGCGCTCTTCCTCGCTTCGCATCATCAGTCCCCCTGGAAATGGCAACCAACATCGAAGTTCAGGATCAATCGGACCGGGAACGGCTTTCGAACGCGGCAAAGGCCGTCGTCATAGCTATCGGTCTGATCTGTTTCAGCTACGCTTTCGTGCGCCTGCCCGTGACCGCGATCGAAGTGGGCTTCTTGCTTGTTCTTGTTTTCGGCGCTTTGGTTGCACCTTATTTCGCACTCACGCTTCCGAGAGCGAAATTCGTGATCAGTTTTTCCGATTCGCTTATCTTCCTTGCGTTTCTACTCTATGGCGGAGAGGCTGCGATACTCACTGCCGGTGTTGAAACACTTGCGAACTGTCTTTACTTAAAACGAACCGGCCACCGTTGGGGTAGGTTGATGATCCCGGTCAACGTGTCGATCAATGTCATCGCCACTTCAGTGACGTTCGGGGTCCTTCTTCTGACGCAATCCTTTTTCAAGGAAGCAATGGACCCCGCGAAAACGCAACACCTCATAACATTGCTTGGCCTGCTCGCATTGACACAGTTCCTGGTCTCGTCGGTCTTGGCCGCGGTGTTTCACACGATCAAGAATGGAACGGGACTGTGGACGACGTGGAAGAATTACTGCTTCTCAAGTTCGATGACGCAGATCGTAGGGGCTGGGCTCGCAGGCATAGTCTTCAAACTGATCAACTATGGCGACCTGCTGACAGCGGCGATCGCACTTGCGGCCATCTGCATCGCGTTTCTCACATACCGCCAGTCGATATCAGAGATAAATTCGGCGATCGCGCAGGTCGAAAATGCCGAACGTGAGAAAGCCGAAACAGAACGCGACCGTCGCAAAGAGGCGGAGCGGTATGCTTCACAGCTTCAGGAGGCGCTTGAAAAGGAAGAGCAGGCGAATGCCGCCCTCCGTAAAAGCGAGAGAGACTTTCAGCATGCCGCCCTGCACGACTCGCTGACGAGCCTTGCAAACCGAAAGAAATTCGGCGACACGCTGCGGGGCTTGATCGAAAAGAACAAGAGCAAAGGTGATGAGCTTTTCCAGGTGCTCTTCCTGGACATTCGCGGGTTTAAGAATATAAATGATTCGCTCGGCCACACGATCGGCGACAAGGTCCTCGTGATCGCAGCCAAACGATTCTTAAGGACCCTTAACCCGACGGATACCGTCGCACGGATAGGCGGGGACGAGTTCGCGATCATCCTTCGCGATCTTTCGACCGTAGAGAAGGCGCAGAAGGTCGCTCGGCGTATTTACAACAGCCTCACACAGCCGTTTTCGCTGGAGGGCCACAGGATTAACATCGATCTGAACATCGGCATCGCACCTTCCGACCCGGAGTACAACACTCCCGAAGAGATCCTTCGCGATGCCGATATCGCGATGCACTATGCAAAGGAGAAGAACGACGGGCCTGCCGTGTTCACCAAGGAACTGCGGTCCAGATTTCTTGAGCGGATCCAGCTCGAAAATGACCTTCGCCAGGCAGTCGAAAAAAATGAGCTGTCGATGCACTACCAGCCGATCGTCTCACTTGGCGACGGCCGGCTTGTCGGCTTTGAAGCACTGCTTCGATGGCAGCATCCCTCGCTGGGAATGATACCACCGTTCAGGTTCATCCCAATCGCGGAAGATTCGGGGCTCATATTGCCTATCACTGTCTGGATCCTTCAAACAACATGCCGCCAGCTTGCCGAATGGCAAAATATCGCTCCCGAATATGAAGACCTGGTGGTGAGCGTGAACATTTCGGGTAAGCATCTGGCAAAGGGCGAGTTGGTGGATGATGTGACCAATGCTCTGGCGACTTCCAACGTCTCGCCTAGAACGCTAAAGCTGGAAATAACGGAAAGCACGGCGATGGAGAATGCGGAGCACTCTATCAACATTCTCAACAAGCTAAAGAACCTAGGAGTCCAGCTTAGCATCGACGACTTTGGCACCGGCTATTCCAGCCTTAGCCACCTCCACAGATTGCCATTCGACACGCTGAAGATCGATAGATCCTTCGTCATACGGGTCGGTGAGAGGGGCGAGGATTCAGAAGTGCTCCAAACGGTCATCTCTTTGGCCAAGAATCTTAAAATGCGAGTAATTGCCGAGGGAATCGAAACGCTCGCACAGCTTGCGGTATTGCAGAATCTCGGCTGCGACTATGGCCAGGGTTACCTGCTTGCAAAGCCCAAAGGTGTCGCGGAGACGGAGGAACTGCTCTACAAACGGCCTAACTGGCTTCCTGCCGGAACTGCAGCGGAGGCTGACGGCGCGGAAATATCCGACGTAACCCCTCGCGACCAGGCGTCCATCTTCTGACGATAAAACCAGTCCAAAAGCAAAACCTCAACCGCCAAACGCGATAACGTACGGCGGTTTCGATTTTGCCCAACTTTGGAATCAGCGAGCCACAAGGCTATAATTGCCGGAAAATCCAAAGTTAGGAGTAATCCGCAATGTTGAAAAAGCTGTCACTGTTCTTATTGGCCTTCGCGGTTCTGGCGTCGGGGGTTCCAGCCCAAACAAAGTTCGAGTATCCAAAGCCGAAAAAGGTCGATCAGGTCGATAACTACCATGGAACAATGGTTCGTGATCCTTACCGGTGGATGGAAGACGCCCCGTTGAACAAGGACACGATGGATTGGATAAACGCACAGAACCGGCTAACCGATTCTTTTCTCGAAACGATCACCGAACGAGACCGAATAAAGTCCCGGCTTACAGAGCTTTGGAATTACGAACGTTTTTCGTCGCCGACAAAGATCGGTTCGAAGTACATCTATTACAAGAACGACGGACTGCAGAACCAGAACGTCCTTTACATCTCTAATTCGATCAACGATCCGGGGCGGGTCTTTTTTGATCCCAATCGCCTTTCTGCCGACGGCACAGCCGCTCTCAGCGGATCGTCCTTCACGCAGGACGGCAAGCTTTGGGCATATGGTGTCGCACGGTCGGGTTCTGACAGGACCGAATGGCGGGTCATGAATGTCGAGACCGGCGAGCACCTACCCGACACTTTGAGGCCGAATCGTCAGGGCAACGTCTCGTGGCTCCCTGATAACTCCGGCTTCTTCTACAGCCGGTTCCCCGACGCGGAGCAGGGTGCCGAATTAAAAGGAGCTAACAAATTCCAGAAGATCTATTTTCACAAGCTGGGCACACCGCAATCTGAGGACTACGTGGTCTACGAGCGGCCGGAAGACGGTGAGCTTTTCATGGGTGCTGGCGTGACCGAAGACGGAAACTGGATGCTGATCTCCGTTTCGAAAGGGACGGAACGCATGAACATGCTCTATTTCAAGAATCTGACGATGGAGAAAGCTCCGATCCTCCCAGTCGTAACCGAACGCACGAGCAGCTACTCCTTTGTCGGCAATGACGGCCCTGTCTTCTATTTCCGTACAGACAACGGCGCCGAACGCGGCCGGCTCGTCAGCGTGAACGTGCTTGCAAAAGATCGGGTTTGGAACGAGATCGTGCCCGAAGCGGCCGAAACCCTTGGCAGCGTGCAGATGATCAACGACCAGTTCGTCTTGAGCTATCTCAAAGACGCCTACTCGAGGATCAGGATCTTCGACAAAACTGGAAAGCATGTCCGCGATGTCGAACTGCCAAGTATAGGTTCGGCCGGCGGTTTTGGCGGAAAGCAGAAGGACACAGAAACGTTTTACACGTTTTCCAGCTACAACTCGCCCCCGACCATTTATCGCTATGACATGGTCACCGGCAAGAGCACTCTATTCCGGCAGGCAATGGTGAAGTTCGACGGCTCTAAGTTTGAAGTAAAACAGGTTTTCTTCACGAGCAAGGACGGAACACGTGTTCCGATGTTCATTACCCATAAAAAGGGCCTTAAGCTAGACGGCAATAATCCCACGATCCTCTACGGATACGGAGGCTTTAATATTTCCATGACGCCCGGTTTTTCGGTGGCTCGCTTGCCCTGGCTTGAGATGGGCGGCATCTATGCCGTCGCAAACATCCGCGGCGGTGCAGAGTACGGGAAATCGTGGTGGGCCAACGGGGCACGCCTGAAAAAGCAGAACGTGTTCGATGATTTCATTGCCGCCGCTGAGTTCTTGATCGATAACAACTACACCTCGACGCCGAAGCTCGCCATTCAGGGCGGCTCGAACGGTGGGCTGCTGGTAGGTGCTGTCATTAATCAGCGGCCCGATCTGTTCGGGGCTGCGCTGCCGGCAGTCGGCGTGATGGATATGGTGCGGTTTACAAAATTCACTGTCGGTGCCGCTTGGAAGTCAGATTACGGCTCGCCAGACGATCCGATCGAGTTCAAAGCTCTTTATGCCTATTCGCCGCTGCACAACATTCGGCCTGGAACCAAATATCCGGCGACCCTTGTGACCACGGCCGACACTGACGATCGTGTCTATCCGGCGCACAGCTTCAAATATGCGGCCGCTCTTCAGGAAGCACAGGCCGGCGATGCCCCGATACTTGTACGCATTGAGACGAGTGCGGGCCACGGTGCCGGAAAGCCGACCTCAAAGCAGATCCAGGAACAGGCAGATATTTACAGCTTTCTGGTGAAGGTCCTTAATGTCGAAGTGAAGCACTGAGTCTTTAGGTAATTTGGATAAAGATTGAGAGCCGCCTAATCCGCGGCTCCTTTTTATCGTAAGGAATGGATAGGACAGAAATCCTTCGGTTCCGTACCACGTTGAAATGAGCGCGGCTCACTACGCGGGCAATTCACCGTCGCCCGCATATTCGAAGTAGGACAGATGAGAATACTCAGTCCGGCCCTTTGTAAGGCAGGTTGGCCAGTGTCTCTCTGCGTTTCCCGGGTGCGGTTACCGTTCCCGGCTGTGTCAGACCAGGTTTCGGTTAAAGGGGTACCGTCAGGAACCGGCGAAGGTAATTCTGTGCCGTCCAGATCGGACTCCGGCAAATCCATTGGTAAAAGGGCTTTTGCCGGGACGGTTCCGCTAATGAAAAACTCGATCCGACGAAACTCTGCGGGCACGTCGGTCACGAATATTTCTTTTGGTTCAGGAACTTCCTCGGTTCTCCACGCGGAGAGTTCAGGATCCTCGGGCTGGGCAGGTGTCGGCGTAGGAGTCGCGACGGCCAATTGGATGGGTTCCGCCAGTGCGTCAAGCTCCCTGATCAACGAGCCGTTCCTGATATCGATCTCTGCCTTTCTGATCCCGGCAGGCATTGTCCAATCGCCGTTCCACTCCGGATGCAGCTTTAGCGCTTCCTGCATGAAGTCTGCCCAGATCGGCATCGCCGAATCCGATCCCTTCATATTCAGGTCGTCGTTGTTGTCGAATCCGACATAGACAACGCAAACGATCTCCGGCGTGTAACCAGCAAACCAGCCGTCACGCGACGTTCCTGTTTTTCCCGCGATCGCAACCTTTCCGGGCACATTACGAAGTCCCCAAGCACCCAACTGAGCCGCGGTTCCGCGATTTACTGCGTCCTTGAGAATATCGTTTGTTATGTACGCGACGTCGGGCCGGATCACGTTCTTTCTGACAGTTGCGGGAGATACGGCGGTTCGGCCATCGCCCTTACTCACACGGGTGATCGGCGAAGGCGCGACGGCGTCTCCAAGGTTTGCGAAAATTGTATAGGCAGCCGCGACCTGCAGCGGAGTAGCTTCGGCAGTTCCGAGGGCCATCGAAGGGTAAGCCCGTTCTACTTTTGGCAAGCCCGCCTTGTGCGCAAGATTCATCACCCGGCCGACATTGACCTGCATCGCGATATCGACGGTTACGGTATTCTTACTTCGAACAAGAGCGTCACGGACCGTTATCTCCTTGTTGGAAAAATAATCGCCGAAATTGTTGGGTGAATAGGAATCGTTGCCAAACGTGAAGATCTTTTTTTCGTCTTTCAACACGGACGCTGCCGTAAAAATACGCGAGCCCTCGTATGGCGAGTTCAAAGCCGCGGCATAGACAAACGGCTTAAAAACCGAACCCGGCTGCCGCATCGCCATCGTCGCACGGTTAAACTGGTTCTCGTTGTAGTTTCGTCCGCCCACCATCGCGACTATCTCCCCCGTTTTCGGCCGGATCGCGACAAGAGCTGCGTTCAAGCTCCCAGCGGGCTTTTTCTTGTAATACCGGTCGAGCTTTTCCAGTCGTTTGGCGACGGTATCGTATGCGAGTTTCTGCAGGTCGGGATCGATAGAGGTGTAAACCCGAAGGTGCTGGAGAGCTTCGGGATCCGCGACGACATTGGGCAGCTCGTCGATGACGAACTGTGAGAAATAGGGCATTCCCTTATGGTCCTTCGCCGGAGCGGCTTGCTTAAGCTCAAGCGGCGACGAGTAACCTTGCAAATAGAGTTGCTCACTTATCTCGCCGGCCTCAAGCATAGACTGCAGGACCTGATTGCGTCGTTCCCGGACCCTTTCTGTGTTCTTGTATGGATTGTACCGGTTCGGACTGCGAATTATCCCGGCAAGGAACGCGGACTCAGGCAGGGTCAACTGCGAAACGTCCTTGCCGAAATAGACGTTGGCTGCCTCACCGACGCCATAGATCGAAACGCCGGCTTGCTGGCCCAGATAGATCTGATTCGCGTAAAGCGTAAATATCTCTTGTTTAGTGAGGCGGGTTTCCAGGATCACCGACATAAAGGCCTCGGTGGCCTTCCGTTCAAGCGTCGGCTCCCGCGAAAGTAAAAGATTCTTGACAAGCTGCTGCGTTATAGACGACCCGCCCTGGTTCGCAAGCGGCGATGAATCCTCTCCTTCATAACGCCGCCAGAGTGCACGGGCGATGCCGCGGAAGTTGACGCCGTAATGATCGAAAAACGCACGATCTTCCGTGACCACGATCGCATCGACCAAATGCTGCGGAAGATCGTCGAACCCAACTGTCTTCCTTCTGCCATCGCCCTCGGCGGCGATCGTACTCAGCTGCTTTGGTTCGAGGGTCGCACGCGCGAGCTCGGTCTCATTCACCACGTCGACTATTTTTGATACTTGCTTACCGTCTTTTGAAAAAGAAACGGTAAGCGACGGAAACACTTTTACGCCATCGACCAACGCGGTGATGCCAGGCTCGACCCTGATGCCGGATTCTGTGATGTCATAACGGCTGCGGGATAGTTCTGCCTTTACGGTCTTGTCCACGTAACCTGCGGACTTGAGATAGTCGATAAGTTCCGTCTGGGTGAGGCCCTCGCCGGTGCGAAGTACCTTGGGAGCGGAATAGATCCCGGCGAACGGTGTAAATACCTCGCCGGTCATCAAGCGGCGGTCAATGCGATCAGAAAACTCGAACCAGAAATATGTGAGCGTCAGGAAGCCGCTCAGCAGTGCAAGCAGTACAAGAGAGATCGTCCATCCATTTACGAGCAGCCGTCCAAGTCGCTGCAATCGCGTGGGCGGCGGGGCCCTATAGGACGAGACACGCCTGGCCCGCACCCAGCCTTTGGGCGGTTTTTTTGATCGTTTGGTCCGGATTTGGTTAGGCGGCTTCATTGTCAACTATATACGGGAGCTTGGTGAGGGTTTGGTATTTGCGGGTTGCCCTGTAAAATTCTATAAAGTTTTTGTATTCAATGTCTAGGACAATCTCCGTCTGTGTCGTTGATGCAGGGATCGCACAGGTTTGCCGTGGGGTCGAACAAGATCGCGGAAGTCGTTTGTTTTCAAGATGAAAGTCATAGTCACAGGAGGAAGCGGGTACCTCGGAAATCATATTCGACAACATTTTTGTGCTGACGACCTGTCACGGCGGTCCGGGATGGACATTCTCGACCCGTACGACACGCAAATCGTAGCAGAATATGACATGGTCATACATCTTGCGGCATTGCTGGACAAAGACCCTGATGAAGAAGAGAACGTTTTTCGGACAAATGTCGAGGGAACTGTGAACCTGCTTCGCAACATGCGCGAGGACTCTGTTTTCGTCTTTGCCTCTACCAAGGATGTCTATGGCAGGTTTGCGGACAACTATGCCCAAGTGCCGGAAACGTGCCAAACCCTTTATGCCGGACAGTCAGCGCTCGAATGGTCAAAGCTGATAGCCGAAAGATACGTTGACTATTATGCCCATAATAATCGATTCCGCTCCTGCATATTTCGCCTTTCCACGGTATACGCCCCGGCGACCGAGGGAAATGAACCGAATTTCGTAGGGTACTATGCCGATGCGATCAACAAGGGCGAGTCGATAAGGCTGCCTGGCGGAGGCAAGCCGAAACGCGATCTGCTCTATGTGGACGACGTTGCTCGAGCTTGTTCTGCTTTTGCCGATTCCGTGATCCGATACGGCACGTATAATCTGGGCGGCGGCTCGGCCAATTCGCTTGCACTATCAGATTTGATCGAACGGATGGAAACCGTTTCGGGGCTGCAGGCGATCGTCGACAAAGACGCTCCACTACCTGATCCGGTGCCGATGAACTACGTTTCTGACCTTTCCCTGGTCGATTTCGAACTCGGTTGGCGTCCGCAGACCAGTCTCGATGACGGCCTTGCCGCTCTTTTTCGGACGGGGGCACCGTTTTGATCGATCCTGAATTCCCTTCGATGACCAAAACCCCAGACATCAGGAGAATTGCGGTGCGCGGGCCTAATTGGCTGGGCGATGCGGTGATGGCGGTACCCGCCTTGAAAATGCTGTCTCGACTCTTTCCGGCGGCCGAGATCGACCTTCACTTGAAAAGCTCGATCGCCGACCTCTTCGAGGACGCCGATTTCGTAAATGCAGTGGTAGCGATCGATGGGCCGTTTTCGAAGCTCCGTACCGTCCGGAAGAACACGGCGATTTTGTCGAGTCAACGGTACGATCTTGCGATCATCATGACGAGTTCTTTCGAGCCGGCACTGAGTTCACTGTTTGCCGGAATTCCACGGAGGATCGGCTACAACAAAGACCTGCGCGGCCTGCTTTTGACCGATCCGATCCCGGTCCCGGAATGGAAGGCTCACCGGCATGAAGTATATTTTTATCTCCAGCTTGTCGCAGAAGTCGGACGCCGCGTACTTGGCGTGCAAGGTTCTTTGGATGACGCACCTGATATCGCGATCACAGTTTCCGAAAAACGGCTTGATGGAGCGCGAGAAATACTTTGGCAGGCCCGTGTCGATCCGAATACAACGCTCGTGGCGGTGGGCGCCGGTTCGACAAACTCGCGGGCCAAACGATGGGGCACGGGGAAATTTGCGGAACTCTGCGTACGTCTGGCCGACGAAACCCCCGCGACGGTTTTGCTTGTCGGCGGTCCGGACGAGACTGGAATAGCCGGTGAACTGATCGGCAATAGGCCGGACAGAATCGTTGACCTCATCGGCAAAACTTCTGTTGCGGACGCGGCGGCGATACTTGGCCTGTGCGAAATGCTTGTATCGAATGACATGGGGCTTGCTCATCTGGCACCCGCGGTCGGGACCAAAACGGCTGTTATATTCGGACCGACAGATCCCGTTACTACGCGACCGTTCTCGAACGATGCATTTATTGTAAGGGAAGAAGTGGATTGCTCGCCGTGCATGCTTCGCGACTGCCCGATCGATCACCGCTGCATGGCCCGCATATCGGTTGACCGCGTTTTTTCGGTATGTCGGGATATTCTCGATATGAGCTTCAGAAACGATGAATGAGGACAAAGAAAAACCGGCTGTATTTATCGATCGCGACGGTACCCTGATCGAAGAGGTGAATTTTCTGTCGAGGGTCGAGGATCTGAAGATCTTTCCCTTCACTCAGAAGGCCCTTGAAATGCTGCAAAACAGGGGGTTTCGAGTGATCGTGGTTACGAACCAGTCCGGCATCGGACGGAATATTTATGATGAGGCAGCGATGAATGCGATACACGAGCAGATGCAACGAGAATTACCGGAACTCATTGATGCCTTCTATCATTGCCCGCATCTTCCCCGTGACGGCTGCTCCTGCCGCAAGCCCAGCCCGGGAATGATCGAAACTGCGTGCGCGGACCTAGGTGTTGAATTGTCTGGATCGTGGATGATCGGCGACAAGAAGATCGATGCGGAGACGGGGTATAATGCCGGCATACGTACCGCCATGGTAAGGACCGGTTATGGCAGGTCGCATGAGTCCGTGTTAACGCAGATGCCGGACGTCATCGCCGACGATCTTTTGGAAGCAGTGGAGAAGATATTAGGTCTTGTAAGGTAAAACTGGCTGTCCGCTGTTCACCGCTGGCAGTAATACCGTGAACGTCGAACCTTTCCCTTCACCCGCACTTTCGGCCCGAACCGAACCGGCGTGGATCTCGACCAGGTTTCGGACAATAGCAAGTCCAAGGCCGAGCCCGCCGTTTTCCGACTTGTCCGCCGAATCCTGCCGAAAGCGTTCGAATACGATCGGCAAGAACTCGGGACTGATACCCTTTCCGTTATCCTTGATCTGCGTGATCAATGAACCATTTTCTTCAGCCAGATCGACCTCGACGACAGAACCGCTAGGACTGAATTTAATGGCATTCCCGAGGAGATTAGTAAATACCTGCACCAACCGGTTTCGATCGCCCATGATCGCGGGCAAAGTCCCGTCGCTTTCGAATCGCATCTCTATTCGTCTCGCTTCGGCTTGCGGCCGCACCGTTTCGATGGCCTGCGATACCACGTCTTCCAACTGAAGTTCGCTCAGATCCAGCTGGAGTTTTCCCGAAATAACCCTTGCCACGTCGAGGAGATCCTCGATCAGCCGATTCTGCGTCTCGGAGTTCTTTATAATAGTCGTCAGTGCCTTGTCAGATTGGACGGGGTCGAGCGTTCCGTCTTTCATCATTCTTGCCCAACCCAGGATCGAATTCAGCGGCGTTCTCAGCTCATGAGAAACGGTGGCCATAAACTCGTCGCGCAATCGATTGGCGATCTCCGCCTCTAGTCGGGCGTCTTTCTCGCTTTCGAGAATTACCTCCCGCTCCTTTGCAGATTCGGTAAGCTTTGTATTTAGCAACTGAAGTTCGAGAGTTCGGTCAGCGACCTTCAGTTCCAAGCCTTCATTTGCTGTGACCAACTCTTCCTGTGCCTTGCGGCG
>JBGSYT010000185.1:0-21123 GCA_041750855.1 Pyrinomonadaceae bacterium | reverse complement strand
CGCGACCTTAACGACAATGTCGTCATCATCTGCTCGATCGAGAATTTCGATCCGATGGGCGTTCATACTGGCGATTCGATCACCGTCGCGCCTGTGCAAACGCTGACCGATGTCGAATATCAGAACCTCCGCGATATGTCGATCAAGTGTATTAGGAAGGTCGGTGTCGAGACGGGCGGATCCAACATCCAGTTTGCGGTCAATCCGGAGGACGGCGAAGTGCGAATCATTGAGATGAATCCGCGTGTATCGCGTTCGTCGGCACTTGCCTCCAAGGCGACGGGTTTTCCGATCGCGAAGATCGCAGCGAAACTAGCCGTCGGTTACACCCTCGACGAGATCAGGAACGACATTACGAAGAAAACGCCCGCGTCATTCGAGCCGACGATCGACTATGTCGTTACGAAGATCCCGAAATGGGCGTTCGAGAAATTTCCGGGTGCGGAGGACGTGCTCGGAACGCAGATGAAATCGGTCGGCGAGGTAATGGCGTTCGGCCGCACCTTCAAAGAATCGCTCTTCAAAGGGCTGCGGTCGCTTGAGGCAGTGAAGCCGCTAAGGCTGGTCGATGTGCCGGACGAAGAACTCCAGAGAAAGCTTGCCCGGCCGAATTCGCAGCGGTTTTCCTATATCACTTATGCACTGCAAAACGGCTACTCGATCGAAGAAGTTCATCGCCTGACCAAGATCGATCCGTGGTTTCTTGATCAGCTTTCGCAGGTGATGGAGTTCCAAGAAACGCTTTCCGGTAAGGAACTCACTGGTTATTCCGAGGATGAATTGAGAACAGCAAAGGAGTTCGGATTGTCAGATCGCCGCCTCTCGTTCTTAACCGGGGCCGGCGAACTTGAGGTGAGAAACCATCGCAAGACGGCAGGGATCAAACCGGTTTATAAACGTGTGGATACTTGCGGAGCCGAGTTTGAATCTTTCACGCCGTACCTATATTCAACCTACGAAGAAGAGTGCGAGGCTGAGCCAACCGATCGCCGCAAGATAATGATCCTCGGCTCAGGGCCCAACCGGATCGGGCAGGGGATCGAGTTCGATTATTGCTGCTGCCACGCAAGCTTTGCTCTTCGCGACGCGGATTTCGAGACGATCATGGTCAACTGCAACCCGGAGACCGTCTCGACCGATTACGACACGTCTGACAGGCTTTATTTCGAGCCGCTCACGTTCGAAGACGTGATGAACATCGTGGATGTCGAGAAGCCCGAAGGGGTGATAGTGCAATTCGGAGGGCAAACGCCTTTGAACCTTGCGAACAGATTGCATGCGGCCGGAGTTCCGATCATCGGAACGTCACCGGATTCGATCGACCTGGCCGAGGACCGAAAGCAGTTCTCATCTCTGTTGAAGGAACTGAACATCCCGCAGCCGCCGAACGGCACGGCAACGTCCCCCGACGAAGCGAAAGCGATCGCGGCTGAGATCGGTTATCCGGTGGTCGTCCGGCCGAGCTTTGTGCTTGGCGGGCGGGCAATGGCGATCGTTTACGATGAGGCGTCACTCGATGAATATATGCGAACGGCGGTCGATTCTTCGCCTGATAGGCCGATACTGATCGACAAGTTTCTCGAGCGCGCTGGCGAGATCGACGTGGATGCACTTGCGGATGAGGAAACCGTCGTGATCGCGGGTATCCAGGAACACATTGAGGAAGCCGGGATCCACTCAGGTGATTCGTCAAGCGTTCTGCCGGCCCAAAAGATAGCCGTCGAGCACCTTGAAACGATTCAACATTACACGCGTCTGCTCGCGAAAGGCCTGAGCGTGAAGGGTTTGATGAATATTCAATACGCGGTTCAGAACGATCGGGTTTATGTTCTTGAAGTTAATCCGCGTGCTTCGCGGACGGTGCCGTTCGTTGCAAAAGCGACCGGGGTGCCGATCGCAAAGATCGCATCGCTCGTGATGGCCGGGCATAAGACACTTGCTGAATTCGGCCTTCCGGACGTGCTGGTGGTGCCCAAAATATTTGTCAAATCGCCAGTGTTTCCGTTTAAGAAGTTCGCGGGCGTTGATCCGATCCTTGGCCCCGAAATGCATTCCACGGGCGAAGTGATGGGTGTAGGTGCGACTTTTGGCGAAGCATACGGCAAGGCGATGGAAGGTGCGGGATTGAAACTCCCGATGTCTGGAAAAGCATTTATCTCAGTAACGAACGCGGACAAAGGGCAGGCCGTGATAATGGCCCGACGTTTGAACAAACTGGGTTTCGATTTGATCGCAACGCGAGGTACGTCGGTCCGCCTACGAGAGGTGGGCCTTGACTGCGAGAGCGTTTTTAAGGTAAACGAAGGCCGTCCGAATATCGCGGACCTCATCCGCCAGGGCGATATCGCCCTCATCATCAACACGCCGCTTGGCAAAGTATCGCACTACGACGAAAAGGCTATCCGCAAAGCTGCTCTGCAATTCAATGTCCCGTGTGTCACGACCATCACGGGCGCCGAGGCACTGGTCGAAGCTATTGCGACAAAGAAATCACAGAGGGTCGTTTCAGTCCGTAGTCTGCAAGAGATCCATTCCAAGAAGAGGCTGTCTGCAGAAACCGATTCTTGACCAATTCTCTAGATTACAATAACTTAAGCACTAGATTTCGAAAATAGAGTTCCACAGAAGAACCCGGTCGCTACAGCTCGCGGTTCTGACATGAGTATGACTGAATCGCACGACCGCGAGATCATTGGCGGGTATTTGCTGGTGATCGGAGGAGCAGAGGACAAGTATAACGAGCGGCGGATACTGCGGAAGTTTCTCGAACTCGCAGGTGGTGAAAAAGCCGAGGTGCTGATAGTCCCGGTCGCGTCGGACTTTCCCGAATTTTCGGCCGATGTCTATACGCAGGCTTTCCGAAACCTCGGGATACCAAATCCCCGAATTCTGCGGGCCACCTCAAGGCAAGACGTATTCAAAGCAGACCCTGCAGAGCTATTAGAGGGCGTGACAGGTGTCTTCATTACTGGCGGCGACCAGATGCGCCTGGTTTCGCTTCTCGGTGGTACGGAATTCGCGGCAAAGCTGAGAAAAATGGTCCGTGAAACCTCGGTCGTGCTTGCGGGGACAAGTGCGGGAGCTGCTGGAATGAGCACATCGATGATCGTTCGTGGGGAGGCCACTTCGCATCCGAAAAAGGACGCTGTAAAGCTCTCGCCCGGACTCGGATTTCTAAAGAATATTATTATCGACCAGCATTTTACGGAACGCGGCCGCATTAGCAGGCTGATTACGGCGGTCTCCTACAACCCTTACAATCTCGGCGTGGGCATCGATGAGAACACGGCGATCATTCTCGGGCCCGACGGTGTGATGGAGGTCTTCGGGTCTGGTTCGGTCACGGTCGTCGATGGATCTGGCATAACTTACAACGAAATTGCCGAGGTAAATGAGCATGACGCATTCGGTGTTTGCGGGGTTCAGTTGCATATTTTGCGAGACGGCCTCGTTTATCATTACATCGACCGCCATCCGCTTCAGCCCCCGCAGGAATTTCTGCTGCCCGATCTCGGGTAACAAGAAGGTTTACCGCAGATAGATGCAGATAGACGCGGATCGGGGACTGAAATTTTGTAGGCATTATCTGCGTGAATCTGCGTTCATCCGTGGTTAAGAGTTTTATGGAAATACTGGAAATCAGAACACTTCGCGGGCCGAACTATTGGAGCGGCTTTTGGAAGAAGCTGATCATTATGCGCCTTGATATAGGCGGCTATGAACAGAAGCCCTCGAACAAAATGCGCGGGTTTTTCGATCGTATGTCGGGCGTGATGCCAAGCCTAAAAACGCATGGATGTAGTTATGGCGAGGAAGGCGGTTTCTTGAAACGCGTAAAGGAAGGCACGTGGGCAGGGCATATCATCGAACATTTTGCCCTTGAGTTGCAGACGCTGGCTGGAATGGATACAGGCTACGGGCGAACGCGCGAGACCGACGAGTCGGGCATCTATAATGTCGTGTTCAGTTATCAAGAGGAGGAGGTCGGCCGATATGCCGCCCGGGCCGCTGTGCGGGTATTCCTTTCGCTTGCTGAGAATAGGACTATCGATGATATAAGGGCCGAGATAGCGGAAGACATTCAAAAGATGCGTGAGATCCGCGAGGAGGTCCGGTTCGGTCCATCCACCGGTTCGCTGGTTGAAGAGGCCGAGTCGAGAGGTATTCCTTTCATTCGGTTAAACGATCAATCGCTTGTTCAACTTGGCTACGGGGTCTATCAAAAGCGAATACAAGCAACTACCACGGCGAACACAAATATGATCGCGGTCGATATCGCCGGTAACAAACATGCGACCAAGACGCTTCTTGGCGACATGGGAGTTCCGGTCCCTAAAGGATATCGCATCCGCGACGTCGAGGACCTTGAGAAAACACTCGAGAGCGTCGGATATCCGGCGGTGATAAAACCTCTTGACGGCAACCATGGCAAAGGAGCCACGGTCGGGATCAAGACGCTGGACGACGCGTTGGCGGCCTGGGAAAAGGCAAAGGAGTATTCCCGGTGGGTCATCGTTGAACAACAGATTCAGGGGGCGGATTATCGGGCCCTCGTGGTCAACAATCGATTGATCGCGGTCGCCGAGCGCGTTCCCGCCCATGTCATCGGTGATGGCAAGCAGACCATCGAGCAGCTGATCGAAAAAACGAATCGTGACCCGCGTCGCGGCTACGGGCATGAGAATGTGCTGACGCAGATCGACATTGACAACCAGACCTTGCGGTGCGTCCGAAAGGCCGGCTATCAGGTAGAGAGCGTTTTGCCGAAGGGCGAGCGGCTATTTCTTAAGACCACCGCGAACATTTCGACGGGCGGCACAGCGATCGACGTTACCGATGAGGTCCACCCTGAAAACGTGTTTCTTTTCGAACGGATAGCCCGCATCATCGGCCTTGACGTTGCGGGCATCGACGTGATCGCTTCGAATGTAAGCGAACCTTTGCGAGACAGTGGCGGAGGGATAATCGAGGTAAACGCCGCGCCCGGTTTTCGGATGCATCTCGCTCCAAGCGAGGGTATCGGCCGCAACGTCGCGGAACACGTGATAGACATGCTTTTCCCGCCCGGTACGCCCACGAGGATCCCGATCTTTGCCATCACCGGCACAAACGGAAAGACCACGACCACAAGGCTGATCGCTCACATACTGCGCAATTCCGGTAGAACCGTAGGTTTTACGACAACCGATGGGACCTACATCGGCAACGAACAGATCGTACAGGGCGATAACACGGGACCTGTGTCCGCTCAACTGGTGCTTAAGGACCCGACCGTTGACGTCGCGGTTCTCGAGACCGCACGGGGAGGTATTATCCGTTCGGGCCTCGGATTTGACTATGCCGATATCGGAGTGGTGCTGAACGTGGCAGCCGATCACCTTGGATTGAAGGACGTCAATACGCTCGAAGACCTGGCTCGTGTCAAGTCGGTGATCCCTAGGGCTGTTGGCAAACGTGGTTATGCGGTCCTGAATGCAGAGGACGAATTGGTTTACAGGATGAGGGAGCTTGTCGACGGCAAAGTCGTATGCTTTTCGATGGACGAAAACCATCCGAACATCCGTCGAAGGGCGGAACGCGGTCGAGTCTCGTGTGTTTTCGAGAACGGTTTCGTCACTATCTTAAAAGGTAAGTGGAAGGTGCGTGTCGAAAAGGTAGTGAACATACCGCTCACCTATGGCGGGCGAGCTGAGTTTATGGTCCAGAACGTCTTGGCGGCGACGCTGGCAAGCTTCGTCCACGGAGTGTCGATCGAGGACATTCGGGTCGGCCTGACCACGTTCAACGCCGGGACGGCGCAAACGCCCGGACGGCTCAATTTTATGGAAGTCGGACAGGTCACCGTTCTTATGGATTATGCCCACAATCCGGCCGGTTTCCGTGGCCTGACAAAATTTGTCTCAAAGCTTCCCAACAAATACCGAACAGTGGTTATAAATGTGCCGGGTGATCGTCGAGACACCGATATTCGTGAGATGGGCGAGATCGCCGGCGAGGCCTTTGACCGCATCGTGATCCGCTCGGGCCACTACCTAAGGGGCCGAGAAGCTGCGGAAATCGCCAGCCTGATTCAGGAAGGTGTCAAGAGATCAGGGAACGACCCTCAAGTGCGAGTGATTCCTGATTCACGCGATGCCATCCAACATGCGATCAAATACGGACGTAAAGGAGAACTTATCGTTACTCTTGCGGACGTCGTCCCTGAGGATATTGGATACGTTCAGGAGATACGGGATCGTTTGATCGAGCAGCAGGAAGCCGCAGCAGCGGGCTAAATGGAAGGCGGGTTTAAAGGCCTGAAAAACACAAACACCCTCCGGTCTTTCTTCATAAAACCTTCGAGCGTTCCTGTGTCGTCCTAATTGGGTAGAGTTTAAACACAGACACAATATATTGTCAAGGATAATGGGCCCGCCAAAAAAGAAATGCCGCGATCAGCACACGGCATTTCATACCTGAAGAACGAATGTCTTCTATACCGCTGGCGCCGGCGATTCGAACATAAACGCCATTTTCCAGGCATCGCCTTCTTTCACATAGACGGCGGTCTGATAGAGAGCTCCGTTCTTTTGCCCGTCGCAGGTTCCGTCGGCAGTGCCTTTGCCGGTCAGTATCTCGACGGTAGGCGAGAGTGCAGTGGCAAAGCCGTCCGCGAAAGAGGCCTTTGTGATGCCTTCGCACTTCATTGTCTCGGTCCAGAGTTTTGTGATATTAGCTCTGCCGGCGTGGAAATTACCCATCGGGCCGACGATAGCTACACTGTCGGTCATATGGTCGGTGAACCATTTTGCATCTTTCGATTTGAATGCTTCCCAACCGCCGTTGTGAAGTTTAGCGAGAGCTTCGGAGTTGGCGCTCGTCGTGGGCTTAACAGGTGCCGCCTCGTCCTTCTTTGGCTCTTCTTTCCTGGCCTCGATTTTTGCTTGCGGTGCAGGAGGGTTCTTTGGGTCTATGATGGGCGTCTCGCCATGGTAGGCTGCTTTCCATTTGTCGCCCTCGCGAACCCAGACTGTCGCTGCACGCGTGGAGCTGGGAGGCTTGATCTTTTGCCCGCCCATTGTGCAGTCCACGTCGTATGTGCCGCGGTAGACGATGGCGTACGTGTCGTCGTTCAATTTCACAAGCTGCTCTTCGTCGAGCTTAGCTTCCGAGCCCTCGCATTTTGTTTCGGAGATCATTTTGACCTCGTCGGCCTTGCTCATCCGCTTGCCGTTGTTAAAGGCGACGAACTTGTCCGAAAGGTTCTCTTCAAACCATTTCGTGTCGCCGGCAAAATAGGACGCGTGGGCTTTCCTGTCCATCTCCATCAGAGCTTCTTTGGTCGGTGCGGCCGCCGTCGGCGTGGAAGTATTAGCGTTCGTGTTGCCGGCGGTGTTGTTCGCCTGAGTATTTGCGGCTGGGTCGCCGCATGATGTCAGGAGTACAAGGGAGAAAACGAGCGATCCGATTGTCGTAAACAACTTCATTTTCATATCTCCTTTTTCTAGCAAAGTTTCAATACCCCCATGATCGAGGGCTGGACCAGCTTTTCACATAATTGGGTGTGTTTATTCGTGGAAAGCATTGCACTAAGGCTGGTTGTTGTCAAGCACAAGATCGGTGATCCACTTATACGCTTGAGATCGCAGGAAGCACGCTTCGGCACTAATGATTAAAATGCCTGATCCCTGTAAATACCATCGCGATGCCGTGTTCATTTGCGGCCGCGATGGACTCGTCATCTTTGATCGATCCGCCCGGTTGGATTATCGCCGCGATCCCCAATTTCGCCGCCTCGTCTACATTATCGCGAAAGGGAAAGAATGCATCCGAAGCGAGGGCCGCACCGGCCAGCGAATGCCCAAAACGCTCAGCCCGCATAGCCGCAATTCTCAATGAATCAACTCGATTCATTTGCCCGGCCCCAACGCCAAGCGTTTGAAACAAGTTTGAGATGACTATTGCGTTCGATTTAACGTGCTTGCAAACCTTCCAGGCGAAAAGGAGCGCTTCGATCTCACTCTCACTAGGCCGCCTTTCGCTCACGACCGGCAGATCATCCGGGCGAATAATGTGGTCGTCCCTGGTCTGGGCGAGCATTCCGCCGGAGATATGTCGGTATTTTACAGACGAAACGGGAACGCTTTCGCGCACAGAGGCATCCACCCGAAGCACCCTGAGGTTCTTTTTCGCACAAAGGATGTCAAGAGCGTCGGGCTCGAAACCGGGGGCTATCACCACCTCGGTGAAGACCTCGACGACCGACTGAGCCGCCTGTGCGTCCACCACGCTGTTGAACGCAACGATGCCTCCAAACGCCGAGACCGGGTCAGTCGCAAGCGCACGACGATAAGCCTCTTCGTTCGTTCTGCCGATACCGACACCTGACGGGTTCGTGTGTTTAATTATCGCGACTGCAAGTTCATCAAGTTCGGAGACCAATTCCCATGCCGCGTCGGCATCAACATAGTTATTGTAGGACATCTCTTTGCCGTGGAGCTGCTCCGCCGCGGTGATACCGCCGCCCTCTTCAGTTCGATACAATGCAGCCCTTTGGTGTGGATTCTCGCCGTAACGAAGGTCTGCCGCCTTTGCAAGACGTATCTCGGTATTTTCCGGGAAAATCTCATCTGAGAATGTCGATTCGTCGTTGGAGAAAACGTCGTCCCCAAAATCTACAGACTCAATGAATAACAACCCGGCGAGCGGGTTGAAGGGTTCGAGCGCCGCAAGGTCTTCGTTCGACAATTGCTTAGCCAGATAGGCGGAGATCGCCAGGTCGTAGCTTGCTGTTCTGGTAAAGGCGAGCATTGCGAGTCGCTGTCGGGTCAACAAACTCAAAAAGCCGTCGTTTGAAGAAAGCTCCTCGGCTACCGTCTCGTAAAGCCCCGGATCGGTTATGACCGCAACGTCACGCCAGTTCTTTGCCGAGGAACGGATCATCGCCGGTCCGCCGATGTCGATGTTTTCTATGGCCTCCGTAAGCGAGACGCCTTCGCGTTCGACCGTTTTCTCGAATGGGTAAAGGTTTACGACGACCAGATCGATCGGCTCGATGCCATTCTCGGCCATTGCTGCAGCGTGGTCCGGGTTGTCGCGAACCGCGAGAAGTGCCCCGTGGATCAATGGATGAAGTGTCTTCACGCGTCCGTCCATCATCTCGGGAAATCCGGTCACGTCGGCGACATCAGTTACGGCAATTCCAGCCGCACGGAGCGTAGTTGCCGTTCCGCCCGTCGATATGATCTCCACACCCGATTCGGCCAGCAAGGAGGCGAATTCTGCCACACCTGCCTTATCCGATACGCTTATCAAAGCACGTTTGATCTTTTTGGATCCGTTCATCGAAAATGAAAAAGCGGCCATCTGCGACCGCTTCGTTCTTGAGTTTAGAAATTGAGTCTAAGGTGCGAGACCCTTTCGACCTAGCATTCGACACCCTGGGATACAACTCTGCCAGATGGATATTGGCCCATTTCAAAGAGAAAATCGGCCCAAAAACAACAGCCCCAACAAAACAACCAGGGCATAGATTATTATTTTAATAACGCTCACAGTAATATCTTTAATGTATGTCAGCCCAATTGCAGGCAAAGATATGGAATCAGTCTAGTGCCACTCCAGTTTTATTGTCAAAACCTGGGCTTGCGATTTTCCATGTCCTAGCGATGATCGTGATCCTCACGGGTGGACCTATCTTATTGGCCGCGCAAGAGATAGGCGGGAGTGTTCGGCTAGTACGGGAAACGGGGAAGGTGATGGTAGAAGGGGCATTCGTCTCGGATAGCGAGAACCTTCGGAACCTTTCGTTCACAAATGATGCCGTCGGTGCAGACGAGCTTGCCAGCCGGGTCTCGGGGCTAAAGCTGTTCGACCAAATTGGGAATTCTATACCCTTCCGGCGATTCGGCCCGGGCGAGTTTGCAGCCGAGGGCGAGATTCGCACCTTTAGTTACGAGATAGACTTGACGCCTCTTAAAGATCCACGATCTGACGCCCATATATCGTGGTCGACGGCCGACCGATCCCTTTTGTTAATGGACGATTTGCTTCCTCAGCCTCTCGGAAATCGATCTGGACGGGCGAGGATGTCGATCGTCGCAGAAGCCAAGCAGGATATTCTTACGACTGAAACGCGGATGAGTGACGGGCGATTCGATATCGCCGATCGGCGACGGGCGGTCGTTTTCCTGGAGACAGGCGATGAGAGCTCTGTTCGGGCCCATCGGGGGCGAGATCTTTCCGTTGCGGTATCCGGAAGCTGGCACTTCACCGATGATGAGGCATTCGAAATGTCCGACGGTGTATTACGGCGCTACGCTGAGAGGCTCGGGGGACATGCTGACGGTCAGAAGTTGGTAGTTTTGATAAGGACAAGCCGGCTAAACGTTCCGAGCGGCACGTGGGACGCGCGGACTGTAGGAAATACGGTGATCATCGTTTCGTCCGATATGCCGTCTCGAAATCAGTCGCTTCAGCGGTTGCACGAGCAGCTTAGGCATGAGCTTTTTCATCTATGGGTGCCGAACGGCTTGAACCTTACAGGGCGTTATGACTGGTTCTATGAAGGATTCGCTTTGTATTTCTCGCTCAAGAACGGCGTCGGAATGAACCGGATAACCTTTGGCGACATGCTGGACACGCTCGGACGAGCCTACGAGATCGATAGTCGCGGAGCACGCAGATCGCTTTTTGAAGTGTCGAATACGCGCTGGAGCGGTGGCGAAACAAGTGTATACGCACGCGGACTGATGATTGCGTTTCTCTGCGATATCCTTCTGTTGAACAGCTCGAGCGGGAAAACGTCGATCGAGACAATACTAAAAAGATTGTTTCTTGAGCATAGGAATGCGGAGAAGCCTAAAGACGGCACCGCCGTTGTGCTCGAACTGTTCGACTCTTACCCTGCCCTTTCATCGGTGGTTCGCAACCACATTCGTGGAAGCGAGCCGGTTGACCGATCCGAAATTTTCGAGCTTGCTGGGCTCGATTTGTTGCGAGGGACAGGCGGTACTCGGCTTCAAGTGAAAGCAAACCTGAACGGCCGGCAAAAAGCGATGTTGGACCGATTGGGTTATAATAATTGGAAGAAGTTGAAAAAGTAATGATTTTTAGAAGTAAAATTTGTGCCTCATTTCTGATCGTCGCCGTGGTTCTGTCGCAGGTTGGCTGCGGCATCGCGGACACCTTATTGGGCGGCGTGTCTAATGCCATCGGCCTGACTGATACGGCCATAGTGATTTCCAAGACCGCACAGATTCGCACATCCTACGCGGTCGTGGCAGCCGATCTTTTAGAAGTGAAACGCGGCGAAACGCTCGAAAAGCTCGACGAGATGGAATTTGAAAAGGTGCTTTGGTACCGGGTTCGCGCTAATGACGAAACCGCCACTGAAGGCTGGATCGAGGCCCAGCACGTTATTACTAGTGAGGTTCTCGAGAAGTCGCGGAACCTGGCAAACGAATTTCGGGAGCGGTCCCCGCAGGCTGCGGGCCAACTTCGCGCCGCATCGAATCTGCGCCTAGCCCCCGATATGGCCCCCGAGAACATTCTGTTTAAACTTGCAAACGGTTCGACCTTTGAGATCATGAACTGGAGGTTCGTTCCAAAGCAGGAAGTCGGGGACGTTGACGATTCGTCGACCGGAGAACGGCGGCCGGGTCGGCGAACGCGAAATGAAGACATCGAAGCGGCAAAAGAGGCCGGCGAGCCGGAGAAACTTGATGAGAAATACGACATTTGGTATCAGGTAAAGCTAGATCCATCGATCTCGCCCGCGCCGGCTGGCTGGTTGTTTGGAAGGCAGGTTGAACTCCAGGTTCCGAGCGATATCGTCTTTTTCCAGCAGAATAACCGCAAATTTGTGACATGGCAGCGGCTCGACACCGATACCGCCGACAAGGTCGGATTGGGTGAAAGGATCGGATCACCCGGCAACTGGGTCATAGTTTCGCGAACGAATCAGGTTAAGCAGATCGACGGTGTTGAGCCGGACTTTGACGGTATCCTCGTTCTCGCATTCGATAAATACGACCAGGGCTTTTACACGGTTTGGCGTTCGTCCGGCGATGTTTGGGGGCAGCTCCCGTTGAAAGTAGAGGGCTTCGGGGACAACAAAACCTTTACTCTTCGGCTTCGCCATCCTGAAGGCCGGATCGACGAAAAACGATTCGTCGTTTTTAGGGACAAAAATCGCATAAAACTGACACCGCCCGAAGATATCGCACAGTATATGCAGTCGAAGTCTAGATGACACCAGATATTGACGAACATCGCAGTCGTCCGGAGCCGTTCGACGAACCTATCGATATCGAGATAACGGACTCACTAGATCTGCACGCATTCCGGCCCGACGAGGCCCGTTTGGCACTTCTCGCTTACCTTACCGAAGCTCGTGCGCGTAATCTCCGGTTCGTTCGGATCGTTCACGGAAAAGGGATCGGAGTGCAAAGGGAGATGGTTCGAAAGGTGCTTTCGGAAACGAATTATGTAAAGAGCTTCAAATCGGGTGATGAATTCTCGGGAGGCTGGGGAGCGACGATCGCAGAACTCGACGTCACGCCTAATTCTCTTCGATAACGTCGGCCCAAATTTCCTCTCGGCTTTCCCGCATTGCCTCAAGTTCGTCGAGGGCGATGCCCTGTTCTTCGATCTTCGCCTGAGCTTCGGCTAGAATCTTCTGCAGCCGCAGGCATCTTGCCTCAAGTTCGCTCAGCCGCTTTTTTCGTTCTCTATCGATTCGGTCGAGGTAAAACATATACATAAGCTGAAGACCAGCTACGCCCGCCAACGAGAGACAAAGACCGATCAAAACGTAATACAACATGGCTTGCCCTGATACTTCGAATGTTTCCCGATTATATCCTTGACCAAAGCGATCTGAAAGGTAAAAATCGAGCTTATCGAAATCCGAAGGATTCGTTACCTGCCGCAAAGTCGGGCTAGGTGTCCGCTATCGATCAGATCTTTCGACCGCGAGATCAGATTGAAGCATGAGACTTGCGGTCAAAGAGTGAAATTCGATCGGTATTGAACCTTTTTAGGCCAGAAATGATGGAATCTCCGCATCTAGAACTCAGGTACACTCTCTTATGCGACGACGTGCGTATCGAGATGGGGAACAAGATCTCGTTGATGGGCATCTTTCAGAACATCATGGTCGAGCAGCTACCGGTCTCGCTGATCAAGTTTGCGGTGATAAATCACTGGACCGGCGAAGGAGTACATGAGACCGAGGTGCGAATATTGTCACCCGACCGCACCGATCTGGTCGTTTCATCTCAATCAACACCTATTGACCTCACACCCGGCGGATTCACCGACAATGTAAGCTTTTTCGTCAACGTGGTCTTTCCGAGTGCTGGGACTTACTGGGTGCAAACCTTGGCGAACACCGTAGTGCTTGAGGAATTTCCGCTTATCGTAACGGACGCTAGGGAAATGCAGGCAATGCAGGCTGCGGAAGAGGTTTCCGACACGATCAACTAGGCAGCGATCAGCGATCCTTACTCGCAAGATCGAGAATAATGGCTATTCGGTAAACTGCCGCGTTCTCAACGATTATCTCCTTACTCCCCGACACTCCTTTGTATCTAGCAGTTACGCGATACGTTGCCTTCCCGTCCGGCCGACGAAACATGAACTCGCCGCTCACATTCGAGTTTGCTGAGCCGATCTTCTGGACCGATCCGTCGGGGTTGACCTTTTCCAGGTCGACCTTTGCGGCTGTAACGCTTGTGCCTTCACGAAAAAAGACGCTTCCTCGCAGGATCACCAGAGTGCCCTGATCAACCGAGAGAAATAGTCGATCGCCAAGATTCCTGACTCGATTTTTCTTAACCTCGATACCAACGAGCGTGCCTGATGCGTAACCGTCGGCCTCGACGCGAACGGAATAAAAGCCCGGGTCAAGACCGGTCAGCTCAAAACCGCCGTCCGAGGAAGTCCGAGCCGAGCCCGCCTCTTTGCCTTCTTTGGAAGCCGTCACGACGGCACCGGATATGCCCTGGCCAGTGTTAGTTCGAACCTTTCCTTTTACGCCGGTGGCCTGAGCCAGCACCCCAAAAGCCGAAGCACAAAGGAGCATGACGGCAAAGGCGAGAAAAGGTGTGGTTACGGTTTTTGGTCTCATGCAGTTGTCGAATCGGCCGATGGCCGGTATTCAAGAGCCACATCATTGATGATGTCATCCAGCGTTCGGGTTGGCTTGTAACCGATCAGACGCCGTGCTTTTTCAAGGCTCGGCACGCGTCTTTGCATGTCTTCAAAGCCCTCGCCGTACGCTTCTGCATAAGGAACGAATTTTATCGGGCTTTTGCTGCCTGTCAGAGCAATGGCCCGGTTCGCAAGTTCAAGTATCGAAACCTCCTCATCGTTTCCAAGATTGATGACCTGCCCAAAACACTCGTTTGTTTCGAGAAGGCGTCCGAGAGCGGTGACGATATCCGAAACGTGCCCGAAACATCGAGATTGCGAACCGTCGCCGTGGACCTCGATCGGCTGGCCCTTGACGGCCGCCTCAACGAACCTCGGCACAACCATTCCATACTGGCCTGTCTGTCTCGGGCCAACGGTATTAAACAACCGGACGACCACGACAGGCAATCGCGTCTCTTTCCAATGGGCAAGTGCAAGAAACTCATCGAGCGTCTTTGCGCACGCATAAGCCCAGCGGTGTTTGTCCGTCGCTCCCGTCAGCAAGTCGTCGTCTTCCCTAAATGGTACCGAAGCGCCTTTGCCGTAAACCTCAGACGTGCTTGGTACCAACACGCGTTTTCTAAAGCGCGAGCAAGACTTCAGGATGGCATCGGTGCCATGGAAGATGGTCTCGATAGTCTTGACCGGCTGTTCCATGATCAACCGAACGCCGACCGCGCTTGCCATATGAAAAACGCGGTCCGTCTCCCTCACCAACTCTTCCATTAATCGCTGGTTGAGGACAGTGTCGATGATCAGCCGAAATCGGTCGTGCCCTTCAAGGTGCTCTATGTTTGAGTACCGTCCGGTCGAAAGATCATCGATGACGGTCACGTTATTGCCGCGGGCGATCATCTCATCCGCAAGATGACTGCCAACAAAACCTGCTCCACCCGTGATCAGAATCTTCATATATTTGCTACCAGCCTTAGCTACGGGCTCTGATGAACTCCATTCGTATTTTGTTCAAGCCCGGAGATTCGCTTAAAACAAAAAGGAGATGCTGTTATATAGGCTGGCTGCATTTCAACCAGCCGACGACGCGGTGCCGCTTCGTATTCTTTCTCTAAAATACCCAACCGTTCTTCCCAGACCCCGTGTCAAAGGCACTTTCGGCTCCCAACTCAACAGTTCCTTCGCGCGGCTGATATCGGGCCGACGCTGTTTTGGGTCGTCAAGAGGAAGCGGAAGGAGCTTGATCCGGATTGCCTTGCCGGTTGCACGGCCGACCTCTTCCGCGAGCTCCTTCATCGAGAATTCCTCAGGATTGCCGATATTGAGAGGCAGGTGAATATCCTCAGATTCGGAATTCATCAACCGTACAAGCCCGTCAACCAAGTCGCTGACATAACAAAAAGAGCGTGTTTGACTCCCGTCGCCGTAAACCGTCAATTCCTCATCGTTCAGCGCTTGCACAATGAAGTTGGAAACGACCCGTCCGTCGTCCTCCAGCATCCTTTCGCCATATGTGTTGAAAATCCGAACGATCCTTGTATCTACTCCGTTCTGCCGGTGATAGTCCATCATCAACGTTTCAGCAACACGTTTTCCTTCATCGTAACAGCTTCTCAAGCCAATAGGGTTCACATTGCCGAAATAATCCTCGGTCTGCGGATGCACGAGCGGGTCGCCATAAACCTCGCTCGTCGAAGCCTGCAGTATGCGTGCCTTGACGCGTTTCGCCATTCCGAGCATGTTTATCATGCCCAAAACACTTGTCTTAACGGTTTTTACGGGATTGAACTGATAGTGTACCGGCGAGGCGGGACAAGCGAGATTGTATATCTGATCGACCTCGAGGAGGATCGGAAGCGTTACATCGTGCCGGATAAGCTCGAACCGTTTATCGTCCAAGAGGTGAACAATATTCTGCTTCCTGCCTGTGAAGAAATTATCGAGGCAAATGACCTCGTGGCTGTCTGCGAGCAGACGTTCACAAAGGTGAGAGCCAATAAATCCGGCACCGCCGGTGACAAGTACTCGCATGAACGCCTATCTTGCCATAAATTGGCGACTTTCGACAGTCGAACTACAGGAGTTGCTGCTTCGCTATTTCTTCTTCGGCGCCGCTTGCGCAGGCGCTTTGAGATGAGTCTCAAACAGCTTAAAGATCCGCTTGTATTGGTCCGCCCAGCTGGTGGGCTGGACATAGGCGTGATCTTCCACGGGGTAAGACGCGAGTTCCCAGTTTTCTTTTCGCAGTTCGATCAGCCTCTGTGCCAGCCGCACGCTGTCCTGGTAATGTACGTTGACATCGACCATTCCATGTGAGATCAGCAGGCCGCCCTTCAGTCCCTCTGCGAAATAGATCGGCGAACTCTTGCGATAGGCTTCCTGATCGCTTTGCGGTAGATTGAGGATGTTCGACGTGTAGCCGTTGTTATAGTGTGCCCAATCGGTCACCGGACGAAGGGCCGCACCAGCGGCGAAAACATCCGGTGTCGTAAACAAAGCCATCAGGGTGATAAATCCGCCGTAAGAACCACCGTATATGCCGATCCGCTTGGCATCAACGCCGTGCTCGCTGACCAGATATTGGGCCGCGTCGACGTGGTCGGTCAGGTCCTTGCCGCCCATGTGACGGTAGATCCCGGTTCGCCAGTCGCGTCCGTAGCCGGCCGAGGCTCGATAGTCGATATCCAGCACCGCGTAGCCTTTTTCCATTAAGAAATGGTGGAACATGTATTCGCGGTAATAGGTGCTCCACCAGTTGTGAACATTTTGCAGATAGCCGGCACCGTGAACGAAAACCACCGCCGGGCTGCCTTTTTTGAAGCCTGCGGGTTTATAAAATCGCCCGTAGACGGTTGCACCGTCGCGTGCCTTAAAGGAAACGATCGGCGGGACTATCCATTTGTACGACTTCCATTCATCGGTCGGCGAATTCGTGACCTGCTTTATTTCGGCTTCGGTGACGCCTGTTTTGTTTGGCGCCATATAAAGCTCGGGCGGTTTGTTTGCAAACGAACGCACTATTGCAAGGGTCGTCTGGTCGGGCGAAACCACCGCCTGATTGTTCCCCGGCATGGAGGTGAGACGAGTTCGCGTACCGCCGTCAAACGACATCGAGTAAAGGTTTCGTTCAAAGAAACTGCCTTCGCTCGACGTGAAATAGAATTTTGTCTTGTCCTCAGACAGGTGAACGTCGAAAACTTCAAACGTTCCCGAGGTCAATTGAACCGGTTGTCCGCCGTCCATCGAGACGGTGTAAAGATGCGAAAATCCGTCGCGTTCCCATTGAAAATAGACACGCTTGTTGTCGGGCAGCCAACCGAGCGTGAACGCACCGGGGCCGCCGACCCAAGCGTCGTCGCGGATCGACACGAGGATCTTCGTTTTTCCGGTCGTCGGGTCGAGATGCATTATCCAGCGGTCTTTGTTATCTCTGGACCGTCCCTGCAGCACCGCATTTTTGCCGTCGTCCGACCACTGGAGCGGCGATAACTGGACCTCGCGGTCACGCGGTTGAGGCGGTCCGCCCTGTCCGCGGGCTGTTCCCTGAGCCTGTCCTGTCGCGGCCCCGGGGGTCGGCTGGGGAGTTGCCGTTTGCTCGGTCCGCTGAACTGGCGGGGCGACGGCGAGGCGTTGGCCGTGATCAACCCACGTCACCTCGCCGGTCTCGACACTGACGATCGCAATTCGACTGGCCCCCTGCATATCACCGACCTTTGTCCGGCTCGGGATGCTTTCGGTATACGCGGACTCTGTTACGTAGTTCGGAACGATGGTGTTTTTCGCACCGATAGCGGTTTGATTGATGGAAACGATCACGAATTTTCCGTCGGGTGTAAGCGACATATTCCCGGTACTTTGTCCGGCTGTCAGCTGGAACGGTTTTCGTCTGCCCTTTTCTCGCTCCTCCCGTCGCTTATCATCCGACTCACGTTTTTCGGCTCGTTCGCGGACCGCGCCGAGCAGTTCCCGCTCTTCTTTTTTAAGAGCCTCCTGGCTATCGGTCCCACGCCGGGCTGCGTCCTGGTTCTGTCCAGCGGCGGGGCCGCCCGGACCAGGACCTCCACCCGCACCGCCGGGAAGGCGGATCTCGGTCAACTGCTCCAGCATTCCGGTGTCCAGAGCGAGGGCGTAAAGATTGTTCTGGCGCGTAAAGGAAATATGACGCTGGTCGCGAATGAACCGGGGATTAGCCTCGACATCAGCGGTCTTGGTTAACTGCCGCCGCTCGCCGGTTTGGACTTTATAAAGGAAAATATCGCCGCTCTCGGCGTAAACGATCGATCTTTTATCGTCTGAAAGGTCGCCGCCTGCGGGCGGAGCCTGTTGTCGTGCCTCTTCCTCAGTAAGCTTGCGCAGCCCGCTGCCGTCGGCGTTAACCACATATGTCGAAGTTTCGGCAACTCGCGGCTCGTCGGCACGCTTCCAGGTAAAGTATATCTTCGTACTGTCCGCCGACCATCGAACGCCTGTCGGCTCGTAACCGACCAGTCCAGGCCCGCGCATAATGTTGTCGATCGTCAGGTCAAAGGTTTTCACCTGCGCCGTTTGCTGGGCTGACGCGGTGATCGGATCAAAACAAAGTGCGAGTACAAAAATGAACGATAGGATCGATCTCATTGGTTTCCTTCTCTTAATTCTAGTTTTGCGGTTTTCGATCGGTTCGAAACAGTATAATCGGGTTTGTTCGATTCGTCATTTCAGATGCAGAATGTCGCAAGTCGACGCCGCAGCCGATGATCCCCTTTCGAGACCAAGTGGTATCCTAAGGATTACTTTGACTATTATGCCCGAGAGTGAGCCTCAGGAAAAATCGCAAGATCCAACGGACAAGAAGCCGGCAGTCGAGGAACAGAGCGAGTCTGGCTATTACTACGACGACGCACACGGATACGAAAATTTCGATCCAGAGAAGGACGACGAAGAAGTTAAAGAATGCGACGAAATTAGCGATGAAGTCGACCGCTAAGTCGAGCGTTACTTTTTTGGCCGCTCGTTGGCTTTTAACACCCGCTTTCGCAGCCTGATGGCTTTTGGTGTTACTTCGATAAGCTCATCATCAGCAATGAATTCAAGAGCGCGCTCGAGCGACATTTCGCGGACGGGCACCAGCCGCATTGCTTCGTCTGCGCTCGTGGTACGCATGTTGGAGAGCTTCTTTTCTTTGATCGCGTTCACGTCCAGGTCCACGGCACGTGCGTTTTCACCGACGATCGTTCCTTCGTACACCTTGACCTGTGGTTTTACGAAAAGAGAACCGCGCTCCTGCAGGTTGTATAAGGCGTAGGTATTGGTTTCGCCCATTCGGTCAGCGACGAGTGAACCAGTTTGGCGCCCTTTCATTTCACCGAGCCATTTGTCGAATCTCAAGAAGATGGTGTTGAGCAAGCCGGTTCCTTTCGTTTCGGTCAGGAACTCGCCGCGGAAGCCGATCAGGCCGCGCGAAGGGATCTCATACTCGAGGCGAACGCGGCCCGAGCCGTTATTGACCATCTTGGTCATCTGGCCTTTTCGGCGACCGAGAGCCTCTGTCACCACGCCGATGAAGTCCTCGGGTACATCTATGACCACCTGCTCGATCGGTTCCTGGAGTTCACCCGTCGTTTCGTTTCTTTTAGTTATTACTTCGGGCTTTGATACCTGCAGTTCGTAACCCTCCCGGCGCATCATTTCAATAAGGATCGCAAGCTGCAACTCGCCCCGCCCCGACACCTTAAACTGCTCGGCGGCATCCGTCTGAGTGACCCGAAGGGCAACATTGCCCAGTAGCTCGCGGTCAAGACGGTCTTTTATTTGCCGTGAAGTTACAAACTTTCCGTCGATCCCTGAAAACGGCGACGTATTAACTCCAAAGATCATTGAAATAGTCGGCTCGTCCACCGCGATTACCGGGAGCGGGCGGGGGTTGTCCACCAGTGTGATCGTTTCCCCGATGTTGATATCATCAAAACCTGCCAGTGCAACGATCTCGCCAACACTAGCCGAATCTACCGGCGTTCGATCAAGACCCTCAAAAACAAAAAGCTCTTTGACACGGGTTTTTTGCGTCGAACCGTCGCGCTTTGCAACGATGACTTCCTGATTTTTCGCGATCTCGCCGGAGAAAATACGGCCGATAGCTAGGCGACCGACGAACGGATTGTAATCTATATTTGCGACAAGAAGCTGAAGCGAATCGGTCCGCAAAGGTCGAGGTGCCGGAATGGTTTGGAGAATGTGATCAAAAAGAGGTTTTAGTGTTTTTGATTGATCTCCCGGTTCTAGCATAGCAATGCCATCACGGGCGATCGCGTAGAGTATGGGAAATTCGATTTGCTGATCATTCGCTCCAAGATCGATAAAAAGGTCATAGATCTCATTGACTACCTCTTCGTGACGAGCATCTTGCCTATCCATCTTGTTGACCAATGCGATACACGGGAGCTTTAGTTCAAGTGCTTTTCTCAGCACAAATCGGGTTTGCGGCAGGCAGCCTTCGGCAGCATCCACCAAGAGGACGATTCCATCCACCATCTTCAAGACCCGTTCGACCTCGCCCCCAAAGTCGGCGTGGCCTGGAGTATCGACGATGTTGATCTTGTAGTCGCCATAACGGACGGAAGTGTTTTTCGCCATGATGGTAATGCCACGTTCCTTCTCGAGGTCCATTGAGTCCATTACCCGCTCGACAACGGTCTCGTTATCACGATACGTGCCCGACTGCTGGAGCATGGCGTCCACCAAGGTGGTTTTCCCGTGGTCAACGTGGGCGATGATGGCTATATTCCTAATCTTCTCACTAGGTATCATTGGCTTTAGTCCTGCCTATTGGGCAAACGAGAATAATCTCTTATCGAAAGCACAAAGGCAATTCGAGAGAATCACGCAATTGTCAATGGCATCCGGTTCGAAAAAAGAAAAGAGGCCGTCTGGAAAGTGATTTCAGGCGGCTTCTTTTTATTTTGATTCGAAGGGATCCATCTTTCAGTGATTGGCACTGAACCTTTGGAGGTTGTG
>JBGSYT010000184.1:0-4424 GCA_041750855.1 Pyrinomonadaceae bacterium | reverse complement strand
TTTACCGTTGCACAGGAATTGACTGGGAACAGTAGGATCGAAATCATGACCCAACCAAAAAATACAATTTGTCTTTGGTACGATAAGGACGCTGAGGAGGCGGCGAATTTTTACGCGGCCACGTTTCCGGATTCGGGCGTGACGGCGGTGCCTAAGGCTCCGGGGGATTTTCCGGGTGGGAAAGAGGGCGATGTGCTGACGGTCGAGTTTGCCGTGCTGGGCATTCCCTGCCTCGGGCTGAACGGTGGGCCTGAGTTCAGGCACAGCGAAGCGTTCTCCTTCCAGGTCGCGACCGAGACCCAAGAAGAGACCGACCGCTACTGGAACGCCATCCTCGGTAACGGCGGCGAAGAGGGCCAGTGCGGCTGGTGCAAAGACAAATGGGGCCTCTCATGGCAGATCACCCCCATCGCCCTGACGGCGGCAATAACGGACCCCGATCCTGCCGCTGCAAAACGGGCCTTTGAAGCTATGATGACGATGCAGAAGATCGACATCGCGGCCATCGAAGCTGCCCGTCGAGGTTGAAGATTTATTACGTCGTCGAACCAGCCTAAGCAGGCCGACCCCGCGGAGCCAAACAACATATGAGCCAATTTAATGATCTTCACGCGTTATTTATAAACACTTCGCTCACCCGTAACGAGCACGAAAGCCACACGCGGCTGCTGCTGGGTGCTTCGGCGGCGATTATGGAAAAGAACGGCGTGTCTGTCGAACACGTTCACATGGCGGCGCACGAAGTTCCGTCAGGCGTGTTTCCGGACATGTGCGGGCACGGCTGGCCTAAAGACGATTGGCCCGCTATCTGGAAAAAGGTCAAAGAAGCGAATATTCTCATCGTGGGAACCCCGATATGGCTGGGTGAAGAAAGCTCGATATGTCGGATATTGATCGAGCGGCTCTATGCGATGTCGGGCATGCTCAATGACAAAGGCCAGTCGATCTTTTACGGTAAGGTCGGCGGCTGTGTCATTACGGGAAATGAGGACGGGATCAAGCACACCGCGATGACGATCGGCTTTGCACTCAATCATCTCGGCTACACAATCCCGCCTCAGGCCGACTGCGGATGGATCGGCGAGGCTGGGCCCGGCCCATCATACGGCGACGAGGCCGACGATGGAACACGGGTCGGTTTTGACAACGACTTCACCCAGCGAAACACGACGATCATGACCTGGAACTGCATGCACATCGCAAAGATGATTAAGGATGCGGGCGGGATCCCGAATCAAGGGAATGATCGTCAGGCATGGAACGCGGGGGAACGCTTTGGCTTCGAAAATCCAACGGCCAAATTGAAATAGCTGACACGCGGCGAGTCACCGAAAGCAATTTGGAGCAAAAAACATTATCGATCATTCAGTGGCTTTTCTCTTAAGGCGAAGAAGCCAGTACCACCACAGAGCGTGAAAGGCTACAAACGTGGTGGTCAGGAGCCAGCCGATCACGGGATATTTGAGGTTGCCCTCGAGGGTTGACCATGCGAGGCCGACGGCGGCGGCGGCGGACCAGATGAGTTTTAGCTGAAGCATTCCTTTGAACGCTTCGCGGCCCGCATTTCGACCCAGAAATGATTCGATGCCGATTCCCATAAGGGCCGCTGCGGTGAGCCGGGCTGCGAACGGATCAATCGCCATCCACCCAAGCAATCCAAGCACCTCACGCGGCGCGAAAAACAATGGCAGACCAACGACCATGTCGATCGCAAAATGGCCCAAAAACCAAATCCGTAATGCGGCTGGTACATCTACTGCGCCGTGGATCGATTCACTATGTTCAAACATACTTGCTTCGGCCATATAGTGCTCCTCCATTCGGTTGCTATAAACGCGACGGCTACGGCATCGTGGAACGATCGGCTCTTACTCGGATCGAGCCCGATGCGACGAACGCCGAATCAAACAGGGAAAATGGTTTCCAGAAAATCGATAGTAGTTATTAGGTCTGGTGCAAATCCATCGGCTCCGATCTCCAAATACATCTCCGGCACTTGTCGGAAACTAGCTCCACCGACGATTATTTTGAGGTCGTCGGCGTCAAACTTCACCCGAAGCTGTTCTATTATTTGAATGACCTTTGGGAGATTAAACAGCATTGTTGCTGAGATTCCCACCACGACTGCCTGATGTTCTTCGACAGCCTTCAAGATTCCTTGATGGGGCATGTTTGTACCCAAAAAGCGGACGTCCCATCCTTTGACCTCCAGCACATCGGCGACCATGTTAGCTCCGATCTGGTGCATCTCTCCTTCCACGCCCGTGATGACCATTTTGCCCCGAACCTGTCCCGGCGGTTCGATCAGCGGATAGATCTGAGCCATGACGAACTGGGTAATCGCCGTTGCCATATGCTCTTCGGCCACAGTTATTTTATTCGTCTCCCATAGCCGGCCCAACTGATACTGTGATTCCTGCAGTATGTCAGTGTAAATCTCGATGATGCCAGATCCACTTCTTAATGTTTCCAAAGCTATCGTTACGGCCGCCTTGCGATTCCCTTTGAGAATGGATTCAAGAAAAAGCCGCTGTGTTTGTGCTAGTTCGCCGCCTTTCTTTTCCTGAACATGCCCAGTATCATCGGTGCACGCGGCACGACCCGCATGAATGAAATGAGAGATCATCTCAGCCGAATCGTCAGAAAGCACACGGTTGAGACCTTTACCTATCTGATCAAAATTCTCGGCGACAAATTCCGGGTTGATACCCCGTGAAGCGAGCATGCGTGAACACCACCGGGCATAATCTTCAAATGGCGCCGTTGAGCCGGTTTCGATCGCACCCGAAAGAAAGTCGATATGATATTTAGCGTCTTCTATTCCACGAAAGCGTCCCGCATCTCCATAACGCTCTAGCCAATCCGGATGACGGATGAAAAACTCATCGGTGACGGACTCCGCGACCCCCTGTTTTGCTTGACTGATACTGCGGGCAATCGAGATGCGTTCCTTCAGATCGACCAATCCTGACTTGTTCACCTGCCGGCCTCCCTTTCAGATCTCGTTCGTCTAGATTCCCGAAACTCTGCCATCGCCGTTTCTGCACATTCATCACAATAGCCGTGAGAGAGAAAATCCGAATTATCTTTAAGGTATGTGAGTAAACTATCCCATTGCCCCTCAGCCGTCTTAACTTTGTGACATACCGAGCAGATAGGAAGAACTTCCTGGATCTTCTTCAAGTGCCAATGCGATTGGCGTAGGTCCTCGTGAACTTTCTCCAGCTCGTCATGCGCTTTCTTAAGGGCTTTGCTTTGCCGCTCATTTTCTCTTATAAGCACACTAAATTGATTATTCAGCGCGATCAGCTCTGCCTGCAGGGCTTGTTCCTTATCTATCGGGGCGGCTCCGATAATTACCAAACCGTCGGGGCGACTCTCAAAGCTGCATTCGAGAGTAAAGGGATGAGAATGAGCATCCACGAAGTTCAGAAGTATATTTTCTTTCTGCTCTGCGGATACAGGGTCTTCTACTTTCCGGTTCAGAAAGGCCGCGCTCTTATCAGTTAAAAATTCGCTTATGTCCCGTCCGATCAATTCCTCTATCTTCCTTTGCAAACGTCCGGCGAACGCCTTATTGCACGCCAGGATAACGCCGGCTGGCGATAAAGCCATAAAGTACAGGTCGCTCGCCTGACCGAGATACTTAGCAATTACAAGCACAGAATCTGCCACCGTTTCCTCAAACTCAGGCATCCTGCCCGGTTCGGCGAGCCGTTCGAGGATAGTGACTTTAGTAAAGGTCGGGTCCAATTTGAGCCCTTTTGGAATGAACTTATGAGAGAGTCGATGATCGGCGCTTCCATGCCATAAACGGAACGATTCGTTATCGGTCCATCGGGTGACCAGGTAGAAAACGGTTGGGTCGACGGCAACCCTAAAGGTTTCCATGCCGAGGAATGCCGGCACCGAATCGACAAGGTGCGGACGGTTAAAAAAGGCTTCCTTGACCTCGCTCTCCTTCCCGTTAGCAACCCTGAATCTTGATATTGCTAAGATCATAAATAACACCTGCCTTCATTAGGCGATAACTTCAGCAAACCGCACGCGATCAAAGCCAAAGAAACGGCGGTCATTTCGCGCGGACATGATCCCAGGCAGTTGGTTATCACTCAGCCCTAGTCTCATTCTCTTATTATATTAAGCATCACTTGAAGGTAGATAAGCAATTATCCTATTCCAACTCCCTATCTCGACTTCGGCCGTCCCCGCACTTACCTAAATTCCTAACACTCAGCTAAAGTTATTCCCCGTACTTGCTTTAAAGCCGCGGGGAGGGTTACGGTGTAAATCGCACGGAGACGGGCCGCCTTAGATACTTTCGAAAAGTTGTCGCCGGAAGAATCACATGACAGATATGAACAACAAAGTCGCCCATATCATCAAAGCGAGCAGCGGAATCGGATTCGCGACGGCCCGGGCTT
>JBGSYT010000183.1:0-6383 GCA_041750855.1 Pyrinomonadaceae bacterium | reverse complement strand
GGCGTCGTACCAGACAAAGCCGATCTACGTCTTCGGAACTTTCGGAATGATCGCGTTTTTCCTGTCGCTCATCTCCGGCATCTGGGCCATCGTCCTGAAATTCTACGGAACGTCCTTCATCCTGACGCCGCTGCCCGTGATCACCGTTGTAATGCTCGCGATCTCCGTCCAGTTTTTCCTGATGGGCTTGTTGGCGGAACTGTCGGTCAGGACGTATCACGAATCGCAGGATAAGGCTATCTATGCAGTTCGTGAGAGGATCGGATTTGATTAGCGGAGCGGGGACACTCTTGTCCCCACCGCCGGCTCCTCCGGCGGAAAAACCGCAACAGCTGCACGGCTGTTCGGGCCGAAGCGGCCCTCATGGGGACAAGAGTGTCCCCGCTCCATTTATGTGCGGAATAGCAGGTTGGATAAACCTTGACACAACTAAGCCGAACCACAACGCCGAACCAGTGCTGCACTCGATGTGTGAGACGATCGTGCATCGCGGGCCGGATTCTGAGGGGTTGTGGACGGATGAGACGGTCGCGCTTGGGATGCGGCGGTTGTCGATCATTGATCTGAAGACGGGCGACCAGCCGGTGTTCAGCGAAAACAAGTCGGTCGTCGTTATGATGAACGGCGAGCTTTACAACTACCGCGAGGTGCGGGCTGAGCTGGAGAAGGATGGGTTTAAGTTCGTCACGAAAAGCGATACTGAGATACTGCCGCACCTGTACCAGAAATACGGCGACGCCCTTCTCGATCACATAAACGGCATGTACGCCTTTTCGCTGTGGGATTCGCAGCGGAAAAAGCTCATCATCGCCCGCGACCGCTTTGGCGAGAAGCCGCTTTATTACGGGATTTTCGATGGCAAGCTGATCTGGGCATCCGAGCCAAAAGCCATCCTCGCCCACCCGTCGGTCAAACCCGAACTCGACCTCAACGCTCTCCGCCACTACGTTTCCTTCGACTACGTCCCGGCCCCGATGTCCATCTACAAAGGCATCCACAAACTCCCCGCCGCGCATGTCCTCATGGTGGAGAAGGGTGAAGTAAGGACGCGAAGATATTGGGACATCTCCTGGACCGAAGAGGTTAACGCTGGAAGAATCACCACCCCGTCCACCCCCTTAAGTAGCAGTAGCGGCCTCCCCTCCTTGTCTAAGGAGGGGTGGCAGACGGACGCTTTTGGTCCGTCTGACGGGGTGGTGAAACACGCCGGGGGAAACGGCAAGCCTTCCGCAAAGCCGCAAAGCCGCAAAGAAGAAACGCTTAGCGAAAAGGCAGAAGAACTAAGAGAACTGCTGTCCGATGCCGTCCGCATGCGCCTGGTATCAGACGTGCCGCTCGGCATTCTCCTTTCCGGTGGAATAGATTCGTCAACCGTCGCGGCATTCGCAACACAACACGCGACCGAACGCGTCAAGACCTTTTCGATCGGTTTTGAAGAGGACAGCTTTGACGAATCAAAATATGCCCGCCGTGTCGCCCGGCACCTTAACACTGAACACTACGAGGACAAACTCTCTGGTACAACCGCCGGCGACCTAATTTCCGAGATCGGCAAATGGCTCGACGAACCCATTTCCGACGGTTCGCTGATCCCGACCTTTCTGCTGGCACAATTTGTAAGAAAGCACGTGACCGTAGCCCTCGGCGGCGACGGAGGCGACGAGCTTTTTGCCGGATATCCGATGTATTACGCCCACACGATTGCTGCGAAGTACAACGCTATTCCCGCATTCGTCCGCAGCGGCCTGATCGAACCGCTGGTAAATGCCCTGCCCGTTTCGACAAACAATATGTCGTTCGATTACAAGGCGAAACGCTTTGTCCGCTCGGCAAAACACGACGACATCGCTCGCCATCACGGCTGGTTCGGTTCGTTCTCGACCGATCAGCACGAGAAGCTTTTTACCAGGGACGTTCTCGCCCAAACCGAGGCCGATATATACCGCGGCGTCCGCGAACTGGTCGATGCTTCAGACGCAAAAAACGTCATCGAAAAAGCCCAGTATGCCGACATCAACTACTACCTGGCCGAGGACATCCTGACCAAAGTGGACCGGGCCGCTATGGCCGTCAGCCTGGAAACGCGTGCTCCGTTTCTCGATCCACGCGTCGGCCAGTTTGCGGCGTCTATACCGGTCGAATACAAACTCAAAGGCAAAAGCGGCAAGGTCATCTTGAAAGAAGCGATGCGCGGCCTGCTTCCGCACGACATCCTCCACCGCCCCAAAAAAGGCTTCGGCATCCCGATAGCCGAATGGCTCAAAGGCCGCCTTAACCCGCTCATGCACGATATGCTCTCGCCCGAGCGGCTGAACAAACAGGGGTTGTTTAACGTAGATTACGTGCAGAAGCTGATCAAGGAACACGAAACCGGGGCAGCGTCACATCACAAAGAGCTTTGGACGTTGCTGGTTTTTCAGCTCTGGTATAATGAATTTCTCAACTGAGGCAAAGAGTCAATGTATTTCCTTCGAATATTGTCTAGCTTGCTTTATGTGCTTGTACTTAGCCAGCATATTTTTCCACAGTTGCATTTCTACCGGGACATTTTAGACAAGGTCGAATTCCTTCGATCAGATTCGAGTGCAGCTGAGGAACTTTTTTCGAAGGAAACATTCACTACCCTGAATGACCCAGACCAGAGTACATTTTATCGCCTCTCCGAAAACGTATATGTCAGCTATTCGAGCGGAACATGTAATGATGCGACCGTTGATGTCTCGGATTGGATTGACGGATTCCTAGGACCCGATGTTTGGAACGTTCCTGCAGGAAGAATAGTGAGAGTGACCTTTGAGCTAAAGACTCCGGTTGATCTCCGGGACCTCGGAATTAACTTGGCAAAATACAAAAGAGTACGGCTATACAGAATTTATCGGGACTATTTTGTCTACTTTAGCAAGAGCGAAGGGGTCGCGATCAAGGCTTGGGGAAATCAGGTCGAATCGATCACTTTTTCCCCGCCAAGCGAGCATTTTCATAATTTATGCGACAGCCCAATAGTTCGGAAGCATTATTCGAATGACAAATGGCGGGTGATCTCAGAAAAGAATAAGGATTACTGTGTACTTTTCAATAAACCGGCAAACGTTCGAAATGTTTCAGTTCTGAGTATTGGGGAAGAAAACAAATTCAAGATCGTGGTCACGGCCGACGACCCTGAAAACGATGTATTGACTTTCACTTACTTAGTCTCCGTTGGCAGGGTCACAAGAAAGGGTGCAAATGCAACTTGGGATCTGAGCGCCGAAGGTCCCGGCACCTACGAGATCAAGGTAGCTGCAGACGACGGTTCAGGGCCCCGGGGCCTATGGGCATCCGAAAAAATAACAATAAACTGAAGTGCAAGTTTCTGTGACATTAGTATTGGGTTAATATCGACCTATGGCAAATCTTTACCCCGAGATCGAGCCCTTTGATTCGGGCATGTTGAAGGTGTCGGACATTCACGACACTTATTACGAACGGGTCGGCAACCCCGAAGGAATTCCGGTCGTATTCCTGCACGGTGGGCCGGGCGGTGGATTGATCCCGATGTACCGGCAGTTTTTTGACCCGAAGGCTTATCACGTGATCCTATTCGACCAGCGCGGCTCGGGCAAGTCCACACCGCATGCGGAGTTGCGCGAGAACACGACCTGGGATCTGATCGACGATATCGAAGCCCTTCGTGAAAAATTCGGCATCGAAAAATGGTACGTTTTCGGTGGCTCGTGGGGCAGCACGCTGAGTTTGGCTTACGGCATTACGCATCCGGAACGCTGCCTGGGGTTGATCCTTCGCGGTATTTTTCTCACGCGGAAAAAGGAATTGGCGTGGTTCTATCAGTATGGAGCTTCGGAGATCTTTCCCGATTTTTGGGAACGATACAGAGAAGAGATACCCGAGAACGAACGCGGCGATTTTATGACCGCTTACCACAAGCGTCTGACCAGCGACGACGTGGAAGTTCGGCTTTCGGCCGCCCGTGCCTGGAGCACCTGGGAGGGAGCGACCTCCAAACTTTACCCCGATCAGGACCTGATGGACCACTGGGAAGGTGAGCACGAGGCGTTGAGCCTCGCCCGCATCGAGTGCCACTATTTCACGAACGGATCGTTCTTCGAAAGCGACAATTTTCTGCTCGATAATGTGCACAAGATTCGCAGTATTCCGACAGTTATCGTCCAAGGCCGCTATGACGTGGTCTGCCCGATGACCTCCGCATGGGACCTGCATCGTGCGCTGCCGGAAGCGGAATTTATCGTCGTGCCCGATTCGGGCCATTCGGTTTCGGAGAAGGGAATCACGGCCGCGCTAATCGATGCGATGGACAGATTCAAATCAAAGGCCCAGGCGGGGCAGGTCTGAAATTACGTGGATTGTCGTGCGAAAACGGAGTATGATGCTCTTCGGATGCAAACAAAGCTCGTTTGAACCGCGTCAAAGGTAAAATGAAGAAGAAGATTGTAGAATCTGAACAGAACGGATCGCAGTTGCCGCGGGCGAAAGACTTCAAGCTGCCAAATCGGCTGACGAAGGATCATAAAGAGCTTATCGAAGCGTTCCGGGAGGCGATGAAGGCGTTAAAGGAAGAAGAAGCCAAATATGGCAAGAAAGACTATTCCTATCTTTGATACGTCCGTTTTTCCGGATTACGTCGGACAAATTGAAAACCTGTTGCTGGCATCGCTTTTCACATCGATAGTCTTTTATGAACTGGTGGCGACTTCGATAGATGAGGCGACTCTTCAAAAATACGAGCGTTGGAGGGTTCTTCTCAGTCGGACATCCCGGCTATTAAATCCTACAGCCAGAGACTGGTGGGAAACATCAAAAGCCATCCGTCGCCTGTATTTGATAAAAGGGGCGCAGCCGACGAAGCTAAGAATGCTTCGGAATGACGCCCTGATCGCTTGGTTGGCGTGCATGCGTGAGGGATACGTCGTGACCCACGACGTTGACGATTTTGAACTGATACAGCGCGTCATGCCGGATCTAAAAGTGATGGCCGCGACTGACTTTTTCGAGAATTGAATCTCGTTCAAAACACGATATGAACTTTGGAACCACAGAAATTATCCTGATCGTGGCGGTGCTTTTCCTGCTTTTCGGTGCTTCGCGGCTGCCGCAGCTTGCCAAATCGCTGGGCCAGTCTCGCAAGGCATTCAAAGAAGGAATGCGCGAGGCCGAAGAGGAAGAGGCAGCGGAACGCTCCAAACTTGCCAGCCCCATGGCACCGCAAGTGACCGCAGTGAGCGATGAGGACCTCGCCGAGGAAATGCGCCGCCGGGCTGAGGCGAAACAGAGTTGAAGAAGTGAAAAGGTGAAAGAGTTTAAAGGTGAAAACGGGGGCTAAACTTGCTCGGAGAGTCGTACGTTCACCAAAACCACTTTTTCACCCTCTGACTTTTTCACTCTTTCACCCCTGTAATCAAAGTCGCCTTAACAGAAAAACGGAACGTCAGATCTCCATCTTCCGTATCGATAAGCTCGGACAATTTAGCCGCGACGCGTTTTTTGTCTTTTTCGCTCAGGCTCTCAAGCCACGCTGGCAACAGAAAGTCGGCAACCAGTGGCGATGCGATAAATTCCTCACCGTTCGCGAATTCAAAGATCTCTGTTGCAACGTGGGTTTCGATGTTTGCCATCCCGGCATTCGCGGCGATCTCTTCGACGCTGCCCACGGTTGGGATATCCCTTATAGCCTGTTCGGCAGCATGGCCGTGGTCGCCCAGATCTAGGTTAAAAAGCACTTCCCAAAGCAGCGAAAAGATCTCGCCAAAGCTTCCTGACGATGGCAGAAACAACGCCGCCTCGCCGCCGCTTTTGACGACGCGGATGGTTTCGTCAACAACAGCAGCAACATCGCCGGGCTTGACCAAGCTGCCGTCGGCGACGACTACATCAAAAGCATCATCGTCGAAACGGATCGTAGAAAAATCAACGTCCGCTCTTACGGCTGCGGCCTTGTCCAAGGCGATCCTCAACGCGTCCTCGTCCTCACAGCGTGCGAAGATTGCGACCTTATCATCGAGCTTTTCACGGAGCTGGAAACAATGGTTGCCGGTACCCGCGTTTAGATAAAGGAGGTTTTCAACATCCCCGAATGAGACATGTTTATCGACCAGATCGGTAAACCTCTTGGTCCATTCATCGTTGATGTAAAGGTCGCGTAAATAGGCACGCTCCTTTTGCGTCTTTGCCATGCTTCTATTAAATCGAACCCAGGTCCAATAGTAAATTCGGAGCCGCGGCCTTATATTGATTGAAGTGACCAGATCGCTTTTTATCAGATTCTCAAAATTATGACAAAGAATGTGAAGGAATTGTTCGACCTGAGCGGCAGGACCGCGATCGTCACAGGCGGTTCGCGCGGCATAGGAAAGGAGATGGCCGAAGGG
>JBGSYT010000182.1:0-106834 GCA_041750855.1 Pyrinomonadaceae bacterium | reverse complement strand
GGCACGTCAGGCAGGAACGTATATCCAACGGCGGCCATTGCGGCCAATACCGTCAGTACGATCAGATACCTAAATGTCTTGGGGACATTTGTCTTGATCTCGTCCATCTTCGAATCCTCCATTGTTTTTTCGAGTCCTTGTCTCTGTGGTTAGGGAGAAGTGCAGCAAGGTGTGCCGCCTTCTTCCCAAAACGACGAACCGATCTCGCGCGTTGCTCCACCGGTTTCGCCCTGTTTGAAAACAAACTGCGTTTTCAGGTTTGGCAATTTTCACAATAGGTTACTCCAAATCTTGCCTCCGCCACTGTATGCCGGCATACACAGCCACTAAATATTTCCAGGCACAAATCGGGACTATCCTATTTTACCCGCTAAATCTAGCCCGATTTTGATTCGAACACAAGTCAGCAGGCCAGAAAAATAAGACCCGAAATAACGGCCCGGCCGAGGTATCCCACGTGTTTCTGTGCGGGATGGTTGTCGATTTATTGATAAGGAGCAGGCAGACAAATCTGGCGGAAAGAATCTGCTTCGATCTGCAGAGCTCAACTCTTTACTTGAACAGATCTATGGCGCAAAAAAGGCCCGCACGAAACGGGTCTTTCAGATAACAGTAATCTTTATATTATAAACACTTACGCATAGTTTTCCGACGCTTTTCTAGCCACCACCCAAGAGTATTCGGGCCGATTTGGCTTTTTATCCTCGCGGGGTGACGGGGTCGGCTGAGGCTTTCCCGGTTTGATCACCGGTGGTTTCGGTTCTTTCGGCGGCGGCTTCTTGGGATCTTGGTCCCGTTGAGCAAACGCACCGATCGAGGCCGCTGCAATCAGGGCCAATACAATAAATAAACGCTTGAAACTAAACATCATAACTAAAACATCCTTTCTCCTTCATACTTATCAACGCTGCGGAGAGAAGGGAAAGTGCGTCAATCTTTTCATAGGCAACAACAGTGCCAGAACTCGGTTTTTCGCGAATCTGAACGGTTATTCCTCTAGTTACACCGCAACTGCCTATTGGGAGATTTACAAATCTTTACGTTTTCCGTCATTCTTATACGAAATAGTCGATTTCGCAAGCGCCTTGTGCCAATCGAAGCGGTCGCGAACGTGAGATTGCAAATTCTGGAATGAGGTTGGCTTGTTTTCAGGTTCCAATAGTTCGTTGAAAACCATATTGTACGTCCTTTAAGGTAATGATGTGATGACAAAGAACCCTTTTGCCGCAGATCGCCTTCGTGCGTGGCTGGTGCTGCTTGCTACGGTTGCGACGATCGTATTCAACGCCCTGGCCGCGGCAGGATATGTAAACGGAGTGACTCCGGACGTTATATCCGACCGCTACCAAACTATCGTGACCCCGGCGGGTTATGCGTTTTCGATTTGGAGCCTGATCTATGTGGGCCTGATTGGTTTTAGCTTGATTCAGCTTTTGCCGGGCAACCTGGAACGCTTTCGCCGGGTCCGGTCGGCTTACATCCTGAGCTGCGCACTTAACTGCGCGTGGATCTATTTCTGGCACGCCGATCAAATTCTGATCTGCCTTGTTCTGATCCTTGCGCTAACGATAACTGTCGGACTTGTAAATAAATGGCTTCCATCAGATGGGTCGAATTTTGAGGCCAACTTTTCCAGAGCTACATTTGGCATTTACCTCGGCTGGCTCTCGGCGGCGTCGCTAGTCAATCTCACAGTGCTCTTCCGCCACTTAAATATCGATCTTGGCGGTGGTGAGACCGCCTTTGGTGTTCTGCTTATCGTCGTTGCATCGGCTCTGGGCATATTTTATCGTGTACGACTCGGGAATTTTTTTGCACCGCTTGCGATCGCGTGGGCATTGACGGCGATCGCAGTAAAGCAAAGCGGGCGCACGGCGATCGTGACCGCGGCGGCATTCGGCGTCATCGCATGCCTCATCGCTTCGCTTAGTTTCATTATGAACTTAAAAGGCACTGATCATGAACGACCCTAAGATCTGCGTATCTGTGATCTCCGACAACGGAGATGAAATGGTCGCCCTTCTGCGTCGAGCTGAGTCCGTGGCGGACGTTGTCGAGCTTCGCTGCGACCGGCTGAATATGGAAGGATTCAGGATCCTTTTCGAACAACTCAGTTCCGAAAAACAGATACTGCTGACCTTAAGGCCAAAGCGCGAGGGTGGCGAATCAATCGCTGATCTTCAAGGAAGGATCGGCTTTTGGATGCAGTTTGCTCTCCATCGATCGATCGATCAAAGCTCGATCTGGATCGACCACGAACACGATCTCATCCCTGAAAAGGAATTTATGTTTTGGGTTGACCAATGCTTCTTGATCCGGTCCAAGCACTACCTGGAAGGAATGAGTGCTGACCTTGCCAGCGCCTTTGAAACTGTGACCTCGGAAAACGAGGTCGGAAAGATCGCGGTCGCCGTCGCAGATGCAGTGGATGCAATAGGGGTCTGGAAATTACTTGAACGAGCAAAGGCAGATGACAAGCAGCTCATCCCGATCGCGATGGGCGAAGCAGGCAAGTGGACAAGAGTGCTTGGCCCCTCTCACGGTGCGTTTATGACCTATGCATCGCTCGATGCGGGTACTGAAACGGCCCCGGGCCAAATTTTGGCGAGCGATCTGATCGAAACCTACCGTGTCCGGGAACTTACCCCCCAGCATTCCGTTTACGGCCTGCTTGCGGAAAAAACGGACTATTCGGTGTCCCCGTGGATGCACAACGCAGCATTCAAGGCGGCCGGCATTGACGCCGTTTTCGTTCCTTTCCAAACGGCCGATGTGGAAACCTTCCTTAGAAGAATGGTCTTGCCCGACAGCCGCGAGGTTGAATTGAACTTCGCCGGATTTTCGGTGACAAATCCTTATAAACAAGAGATCCTTGACTTTCTGGACGAGGTCGATCCTATTGCGGCAAGAATTGGAGCCGTAAACACGGTGAAGATCGAAGACGGCAGGCTGATCGGATACAACACCGATGCTTTTGGCTTTATTTCGACTTTGAAAGCCGAATACGGAGATCTGAAGGACGCGAGAGTCGCTGTTTTCGGTGCCGGCGGGGCTGCTCGGGCGTGCATCGCGAGCCTCGTCGATGAGGGCGCTCATGTCGGGCTTTTTGCGCGGAACGAGGAAAAAGGAAAGGCTCTGGCTGAAGAGTTTGGGATCGGATGGGAACACGTTCTCGGTGACCGAAAAATGGCCGACGAATATGACATCGTGGTCAACTCAACACCTCTCGGGACACAAGGCGGCCGGTCGAACTTTTGTATCATGACCGCCGAGGCAATGGAAGGCCTTAAGCTTGTTTACGACCTTGTTTACAATCCGTCCGAAACTAGCCTGATGCGTGAGGCAAAGCAAGCCGGAGTTCCTGCCGTGAGTGGTCTGGAAATGCTGATCGCTCAGGGAGCGAGACAGTTTGAGATCTGGACCGGTAAGGAAGCACCGATTGGCCCGATGAAGGCTGCGGTCGAAAAGCGACTTTTGCCTTGAGTACCTGAATGCAGCCTGAAACGTTAAATTGCCCGAACTGCGGTGGTGCGGTAATGAGTGACCGAACCGAATGCGAGTTCTGCCGGTCACGGCTGAAGACCGTCGGATGCGCCGCCTGCCTGGGCCTTATGTTCCTTGGGGCGAGATTCTGCACGAATTGCGGTGCGAGGGCGACGGCTGCCGTCGTTATCGATGAAAAGGACGCCGGCGATTGCCCCCGATGCAAGCGTTCGCTTCAATTGCTTGATATCGATTCGATAAACATACGAGAATGCAGCAAGTGCGGCGGGTTTTGGTCTGACACCGTGACGTTCGAGGAACTTTGCGCGAATAGCGAGAAACAGGCGTCGGTCCTAGGGTTTATCGGCAGCGAGGCCCACCCGAATGTGCATCCGGATACCATCTCATACGTGCCATGTCCTGACTGCGGGCAGCTTATGAACAGGAGTAACTTTGCCCGCTCATCCGGAGTGATAGTCGATCTATGCAAGCAGCATGGGGTATGGTTTGACGCCGACGAACTGCCGAAGATAATCGCCTTCATAAATAAAGGCGGACTTTCCCGGCAGCGTGAAAAAGAAAAGATATCGATCGAGGATGAACGTAGAAAACTCCGCGACGATCAACGACGGATGGCAATGATCGAGCGGCGAGCAGGGGTCGCCAGGTATGACGACGACCTCGAAACGACCCGGTTTGGAAAGATCGTAAGCCGTCTCTTCGATCTCTAAATGAACGAACGTTACAGCCGACAGATTTTATTTCGGGAGATCGGCCGCGAGGGGCAAGTGAGGCTGCTCGACTCGCGGGTATTGATCGTCGGCTGCGGTGCGCTTGGAGCGTCTCATGCCGAGATGCTTTCGCGGGCGGGCGTGGGAAAGTTGAGGATAGTTGACCGCGATTTCGTCGAGTTCACCAACCTTCAAAGGCAGACACTTTTTAGCGAGTCTGACGCCACGGAGCGTCTTCCTAAAGCGATCGCCGCTAAAGAACGCATCTCACAGATAAACTCCGAGATCGAGGTCGAGGCGATCGTTGCGGACGTCAATAATTCGAATGTCGAATCCCTGATCGAAGGCTGCGACCTTGTGTTGGACGGCACCGACAATTTTCAGGTCCGCTATCTTCTGAACGACGCGTGTGTGAAGCACGGCAAAACGTGGATATACGGTGCCGCCGTTTCAAGCTATGGCACGACAATGACCATTGTGCCGGGCGAAACACCTTGCCTTCGATGCATCTTTGAAGAAATGCCGGATGCCGGAAGTTCGCCGACCTGCGACACGGCGGGCGTTATTATGCCGATAATCGCAAGTATATCTGCCGTTCAAGTTGCCGAGGCGATAAAACTGCTCGTAGGCGATCTTGACTCACTGCATCGGTCGCTCGTGCAAATTGACGTGTGGGTTAACGATTGGCGAAAGATAAAGCTCGCTGCCCCGTCGCCGGATTGCCCCAGCTGCGGTCAGCGTAAATATGAATTTCTCGATGCGGCGCAACAGGAGTTTGCCGCCGTTCTCTGCGGCCGCGACGCAGTTCAGATCGCACCGCCTCGCCCGACCGAACTCGACCTGGCGTCACTAGCCGCTAAACTCGCACCGCTCGGCGATGTCAAGCAAAATGAATACCTCGTCCGCTTCTCGGCGAACGGCCGCGAAGTTACCGTCTTTCGTGACGCTCGGGCGATCGTCAAGGGTTCCGACGACATCGCCGCCGCCCGGTCGATCTATTCCCGATACGTTGGCTCATAAGCTATGCTAAACTTTCCGTATGAACCCGGAATTGGTGTTGCCGCTTGAAAGGATGACCGTCGCCGAGAAAATGGACGTCATCGAACGAATAATGGACGACCTTTCGCGTAATTCTTCCTCGGTCCCGCCCATTGAATGGCATGGCGAAATGCTCAAGCAGCGTTCCGACGACCTAACGAACGGCACAGACCGTCTCATCACGGTCGCAGAGGCCGAGACCAGAATTCGTAAAAAGACCGGTCGGAGATGAAGATTCTTCTTACTGAATCCGCGGCTGACGATATTGCCGACGGCTATCTCTTCTATGAAGAGCAGTTGGAAGGGCTATGTTACTATTTCGAGACGTCAGTACTTACCGATATCAAATCGCTCGTGATCTAGGCTGGGGCTCATGAGATCCATTTTGGGGTCTACCATAGAATGATCGCAAGTAGATTTCCCTACGCGATCTATTACACCGTGGAAAACGAGACAGTTTGCGTTCACGCAGTTGCAGACACCCGTCGCGATCCGGCATGGATACAACTCAAGTTCGATAAGAGTTCACGCAAAAACTCCTAGAACGGCTTCTTTTTCGTTTTTAATCGGCATTTTCGATGGGTGTACTGGACAAGAGACAAAAGGTAGTTATCATCGGCGGCGGTTTCGGCGGGCTGTGGGCGGCGAAGGCCCTGACGAATAAAGCCGTAAACGTAACGCTCATCGACCGGAAGAACCATCATGTCTTTCAGCCGCTCCTTTATCAGGTCGCGACGGCCGTGCTGAGTCCCGGCGAGATCGCATCGCCGATCAGACGCATTCTTCACCGGGCAAGGAACATCAAGGTAATTCTCGGCGAAGTGGTCGATTTCGATAAGGAAAAAAACCGTGTCCGGCTCGATGACGGTTCTGAGGTGCCGTTCGACTACCTGATCGTTGCCGCCGGTGCCCGACACGCATATTTCGGTCGCGATGAATGGGAAACCTGGGCGCCGGGATTGAAAACGCTTGAAGATGCTGTCGAGATTCGCCGGCGTGTTCTACTTGCCTTCGAACTGGCCGAGCGAAAAGCCGCGATAGCCGGTATTCAGGAACATCTTACCTTTGCAGTTGTCGGTGCGGGGCCGACCGGCGTCGAGCTTGCCGGTGCCATCGCCGGCATCGCACGCCAGGCGTTGGCTAAGGATTTCAAGGCGATCGATACCACAAAGGCCCGCGTCGTGCTTTTTGAAGGCTCCGACCGCGTCCTCGGCACCTTTGCCAGCGATCTTTCAGACAGCGCAAAGCAGCAGCTCGAATCCCTCGGCGTCGAGGTCCGGCTGAACAGCTTTGTAACCGAGATCGAACCGGGCAAGTTGAAAGTTGGCGACGAGTGGTTCGAGTGCGACGTCGTCCTTTGGGCGACTGGTGTCGCTGCTTCGCCATTGGGCCAGAAACTCGGCGTCGAGACCGACCGTGCCGGCCGCGTTAAGGTCGAGCCCGATCTGAGCATTCCCGGCCACCGAAATATCTTTGTCATCGGCGACATGGCACATCTGCTTCAGGAGAACAGTGAGCTCGTACCTGGCGTGAGCCCCGCTGCGATGCAGATGGGCAATGCGACCGCGAAGAACATCATCGGCGAGATAAAGGGAAAAAAGCGAACGCCGTTCACCTATGTCGATAAAGGCTCGATGGCAACAATTGGCCGAAACAAGGCGATCGCTCAGGCCTTCGGCATGAAGTTTCGGGGCTTTGTCGCGTGGCTGATGTGGCTGTTCCTGCACGTTGTCTTTCTTATCGGTTTCCGCAACCGGCTTTTTGTCTTGATGGGCTGGTTCTGGGCGTATCTCACACGCGAACGTAGCGCTCGCCTGATCACCGGCGACGCGGACGAGCTTCGCAATGCGATCCGCTTCATTGAAGGCTCTAGCACCCCGATCCCGCCGAAAGAAAATGCTCCGGTGCAACACGACGCAAAGAAAAGTAGCGGTACCAAATGCTGATTCGAGTGACTTTTTGCCGCCGGATAGCTTATATTTAGACGAACTTAGTTTGCCCTTGATTCCACACGATGAAATTCCTCTTAATTCTTGTTTCTTTAACGTTTTTAACACTAACAACTTTTGCCGCCGACCCGTCGATCTGGTCGGTCAACTCGAGGGCCGACGTTCTAAAAGGCGACGCCCGCAGCGTCTCGATCGACAGCAGCGGGACGATCACCCTGGCACCGCGTGTTTCGGAAGTCTTCAATACCGAGCAGTCGTTTATCTGGTCAAGCGCCATCGACGCCGCAGGAAATATCTATCTCGGCACGGGCGGCGATGGAAAGGTTTACCGTGTTTCCACCGCCGGTGCCGGCACACTCCTCGCCGATCTTGCCGAACTCAACGTGACGGCGATCGCCATTGGCCGAGGAGGCGAAATATTTGCCGCAACCTCACCGGATGGAAAGGTTTACCGCATCGATCCGTCCGGGACTTCATCGGTCTATTTTGAGCCGAAGGTAAAATATATATGGTCGCTCGCCGTTATGGGCGATGGCAGCCTGGCCGTCGGCACCGGCGAGGGCGGAAAGATCTTTCGTGTCAGGGCGGCGAATGCAACGCCGGAGTCGTCGCTGTTTTTCGACTCGAGTGATTCGCATATTATCTGCCTCGCGGTTGACGGTTCGGGGAACCTCTACGCTGGCACGGACTCGAACGGTCTGGTTCTCAAATTTTCGGCGGACGGACGCCCCTTTGCACTTTTGGACTCTCCGCTGCGAGAGATTCACGAACTCGCCATCGGGCCTGACGGCTCGGTCTATGTCCTTGCACTCGGCGAATCCGCCTCTGCCGCCGCACCTTCGCCAAGCCCAACACCCGCGACAGAATCTCGAACTGTGTCTGTCGCCGGCCCGGCACCCGCTGCTCCCGAGCAGCCACAAAAAAGCCGACACGACCTTACCGGAGCGAAATCCGCCGTTTACCGAATTCTTCCCGACGGCGGGGTAGATGTGCTCTGGTCGTCCGGTACCGTAACCGCCTTTTCGATCTATGCGCACAGGTCAGGCAGCGGCGTGCTGTTAGGCACATCGGATAAGGGCCGGATTTATGACGTTACTAACGACGGCCGCGAATCGCTCGCGATGCAAACCGATGCGAGCCAGATATCGACGATCTTTAGCCGCGGTTCCGACCTATTCGCGACATCCAGCAATCAGGGCCGGCTTTTGAGGATCGGGCCTGAATTGGTCGCCGAAGGCACCTACGAATCGTCGGTGCTCGACGCAAAGAGCGTAGCATCGTGGGGCCGAATATGGTGGCGAGCGGCCGGGAGTGTGCAGATACAGACCCGCAGCGGCAATACCGAACTGCCGACAGAAACTTGGAGCGCATGGACGGGCGGCTCCGCCGCATCGGCCGCGACGGACATGAAAGTGACCAGCCCAAATGCGCGTTATTTTCAGTGGCGTGCGGTGCTCAGGGCTTCCTCCGTCCCGGCTACCCTGAACGAGGTCAGCCTTGCCTTTTTGCCGCGAAACATCGCTCCTGAGGTTCTGGCGATACAGATCCTTCCGACAAACATGGGGCTCGCGGCCAATCCGCCGGTCCAGATCGACCCGAACATAGAATTGTCCGGACTTGACCCCAGGGCATTCGGTATTCCGATCCAACCCGTTCCGCCTCGCCGCATTTATCAGCGGGCGGCACGTTCGTTCTTATGGCTCGCCGAAGACCGCAATGCCGACAAGCTGGTTTACGATATTTTGATAAAAGAGGCCCGCGACTCGGCCTACAAACTTCTGCGTGAGAACGTCTCTGAGCCATTCTTCACACTTGACGGCCAGTCATTGCCGGATGGGCGATATACGTTGAAGATCGTCGCCAAGGATTCTCCGGACAATCCGGTCGGTTTGTTCCTGACAGGCGAGAAGATCAGCGAACCGTTCGATATCGACAACACCCAGCCAACCGTGTCTGCCGGGCAGCCGCAGATCTCGGGCGGGACCGCACGCATCGTTTTCACGGCAAACGACCGGTCAAGCTATCTCGCAAGGGCGGAATTCAGTGTGAACGGCGGCCAATGGCAGCCAGTCTTTGCTGAGGACGGCATTTCCGACTCGGCAGATGAACGCTACATCGTCGAGATCCCGGTATCCGCGGGTGTCGAATATATCGTTACGCTTCGTGTATATGACGCAAGCGGAAACGCCGGTAATGCCCGTGCAGTCGTCCGGCGGTGACCTCGCGACACAGTCCATGCAACGGCAGCGATCAATGAGCTAACCGGAAAACGTTCATGTCGATAAATGATAAAAGTATTGTGGTCGTCACGGGTGCGGCGTCCGGCATCGGCCGGGCACTCGCGATCCGTTTTGCGAAGGAAGGAATTGCCGGTGTCGCCGTTTCAGATTGGAATGAGACCGGCCTTCTCGAAACAAAAGCAGAGATCGAGAAGCTCGGTGTGCCCGTATCGTCGCACGTCATCGACGTCAGCAAGCTTGACCAGATGCAGCGGTTCGCCGAAGAAGTTGTCGAACGCCACGGCAGCGTCACGCACCTTGTCAACAACGCCGGCGTTGGCCTGTTTGGCACCTTCGAGTCGGTTTCCATCGCGGACATCGAATGGCTGATGGGTGTGAATTTCTGGGGCGTGGTTTACGGCTGCAAAGTGTTCCTCCCAACCTTGCTCAAACAGGACGAGGCCCACATCGTCAACGTCTCAAGCGTGTTCGGGTTCATCGCTCCTGAAGAACAAACCGCGTATTGTGCTTCGAAATTCGCGGTCCGCGGTTTCACCGAAAGCCTGCGGCATGAATACTCGGGAACGAACCTTCACGTTGCCTGTGTCCATCCGGGCGGCGTCCTGACCGATATCGCCCGAAACTCGAAACTCGGCGAAAACACGCCGGCGGAATGGAAACAGCAGGGTGCTAAATTCTTTGACCGCGTCGCCCGCACCACTCCAGAGGCCGCCGCTGAGACCATCCTTGAAGGCATCAAACTCAAAGATCCCCGTATCCTCATCGGCAAGGATGCGAAACAGATCAGTGCAATTTCTCGATTATTTCCGACCCGTTATCTTTCTGCGATCGAAAGGCTCGCGGGCCACAAGATGAGTCTACGGAGAAAGTAGCCTATTTCTTCGGCAGCGTCATCGTCTCGCCTTCGGAGTTCATCTCCAAGTGCCTAGTAGTACCATCTGTAACGCTGGGCGGAACAAGGTCGCCGGTCTTATAGCGTGATTCCACGTTTGCGGGGATGAAGTCTGTCTGAGGCGACGGCAGGGACGTGTTTGCCGGTACGGATCCGACCATGCTTCTCGGCGGCGGAACGGACGTCGGAGATCTGCGTGTCTCGAGCATCTTTCGAGACTTCACAATGTCCGACACGCCCCTGGCGAATCCAAAGAATGCCGGAAAAAGCAGCGCCCACCACCAGGCTTTTCCTCCGGCGACACCGGTAAAAAGCAACGCAAGCGAGACGATCAGAAATCCGAACCCCGTGATAACGCCTTTAACGCCGTCACCGTAAACTTCGTGCGGATCCTTTCTTCGCCCCTCCTCGTTAGAAAGGTATGTCGAGCGTGGGTCGAGATCCGTTTCGCCCATTCCGCCAGAAAGATCACCGCTGATCGCCGCACTAACACTCGCCAGAGCGGTCCCGCAGCTTCGGCAAAATTTGCCGTCCTCAGGATTTTTGGTTCCGCATTTCGGACAAAACATAGATTCTATTCCTGTCTGAGTTCTCTTTGTCGCCTTGCTTCGAACAGTATTACGCCCGCAGCGACCGATACGTTCAGTGATTCTATCTTTCCATACATCGGAATTTTCACCAATTCGTCGCAGTTCTCAGCCACCAGCCGATGCAGCCCGCTGCCTTCGGACCCGAGCACGAGGGCCGTCGGCTGCGACCAGTCCCACGCGGTGTACTCGATGCGAGCATCGTCGCTCGCCCCGACGACCCAGATATTCCGTTCTTTTAGGTCCTCGATCAGGCGGTTTATGTTGGTCACTTTTGCGACTTTTATGTACTCGGTGGCACCGGCCGCCGATTTCGCGACCGTCTCCGTCAAGCCAACGGCACGCCTCTCAGGAATTACGACGCCGTCCACGCCCGCACACTCCGCAGTTCTTAAGATCGCGCCAAAGTTTCTTGGGTCTTCGATACCGTCAAGAACGACGATCAATGCCGGGCCATCCGCTGAAAAGATCGATTCGAGCTGTGCGTATTCCGCTGCGGCAGTTAATGCGATGATGCCCTGGTGATTTACCGCCGCACCGGCCATTTCATCGAGCCGCTCCCGTGGAACACGCTCTATCAGGATGCCGTTAACACGGGCCAGATTGTAAACCTCATCCCGACGGCTGCCGCGGGCACCGTCTGCGATCAGTACTTTCTCAACGCGACGAGGATTCGCGCGCAACAGCTCGAGGACCGGCAGGTGGCCGTAAACAATGCTCTTCGCCGACGACGATGGTTCGGTTGGCCCCGGCCTACCTTCCTTGGTGTGTCTTCTTTCAGTCCCAGGCCCGCCGGGCTTTCTGGCCGTTTTCGCCTTTCCGCCGAATTTCATCCGCCGATCCTCTGAAGGCGTGAAAATCTCTGAAACTGCTCGAGGTTGCCGGCCCGGACCGACCGGGCGAAACCGGACTTCCAAACGCCTATCCGTTTCAAGCCGTCGAAATCAACCGTCTCCTCAAGCGGCCACACTTCCGACAGCGGCCCCACGATCTTCTTGTAATCGTCGCTGAACCTGGCTTCCGGAAAAAAGTCACGAAGTCTCTCGGTCAACTGCGTCAGGTTTTCGCGTGCGAGTGCCGTTTTCCCTTCGCCCAAGCCCGAAAAATCGAAACCTCGCGTCATTACCCGCCATCCACGCTCATCTTCGGCCGTGTAAAGATCGACGACCGCGTCGTCCGTAGAGGTCGTCACTTCATCGAAGATGTTCTCGGGCTTCTTTCCTTTCTTTTTTGTGACAAGCTCGGTCCGGCGTTCGAAAAGTACGCCGGCAACGATCAGCACCACTTCACCGCGTTCGAAAACCCGCATCTCGCCCGTGTTGAACGCCGTCGCCTTTACACTTTCCCTGCCGAATTCGATCCCGCGCAATCGGACATTCGGCTTTCCGATCTTCAGGCGCACATCGCTGACGACAGCCATATTTGCTCCATGCCCGGACAAATGCTTGATCGCTGTTTCCGCATCCGTTGAAGATTCGAGCCGTCCGACCGGCACGATCACCGGAGTCGAGAGCAAGGCTTTTGCATCTTCTTGCTCGTAACCGAAAAGTTTTGCGATGCGTGGCGAAAGAGCTTCGTCCGGCTGCGTACGGCAGACGACATTATGGCCGTTCTCCCAGCTTTCCAGCCGTCGCAGATTGATCGAAACACCATCGATGTCGACCACCGCCGTGCTCATCGCCACGCCGCAGTAGATACACGAAGAACGGCCGGGGGGATTCGATCGGCCGCAGGAGTCACACGAGATCATTTCGTCAGCCGCGTGCCCGATCTCTTCGGACCGGATCGCCATGTCACCAAGCTTGTTCGTTATATCCGCTTCTATCTTTTCTTTCGGCATAACTCCCCGCAATTTTGAAGTTTAACACGACTTTTCCCGAATTTGCTTGACCCGGGAAAGTCAGTAGAGGCAAACTGAAGTAGGCTTGTCTTGAGGATCGGTTAAGAAAAGATTATTGATCTGGATCATTATTGATCAGTTAGTTTGAGAACACGAATATTAACATAGCGTTAAAACGAGTTGCGACGCAGCCTATTTGCGGTACATTCAGGTAATTTGCTCTCTCCATTTTCCATTCCGCGAACGACCGGACCTCGAAAAAGCCTCAGACCACTAACGACGAGGTTTTGAAAATGCAGTTTGAAACGAGCACAAGCTCCTCGTGGAAGTTCGGACATCGGGGCAGGGTTGCTGTATTTATCGACGGCAACAACCTTTTTCACGCCGCCCGGTTCCATAACATCGATATCGATTACAACAAGCTCCTTCGCATTCTGCTCGGAGATGGCCGTCTGCTTAGGGCGTTCTTCTACACGGGTGTCGATGCAGGTGCAGAGCGGCAGCAGGGATTCCTGCTATGGATGAGGCGAAACGGGTTTCGTGTAGTGCAAAAGGAACTTAAAACATTCTACGACGGCACTCGAAAGGCAAATCTGGATGTTGAGATAGCGGTCGATATGCTGAGCCTTGCCGGACGCTACGATACGGCGGTGCTGGTCTCGGGCGACGAAGATTTCGTGTATGCAATAAATGCCGTCGCGTACAAAGGCTGCCGTGTCGAGGTCGCTGGTTTTCGTTCAAACACAGCACCCCGGCTGATCGACGTTGCCGACTTTTTCATAGACCTCGGCGACATCGCCGAACTTATCCGCAAAGACACCTCACAGGCAGGCGAGTACGATTTTCCTTCGTTCGTTCCACCCGACGAGATGCACATAACCGGCGGCGGCCTGCGCCCGAACGGGCGGGACCAGGCCCAGCAAAAACATCCGTCGCAGCCACGAAATGATCTTGAACCTGAACAACGGACTGAAACTGGCAAGCTGAAGGGCGAAAAATGAAGCTGTTTACTGTTGCCGAAGCAAACGAACTCATTCCGTCGATAAAGGGCCGGCTGGAGTTGATCCGCAAACAATATTCCGTTGTCGAAGCTTTTCGCCCGGAAGCGCGTGCAGCCGCCAAGGCTTCTGTTTCAGGCGGTGGGATGCAAGGCGGTTCGCGCTATGTCCTGTCGCTTTACGAGGTCGGCCGGCTGACCACCGAGATCAATGAAATGGGTGTTGAGTTAAAGGATTATGCGCAAGGGCTCATCGATTTCCCTTCTTTGCGAGATGGCCGGGTCGTCCTGCTTTGCTGGCGGCTGGGCGAGCAGGAACAGATCGAATGGTGGCACGAGGTCGAAGCGGGGTTTGCGGGCCGACAACCCATTTGATCCGGGCGAGCAGAGACGACACTCGCTCCCTTTTTTCCACAATGTTACTCACAGCCGAAATCAGAGCGCGACTTTTGTCTAAGATACAACCTTTTCTGCGCTTTAATGTTGACGACTTAAAGTGAAGTCTGATAATCTTTCTCCAATTCGTCCCAAGGGCTCGCAATTTACCACACAAAATTTCCAGATTTAAGACCTATGAAGTGCACTGTTTGTCAACGGGAGATAGCGCCGGATTGGTCGATGTGTATTCGATGCGGTGCGATGAAGAACGATTCTGTTCGCGAAGAATTGGAGTCAAGCCTGACGTCGATCTCGGGATCGCTGAGGCCGCGAACCGACGAACTTATAAATCCTCTACCGGCACCGGCGCGAACGGTGGATGCCGTTGAACCGGCACCTCCTGCACTGCCGCATCGGCCCTTTACTGCCGACCTGCCGGCCAAATTGACCAGCCCGACACTTGCGGAATTCCGGACGGACGGCTCGCAATTGCCCGAATGGCGTCTGCAGCTGCAAAATTCGGTCAGGCAAAGGATCGCCCGCGATGGTGGTGCCGATCCGCTGGGATCGGAAGGGCCAAATGCTGTATCGATCAGCCACACTCCTACGAACGGCGCAAACGCCCTAAAACCGCAGCAATCGGTATTCGTTGCCCCCGACCTTGAGCCGGGCTCAACGCTTTCGAGTGCCATGAAGAGGATCGAGGAATCGAGGCGTGCCTATCTTCCGACCGAGCGTGCTCGCGAAGGGATCCGCGTTGCAAGAGACGCAAGTAAAAGGTTTCCCTTTGACGTGGTCCAGAAAAGGGCCGAACACTCATCTTCGCCAATTAAGCCCGTCGAGCCCGCGTTAGCTGCTCGCCCAAAGCTGGTCTCGTCACTCAGGATCGAGAAACGGAAATACGATACCAACAAACTCGTGCCGATCCCCGAAGCCGCCGCGATGGCGTCAAGTTTCAGCGTCCCGTCTGCGGACGAACAGCAGCCCCAGCCTCTCAAAGAAAACTGGTCCGAACGGCTCGAGATAAGCGGCTTTGAGGGCCCGGAAGGGTCGATCGATGGTGAAGCATTACCGGACAATGACGCCGAGAACGTATTTGAAGAGATCGACGATCTCGCTCCGATATCGATGCGTTTCAACGCCGGACTTTTCGACGTAATTGCCGGCACATTCGCCACCGCCATCCTGCTTTCGCCGTTCTTTGCGTTTTCGGAAAACTGGTTCTCGATACAGGCATCCTTGTTGTTCGTTGTTGCTTTTGCGGTCGTGATGTTCCTTTACCTGACCGGTTCCATCGCTTATTTTGGCCAGACGATCGGGATGAAGATCTTTTCGCTGGAGCTCGTCGACGCCGAAGAGAGCGCGTTTCCGTCCATCCACCAGGCGGCCGTTAGCTCCTCCGTGTATCTGCTTTCGCTTGCTCTTGGCGGGCTGGGTTTTTTGCCGATCCTTTTCAATGAGGAACGCCGCGCCGCCCACGACCTTGTCTCAGGCACGATATTGGTCAGGGACATCTGAACTACGCGTTTGTCTAAATGAAGGGTCCGGCGCCGGCAGCTTTTCGGCCCCGGGCCTTTCGCATTGATCGAGAAAGGCGGCACTTGTGAACATCAAAACACTTCAAAGTATCGTCGATGAACTTTCCGAAAAACTCTCAGACAGTTGTTTCGGCAGGGTCTTTCAGGTCTCAGGCCACCGCATCGTCATCGAATTCGCGGCTGAATTTACTCGGTACCTTTTGATCGACTCAAGCCCAACGAACCCGGTGCTGTATCTCACAAACGCACGTCTGCGAGACCTGAAAAAGGCAGAGATCCACCCGTCCCCTTTCACCCAGGCTCTTCGTCAAAACCTCTCAGGGCTGAGATTAACAGCGATATCTCTGCTGCCAAATGAGAGGGTTGTGAAAATGGACTTCGCCGCGTTTGCGACAGAAATGAACGGCTCGTCATTCGCGTTGATGGTCCAGTTAACCGGCCGGTCGTCGAACATGTTTCTCCTTGACAACGGGGGCATTATATTGTCGCGGGAGAGACGAACGCACGGCGCCGGCCAGCTGCTCGGCGACATTTATTCTCCGCCATCACGCCCGGAAGGATTGCCCGAAGCGCAGGACGGCCCGATCGACTGGCTGGCTGCAGATTCGCGGGTCGCACCTTCCGAATCGATCGATAAGTATCTTGCTGAACGCGAGGGCGAGGACAGTTTTCTGGCTCTTTCCCGGCGCGTTATCTCAAAGCTTCGCTCTGATCGAAAAAAGATCGAAAAAAAAATAGTAAAACTCAGCCAGGATCTTCGGGATCATGGCGACGCCGACACGCTCAAGCGAACAGGCGACCTGCTGCTCGCAAACGCTTCGACCGCGCGTCGAGATGGCAGCAAAGTATTTCTTGTTGACTATTTCGACCCTGAAATGTCGGAGGTCGAGGTTGAGATCGAACAAAACGAGGGACTCGCACAGGCCGCGGAGAGAGCATACAAACGATCGACAAAGGCACGAAACGCGGTTGCTGAGATCGCTACAAGGACCGAAAAACTTGAGAACGATCTCAGATCGATCGACGCAGCAATCGAATCGGCGGAAAAGGCGACCGCTGACCATGACGAGGCCGCACTCGCATCGTTCCTCACCGGGTCGAATGTGACGGCAAAAATTCGCGGCAATGCGAAAACGGATCCTGTCGATTCCGTTTCACGAAAATTCATCTCATCGGACGGTTACGAGATACGCGTCGGCAAGCGGGCGAAAGACAATGACACTCTCACATTCAAAATGGCACGGTCGCTCGACCTTTGGCTTCACGCCGCAGATTATCCCGGATCGCACGTGATCGTACGCAACCCTAACCGCGGCGACATCCCGGAACGGACGTTGATCGAAGCGGCAAAGCTGGCAGCCTTTTACAGCCGGGGAAGCTCGCAGCCCAATGCGGCGGTCCACTACACGCAAAAGAAATTCGTAAATAAACCTAAGGGATCAGCTCCCGGCCTGGTAAGTTTGGCAAAGTTTAAGACGATCCTGGTCGAGCCTGAGAGGCCGAGGACCAGCCCTGAAAATAGAAGCTAGTTCTTTCCGGGAACTGAGGGTTTGTCGCTGTTGGGCGCTTTCAGGTCGCTTCCGGGCGGAACCGCGTTCCCTTCGACAGGCGGCTTGGCTTCCGGGCTCTCGATGCCCGGTTGGGAAACTTCCTCCGTGTCCGCGATTTCATTCACGACCTTCGCCACGACCTCTTCCATTTTCGCTATGTCCGCCGGATTAGCTCCACGGAAAACCCCGCGAAGCCGGCCTTCCCGATCGATCAGGAAACTCTGCGGGATGCCCGGGAACTTACTTATCTTAAGGAGTGACGACTGCAGGCTGGTGTCTGCATAGGCCATCGGGTAATTTACCTTTAACTCAGACGAAAATGCTTCGATGAGCTGAGCCGGCTCTTCATCCGTGTTCAGCCCGATCACCTCGAAACCTTTCGGGCCGAGGCCTTCCTGCAGCCTTACCAACGCAGGTATCTCGAACCTGCACGGCCCGCACCAGGTTGCCCACAGATTCAGAAGCAGCACCTTTCCCTGCCTGTCGTCGAGGGTATATACCGAGCCGTCGAGTGCTTTGATCTCTGCGGTAGAAACGGCCGTAGCCATCTTGGGATAGTCCGACGCTTTGGGCGCCGAGCGGCCAGACGACGGGTTCTCGCTGGCTGCAGGCGGCATCTCATCGATCGGCCCTTTTTGGGAATTCGCCGTGTTCGTACAGCCCTGCAAAACTGCCAGGCCGATCAACACCGCCTTCAACAATAAACAATTCGGAACAAGCCTTTTCATCAACATCTCGCTAGTCCTTCAGCCGCATCACGATAAGTGTCGCGACGGTCACAATACCAAACATTAGCATCAACACTGCCTGATTTAAAACATCATTCATCCACGGATGCCTAAAGGTAACATAGCCGCTCAGGTCGTCCGGGACCTTGTTCAACGTCATCGTTGCCGGGTCCGTGGTCACCGAAGATGTTGAAGGCTCGTCCTGATACCGGCTTTCGTTCGACCTGCGGTATTCTTCAAAATCCTGCTTGGCCTTTTCGACGGTCTTTTCATTCTCCGTTTCGATAAAGTTATAAAGTCCCAACCCTTTCGTCTTTCCTCGCGGATTCGCGCCTTCCGGTTCGAGTGTGTCGAGCGTCGAAAATCTCTTCATCGTGTCGAATGCCCAAGCCGCCGGCATGGTCAAGCTAACGGCCTTGTTCACCAACCCCTGCGGCACCCCGACGATCCCTGAAAAAAGTATCTGCGGGATCAGGATAAGCGGCACAAGACTCGTCGCCATCTCCGAGGTCCGCACGGTGGCCGAGACAAACAGGCCGATCCCAATGCCGACGGCCGCGGTTAGCAGCATCGCCCAGAACTGCGGTATGCCCCCAAGTTCACCGGGCATATCGAACAGGCCGACGAGGTCCAGGAATTTCAATGGAACGAACAGCAGAAAGCATTGGACCATTACAATGATGCCAAGGACCAGCATTTTCGATGCCAGATAAGGCGCAAGGCCGAGATTTACCATCCTCTCGCGGCGATAGACGGCAGCCTCGCGGATGATCTCGCGCGCGGAAACGGACGTCCCGAACCAGATCGCGACAAGTGCGAGAACAAAATAGACAAAGTCCCTTGGCTCGTCCGGCCCGACGACCAGAAAGGTCATAAGGGCTATCGCCGGCGCCTGAGCGAGCAGGATAAAAAGCGTTAGCTTGTCCTTTAGCAGCACTTCGAGGTAACGACGCGAAAGCGTCAGCCACTGAAGAAATGCTCCGATCAGCCCGAGACGCCGCTTCTTTCCCCTGCCCTGTTCACCTGCCTGCGCAACTTCGCCGAGCGGCTTCTCGATGTTTTCCTTAAACTGTGGAGCTGAACGAAATTTTTCTTTCAATGATTCGGCCGTTTGCTCGACCGACTGCTGCCCGCCCGCTTCTGTACCGGTGCCTTCGAGCTTCGCGTAAAGCTCTCGAAAGTTCGCGGCACTGAAGAAAGCAAGAGCCTCCACCGGTGTCCCGTAGAAAACGAGCTTGCCTCGCATCAGCAGCACTATCTTGTCGAATAGGCCGACGTTTTCCATCGCGTGGGTGGTCAGGATCACGGTGCGGCCCGAATCGGCGATCTGCCGGAAGAGCTTCATCACCCTTTCTTCGGCCGCCGGATCGAGGCCCGAGGTCGGCTCGTCAAGGAATATGACAGAAGGTTTGGTGATCAGTTCTACCGCGATCGACACACGTTTTCGCTGTCCGCCGGAAAGGCTGCCGACGCGGACATCGCGTCGTTCCGCGAGACCGGTGACATCCATCACTTCTTCGACGATCTGTCCGATCTCTGCCGACGACGCATCGGTTGAAAGGCGAAGCCTTGCAACAAAGTAAAGCGTGCGGTAAACGCTCAGCTCGGGATGAATGATATCTTCCTGCGGCACATATCCGATGGACTGTTTTAGCGAATCAAGCTGCCGGTAGAGGTCGAGCTTGTTAACGAGGACGCGGCCTGAGGCGGGCGGCGTCATTCCGTTCATCGCCTCCATCAGCAGCGATTTGCCGGCGCCTGACGGTCCCAGAAGCCCGACGAACTCATTCGGCCTTATCGACAAGCTGATCGAGTCGAGCAACGTGAGCTGGCCGCCGGTGGCCCGATCTTTTACAGACCGGCCTACGTTAATCACATCGATCCGAGTTCTCGCCCGCGTATCGAAAACATTGACATTTCCGTAGCCGTCCGTGGCGAGAAGAAACGCGCCGATCTGGACCGAATCCTGCGGGCCGATCTGCCTTTTCGTCACCCGTTCGCCGTTCACGAAAACGCCGTTTGTCGAACCGACGTCCTCAACCGTAACCGTGTCTCCCGACAGCACAAACCGCGCATGACGCTTTGATATTTGAAGCCCGTCGAGCCTAAGGTCGTTCGCTTCATCTCGTCCGACGGTCAATTGCGAACGGCTGCCGAAGGTCGCCGTCATCAAAAGCTGCGGCTGCGCGGACAGGTTGGCCGGCGCGACCTTTTCGGCCTTGTGGCGCTCGATAACGATGGTGTTCGACCCGGGTGCCGCTGCCGGAACTTCGGCGGCTGGAGCACGCACGACATTCACCTGTTCAGTGGGGACGGACGGCCCTCGCGAAGGCCCTTCCGGGCATTCGAACCTCAGCATCGGGCCGCCGATGCCGAGCCGGATGGAATCGTTATGAAAAAGGGGCGTGATTGTCGTGATCCGCTGTTCGTTCACGAGCGTGCCGTTAAAGCTCTTGTTGTCCTCGACGACGTATCGCTCTTCTTCGACACGGACGACCGCGTGTTTGCGCGACACGCTTCCAGCATTGCTGTCGATCAGTACCTGACAGCTCGGGTCGCGCCCGAGCCACGTGCCGCCACCGTCGATCTGGACCGGCTTTCGCCCAGGTTCATCCAGAAAGGTGAGGATGGCAGGCGAGACCCTCTTCGGTGTCCGAGCCGGTGCCGGCGTTCCCAGCGCACCCATTTCCCACGGGGCCGCTTTGTTCTCATGCTGAGCAACGGCAGGTGTCCTGCTGGAACTTTCGGGCAGCGAACCAGGCTTTGGCGATTGTGGAATCTGAGCATCTGACCCCGACGCTTCGAGCCAGATCACGACCACTGTCGGCCCGTCTGTCCCGAACTGGACTTTGCTGCCCACGGCGAGAGTAAACGGAGTTTCGATCTGCTGGCCGTTGACGAAAACGCCGTAAGTCGACTCGAGGTCACGCACCGTCCAACTGCTGCCGTCACATCGAAACTCGGCATGTTTGCGCGAGACCATCGGATGCCGTTTGCCGTCGAAACTCACGTCGCATTCACCCGCCTCGCGGCCCACAAGTACCAGAGGTTTCGAAAACGACATCTCCGGTTTCGTCTGCACCGGATCGATCTCTACCAGGATCAGATTCATTGAAGATTGAAAGACGTGAAAAACGCGTGATTCACGCGGGAAACAAAAAAAGCGTAGAAAAACCCCCTACGCCTTTCGAAATTCTGCAAACGGCCCATTCAATTCGGCCGAACCAGCCGAAAACCGACGGTCTTTTCCTTTTGGTCGGCTGCGACATCTACGCGAAACGCCGCGTTGATCTTGAGTTTCACCGCATCCTCATGCGCGGACCCGCCACGGAGGACCACACGCCGTCCCGGCCGCTTCTGCACATCGACCGCATTATTTCCCGGATACGGATCCAGCTCGGAACTCGTTAGCTCCCACACGTTCCCCATCAGGTCGAGAACGCCAAGCTGGTTTGCTCCCTGCGGCTTCGAGCCAACATTTACCGGCTCCGAACCCGTTGCTGCCATCACGGCCGCGTCGGCCTTCCACTCATTCCCCCAGGGGTAAAGCGTCGATCGTGATCCGTTCCGCGCCGCATATTCCCATTCCTGCTCGGTGGGCAGCCTGTAGGTCACCCCGTCACGGTCGGACCGCCATTTGGCAAATGCCTCGGCGTCTTCCAGCGATACGAACCGAACCGGCTTCTTCTCCGTGCCCGGAAGCGGAGCGTTGTTCACCCAATGGCTTGGCGGCGGGCGATTTGTCGCACGTACAAAATCGAGATACTCAGCATCCGTGACCTCCGTCTTATCGATCGCGAATCCGGCAACCTCGACAGTATGGACCGGGCCGCTCATCGAATTTGCGTCGCCGAATCCCATCTGAAATGTCCCGCCAGGGATCTCGACCATCTCGGCCTTGACCGGCGGCTTTGGCGACGGACTGGCCGGCACAGGCGTTGGCGTCACAGCATTGATGCCGGGGTCGGCGCTCCCAAAGAGCCCCGCCATGTAGGCCCCGCCGATACCGACCCCACCAAGGAAGAGCAACGCTACCAGCGAGACCGTCCCTAAAACCAGCGGCGAGAGGATCCCCTTTTTCTGCGGCGGTATCGAGTGGGCCGCGACGCCCTGTTCACCAGTATCCCAGCCCTGCACAACTGTCTTCTGCAATTCACCATGCGCCCCGGTGGTCGACATATTGTGCGGCGTGTTTTGCTGGGCGGCGTTGAAGGCAACCGTCGGCGCAGGTGCTGCAGCTTCGGCAGGCCCCTGACGTAGTTCCGCCACTACTTTCTGCGGACTTCCGTCGCATGTCAGTTCGCTTTGCCAATCTTCATACCCGTCGTGGCTGACACGCAGCCGGTGGCTTCCGTATTGGATCCCGCTGAGAGTGATCCAGCCGTCGTCCCGGCTTTCACCGATGGCGACGTTGTCCAGGAAGACCTTTGAGCGCGGCGGGGAAGTAAAAATGTTCAGGGCCGCGGTCTCGGACGATGCACCTGTGGTGTGGATCCCTATGGGAGTAGGCTCGATCGCAGATCTGAGTTCGGCAATGAGATGCTCTACCGTAGGTGTTCTCTTTTCTTTTTCTTTATGCAGCGTATGCCGCGCGGCCTGCTCGATCTCAAGCGAAAGCGGGATCTTAAGCTCGGTGAAGGTCGGCGGAGGGTCCGAGATATGCTTCTTCATGATCGCCGGTATCGACGAACCCTTGAAAGGGACATCTCCCGTAAGCATCTGAAAAAGCATTACGCCGAGCGAGTAAATGTCCGAACGCGAGTCCGGGTCGTCGTCGGCCCATTGCTCCGGGGCCATGTAATACGGCGAGCCCATCAATCCGGTCGTCTGTGCCTGGATGAACGACCCGAGCAATTCGCCCGATTTTATCTTCGCAAGCCCGAAATCGAGTATCTTCACTGCCTGCGACATGCTCGGCTTATCGTGGCAGATCATTATGTTGAGCGGTTTGAGATCGCGATGCACGATGCCCTGATGATGTGCCGCGCCGACACCAGCACAGATCGCGCTCATCAGTTCGAGGGCCTTGCCCGGCTGCAGCACCTTTTCACGCGTCAGCAGGTCGTGGAGCGATTCGCCGTCGACAAACTCCATCACAAGGAACGGGATCGAACCCTGGATCACACCGTAATCGGTCACGCCGACGACGTTCTGATGGCGGATCGCGGCTGCGGCCAATGCTTCCTGGCGGAAACGCGTGACAAGCTGCGGGTCGTTGCCGACAAGATCGGGCAGGATTATTTTTATCGCGAGCTGCGTCTTCAAAAAGGCGTGCCGTGCCTTGTACACAACGCCCATCCCGCCCTGGCCAAGACGTGATTCCAGATGGTACTTGCCCTCAAGCACCGGTTCGCCGACCAGCGAATGCATCGTCGGCATCCCGTCTTTCGGACAGGTCGCCACCTCATCGGTGTAGCAGTTTTTACAAAGCTGGCATTCTTTCATCGAGCGTCAGACTGCCCAGTGCGTATGGACACGGAGAGATTTAGGGCTTGAGAGCGGCCTTGCCTTGCGGGACCGTATAATGCCGCCTCCTCGCCCCATTCTAGTTTCTTTAGCTATTTCAAGCAAGGTAAAAGGGATAACCTCCAGGACTTTACCGCGATTCTATGGTCCGAGCGTAAACGATCAGACCCACCATTCGCTCGGACTATTCGAACGGACGGATCGCCGCGATCACAACGATACCGGGATCAGGTTATTTAACCACAATACTCACCAGCCTTTTCGGGACCACGACGATCTTTACAATTTCCCTTCCGTCGGTCAATTCGAGCACTTTTTCATTCGATGTAGCGGCAAGACGAAGGTCGTCGTCGCTGGCATCCGAAGAAACCATCAACTTCGCCCGCAGTTTGCCGTTTACCTGCACCGGTATCTCGATCTCGTCCGAACGTGCAAGGTCCGCATTATACGCCGGGAACGATGCGCCGTTGGCGATGATCCCGCGGTCGTTTCCGACGATGGCTGAATATATCTCCTCAGCCGCATGCGGTGCGAATGGCACGAGCATCAGGGCAAGGCTCTCCAACGCTTCGCGGACCGCAAAGGCCTCGCCCTGGCTTGCCGAGGCCGGATCGGCCTCCAGATCGCCGATCGCGTTAGACAATTCCATCAACGCCGCGACGGGTGTGTTCAGCACAAGCGTTTCGAGATTTTCTTCGACCCGCTTTATCGTCTGGTGAGTCTTCCGCCGCAGATTGCGTGCAGCCTGACTCTCCCCATTTTCGAAGGATGCTTGTCCGCTCTCCCCTCCTGGTTTAAGGAGGGGTGCCCGAAGGGCGGGGTGGTCGGCCGAACCAATTACATCTTTCCACCTAAACACCTGCCGCCACACCCGCTGCAGGAACCGGACCGCGCCTTCGATCCCCGACTCGTTCCACACCAGTTCGTTCTCGATCGGGGCGGCGAACATTACGAATATCCGCGAAGCATCGGCGCCGTAGATCTCTACCATCTCATCCGGGTCTACTCCGTTGCCCTTTGACTTGGACATCCGCTCGATCGAATGCTTTAACGGAGAGCGGACACTCTTGTCCGCATCGCCGCTTGCGGCGAAAGCGCTGACGATCTTGCCTTTCGCATCGCGCTCGACGGTCACATCTGCCGGCAAAACATACTTCCGCTTGCCGGTCGAATCGTCAAAGAACGTCTCACCGACGACCATCCCCTGCGTCAGCAGACGCTTGAAAGGTTCGTTGAATTTGACGATGCCCAGGTCCCGCATCACCTTTGTCCAAAAACGTGCGTAGATCAGGTGCATTACGGCGTGGTCGTCGCCGCCTATGTACTGGTCGACCGGCGTCCAGTATTCCGCCGTCTCGGAACTGACTGGCAATTCCGTATTGTGCGGATCGGTGTAGCGATAATAGTACCAGGATGAATCGACAAACGTGTCCATCGTGTCCGTTTCGCGTTTGGCAGGTCCGTCGCAATTCGGGCAGCTTGTATTCACAAAGTCCGGCACCTTTGCCAGCGGAGATTCGCCGGTTCCGGTGAACGGCGCCATCTCGGGCAGTTGCACGGGCAGATTCTCATATTTCTCCGGAACCGTTCCGCAGGCGTCGCAGTAAACTATCGGGATCGGCGAACCCCAGAACCGCTGCCTCGAAACACCCCAATCGCGCAGCCGATAGGTCGTCGCCGCCTCGCCGAAACCATGTTTTACGGCATAATCGGTCATCTCGGCCTTTGCCCGCTCGCTCGTCTTTCCGTTCCAGTAGTCCGAGTGGACCAATACTCCGTCACCCGTGTACGCGTCCGCTAATGCAAGGGCCTGCATCGTATGGTGCTCGTGTACAAGGTGCGGTTCGGAAATGACCTGGCGGATCGGCAATTCGAACTTCTTCGCAAATTCGAAATCGCGCTCGTCGTGTGCCGGCACACTCATCACCGCACCGGTGCCGTAGTCCATCATCACGTAATTCCCGACCCACACCGGCAGCGGCTCGCTGCTGAAGGGATTTATCGCCTTCAGTCCCGTGTCAATGCCGTCCTTCTCGATCTCTTCCTCACGGTCTCGCGGCTTCTTGCTCTCTGCGATCATCTCATCGATCTTTTTGTTGATCTCCAGCGAAAATCCCGCCCGTCGTGAGGAAACCGCCGGATGCTCAGCCGCAACGACCACTGCATTTGCTCCATAGATCGTGTCGATCCGCGTAGTAAAAACACGAATGCTTATCGGTGCACCCGCCGCGGCCTGGTCCAGTTTCCCGGTCGGCATACTAATTTTGAAATCGACGAACGCTCCCTCCGAACGCCCTATCCAATCCCTTTGCCGCTTTAGCACATTCTGCGGCCAGCCGGCTTCGATCTCGCCCATATCGTCCAAGAGTTGGTCAGTGTAGGCGGTCGTCTTGAGGAACCATTGCTCGAGGTCCTTTTTCGTTACCGCATTCCCGCACCGCCAGCAAAGCCCGCCGCTTGCCTGCTCATTGGAAAGCGTGGCCTGGTCATTCTCGCACCAGTTGACCTGCGTCATACGCTTATAGGCAAGCCCCTTCTCAAACATTTTCAGGAAGAACCACTGGTCCCATTTGTAATAGTCCGGCCGATGCGCCGCCATCTGCCGCGACCAGTCGTAGCTTATGCCGAGTCGTTCAAGCTGGCCACGCATCGCCTTGATGTTGTCCTCGGTCCATTCGCGTGGGTTCACGCCGCGTTTGATCGCCGCATCTTCCGCCGGCTGCCCGAACGAATCCCACCCGATCGGGTGCATTACGTTAAAGCCCGTCAGCCGCTTGTACCAAGCGACCACATCTCCCGCCGTGTAGTTGCGGACGTGGCCCATGTGCAGATTCCCAGACGGGTAAGGCAGCATCTCGAGCTGATAGAATTTCGGCTTCGCATCGTCCACCGCAGCCTCGAACGCCTTCGATTCGGCCCACTTCTTCTGCCACTTCTGCTCTATTTTCTTTGCGAAATATTTTTCGTCCATCACTTAAACAGAACTTGTCGTTTAGAGCCGGGCTTGCCCGGCAAACGCAATATCGTCAAATCCACAATTCTATCGGATAAATGAGAGCTATCCAATCTAAGTTCTTACTTTGAATTGATTTATGGAGAACGCCACTTCACGTCCAGACGCCGCGAGTGGCTACCTAAGGGCGAGGTACTGAAAGACTGCTGACATGCCGCAAGTCTATTAGATAACCTGGGCAATGTCCACTTTTCGTCGACTATCCACTTGAAAAAAAGGCTTCTTCCACGGCTCGAAATGCACTTTTTTTGTTCATATTTATGTGATATACTGGCAGAACCGTAAAGGTAAGGCTAAATATCTACAAAAGCATTGAAGATGACAAAATTTTTAACGCAGGCGGCTGAGACCTAACAACACTGGTTCCATGACCGTCTGCCCCACAAAAAGGAGGCACGAAAATGGTCAAGAGAACCCGTACAGATATCGCCCGCGAAACTGATAAACCGCTTTCAGACACCGCCTCCGCCCCCACTTCATCGAGAAATAATACAGGATCGACAAACGACGTGCTTGCCAAACTCGCAAATGCATATGAGAACCGGCGCGCCCGTCAGGTCTTCGAATGGGAGCGGTCGCAGCCGCATTATCTGCGCCGGAACGCATGACGGCAAATAGCGACGGGCACCAATTAGCCATAACGCCAATCGAGCGGTCAGCCATTCTAAAACAAGGCGGGGAGGTGCGCTATTTCTCCCGTCTTCGTATAAGAAGGGGTAGCAGCCCTTTTTTTCTGCGGGCTGACGGAGTGGTGAGAATACTAACCTTACTTAACGCATCCTTAATTCTTGCATTAACCATTAGCGGCCAGACCGCAGACAACTGGCCCCAAACCGAAGCCCGTCTCAACACCCTTCTCTCCGGCGACTCCGAGCAAAAGCGTACCGCCCTATTCGAAATACGCAATCTGCGCAGCGAGAACGCGTCTCGTCTCGCCGTGCCTGCACTGCGCGACAATAACGAGATGGTGCGGGCGACCGCAGCCTCGTCCGTCGTCTTTCTTCCGGAAGTTGAGGCAAGAAACGCCCTCCTCCCGCTTCTCGACGACAAAGGGCCGTTTGCTCGCCGCGAGGCCGCATATGCTCTTGGCAACGTCGGAAATTGGGGAGCTTCGAGCCGCCTTCGAATACTGTTGGCCAAAGATCGCGACCTCGAGGTCCGGGCCGCCGCCGCCGTCGCTCTCGGTGAGATCGGCGATCCCTCGGCGATCGCTGATCTGCTCGGCATCTTCGAAAAACGCCCAAAAGAAGAGGAAGAATTCATACGACGCTCGGCTGCCCGTGCCGTCGGACAAACCTTCGAACTGCATTACACGGGACAAATTGAAGCAACCACGCCGCAAAACTTTTTGTCGCCGAAATTCAAAGAAACAGGTACGGCGAACACCGATGCCGCACCGCCGGCGGACATGGCCCGCGTTATCACGACCCTCTCCCAAGTGCTTCGCAACGCTAGTGAGGCCGACGACACCCGCCGCGAAGCCGCTTTTGCCCTCGGAGCACTCCGCCAACCGGCCGCGACGGCCATCCTCCGTTCTTACCTCAACGGCCCCGACCCGTACCTCGCCGAGATCAGCAAAGAAGCCCTTTTGAAGATCGAAAACAAAGAATAGACTCGGTAAGTCACTAAATTATCACTTGCAAAACTGCTGCTGGATTTCTTTGTCTTTCCGTCCCGATTTGTTCTAATTGAACAATGCAAACGGCTACACCAAAGAAAAGCACGGACGAAAGCCTCGCGAAATACTACTCAACGGTAAGGACCCACACCGAACAGCTCTGTGAGCCGCTGGAGACCGAGGATTACATACCGCAGCCGATCGTGGATGTTTCGCCCGCGAAGTGGAACATTGCCCATACGACCTGGTTCTTTGAGGAGATGATCCTTAAAAAGTACGTCCCGGACTATCAGGTCTTCGATCCCGATTTCGGCTTTCTTTTTAACAGCTACTACAACACCATCGGCGACCGCACGGCCCGTGATAATCGCGGTGATATTAGCCGTCCGACGGTGAAACGGGTGTTTGAGTACCGAAAGTATGTCGACGCGCGGATGCTGGAGCTTTTGGCACTTACTTGTGGCGACGAACTCACCACCCCGTCCGCCCAAAGCGACGGCCACCCCTCGTTAGACAAGGAGGGGATAAAGAACGCCGGGCTCCCCTCCTTGTCTAAGGAGGGGTGGCAGGGGAATGCTTTTCATTCGCCTTACGGGGTGGTTAGACACCCGGCTCCAATTGCCGACCTGATCATCCTCGGCCTTAACCACGAGCAGCAGCATCAGGAATTGTTCCTCAGCGACCTGAAATATACCCTCAGCGTCAACCCGCTATTCCCAGCCTATCGCGAGAACCACGCTCCCGAAGAACTGTCGGAACCACCTGCGTCAGCGGGAGGCCAGTTTGTCAGTATCGACAAAGGAATTTTCGAGATCGGCCACACCGGCGACGGCTTTTGCTTCGACAACGAACTTTCTCGCCACAAGGTGTATCTCAATGACTTTTCTATCTCCAGCCGGCTCGTTACAAACAGCGAATTTCTCGAATTTATCGACGACGGTGGTTACAAAGATCATCGGCTCTGGCACGCCGAGGGCTGGGACTGGGTGAATCAAGAGAACGTGACTTCCCCATTGTATTGGCACGGCCGCGAGGGCCTTTGGCATCATTTCACGCTGGGCGGCCTGCGGCCATTGCCGATGGACGCACCCGTCTGCCATGTTTCGTATTACGAGGCCTCCGCTTTTGCCGAGTGGAGCGGAATGCGGCTGCCGACCGAATTTGAATGGGAAGCTGCAAGCAAAGGATTTGACTGGGGGCTGCGCTGGGAATGGACAAACTCTGCGTACCTCCCGTATCCGGGGTTCTCTAGGCCGGACGGGGCCGTCGGCGAATACAATGGCAAATTTATGATCAACCAGATGGTCCTTCGGGGCGCGTCGGTCGCGACACCCGAGGGCCACAGCCGGCCGACGTACCGAAACTTTTTCCATCCGCATCTGCGTTGGCAGTTCACGGGACTCAGATTGGCAAAGTAGTTCATTTACCGCAGATGCACGCAGATAAACGCAGATCTATTTCCTTGATCCAGTATCATCTGTGTTCATCTGCGTCTATCTGCGGTTAAGGTTCTTATGCATTCATCATCACCGGAACTCACTCAATTCGCCGACGACGTCCTTAGCGGTCTCTTGTCGACACCAAAGCATCTATCTTCACGCTATTTCTACGACGACGAAGGATCGCGGTTGTTCATGGAGATAATGAACCTGCCCGAGTATTATCCGACGCGGGCAGAACTGATGATCTTCACTGAACAGAAGGACGCTATCTGCGAAGCGTTCACCGATGGCTCTGACGCGATCGACCTCATCGAACTCGGGGCCGGCGATGGTACGAAGACGGCCGTACTCATCGAACACCTGCTTTCAAATAACGTCGATTTCACCTACCAGCCGATCGATATCTCGCAGGAGGCGAACGATGCGCTGTCAGCCCGTTTTCGCGAAGAATTTCCTGCTCTCCGTCTCGACCCGCACACGGGCGATTACTTCAAGGTGCTTGGTTCGCTCAAAAGCAACAATGGGCGCCGCAAAGTGATCCTTTTTCTCGGCTCGAATATCGGGAATTTCCTTCGCGACAACGCCGTTGCGTTCTTTTGTCAGCTTCGCAGTGTGATGAACAAGAATGACCGGCTGTTCGTCGGCTTTGATATGCAGAAGGACCCGCGGACGATCGTCGCAGCATACGACGACAAACAGGGCGTTACCGCAGCCTTCAATCTCAATCTGCTGACCCGTATAAACCGCGAACTCGGCGCCGATTTCGATATCTCAAAGTTTTCTCATTACGCCCAATACCGCCCGCTCGAATGTGCCGCTCGCTCGTTTCTCATCAGCCGTGAGAAGCAGACCGTGACGATCAACGCCCTCAACCGCTCATTCGACTTCGAACAATGGGAAGCTATCTTTATGGAGATCTCGCAAAAATACACCCACGCGATGATCGAGGAGCTCGCCCGCGACGGCGGCTTCGAGATCGATCGGGAGTTTCTAAACGAAGAGGATTTCTATGTCGATTCTTTATGGAGCCCGGCGTAAGACAGGCTTTCTAGTCTGTCTGGATAACTTCTGAGTGATTCGGCAAGTAACTCGACAGGCTCGAAGGCCCTTCGTTCCAAACATGAACATCAACCTGCTAACCTACGACTCCATAGATTCCACCAACACCGAGGCACTAAAACAGGCCCGGCTTGGGGCGGACGAAGGCCTGTGCATCGTCGCCCGGCAGCAGACCGCCGGACGCGGACGACACGGCCGAACGTGGGTCAGCGAGAAAGACGCCGGGTTGTATTTCAGCATCGTTTTGCGGCCAAAGATCGAGACTAACTACCTTCCGCTGATCACGTTAATGACGGGCGTCGCGGTTCACGACACCCTTGAGGAATTTGGCATCGACGCTGATATCAAATGGGTCAACGACATCTTGGTCAACGAAAAAAAGATCGCCGGAATTCTTGCCGAAACGGTGGAGTCGCCGTCGGGACTTGCCGTCGTCGTAGGTATCGGGATAAACATTCGCTCAACCAACTTCCCGGCCGAGATCGCCGAAACCGCAACCTCGATCGAGGAGCATTTGTCAGCACGAGAGACTCCGGCAAATAATTCCCTTCCCTCCCTGACAAACCTGGAGCCGGCCGGCCTTTCACAAGTATTGACGAAATATCTCGGTGATTTTTACGCCATCCTTCAGCGTGAACGTGGTCCGACGGAAGTCATCGATCATTGGCGAATACGTTCATCATATTTCACAGGCAAACCGGTCCGCGTGCTTGCCGACGGAAACGTCGTGCTTGGCATTACCGATGGCCTCGATCCGAACGGAGCATTGCGGATAAAGGCGTCGGATGGAAGCCTGAAAGTGATCCAGGCAGGTGACGTTGAACGCCTTCGCGAAGACGATCTCGGCCGCCGGGAAATGCACGCGAATTGAATTTTTCGATCCCGCCGTGTAAGTTGTAGTTCGGGATTCGTTTTTATGGCTAGTGAATTTGACCAGGACATTGATTTTGATTTCGACGATGATTCGGAAGATGCACTTCTGGATTTTGAGGAATTCGACGACGAAATTGACAGCGTTGAGGTCCGAACTGCGGTCCTGAAAAAGAACAATATGGTCGCGCTCTTGTGCCTTAAAAGCGCCACCGCGGGGGCGGCGATCTGTCGCGTTGACCCGCGCGAGACGAATCCCGCAGTCCAGCTTTACGACGATCCAAACGCCGCTCTCGAATGGTTCACAAAAAGCCTCAGCACGAGCCGGCAAAACGGTTGGACGATCATCTATGACGGCTTGCCGCTTGAGGGCTGAAAGTCTAATAGTGAAAAAGGGCAAAAGTGAAAAAGTAACATTCTTCGCCCTTCCTACTTTTTCACTTTTCCACGTTTAGGCCTTTCCACTTTCCATGCTTCTCGCTATCGACATCGGCAATTCGACGATCAAGTTCGGCGTTTTCGGGCCCACTTCTCTAACCGACAAATTCATTATCCCAACCGTCCGTGACTATTCGGTCAACGAATTGCTCTTTGATCGCCTTCGACTGATCAACGATCGCTTCTTTGAGATCGATCTCGTTATGGTATCGTCAGTCGTTCCCGAGATCGATCAGACCGTTTCCGATGCATGCTGGGAATTGCTGCATGTCACACCAAGATTCGTCGACCACACCTTTGATCTCGGATTGGAAATAAAATACTCGCCCGTCACGGCCGTTGGAGCGGACCGGCTGGTAAATGCTTCGGCGGCGGTGTCGTTATTCGGGGCACCGGCGATCGTCTGCAGTTTTGGCACGGCGACGACCATCGATGTTGTCAGCGCCGGCCGCGAATTTCTCGGAGGAACCATCGCACCCGGAATGAAGACGATGGCCGAATCGCTCGGCCGATCGACCTCAAAGCTTCCGGCGGTCCCCATCGCAAAGCCATTGTCTGTGATCGGCGACTCGACCGAAGCGTCTATCCTCGCGGGCATCTATTACGGACAGATCGGCTTGGCAGAAGGCATCATCCGTCGATTGACAGATGAACTCGCGTCTACTCCCAAAGTAATAGCGACGGGCGGATTTGCCACGATGATCGCGAGCGAGACCAAAATGATAGATGTCGTCGATGAAAATCTGACACTCGAAGGCCTCAGGGCCATCGCTGATCGCAACCGCATCGATCCAGTTAGTGCCGCAGAAGGCGCCGATCAAGCTCAATAGATATCCGCATTTCTGTTTGTTCTTCGATTCTTCAATCGCCAGCAAGTTAGCCCTCGATCCGCCTTATTTTTTTATCTCGAACTTGCCGTTTTGCCATGTCAGATCGTAGATCTTCGGCCCCTTTTCAACGATCTCGTAGTCGTCTCCCTTCTCGATCACTTTCTTCTCGAATACTCGAACCGTAGTTCCCTGCCGGGGTAGTTCATAGATATACCGCTGGCTGTATTGCGGGATGGCCTCCGCCGCGATATCGGTCCATTTGCCGTCAGCATAGTCGAGGAAGAACTGTTCCATCATCATCTCCGCCTCGACGGAAACCGCGACAAGATAGGTTGAATCGGGTTTCCGAAAAATCGTCATTTCCAGGCAGCTCTGAGCGCCGTCGCACCCCCCTTTCAGATATCCGTTCGCCGTGTCCTCGACCTCCGTGAACGATCTTAGATATTCCAGTTTCGCTTTACGGCAGTCTTTGTCCGTGGCCTTATCGCAGCCTTCCAAAGTAAAAAATCGCTCTGGAAGCTCCATAAAGAATTCACGGATCGTTCGCGGCTGACCGGAGCGTGTCGCTGACAGGTCCGTCTTCTCCCCTGCCTGCTCTGCCGGTGCGGCACTTTGCGGCTGCGAATTTGAATCCTGCCGATCCGTCGGAGCGGTCCCCTGCGAGTCCGTCGAGGTCTGGCACCCCGCACCGAAGCCGATCGCAACGATGAAAAACAATGCAAATATGCGCATCACACTATGAAGCCTCCCTGGACAACGTTCGATTATAGACTGAAGTTGAGCGAATCGGCCCTGCAAACGCTGCAGGGTCTTTAAAATGTGGTGCGGCTTGTGATCTGGATTCACAAGCCGCTATATAGATTCGGAAGGTTAACCTGAAGGTAACGCGGAGTAGATAGGCAAAAGGCGGATTGGTTGTGGACGGAAATGTGCAAGACCGGCAGAATTCTCCGCTTATCTGTCGGCCTGCACGGAAACTTCGGAGCTCGGCCGTTGCAGGCCGAACTTTTTGACCTCGCGCTCAATCGTCGCGGGATCATGTTTTAAATAATGTATCTGCTCCTGAATGGCCAAATTGTCCGCGATCACGGACTGCACCTGTGTTTCGAGCGATTCATGTTCGGCCACTTCCTTGTTCCATTCGGAAAAGGCGCTGTAGTTGACGCTCAGGCAAACCATTGCCGACAGCAGCACCGGCAGACCCATGCCGATCCATTTCTGTCTTTTACTGTTTTGTGTTTTTTCAGAGCGCATATTATGTCGAGTTGAAATTTAGGGTTTATGCACGGAACAAATACTCTCTTCCATCAGCAAGTAAAGATTCCAGGTCGCGGCTGTCCTCACTTTCACCGTAGATCCTGACCAGCGGCTCGGTGCCCGAGGGCCGCATCAACAGCCAGCTTCCGTTTTCAAAAATGAACTTCACACCATCGGTCCGGTTGATCGAACCGATCTGTCTGCCGCCGATCGCGTCCGGGTCACGAGAAAGCTTTTCTGCAAGTCCCGCCGCGATCTCATCTGTCAATTTCACTCCGATCCGGCCTGTTTCAAGCCGGCCGATTCTTGAATAAAGGTCGTCAAGCTGCTCTGTCAGGCTGGCCCCTCGCTCAGCGACGGCCTCTGCCGCCAGCAAACATGCGAGGATCCCGTCTTTCTCCGGATAATGCCCTTTGATCGAAAGTCCCGCCGACTCTTCGCCGCCGAGGAATATCTCGCCTCGCAGGATCATTTCGCCGATGTACTTAAAGCCAACCGGCGTTTCAAATAGCTCCAGGCCTCGGTGCTGGGCGACGCGATCTACCAAATGCGTTGTCGCTACGCTTCTTGCGACCCCTTCAGTCCATCCTCGCGATTCGAAAAGATAATCGGCCAACAGTGCTATCAACTGGTTCGCCGAAATGATCTCTCCGTTGCTGTCAACTACGCCGAATCGGTCCCCGTCGCCATCGGTAGAAAGCCCCAGTGTCAATTTATTGCTGACAACTTTTTCTCGAAGTTCCGCGAGTTGCGCCTCGCCGGGTTCGGGCGACCGGCCGCCAAATGTAACGTCTCGCCAATCGTGAAGTGTCTCTACCTCAATACCTGAACTTCGAAGGATCTCATCGAGATATCCGCGACCGGTTCCCCAGAGCGGGTCATATGCGAAACGGCCGCCCGACCGAGCGATCGCATCAAGCCTTACCTTTGACCTAAGGTCATCAAGAAAAGGCTGACGCGGGTCGAATTCGATGATCGCTGCCGGTTCGCTTGTTCCGGCCGCAGCACCCGCTTCGATCAAACCTTCGATCATCTTGGTGATCTCTGGCAAAGCCGGGGCGCCATCTTCATTCGAGAATTTAATGCCCTGGTATTCGGGCGGATTATGCGACGCGGTAAAATTTATACCTCCGCAAGCTCCTTCTGCCCGGATCGCATGAGACAAAGCCGGTGTCGGCACTGGTTCTGTGCATTGAAGCACCTTGAATCCATGTCGAGATGCGGCCTCGGCCGCAAGGCCTACAAATATCTCGCCCATGAACCGTGTGTCGCACCCGACAACCAACAGAGCCCCTTCGGTAAATCCCCTATCTTTCAAAGAACAACAGATCGAATTTGTGACAAGCTCGGCATTCGCAAAGGTAAACTGGTCGGCGATGACAGCACGCCATCCGGACGTTCCAAAGCGAATCGACATAGTTTCAGAAAATCGGATGCGGTGGAATTAGCTCTGTCGAAACTTGCTTTAATTCAAACCGATACTTCTAAAAATTAAACCTTAAAAAATTCGAACTGGAAATGCTAGAAATCAGCCTGGTTCCCTCGAGGTTGGCAAACAGTAGCATAGCCTTTATGCACGTGTAAAGTAATTTGTTGTCTCCAATAACTCTTTATTTCTTATATATTTACATAAATTTCCCTCAAGTAGGAGTTAAAACAGGCGCTTAATGCGAACGAATAGTGAACGATTTTGATCAGCTTTATTATTGGACGTTGCTGATTGTTGAGTTGGGCATCGCAAGGATCTTCGAATCCTTAAGCGTGATCATAGCGCACTCTTAAGCGCGTTCTTAAACAAATCTCCGAGTGCAGTACCGTTAGCAAATGAGACTCTTGGGCTTTCAAAATGTTGTGTCGAAATAGTCAAATCTACCCCTTTTGTCCGGTGTCGTGTCATTTTGACCCTCACCCTCGATACCTGATCGGATCGCATATTGCCTCTTATCGTATCTAGGACGGGCTTATTCCAAATGGCTGGTTCATGGAGGCTGGTTGGCACAGCGATTGCTTTATCATTGACTTGATAAAAGGACCTCATCGCGCTCTCGATAGTAAATCTTGCAACAATAGCATCTCCCCGATTTATCTCGCTTTAGGTAGTCGTAATATTGGTTAAGTTGCAGGTGAGGCCCGAAAAAACGGAGAAGAATCATATGAGACCAGTGAAGCACTTTGAAAAGGGGCTTACTTATATTGCAGCTGGGGCGTTCAACGCCATTAAGTCGGTGAACCAGTTCAAGCCGAACCCGTCGTTCATTCCCAAATGGTCGGATAAACCTATCCTGAAGTCGTGGCAGAAGACGAAGCCGACGCTCGGCTTCCCGCGTCAAACGGACAGCCTCTGCCCGAACTGCGTGATCGAGGCGCGTGAGCAGATCCTCAGCGGAGATCGCGAGGTTGCGACGCTGATTAATGAGAATGTCGGCGAGATCAAAGCGCAGATCATCGAGCGGGACGGGCAGGTTTGGATGATCAAGGACTGCGAGAAGCACGGGCATTTCGAAGACATGATGGCGATGGACGCTGAGTTCCTGACGCACATCGAAGGTCTTTTCCCCGGACGTGATCAGCAGGCGCATAATGATGAGAAGCTGCACAACCATGGCACGTCGACGATCAAGTACGGCCGCGGAGCTGTTTTGACGGTCGACCTTACGAACCGCTGCAACATGATGTGCGACCCGTGCTTCATGGACGCCAACCAGGTCGGGTTTGTCCATGAATTAAGCATGGAAGACGTCAGCGAGATCCTCGACAACGCCATCCAGATCAAGCCGCGGCGGCAGATGTCGGTGCAGTACTCCGGCGGCGAGCCTACGCTTTCGCCGTACTTCCTTGATGCCGTCCGCTATGCACGTAAAGTTGGCTACAACTCGGTCCAGGCCGCGACCAACGGGATCGAATTTGCAAAGAGCAAAGAGTTCTGCCGAGAAGCCGCCGAAGCCGGACTCAGATTCGTATATCTCCAGTTCGACGGCATCGGCAATGATGCTAACTCGCACCGGCAGATCGGAAATCTTTTCGACGTCAAGCTCCGTGCGATCAACAACCTGCACGAAGCCGGCGTTGACATCATTCTGGTAACCACGCTGGTCAACGGCGTGAATAACGATCAGGTCGGCACGATCATCCGGTTCGCGCTTGAGAATCCGAAGAAGATCTCGTTCATCGCGTTCCAGCCGGTCAGCTTTACCGGTCGCGACGAACTCATTACAGAACAAAGAAGACTGCAGCAGCGTTACACGCTTGCCCACCTCGCCCACGACGTCAAAGGCCAGGTCGGCATCACCGAACCTACACGCGACTGGTTCCCGCTTTCGCTTATGGGAGCGTTCGCCGATTTCGCCGACGTCGTCCACGGCCCCGAGTCCGATTGGGGACAGGTCTCCTGCGGCTGCCACCCGAACTGCGGCGTCGGCACGGCCGTCATGGTCAACAAGGACACCAAGGAAATGGCGCCGGTGCCGCAGTTCCTGAACATTCAGGGCCTCGTCACCGACATGCAGCACATCACAGACACGAACCGCGGCAAGTGGTTCTCGAACCTGATGATGGGCCTCGCACTGCTCAAGAACTACAATCCTTACGGTGCACCCAACAGCCTCACGCTCAAGGGCATCCTGATGAAGTTCGATAAGTCCTTCGGCCTCTCCGGCAAGGATTACGGCAAGGTCGGCCCCGACCGCACACTCGAGGACATCGAGAAACGCCGCAAAGATCCGTGGAACTTCCTCTTCATCGCGGGGATGTGGTTCCAGGACCTCTTCAATTACGACTTCCGCCGCACCGAGATGTGCATCATCCCGTACGGCACGCAGGAAGGCGAGATCTCCTTCTGTGCCTACAACACCGGCATCGGCTGGCGTAACATCATCGAGCACATGCACCAGAACGCCACCGTCGCCCAGTGGTACAAGGACCACGGCCGCCACGAGGTGTTCGCTCGCGGTAAAGAGGTCGAGCTCGGCGACAAATCGCACAACCTCAACCTCAACCAGGTCGACCTGACCCGCCCCAACAAGCCGGAAATGGAAGGCCCCAAGACCGCAGCCGAAGAAATGCAGATGATGCGAAAGCTTTACAACCAGATGGTGCTGGAAAAAGCCCAGATCAAAGCAGAGCCCCTAATCCAAATCGGCGGCGTCAAACGCGAGAAAAAAGACAAGTCAATGGCTATGGCCGAATAAGTCAGAACCGCCTGCGTAAGCGGGCAGGAATTTCAGGAAAGGCCGATGGATGCGTCCGTTGGCCTTTTTCGTTTACCTAGATTTTTACAATTATGAGCCTGTTTACCGACGAACAGCCCCAGATACCTGAGCAAGCCCGAGTTTCGATTCTCGAACGTGTTGTACCCTCTCTTTCATTCGGCCTCGCGTCTCTTAGCGGGATCGTCGGCTCGATCATGACGATCAGAGTTTTTATTGTACTTAGGGAAGCAGAAAGTGCCGGAATGGATTCAATCGCCGAGGCGTTGTCACTGATCAACTACGCAATGCTCGGACTTCTTGGTCTGTCGCTCGCGATCGGATTTGGGGGAACGATCTTTATCATAGTTCGGATGTTCTCGGATCGGCCAAAATCTTCCCCACCCGGGTTTCTTTATCTGATTGCGGGCATCCCGAACCTGATCTCGCCGATACTGGTCGCCTTTGCCTGGTCCGTTGTCGTTGATGTAGTTCTCGGCCGCAATGCAGACGATCCCACTGCGACCGGCGCCTGGATCTCCCAGATACTAATAATTGCTGTCGTGGCCGGCGTCGTTTCCCTGATCATTTTGCCAATCTTTTCCTTCGTTCCGTTCTCTGCCCGCCGCGGAAAGAAAATCTCCTCAGTCGTCGCGCTGGCGATAGTAGTCATCGGAATCGCCGCCATCGTGATCACTTTGATCGGTCTTGCGGATGTCCTAATGAGTGACCCAAGTGTAACCTACGACCCATCCCGATAAAATGGAAGGCCCCAGGACCGCAGCCGAGCAGGCGGTAGTCGGTAGAAAGCATGAAGCCCCCGAATCTCGCGGGCTTACTTTCTCCTTTCTCCTTTATCCTTCCACAGATTCGCCGGAGCCTTTTCCTTTCCCTGAAAGGGAAACAGATATAGCCAGGGGTGGAACCCCTGGATCAAGCCGTCAACAACGCCCGGCGCTGAAGGGGTCGAACTTCCCGCCGCGGATTGTTCTACCCCGTCACGGTCGGATACATAATTATTGCGTGTTCCCAGGGTGCCGGCCTATCGGCCTTTACCCTGGGCTATTATCTTTGTCCCTTGTATGTTCTGTGCGTGAATTCATCTATATTGGTGGATTAGGGAGAATGACAGCCCGGCCGTCCCTCGGTTCGTTGAAACCGTCCTGAAGCCAGGTGGGTCATTCTCCCCTTAGGTTTATCTCAAACAGTTGATTGGAACCTTTAGGATTCCGGATTTTGCAAGTCTGAGAAAAACCCATTTTAGGCGTTTTCAATATACCACGATGAACGCTACTAATCGTGAATCGTCCGACCCCTTTCAGCGGGTGTAACAACGCAACATTCGTAACAGGTCGTAACGGATGCAACGGTTACACTCCGGTTTACTTTCCATAGCTCACTCGCCAGACCTTGTTTGCACCGTCGTCGGTGATCAGCAGCGAGCCGTCTGGTAGGAAGAGCAGGCCTACGGGGCGGCCCCAAACCTCATTCGAATTTTCATCGGGCAGCCAGCCGGAGACGAATTCTTCGTATGAATTTCCTTCCAATTTTCCGTCTTTGTCGAACTTGATGCGAACTACTTTATAGCCAGACAGTTTCTGGCGGTTCCACGAACCGTGGAAAGCAACGAACGCATCGTTCTCATATTCTTTTGGGAACATTTTGCCGCTGTTAAATTGTATGCCGAGGGCGGCGACGTGCGAACGGAACAGCACATCCGGCACGATGGTCTTTTTAACGAGCTCAGGAGCTTCCCCTTTGCGTCGAGGTTCTTCGTTCGGTCCGATGTAAGCATAGGGCCAGCCGTAGAAGCCGCCTTCTTTCACCGAAGTCGCGTAGTCAGGCACGAGATCGTCGCCGATCGCGTCGCGTTCGTTGACGGCCGTCCAAAGCTCGCCGGTCTTAGGGTTCCACGCAAGCCCGATAGGGTTTCGTAACCCGCCGGCGTAGATCTTGTGGTTCTTTCCGTCAGGATCATAAACCGAGATGGCAGCTCTTCGAGGATCTTCTTCGACGCTTACATTGGTGGCCGAACCTATCGACACGAACATCTTTTTACCATCCGGCGAGAACAAGATATTCCGCGTCCAGTGCTGGTTATAACCGCCTGCGGTAAGTTCGACGATGCGTTCGGGTTCACCGACAGCTTCGGTCTGGCCGCGTTTGTAAGTAAAACGCACTACCGAATCGGTGTTGGCGACATAGAACCAATCCTTATGAAACGCCATCCCGAATGGCTGCGAAAGTTTGTTCGACCAGACCCAACGCTGGTCAGCTTTGCCGTCTTTATTCGTGTCACGCAAAACGATAATGCGGTTCGCTCGCGAATCTGCAACAAATACATCGCCATTTGGAGCCAGTGCCATCCAACGCGGATATACGAAATCGCCTTCTGCATAAACGTTTATCTTAAAACCTTTCGGAACGGTTAACTTTGCATTTTCCGGTTGGGGAATTACACGCGAAGGCCTCCGTACGCTTTCAGAATGGAACGGCTCCGGAAGTTTGTTCGGATCGACGGAACGCACAACCGGCCTTTCGACTTCGACTATCTGCGGAAGGCTTTTTGCGATCGGAAACGGCGTCGGCGTTGGACGAGGTGTGGATGAAGGATTTGCCTGTGCAAAGCCGTCCAGGGCTGCGACCGTCAAAACAATTACGACTGCGGCGAACATTCTGATAATATTACGATTCACGTTATTTTCCTTTTCTGTCTTTTGATGGCGTTGTTCATTCAACAGGATAATCCGTCGGCTTGGGAAAGTTCAAGAAGGCTTGGATTTACCGGCGAGCAATTGGCCGCCGAATATCTTCTTTCAAATGGTTATAGAATGGTGCTTCGAAACTTTAAGGCACCGATAGGACGAAACACGATGGGCTCACCTGTGACCGGCGAGATCGACATCATTGCCCTTGACGGCGATGTGCTCTCTTTTGTTGAGGTGAAGACAAGAAGTTCCGACGAGTTTGCCGGGCCGCTCGCCTCCGTCGATCTCAGAAAGCAGCGACAGATCATCCGTACTGCGAGGGTTTACCGACGTATTTTCGGCATCCGTGACGTAGGGTTCAGATACGATGTAGTCACGGTCGTGATGCGTGGAAAGGAAGCACCGGCGATAGATCTCGCCCGCGGATATTGGAACGAAGCGAAATTTAGAAAGCGGTCCTGGTCCGGCGACGTCTGGTACGAACAGTGAACAAATCATGGGCTCTTGCCGTAAGTCTCTGCTTACTGCGGCATAATTTTAATTAAACAAGGATATGGAGAGACTAACTATGAAAAGGCTAGCTATTTTACTGGGCCTCGTCGTGGGCCTCATGGCGTTTACCACTTCAGCCGTCGCTCAGCTTCCACCGCTGATCGACCGCGACATTTTCTTTGGCGACCCTGAATATGCGGGTGCCCAGATCTCGCCGGACGGCAAATATATCTCATTCGTACGCCCGTTTAAGGGAACGATGAACGTCTGGGTAAAAGGGTTCAGCGAACCATTCGAGGCTGCAAGGCCGCTGACCGCTGACACGAGGCGTCCTGTTCGCTCGTATTTCTGGTCACGCGACGGCAAGTATATCCTTTTCGTCCAGGACCAGGGCGGCGATGAGAATTTCAATGTGTATGCCGTCGACCCAGCGGCTAAGCCTGCTGCCGGGGCTGATGTCCCTACGGCTCGCAATATCACGGACGGAAAGGGCGTCAGGGCGATGATCCATGCCGTTCCAAAGTCGGACCCGGACGCGATCTACGTCGGCATCAACGAACGCGACAAGGCCTGGCATGATCTCTACAAGGTAAAGATCTCGACCGGTGAACGAACATTGATTATGGAAAATCGCGATCGCCTGCAAGGGATGGTTTTCGACAACGCGGACAAGTTGAGGCTGGCGGTCCGTTCCGCTCAGAATGGCGACACGGAAATTCTCCGCGTCGGTGCTGACGGAAAAACGACGAAGATCTACGATTGCAACGCGTTTGAGGAATGCGGCCCGATCCGCTTTCACAAAGGTAATAAAAGGATCTACCTGCGGACGAACAAAAGCGACGACGTCGATCTGATCGGCCTCGCCTTGCTGGATGTCGAAACCGGCAAAGCGGAGCTTGTCGAAAGCGACCCGATCAAAAAAATGGACCTTGGCGGTGTGAGTTTCTCGGATGTGACAAACGATATCATCGCAACCGTCTACCCCGACGACCGCAATCGCATCTATTTTAAGGACAAGCGTTTTCAGGATGACCACGAAACGATCAAAAAGAGGATCGGCGACCGGGACATAAGCTTTCAATCATCGACGGCCGATGAATCAAAGTGGGTAATTTCGACTTTCAGCGACGTGGACCCGGGAACGGTATGGATCTACGACCGCAAGACCAAGAACCTGACCACACTGTATCAGGTCCGGGAAAAACTGGACCGAAAGGCACTGGCCCCGATGACATCGATCAGGTACAAGTCGTCGGACGGGCTTGAGATCCAGGCCTACCTGACACTGCCTAAAGGCGTCGCGGCCAAGAATCTCCCATTGGTCGTCAACCCGCATGGCGGCCCATGGGCACGTTCATCCTGGGGCTATAACACGTACGCTCAATTTCTCGCCAATCGCGGATACGCCGTGCTTCAGCCGAATTTCCGGGCATCGACCGGCTACGGCAAACGCTTTCTCAACGCCGGCAATAACGAATGGGGCGAGAAGATGCAGGACGATATCACCTGGGGCGTGAAATATTTGATCGATCAGGGCATCGTCGATGCAAAACGCGTAGGGATCATGGGAGGTAGCTACGGTGGATACGCCGCACTGGCGGGCGTCACGTTCACACCTGATGTTTATGCCGCCTCGGTCGCGATCGTGCCGCCGTCGAACTTGCAAACGCTGCTAGATTCGATCCCGCCGTATTGGGAAGCCATCCGCGAAACGTTTTATAAGAGGATGGGCGATCCGCGAACGCCGGCCGGCCTAGCTCAGATGAAGCGGCAATCGCCGCACGCCCACGCGGACAAGATAAAAACGCCGCTGATGGTCGTCCAGGGAGCGAACGATCCGCGTGTTAAGCAGCGAGAGTCGGACCAGATCGTGGCGGTGCTTCGAGACCGTAATTATCCCGTCGAGTACATCCTCGCACCCGACGAAGGGCACGGGTTTGCACGGCCTGTCAACAATATGGCGATGATCGCGGCTTCCGAGAAGTTTCTGGCCAAACATCTTGGCGGCCGTTTCCAGGAATCGATGCCGCCCGATGTGGCAAAGCGGCTCTCTGAGATCACCGTGGATGTTAAGACGGTAAGAGTAGTGGATCCGAATGCTGGTGCAACAACCACGCCACCTACTGCGGTGAAAGAAGAGGCTGCGAAGATCGACGGAAGATGGACGTGGACGGTGGATGCGGGCGGTCAGTTGATCGACCTGAACATCGAGATCAAACAGAACGGCTCGGAATTCATCGGCTCGATGGCTTCGGGCGTCGGCAATGGCACGATCGAAAAAGGTAAGGTTGCCGGAGACAAGGTTACCGGCACTTTACAGGCCGATGTTCAGGGCGCGCCGACGACCATCGCGATCGACGGGAAGATCGAGGGCGATAAGATGAGCGGCACGCTCGACGTTCCCGGTATCGGCGTTGTTACATTTACGGCTATTAGAAACAAATAGCTTTTTTCCAAACTCAAAGCCGGGACCCGTTAGATAGCGGCCCGGCTTTTTGTGCGTTCCGGTTTACGGAATTTTCCAGTTGCCTGAGAATTTCATACCTACGGAACCCCCCCTTATTCTTCGTTCTAAGCCTCGGAAGCGAATGTCTCCTGGGCTTCTTTATGTCTGAATACTCTACGGACTGCGTTTGGAAATCGGACATTTTGACTAAAAGGCTTTCGATCCGATATCTCCCGAACTGTTGACATAACTGGCGTTATGGCCTTCGGGGAACCGCGGCACACGACTTGCATTTTTGCATCAGTATGCCCATCAACGAGTAAGTACGCCTATCGAGGCAACAGATTGAATGAGTAAAAGGAGAATATTATGACTAAACATGGAGTTTCAACACAGCAGGACCGACGCTTAATGACCGCGATGTTTCGCGACAAAGAACGTGCGGAACGTGCTTATTCGATCCTGAGATCGAGGGGATACACGGATGACGAGATCAACGTGGTGATGTCCGATAAGACTCGAGACAGTTGGTTTGGCGGCGACAATCCCTCAAACAGCGAACTGGGCAACAAGGCCCTCGAAGGCACCGGTGCCGGAGCCGCGATCGGCGGAACGCTCGGTGCGATCGTTGGCGGCGTTGCTGCCGTCGGAACGAGCCTTGTGATCCCTGGCCTTGGCCTCGTAGTGGCGGGCCCCATCGCAGCGGCCCTTGCCGGAGCGGGTGCCGGCAGTGCTCTTGGCGGCCTCACCGGAGCCTTAATCGGCTGGGGCATTCCCGAAGAGCGGGCGAAAGTCTACGAATCCGGCCTCGCTGAAGGCGGGACCGTCATTGGCGTGACGCCGCGTAAAGATGCCGACGCCGATTATTTCGAGAATGAATGGCGCAACTACGATGCTCAGCACATCTATCGGTAGTCATACGTTCATGAAAACAAATAAGGGCTTGCCGCGATCGGCAGGCCCTTAATAGTTGATCCGGCGTCAACGCCGACTTCGTGGCACCGAGCCGTCTGTAAGTACAACAAAATCGCCGAGATCCTCGTGTTTGGACTTGTCAAAGTTCTTGAAGTCTTGCTCGTAACGCATTGTAACTACAATAGTTGTGGCCCTTGGCCTGTAGCGCGCAAGATGTTCGACCGTGCCCAGGCGGTAGGCCGTATGAAAGCCGCCGTTCAAATGAACAACGAGGCCGCCTTTGTTTTGTTTAAGAGCACGCGAGATCCAATATGCCATCGTCGCGTCCCAGAGCGACTGTGAGCTTAAGATATTATCGAGACCCATGCTTGCCTCGGCGCTCGAACCCATCAACGCCTTAAATCTTCGTGAATATTCGGCAGAAGGTTCGCTGTAAGGCAACGGAGCAAGCCACTTTTTCGCGTTGGGCGAAAGCCTATCGAGCTTGGACCGGCCGCCTCGCGAGACCATATTGACATAACGTCTGGGCGCGTTGGCGGCGATCACAGGCAGCCCTTTCTCCTTAGCCAATTCGACGAGAGGCCGGTAATCGGTCTTGTAATTGCCCCAGGGCCTTGAACTTAGGAGAAAATGGCTCTCGGTGATGTGAGCGGCAAGGTACTCGTCAAGCACGATCTGCACGTCACTTTCGAACATCTCAAGTGAAAGGATGACTTTTCTCTTTGCGGCATTTCGCTCAACGATCCTTCGGAACGCCTCGGCCTGTATAGCGTGGCCTACAGCGTCGTCGTGATACTCCCCCAAAAAAAGAACATCGGCCGTGTCAGCTGCGTCCAGAATGTCCGAGAACGATGCGGGCGTGCCCTTACCGTTAAAAACCCGAAACTGTTCTTCGGAGAAAGCGATCTGTCCGGATGCCGCAGCCGCCATACTTATAATTACAATCGATGCGAGTATCAACCCTTTCATCCGCACAGATTACCAGTTTGCGGCGAGCGAAGTGAAATGCGGGTGTTGTGGCTTCTTTTTGGCCAGTAACACGGTAAACACGAAAAGTTGCAAAAATATCAGACAATTTACAAGAATTTGCACAGGAAATAGGTCGAGAAATTTATAAGGCCAGCGGATTTATTTGTTGTAAATAAAATACTTATATTTCTGGCAACTTGCTGGCATAATTTTTGCGTCATACTTACGCGAACAGCTTGGGGCTGTTCGCACTGATAATGGGTAACGTTATTGCATTAATAACTTAAGAAGTGGCCGGGTTTGGCAATTCCCGACCGCAGATACCCATCTTCACTCCTCTTTAGCTCCGTCTAGTCCACGGAGCTTTTTTTTCGTTGGAAATGTTTTTCCTGCGCAATACGTCTATGAAGGCTAAGTCAGCGGCGTTCGCCGACGAAGTCGATGTTGAACGCGTCCTCGCCGGCCGAGACTATCCGCGCCGTCACATCAAAGATGAACCGCTTGCCGCTTACGCTAACGACATATGATTGCCCGGCGGTGAGGCCGTCGATGCGAAAATACCCGAAAGAGCTGGTGATCGATGAACGAGGAGCAACCAAGTTTCCGCCGTATACGGTAACGGTAACACCCCGGATACCTCGTCCATCGGCAAACGTCACGCGGCCGTTTATCGAGACTTCACCGGCGGTCGGCACCGACTGGACCTCGTCCGCTCCGATATCCGGAAGCGTGTTAAAGGGCCTCGGCTGGCCATCGAAATCGATACTTACGCCGATCTCCACTCCGGCATTTATCGCCGGGTTATTGCCGCTGACATTGAGGTGCAGGTCGTCTTGTGAGGCGAAGATGTTCGAGACATTGAACGGGCCGGTGCCGGATGTGTTAGCCAGCGAATTTGCATCGCGTGCGGGCAGTCCTGCCTGCCATGTGCTGAAATTGACAGGCGAGGCGAACCCGGAATTCCCGAGATCAAAGAAATTCGCCGCAACGGTACCGGTGCCCGCGAATAAGTTGTAATCGGACGACCACGAACCGACTCCCTGGGCCTGATCTCCTGCAGCAAAATGATTGCCGTTTCCGGCCCGAGCGTTAAATAGCAGATTCCCGATCAGGGTGACGTTCCCGGTATCCGCGTTCAATCGCCGATAGGCCCACGTGTTGCCGCCGAGCGAAGTTCCGCCGACCAGCACACTGTTGTAATGCAGGTTTATCGAGGAATTCACAGCGTGTCGGATGCCCTCGATATTATTCGCCGTGTCGCCCGCCGGAGCGATCGATACCATATTATTCTCGACAAGCGCAGAATGAGTCGCCTCGGCCGAACTGATCCTGATACCGATAAATTCCGCAGCGGCACCGGTTATATTGCGGATGCTGTTTCGAGTGATCGTCGCGGAACCGGCGTTGCCGCTGGCAGCATCGTATGAAATGCCGACGAACGACGATGAATTATCGTGGTCTCGGATAGTGTTTTGGGTGATCAGGTTCGCCCCGGGATTGGTTCCCGTAAAAACGACTGCCGATGTGCTTGTCCGCTGGTCGGTCTGAAAGATAGAGTTCTGCTGAATCGTTGTATCTTCAGCATTTGCGACGCGGATCGCGTTCGTTTCAAAGTTGAACAGCGTATTGTTCTGTACGATCGTGCCCTGGTTTCTCGCTCCGGGCGAGCCATCTATAAGAACCAGCGTCGAGGGTACGCCGGCCAGGTCCGAACGGTCGCGAACGTTGTTATCCACCAGCGAATTCTCATTATTTCCGGTCGTCGTGCCGGTCGAGATCCAAACGACGCCGTCGGTCGTGTTCTGTCCCTCGATCAGGCAGTTGAGCAGCGAATTGTTCAATGAATCGTTCAAGAAACGGAAAGTTGCGCCACTGCCGGTATTCCTGAACGTAAGCCCGAGCGGCCCAAAGGCCAACCCGCTGAACGTCACGCGGTCGGCTCCGTTCAGCACGATAAGCGCGGTCGGGTTACTGCCGGATATGATACGTGCCGCACCCGAAGCCTGAAATGCGACGGCGTAGCCGCCCATACCCGATTCGCTCAGCTCGTTAAGGGCATGCGTTCCGGTTTCGGCCGTTAGGTCGCTGGTAATATTGACTACCGTGTTTCCGCTGATGGTGCCGGAGTTCATCAACTGGAACAATCCGCCGTCGTTTGTCAGCGAGGTTACGGCCTCGCTCGTCCCGACGCTGATCGGCCCTGCAAAGTTTGAAGGTTGAATGCCGTACGTGTTCAGCGGCGGCGGCGAGCTGATACTGGTGACGTTCGTTGCAACGACGCCTGCCGGACTCGACGCAATGTTACCCGCCGTATCCTGCGCAACCACGAAATAGCCGATAGTGTCCGCCACGGCCACGCCGCCCAATAGAGCGTTGTTGATGGTGCAGTCCCAGGTGCCGTTCTGCGAATCACCCGTCGCAAGCATGCATTGCGTCGTAAGGTAGGGACCGGCGTTCTTGCGGAAATAGATACGCGGGGCGAACATGCCCGAGGCGACACCTACTGCGTCCGAGATCGTGGCCGTAACGACGCGGTTCGCGGTGCTCTGCGTGCTGCCGAGCGGTGTATAACTGATCGCCGGGGGCGTAATATCGCCGCTTGTGACGGTAAAGTAGATCTGGTCGAATTCCGCCGCAGCTATGGCAGCGGCCCCGGTCGTGTGCTGCACGGCAACGCCTATATATCCGCCGCTGGCCGGTACAAGCGAATTGTTCGTGCCGGTGCCTTGAAGCAAAGAAGCGTTCGTCGAATTCGGAACATCGGCGGCCGTCGCACCGGTACCGTTCGCCGTCGGAAGGGCCGATGTGAAGATGTTCCACTCGCCCGTCGTGCTTCGGGTCACGCGGATAAGCAGGCCCCAATCAGTTAGGCCGTTGTCGATCTCATTGGCCGTTGTGATGACGGTCGTGCTCACTGCTCCGTCAACGATGTGTTCGAGCCGGATCTCATCGCCGGCGGTGTCGTCGCCCATCGCGATGCGGTAACCGTCAACAGTGGACGATGTCAAGTTAAATTCGGTTGCGTAAAGCCAAAAGAATTGCCGGTTAGCGGCGGTCAGGGCCTGGCCACGACGCCCGAGAAAGAATCCCCATTCCTGAGAATTGCCCCATACATTGATCTGGCTGCTCAGGTAATCCGTTTGGGAGACGGCCGGTGCCGAAAGCCGAAGCGTATTAGACCCAACTGCTCCCGGCCCTGCATCGCTGCTCGCGACGATCTGAAAGCTCGAGGTGCTCCCGCCCCAGGCAGGACTGAACAGAAAATCGCCGTCGGCAAAGCTGTCATAGAGCGTTTGCGAGAAAGCGAACGAGTGCGACGCGAGTGCAATCAAGACGAGGGAGAATAGACGGAAGGGCAGTTTCATACCAGATCCAATTTAAATATTGAAAAAGAGTGTGGGGATTCGAATCGTCATTGTAGGTCTTAGCCGCGACCAAGTCAAAAACAATAATGTTAAGAGCATACCCGGACAAAGATGGCTGATTCGTTATCTAAAGCTCAGATATTCCCTCGGTTAGGGCGGCGGACCGGTCCAGCATCGCTCTCTGACACTTTTTGTCATCGCCTGATTACCAAAAACTGTTAATAAAACGGGCCTACGAGAACCCGCCGACGCCCTAACAACGGCCTAACCCGCAAGCCGATACCCCCGGTAAATCCCTGATTCTCTTACCTTTATCCTTTATCCTTTCTCCTTTATCCTTTCGCCCCCGCTCTCTGGCACGGGTCTTGTAATAGCCATTGCAGCCTGGGAAAGGTGGATAGAAAACTTCTTTAACTTCAACTTCAGGAGCTAGTGAATTAGAAATGAAAAATCAGAAAGGTTTCTCGCTTATCGAATTGCTGATCGTCGTCGTGATCATCGGCATCATTGCAGCCATCGCTATCCCGAACCTGCTTGCGGCACGCCGCTCGGCAAACGAAGGTTCGGCCATCTCTTCGCTTCGCACCCTTCATGGTGCTCAGATGACATATGCAGCTACCTCGGGTAACCAGCAGTTCGCCGGTGCGACCACAGGCGCGGCGCCCGGCGCCGCCGGTCCTGCTCCGCTTAATCAACTCTTTGCAGTTAACCTTATTGACGCAGTTCTCGATACCGGTACGAAGAGCAACTACAACTTCGCCGGAGAGCGTGGGGTTGGCACGACGGGTGCGACCGGCACGCCTGCAGTGTTCTTTTTCTCGGCAAATCCGACCTCGCCTTCGGGTATAACCCAGACGGGAACGCGACGCTTCGGTGTTGACACGCCTGGCGTTATCGTGACACACAATGACGCAGCAACGTTGGCTACCGTCTTTACCTACGATGCCGTCGGCACCTGCTTGACCGGTGTGGCTCCGGCATGTGCGCCTCTTGCTAACTAATTAACCCTTTAAACATCATAGGACTGCGGGAAGCAATTTCGGTTGCTTCCCGTTTTTTTGCATTTTCGGGAGGGAATTACAAACAAGTCAATGTTCGACATAAATCAACCTTGCTAAATCATCATAACTCGAATACAAGTCGCACACGAGTCGTGTCTCCTTTCCATGTGGTGGCGAAACTATTGAAGTTTGATAGGTTCCCCCGGTCGATTCAATTTCCTTCGCTGTCTTCCACAGTGAACCAGATTTCCGGCTCGAAATTCACTTCAGTAAGGAGAACTTTTCAAATGAAACTTACAAATAGCGGGTATGGATTTCTGTCGCTTGTCGTTTTATTTTGTCTAACCGTCGCACTCGGCATTTCGGCCTATTCCGTATCGGCTGAAAAAAACAGTGAATTAAGAACGGAAAACCGAATTCTGAAAATGTTTCGGCCTGAAGCAATCTCGCCATCGACTGGTGTTTACGTCCGCTCGCAAAAATTATGGGGTGACGACGCTGCGTCACTTGACTCATTTGGCTCATGCGTGGCTGTTTCAGGAGATACAGTAGTTGTCGGGGCCTTAACTGACGACATATCCTCAAATACCGACCAGGGTTCAGTTTCCGTTTATGTGCGAGACGGAGATTCATGGGAGTTCCAACAAAAGCTTACAGCCCCGGATGGGGCGACAGACGACCAGTTCGGCTTTTCCTGTGATGTCGATGGCGACACTATCGTTGTCGGTACCTGGCAACACGACCATGACGAAATTGAACAATCGGGCGCCGCGTATATTTTTGTTCGCAGCGGATCGACCTGGTCTTTCCAAAGGGAACTGATCGGAACGGTAGATTTTTCCGGAGATACCATAAACGGAGTAAGATTTGGCCATTCAGTTTCAGTTAGTGGTGATTATGTCGTTGCAGGTGAACCTCACGACCGCGTCACTGATTCCAACCAGATGGGATCAGCCAGTCTTTTTCTCAGGGACGGAGGAGATTGGACGCGTCTTCAGAAATTTGCCGGTTCTGAAGCCTTCAGTCATTTTGGCTACAGTGTCGACATATCAAGCAATCGCATAATCGTTGGCGCGCCCCAGCAAGATCCTTCCAATCGTGGTGCGGCGTTTATTTATGCGATCGAAGGTTTCGGATCAACCCAACTGAACGGGACGATCAATTCGAATGGTTTCGGGAGGTCCGTGACAATTGATGGAGATATTGCGGCAATCGGATCACTAACCCTTCAGGCGAAAGTTCACGTTTCTGAGTATAGCGGTAGTTCTTGGGGAACACCCATAGACCTCAATCCTAGTAATTCTTTTGGTGGTTCCTTTGGGTACAGCGTTTCGGTAACCGGAGATTTGCTTGTAGTTGGTGCACCTGGATCGGGGCCGCGAAGTATTCATGTATTTAGGAAGATAAACGGTGATTGGGTGAATAGGGCGGAACTCAAACACCCCGAAACGCCGGCTCAGCAAGGCGAGTGTCTCGGTGTCTCGGTTGGTGCTAACAACCGGACCATCGTGGGCGGAGCGGTTTGTGACTCTTACGGCGGAACAGGTGGTGCCGCCTCCGTTTGGTTTAACGTTCCGCCACTTCAGTTCGATTTCGACGGCGATGCCCTGGCCAATATTTCCGTTCGGCGACCAGGTGCAACTCCGTCTCCGACACCACTTGATGACACGTGGTATGTCAGGTTGCCTGGAGGTGGATTTACGACTAAGGATTTTGGTGTGGCGGGTGATCTATCAGCACCGGCGGATTTCGACGGCGACGGCAAAACCGATATCGCGGTTTTTCGTCCTTCGAACGGAACGTGGTACGTACAAGGAACAACTCAAGGCTTCTTTACGAACACTTGGGGTGAGGCCGGTGACATTCCGGTTCCAAGTGATTTGAACGGCGACGGCAAAGCAGACTTTGTCGTTTTCAGGCCGTCAAACAACACATGGTACTGGAAGTATACGTATGACCTTTCGTTCGGCGATTACCAATTCGGGCAAACAGGTGACATACCCATCATCGGCGATTTTGACGGCAACCAGCGATTCGAATTAGCCGTTTTTCGACCCTCAACTGGCGGCTGGCTTTGGTATGACCTGCAAACTTCATCAGGAGGGTCGATCTCTGGATGGGGTACGAACGGCGATATACCCACGCCTGGCGACTTCGACGGTGACCTCAGAACTGACGCCGTGGTATTTCGTCCCTCGGATTCGAAATGGTATCGCAGATTTTCATCCACCGGAGGAACGTCATCGACAACATGGGGCCAAACTGGTGATATTCCCGTTGCTGCCGATTATGACGGGGATGGTGAAGTCGATATGGCTGTATTCAGACCGAGCAACAACAATTGGTACATAATCAACAGTTCCTACGGTCAAGTGCCACTAACGACCCAGACGTCAACAGTCTCATTTGGAGCGTCCGGCGACATCCCGGTTCCGGCGGCTTTCCTTCCTTGAGCAAATTGAGGTTGAATATCTATGAATTGGGCTGCCCTACATGGTAGCCAACCAACATAGTGCTACTAACTCTAACGCTTCCTCGTGAAGCTCGACAGGCAGGAGATCTTCGGGTCTCCTGCCTTTTTTGCGCTTTGGACAAAGATCGATGATCGCGGGACCCGCTGGGGAAAAAGGCAGCCTCACGCAAAGACCGCCAAGTCCGCAAAGGATTGTAGCTGGTTGCGCCGGATTCTTTTCTTTGCCTTCTTCGCTTTGAGTATCTTACTTTGCGTTCTTTGCGGCTTTGCGTGGAAAGACGATCCCTCATACAAAAGTCACCGCAACCGCAGGGAAAAGAAGGCGGCTTCACGAAAAGACGCAGAGTTCGCAAAGGACGATCGGGATGAGCTTTTTGGAACCGTCCCTGGCGCCTTCGCGTGGGAATATGCGTATCTCACGCCAAGTTGCAAAGATCGCAATGAAACTGCCATGAACCGATGATTGTGTTATAATTTTTTTCGGCATTCCCTGCCGTGTTCGGTACGATCTTCACTTAAAGCTCATACATTTCTTGGCGAATGAATCGAAGTCTGCACAGGATCTTCAGCGTTGCGAAAAATGCCTTTCGCGAGGCCGTCCGCGACCGGGTGCTCTATAACCTTGTCCTTTTCATGCTGCTGATAGTCGCGTGTGCCATTTTGCTTGGCGATCTGACCGACGGGCAAGAGGCGCGCACTATTGTAAATATCGGACTGACCGCGATGCTCTTTTTCGGAACGTTCATTGCGATCTTCGTCGGCGTCGGCCTTGTCTCGAAGGAGATCGAGAAGCGCACCGTGTTCGGCATTTTCGCAAAGCCGGTACGGCGATGGGAGTTTCTGGTCGGGAAATACCTCGGCCTATGCGCAACCCTATTTGTTAACGTCGTCGCGATGGGCGCCGGAATCTCTCTGGCGCTGGCCATAGCCAGCGGCGGTCAGCTTGCCGGATCGATCTGGGGAAGCATCGCGCTGATCTACCTGGAACTTACGATAATCACCGCGGTCGCCATCACATTCTCTACCTTTTCCACACCGTCGCTCTCGGCACTGCTTACGTTCCTGATCTTCATTATCGGGCATTTGAGTTCGTCGCTGCTCGAGCTGGCCCGAGGGCTCGGATCGGAGACTGCGAAGATAGTTTTCGGCGCGATCTATTACGTGCTGCCGAACCTTGCACATTTCAGCTTTCGTACCGAAGCGGCAAACGGCCTTGTTCCATCGGCCGCAATGCTTGCGGGCGCCGCTGCCTACGCCGTGGTTTATGTCTCGATACTCTTGATCATCGCCGCGGCTATATTCAGCCGCCGGAATTTCAAGTGAAATATTCGATCAGTCACCAAAGGCGATCAGCCGACCGATGACAAACAAGAGCATCAAATTGGTCCTTTCCACAGCCGCCGTCTCGGTCGGATTCGCCGCCGTTTTCGGGCTGAGTACATTTCTGGAAAAAAATCGGATAAGTTTGCCCGAGGATTATTTCGATTCAGATCTCTCGCTTGAAGGTCGGCGACTAAAGGGATTTGCCCTCGGCACGGAAGGGCTGCTGGCAGACTGGTACTGGATGTGGTCGCTGCAGTACATCGGCGACAAGCTTGCGAAGACCGACCTCGAATACATCAATGTTGAAGACCTGACGGTCCTGCAGCCTCGGCTTCTCTATCCTCTTCTCGACAACGCGACGGACCTCGATCCAAAATTTATGGCGGCATACACCTACGGAGCGATGGTGCTGCCGGCGATCGACAAGCAGCAGGCGATCGCATTGACGGAAAAGGCCGTCGCGAACAATCCGCAAAGCTGGCGAATGTATCAATATCTCGGCTACATCTATTGGCGGCTGCAGGATTACGAAAAGGCCGCGGCGGCTTACGATCGAGGTTCGGAGATCGAGGGCTCGCCGCAATTTATGAGGATGATGGCAGCCGCAATGCGGACACGGGGCGGCAGCCGCGAAACCGCGCGTGCGATGTATCAGCAGATGTTTGATGAGGCCCAGGACGAGCAGACCCGGGGCAACGCAGTGTTTCGATTGAACGAGATCGATTCGTTAAATGAGCGCGACGCGATCAACAGTGTGCTTGGCCGTATTCATTCAGACTCCGGCCGATGCCCGTCATCGTTTCGTGAAATTTTGCCTCAGTTGAGCAGGATCGAGCTGCCGAACGAACGCGAACTTATGACAGACGCGAACGCGAACATCGTTGATCCGACCGGCGTTCCCTATCTGCTCGACAGCGAGGCTTGCCAGGCAAAGATCGACGCCAAGCGATCGAAGATACCGCCGATAACCAATTAGAAATGGAACCAGTAATTGAGATAAACAACCTGTCGAAGGATTACGAGACCGGATTCTGGCGAAAGAAGAAAGTGCGGGCGCTTGACGGCTTGACGCTTTCGGTCGAAGGCGGGCAGATCTTCGGTTTCCTGGGCGGCAACGGCGCCGGCAAGACCACGACGATCAAAATTCTGATGGGCCTGCTTTTCCCGACCGAGGGTTCGGCAAAGATTCTCGGCCGCGATATCTCGGACGTTTCTATGCACCGCGAGATCGGTTATTGCCCGGAGAATCCGTACTTTTACGATTACCTGACCGCTTTCGAGCTGATGAATTATATGGGCGAGCTCTTTGGCCGCAGCCGAAGCGAGCAAAAAGATAGATCAGCAGAACTCCTCGCAAAGGTTGGTATAGAAGAAAAGGATTGGAACCGGCAGCTTCGCAAGTTTTCGAAAGGTATGCTGCAGCGCGTCGGGCTTGCGCAATCGCTGGTAAACGAACCGAAGATCGTGTTCCTCGACGAGCCGATGAGCGGGCTTGACCCGATCGGGCGTCGCGAGATCCGTGAGCTGATCGCCGGCTTGCGTGACGAGGGCACGACGGTCTTCATGTCCACGCATATTCTGTCCGACGTGGAAGCGCTCTGCGACCGCGTTGCCATCCTTCGCGGCGGTCGGCTGGCTGCCACCGGCGAACTTCTCGATCTGCTTGCTCACGACGGAGAAGCAAGGGCTTTCGAAATTATCGCCGCAGGCATATCGGCGGCCGATCTCGGAGATCCGCTCCCGCAGGGCATCGCAAGTGTTAACCAGAAAGCGAGCGGACTGTGCCTGGAAGTCATGTCGGAGGGCGATATCGAGCCGGTCCTCAGGGCGATCCATCAAAACGGCGGTAAGCTGCTTTCCGTTCAGTCGGTGAAGCAATCTTTGGAAGAATACTTTGTGAAGGAAACCTCGGAGGGGTGAGTTTGCGGTTCGACAAATACTCGCTCTTAGTCGAGCATCGTCAACCTACCAGGTCGAGAACACTATCATTCCGCCTTCAATGCTACGACCTTCCAGCGGATATTCGCACGGTCGGCCTTTGGATCGAATCCCTCAAGTGCAAGCGTCACCGGCTGTATCACTTCGCCGGGCCCAAGCGAGCCGAATCGCTCCGGAATAACCAGGACATTCTTGTCCTTTACGACATTGTTCTGCTGATCGATCACTGCCGCGTTCACCTCGAGCACGGTGATCGTGCGTGTACCGCGATTCCGGACACTTCCGGAAATATACATCGAGATCTTGCCAAAGCCCGTCGGCGATTCGACCGTGCGATTTAGGTCCGTTGCGATGATCACATCCTTGGTCAGCTCGGCAAACTCCGGCGAGCCCTCACGATGGGCGTCCTGCAAAATGGATGCCCGCTGGTCCTCAACCGGCGGCTGGAGCGAGATGAGGGCGATCGCGGCGGAAATAACCAGAATTCCGATCACCGCGCCGACGATGTAACCCTTATTGATACCCTTTTTCTCGGGCCCTTTCTCATCTAAAAATGATTCCATAGTTCACGCAATCAGCCAAATTTATACGTCGCGAATCTGATCAAAGGTCTTGGTGTTCTAGGTGTCTTCCCTTTGTGTACTTTGTGTTCGAAATGGTGCTAAACACAGAGGTCGCGAAGGTGAAGACACAAAGGTCGTTAAGAGAGAGTAAAAATTATGCTCAAACCGACCCGTTACCGATTCGACAACTCTTTTGGCGAAAAGTTCCAATAGGTTATCATTTTAAGATCGAAGCTAGAAGCTCCAAACCGCCTATACCAGCCTATGCCGACGTCGCACTTCCTGTCCCGCTTCGTCGTACCTTTACTTACCGGCTCCCTTCCGCTTTGGGCAGTGCGGCCGTGCTCGGCTCCCGCGTACTTGTACCGTTCGGCAAGAGAAACCTGACGGGTTATATTGTCGATCTTCAGGAAAGTCTCGACCCGCAGCTCGGGCTGGATGAAAGCGACGTAAAAGACGCGATCGAATTACTCGACGAAAGCCCGCTGATCACGCCTGAGATCCTCGAACTTACCAAATGGGCAGCCGATTATTATGCAGTTTCGTGGGGTGAGATGTTAAAGGCTTCCCTTCCGGCCGGCATAAATTCGCCTTCGGAGAGAGTTATCTCGATCAATGAAGCAGGTAAACAGGAGATCGGTCAGGCCCCGGACAGGATGTCCGCGAAGTATGAAATACTGCGTTTTCTCGAAGCGAACGGCGAGACGAGCCAGCGCGTTATCGAAAAGCAATTTGGCGAAACGGCCGCGAAACGCTCGATCCGTGAACTAATGGCTGCGAACCTCGTGGATGCTTACTTCCGAAACCGTGCCTCGGTCGTCAAACCGAAGCTCCGAAAAGCCGTTCGTTTGATCGCTTCCTCGGCAGTGGATGAAAAGCCGCTCACCGAAGGGCAACGACGTGTGCTTGCCGAGTTGGAGAAGCGGAAGGGCGAAGTGCTTTTCACCGAGCTGCTCGATGCGGCCGGAACTGGTGCCTCGCCCATTACCTCGCTTGCAAGACGCGGCATGGTGGAGGTCAGCCTTGCCGAGGTCCGTCGCGATCCGCTGGCCGAGGCCGAACTCCCTGAGGTCACGGACATCGAACTGAGCCGCGAACAGCAGGACGCGCTATCAGCGATCGGCGCGACCATCGAGACAGGCGGATACAAGGCTTTGCTCCTGCACGGGATCACCGGAAGCGGCAAGACCGAGATCTATATTCGGGCGATGCGGACGTGTCTGCTTTTGGGCCGTTCTGCACTGATGCTCGTGCCGGAGATCGCCCTGACGCCGATCTTTTCACGTCGCCTGCGATCGGTCTTTAGCGATCAAGTCGCGATCATACATTCGAATCTGTCCGCAGGTGAAAGATACGACGAATGGCGAAGGATCAGATCGGGCGATGCACGAATCGTGATAGGCACACGATCTGCCGTCTTCGCCCCGCTTGAATCGCCCGGCCTTCTCATCGTCGATGAAGAACACGACGCCTCGTACAGGCAGCATGAGTCGCCGTTCTACAGCGCACGAGACACGGCGGTGATGCGTGCAAACCTTTCCTCCACCGTTGTAGTTCTTGGTTCAGCGACGCCTTCGCTGGAAAGTTTCGAAAACGCCCGAGCGGGTAAATATCAGTATCTGAAGCTGCAAAATCGCCCCTGGAACCGCCCGCTTGCGAAAGCAGAGCTGATCGATATGCGAGAGGTTTTTCGCAAGGCCGGCAAGGATATCACGATCTCGCCGCAGCTTCTTGAGGCGATCAAGACGACCCATTCGAACGGAGAGCAGTCGATCGTCCTTCTAAATCGACGAGGCTTTTCTCAGTTCGTGCTTTGCCGAACTTGCGGCGAAAGCCTTCGCTGCCGAAACTGCGACATCACTCTCACGTATCACAAACGCGATCCAAAACTCGTCTGCCATTACTGTGGTTTTCGTGCCGCCGTGCCTGCGAAATGCCCGTTCTGCTCGAGCGAGTATCTTTATTTCATCGGCCGGGGCACCGAACAACTGGAACAGATCCTACAGAAAATGCTGCCCGACATGAGCATCGCCCGCATCGACCGCGACACGATGGCGCGTAAGGGTGAAATGGCAAAGACGCTGCTCGCTTTCGATCGCGGCGAAATAGATATGCTTATCGGTACGCAAATGCTGGCCAAGGGGCACGATTTTCACAATGTAACGCTTGTCGGGGTCATCTCGGTCGATACCGGGCTTGGCCTTCCGGATTTTCGATCGGCGGAGCGGACGTTTCAACTGCTGACCCAGGTCGCCGGGCGGGCAGGCCGCGGCGAACTTCCCGGTCGCGTTCTGATACAGACGTACTATCCGGAACACTACGCTTTGAGACATGCGGTCAAACAGGACTTCGAGGGATTTTTTGAAGTGGAGATGCGTTTTCGGGAACGGATGGGATATCCGCCGTTCGTCGCGCTTGCGATGCTGATGGTCCGCGGCAAGGACCAGAACGCCGTTAACCAGGAGGCTCGGATCGTACGCGACGGGCTCGACGCGGCGAACGCGGAAAAGAAGTGCCGCATCGTCGGTCCGGGGCCCGCATCACTCGCCAGGCTCAAGGGAGAATATCGAGTGCAATTACTGGTCAAGAGCCCTAACCGCCGAGATATCCGCGAAGTTGTCGATCTGGGGCTTGCACGGGCGGATGAAGGCGGGGCAGACCTGCGGCACGTCCAACTCGAGATAGACCCGGTCGATATGCTCTGAGCAGGTGTTCCAGGCCTAATTTACCGCCCGCGACGCAAATTCCGCCTGCCTGAATTTGATCTGTGAATAGATCTCCGACAACGAGATCTTACAATTGATCGAGTCTAGCGAGACAACGTCGTCACGTTCGTTATAGATGCGGTAAAGCCACTGCTTCGCATTCTGGCGGGCATAGTGTTCGACACGCATCTCGTCTTCTTTAAGCAGCAGGCATTCACGAATGCAGTCCATTTCGAGAAAACTTTCGACCTTTTTTGTCTTGTCCGTTGTATTGGTCGTGCTCGAGAAGATCTCGACGACGACGGTTGGGTTAAGAAGAAGTTCCGAAGGCGAATCGGCAAAACGCGGCTCCCCGCTCACGAAAACGATGTCCGGGTAGCAGACGAAATTGTTTGCCAGCTTGACCCGCATATTGCTGATATAGATCTCGCATTTGTGGCCGTGCATCTTGCTGCCGGTGGCGATCGCCGTGTTCGATACGATCAGGTTGTGCCAACGGTTCGATCCCGAACGCGCGATCATTTTACCGCCCGTCTGGTCACTTCGTGTATGGCTGCGGTCGGCCGGCGGATACTCGTCGACGGAAGGCTTCCTCTGTGAATGGTCGAGGCCTTTTTCACTCATAAATAAATTGCTCCAGAATTTACTGCTTGCGGGCTTATAACCGGGCGTATTGCAGGAGGCTTTGCTTGGGTTGCTTTCTCTGCTTAAATTAGTTTTGCATATCGCGACCGCCTTTTTCAAGGACTATCTCTATGAAGCTTTCGGAGTTTGCCAAGATCACTCGATCAACCATCGTCAGCGGCCCGCCCGACCTTGAAATAATCGGGGTCGGGAGCCTGGAAACTGCCCGTGAGGGAGAGGCGACATTTCTGGCGAGCCTCAAGTATGCCGCGAAGGCCGCATCCACCCAGGCTAGTGCGATCATACTCAACGAGAAAGATGTGATCGAGCGTGAGGATCTTGCAATACTCCGGGCCAAAGATCCTTATCTCGCCTTTGCCCGCGGCCTGCGAGCGTTTCATCCGGAGCGAGAGGCCGTGGCATTTCGGCACGCGTCAGCGGTGATCGATCCGACAGCGATCGTTGACGAGCGGACGGAGATGCACGCCGGAGTGGTGATCGGTGCGGGTTGCCGTATCGCCGCCGGGGTCATAATCCATCCGAACACGACCGTGTATGCGGGTTCGTCCATTGGCGAAAGCACGGTGATTCATTCGAACGTATCGATCCGTGGGAACACCGAGATCGGCCGAAACTGCATCCTGCACAACAACGTCTCGATAGGTGCGGACGGTTTCGGATTTGCAAAAGACGAGGAGAAACACTGGCTGAAGATTCCGCAAACAGGCCGTGTGGTCATTGAAGATGACGTCGAGATAGGTGCAAACAGCGCCGTCGATCGGCCTGCGGTTGGTGAAACGCGATTGAAACGCGGCGTGAAGATAGACAATCTTGTCCAGATCGGCCATGCATGCGTGATCGACGAAGACGCCCTGATCTGCGCGCAGACGGGGCTTGCCGGAAGTTCAATAGTTGGGAAGCGCGTCGTGCTTGCCGGTCAGGTCGGCGTTGCCGGCCACCTGACCATCGGCGACGACGTCTCGGTGACCGGCCAATCTGGCGTTACAAAAAGCATCGAGCCTGGCCGTTTTGTTTCGGGCCTGCCGGCCATCGACAACCGCGAATGGCGACGGCTTTCGGCCGCATATCATCGGCTCGGCGACATGGTGAAAACCGTCCGCGAACTCGAAAAACGTCTTGCTGAATTGCAGGGCCCGGCGGGCTCGAGCGAGGCTGACGAAGCCCGTCCAAAGTGATGGCAATACACTAGTTACTTCGTTTTTATCGCCTGATCCAAACCTTCGATGATTGCGATCTTATTTAGCGTGCATAACCGTATTTGTCACTCCTTGCACGCCTCGGCTCCCCAAAGCATCCTTACCTTACACATCGTTTGTGGGCCTATCCGTATCGGCGTCATCGCTTTTGCACCTTTGTCGTGTAGATATTCGATCAGGCCGTCGCCGTCCACCATCATCTGCGGATACATGATCCCAACGGAGTCGTGGTCTGGGATCGCAGTGTCGCCTGACGGTAAGAGTTTTACGGTAGTTCAGGGTGGCTGGTAACACGACGCCGTTTTGATAATTGGGTTAAAATAGAAGATCAGAAACATCTGAAAATATATGAAGGCACAAACACGAGTTGAACTTTCCGGCGCCGGATTTGATATCTCCCCTCTTGATCCGGATACGATCGAGCGGCTTGCTCAGGACCTTGACGAAGAGGCTTATCGTGTCCTGCTCGATCACGGGACCGAACCGCCGTTTTGCGGCACCCTACTCGATAACAAGCTGGAGGGCACGTACGCCTGCCGCCTTTGCGGGCTGCCTTTGTTCACATCAAAACACAAGTTTGAGTCGGGCACCGGCTGGCCGTCGTTCTACGCTCCGTTCGACAAGGACCACTTGACCAATATCGAAGACAGCAGCTACGGCATGCGTCGCACCGAGATCCGCTGTGCGCGTTGCGGCGGCCACCAGGGCCACGTCTTCCCCGACGGCCCGCCGCCCACCGGCCAACGCTACTGCCTAAACTCGGCCTCCCTCGAATTCTTCGAAGAGGGCCAAGACATACCTCAAAAGCCCGAACCACCTGCATAAGCTCTGTGTAAACTTTATGGATCTGAACAAATTGGAACCGCAATTCGTTAAAGTCTCAAAAGAAATAGGCTTCTCGTATCGGTTAGAAGGCGGGGCTACCCGGAACGGGATCGATGAAACTGAGAACCGGTTGGAACTGACTCTCCCGAAGCAGATTAAACTTTTCTATTCGCACTTTAACGGAATAAGTGTGGACGATCCTGGACTGACTATATTCGCCGTTGAAACACTTAGCTTCGACGCGACAAAGAGATTGCATTTCGCAACCTTTGATTTTCGCCATAACGTTTATTTCGATGCTTCTAAAATCAATGTTGCGGACCAATGGAACATAGTTGGCGAAGATAATTTCTTAATCACACATACTATGGCGAGCTTTTGGTCTAACAAAATATGGCATTGGCTCAAGCACCGAAGATCAGTTTGGATGGAAATCGACTGGTAGTCTTCGCCTGCTGGCCGAATCTAATCGGAAAAACAACGAACTTCCTTGTGATAGATTTAGAACAACATGAGCACTTTAGAATCTGGATACGACATTACGCGGCTTGATGCGGATGCAATTGAGAATTTGGCGAGCGACTTGAACGAAGAGGAGCGTCGCGTTTTGCTTGATCATGGGACGGAGGCTCCGTTTTGCGGCCCGCTGCTGGACAACAAGCTGGAGGGCACATACGCCTGCCGGCTTTGCGGGCTACCTTTGTTCGCATCAAAACACAAGTTCGAGTCAGGCACCGGCTGGCCGTCGTTCTACGCTCCGTTCGACAAGGACCACTTGGCCAATATCGAAGACAGCAGCTACGGCATGCGCCGGACCGAGATTCGCTGCGCGCGCTGCGGCGGCCACCAAGGCCACGTCTTCCCCGACGGCCCGCCGCCCACTGGCCAACGTTACTGCCTGAACTCGGCCTCGCTCGAATTCTTCCCCGACGGCGACGAAATCCCTCAGAAAGGTTAGCCGCAAGAAAACGCAAAAGACACAAAAAGGAAAAAATCCCTTTTGCGTCTTTTGCGCGATTCTATGGAAAATTGGTTACTTCCTATCCTTAAAGCTATCGAACAGATCCGTGTGCCGGCTTGTCAGGGGTATTAGCCGTCCGCCGATGAACATATGCTTGATGTTCGTTCGCGGATCGAGCAGATCTCCGTCGGTAACGACAACGTTCGCGATCTTGCCGACCTCGAGCGAACCCATTTTGTCAGCCACGCCGAGTATCTGTGCCGGATAGATCGTCACTGACTTAAGGGCTTCTTCCGGCCCAAGTCCGTAGGCACCGGCAAGGCCAGCATGATACGGCAGATCGCGTGCTTCGGAACCATCATTTCCGGTCGAGACCGCAAATCTGATCCCTGCTTTCTGCATCAGCGACGGTGCTTCAAAAAGATAATCGTACGGGTCGTCCTGCTGAACCGGCAGGCTGTAGATATTCGTATAGATCACCGCGATGTCATTCTTTTTCAGATCATCGGCGGCCTTCCACGCATCCTGCCCGCCAACGATAACGCCCTTGACCTTCATCTCCCCGACGAATTTGGCAACGGCACGAATGTCGCGTTCGCGTTCGACCATAAAGTAGATCGGCCTTTCACCACGAACATACGGGACCATTGCGGCCATCCGAAGATCGGTGGTCGGGGCGGGAAGCGATTTATCTTTTGCTTGAGCCTCGACCGCCTTTGCATAAGCCAAGACATCCGTGAAGGTCTTTTTTAATTCGTCGACCGCTGTGTCGCGACGACGGATCAGTTCGGTGAAATTGACTTGCCCGCCGCCACCGCCGCCAAAACCGCCAAATCCGCCACCAGCGACTACTCGAGGAAAGTTGATTATAAGACCTGCTTCGGCCACGACCGCCATATCCGCCTGCGTAGAACCGTTGAGATTGATGATCGCGCTCTGCCCCGAAACAATACCGCCGCTTGGGCGGGAATGAACCGTAGTAATACCATTTACACGCGTTACATTTATATGCGACGTGTGCGGATTTATACCGGTTATTGCTTTTGCATTCGCATTATTTGGGCCAACTTCCTGCACGTCAACGGTTGCGTTTGCTCCTTGGCCGATCTCGATAAGGCCCATATTGGTTGCCGCATCAATCATCCCCGGATAGACCGAAAGCCCGCGCCCATCGATCCTCTCGGCTCCCGAAGGCACCGCCGCCCCGGCGCCGACTGCCGTGATCTTGCCGTTTTGTATAACAACAGTTCCATTAGCTATCTCAGGGCCGGAAACCGGTATTATGCGAGCATTTACGATCGCAAACGTCCCGGCTCTACCAGTCCTGTTCTGCTGCGCTCCGTCGCTCTGCGCCGACACGATGGTAGATGTAGAAACCAACGCAAGGACTAGGACAAACTGTATGATTTGCTCTCTATTCATTCTGAATTCCTTCTTCATTTCTGTTGGCCCCCGTCATGATCCTCGATCTCGCCGCTATTGCGTTCAGAGGGCACTCTCGGCGGTGTTCCGCCTGCTCCGGGAGCCCGGTTCATATCAAGCTTTTCGAGAGCTTCACGCTCACGCTGACGCTCAGCACGCATTTGCTTGTCGTTGGCGAGATCGAAATAAACCTCGCCCTCGATCATTGTGATCTCAGGAACCGAATAAGGGCTGAATGGATGCCCGGACCAAATAACAACGTCGCCGTCCTTTCCGACTTCGATCGAGCCGGTTCGCCGGCCGATACCTAACTGGATCGCGGGATTAAGCGTGATCATTTTCAAAGCATCCTGCTCAGGCACGCCGCCGTACTTCATAGCCTTGGCTGCGTCTAAATTAAGACGGCGAATACGCTCAGCGGAGTCAGAATTTATCGACACATTAACGCCGTTCTTCCAGAGAATGTAAGCGTTGTAAGGTATCGAATCGTAAGCTTCGAGCTTATAGCTCCAGCTATCCGCAAAGATCGAAACACCGGCGCCGTGCTTAGCGATCTCGGGGGCAAATTTATATGCTTCGAGGCCGTGCTGCAAGGTTCCGATCTTGAAGCCGAATTCCTCGGCCAGCAGGAGCAAATTCAACTGCTCATCTGATCGATAACCGTGAGCATGAACGATCCGCTTACCCTCGAGGATCTCAACTAACGGGGTTAGCTCTTCATCGACTCGCGGAGGCGTTCGTGTTTTCTTTGCACGAAAGTCGTCCCATGAACGCTTGTATTCGCGAGCTCGGATGAAGGCATCGCGGATTACCTCGATGGCGCCCATTCTCGTTCTGGGATACCTGGGAGTTTGTCCCGGCTGAAACTGAGAATTTGAGCGTTTTACATTCTCTCCCAAGGCGAACTTAATTCCTTCGGGAGCTCCTTCGACCGGAAACGCCTCGACGGGCTTTCCGTACTTGAATTTTACGGTGGAACTTTGACCGCCGATCGGATTTGCGGAACCGTGAAGCAGCAATGCACCCGTGACGCCGCCCGCCAATGCACGATAGACCGCGATGTCATTTGGGTTCAGCACATCCCTGATCCTGGTCATCGACGAAACCGCTAACGAACCTTCGTTGATGGCGCTCACCATCGCGTGCGAGTGGGCGTCGATAATACCCGGGATGACGTACTTTCCCGTTGCATCGATCACCTTTGCGTTCGCACCGGCCGATAGATTTCTCCCGATACGCGAAATCTTTCCGTCTCTGATCAGGACGTCAGTGCCCTGAAGGGTTCCGTTCGCCGCAGTCATAACGGTCGCGTTCTTGATAAGAACGTCACCGGCCGCCTGTCCTGCAACCAGAGCCGGTGAGATCAGCGATATCGAAAGTAGAAGAGTTAAAACTATAACCTTTTTCATCTCTTTTCCTATTAATCCAATAAAAATTATGGTTTACGGATTCCGTGTTCCCGAGAACGGCACCGTTCCCATTGGTGAATCGATCGATCCGCTGACCTGATTGCCGCTGATCGTCCCCGTCACGGTAATGTCGATCTGCGCACCTTCAAATGGAACCGTTGTTACAAAGCTGAATCCGTTCCCTGTAACACGTCCGTCGCGGATCTGCGACGTACCCGTAGCAAATACCATTGTCCCGGACACTACCGATCCCTGCTGAGACAAATTTATCGTAGCCGGCATCGCCTGTCCCGGAATGTCGATCGTAATCGCATATGAACCTGCAATACTCGGACCCGTTCCGCCGCCTGCACCCGGTCCGCCAGGGCCTCCGGGGCCTCGTCCACCTCCCGCAGGCCGCACAGGTTCTTTCTGCTCAAAGTGCTTGCCGTCGACAAAAATATGCGGTGCAAAGCGATCGCTGCCGAAAAGGTCACCCTTTATAACAACAATGTTCGCCATCTTTCCGGCCTCGATCGAGCCAGTCCGGTCGGCGATCCCAAGTATCTCGGCCGCTCCAAGCGTCATCGCTCTGACTGCCGCATCACGTGATAGGCCATTTTCGACCGCCTTACCCGCACTTGAGAATACGTCTGCCAATGCCGCGGCGCCGCCGCTTTGAAAGGCAAACTTAACTCCTGCGGCCGCAAGCCTCGAGGCGGTTTTTGGCGTCTCGGCCCGGAACCTGAGAATGTCGAGCGATTCGCCATCGGCGTCGGGCGACGCCGCGGCTGTACGCTTTGGAAAATTGAGCGAGAGCAGGACGGGTACGTTCTGGGCTTTTAGCCTATCAGTTACCTTCCATGCTTCCTGTCCGCCCGCGATCATCCCGACCAGATTGAATTCCTTCATAAAATCCAGTGCCCTGATGATCTCGATCTCACGATTCGCATTGAACACCACCGGCATTTGCCGATTTACTACCGGAATGAGGGCCTCAAGCGAAGGATCGGCCTCCGGGCGTGTCATACCACGAGGATCTTGAGCATACATAATTCTCATCTCGTGCAATCGGCGTGCGTCATTGAACATCTGCCTCATTGCAGAGAATGTTCCAAGCAGCGAAACGGGATAACCACCACCGCCGCCAAGCGACGTCATCGAAATATGTTGGGCGAACGGAGACTTAACTATCAAGGATGACACCGTGTCGCCGGAAAGATTTATCACTGCGGAACGGCCCTGAAAAACACCTGTTCTGCCGACCGTCAATGCAGTTGTGAACCCGGCATTTCTTGCAGTCGCGAACGGTGCGTCGCCGGCTTGGAGATCATCAATAACAGAGACCTCAGGCCGAAGCCCGGCACGAAAATTTGAGATCGACCGGGCCTGAGCAGCCGCCTGCTGTTGCTGGCCACCGCCACCACCGGGACCGCCACCACCCGGGGCCGCAGGCGCAGGAGCAGCTAGCCCAAGGTTCGTGGCAGCGTCAATAAATCCCGGGTAGACAGTATGGCCCGTAGCGTCGAACACCTGAGCATCAGCCGGTGCCGTGATGTTAGCCCCAACCGATTCGATCAGGCCATTGCGTATCACCACCGTACCTCGGTCAATGGTCGCACCAGAGACCGTTACTATGCGGGCATTTGTGATCGCGTAGGATTGCGCATTTGCCTGAAAACTAAAAATACAGCCGATCGCAGCTATTGCGACCAAGAACAGCTTTGGTTTCATAGCGAGTTTTTTGAATTTTGAAATTGAACGCCTTGAAATTCGAGATACGCAGAGGATAATCGAAAAGTTGCGGTTTGCAAAGCGGGGTTCGCGATCAACACGGAAACTTTACAAAAGTTTACGAACTGCGAAGCCCTCGTTGTTCCTAGGACAAGGGCCCAATTTAAGCTGCATTGACTTACTTTTATGCTTATCTGCTTCGTTTTTCATGCTTGGCCACCTGCCGCCGTTTGCTGCATATCGGCCTCTTTTTCCTTCTGAAGGAGAGTTCGTTTCCGCTCGATTCCCCACTTGTATCCGGTCAAGCTGCCATCCTTGCCCACGACGCGATGGCACGGGATGACAACTGCCAAGCGGCTATCTGCACAGGCCTGTGCGACCGCGCGCACCTTGTTCCGATCACCGAGCCGTTCGGCGATCTGGCTGTATGTCACGGTTTCCCCGTACGGTATTTTTCTCAAAAGCTCCCAAACACGCATCTGGAACGCGGTCGCCTGGATGTCCAGCGGCAGGTCGAGCCGCTTCTTCTCGCCCGCAAGGTGTTTCAGGATCTCTTCGACAAACCTTTTCAGCACCTTCGCATCCTTTACGATCTCCGCATTCGGATACTCTCGTTTAAGGTTCTCTTCAAGTGAAGAATCGTCGTCCGCGAAGGCGACATTGCAAAGGCCACGGATCGTTCGTGCCACCAGGATCCGGCCAAGCTCGCACTCCGTGATCGAATAGTTGATCGTCACGCCCTTCCCGCCCTTCTTGTAAGTCGCCGGAGTCATTCCCATGTCGTTCGAGGCGTTCTCATACAGCCTGCTGCTCGACCCAAAGCCCGCATCGTACATCGCCGCCGTCACGTCACAGCCTTCCCTCAATTCCGTCTTGAACCGTTCCATTCTTTTTGCCTCCGAGTATTTTTTGGGGCTAACACCTATGATTTCCTTAAAACTCCGCTGCAGGTGATATGGGCTCAGCCCGACGTCCGCAGCAAGGCTTTCAAGCGAAAATCCCTCTTCCGATTCCAGAAGCTCGCAAACCCTCAGGATCTTCTCAATCCGCGGATCGGCGGTCATTACATTCTTTGGACGGCACCTTAAACATGCCCGCAGGCCCGAGCTCTCCGCATCGGCCCATGATGCGAAAAACGCTACGTTTTCACGTTTCGGCGTCCGCGCCCGGCACGAGGGCCGGCAGTAGATGCCGGTCGTTTTGACACCGAGGTAAAATGCACCGTCGAACCTCGCGTCGTTCGTTGTCACTGCTCGCCAAAACAATTCCGTTTCCATGAAAGTGAGTTTATCCATAAGGAAATATGAAATCTATCCGAAAATTGCGGTAGAATTTTTTTATGGCCGCAACGGTTTTATTCGATGGCGTCTGCAATTTCTGCAATAGCTCAGTGAATTTCATTATTGAGCGAGATAAGACAGGCTATTTCAAGTTTGCTCCTCTTCAATCGGAGATCGGCGAGGAGTTGATAGCCAAGTACGGAATTGACCCCTCAGATACGGACTCGGTCGTTTTAGTAGATGAAGGCCGGGCGTTTACTCATTCGACCGCGGCCCTCAAGATCGCGAAAAAGCTTGACGGCCCATGGTCCTTGGCCTACGGTTTTATCATTGTGCCGAAGTTTGCTCGTGACGGAGCGTACAAGTTGTTCGCACGATACCGTTACCGGCTGTTCGGCAGGCGTGATGAGTGCATGATGCCGACGCCTGAAATAAGGGCACGATTTTTGATTTAATGCAGAGGCCCGGGCGTGAGCAAGGGCTTAACACTCAACGGTCGATTTACGCCCTTGCTTACGGGCGGGCCTCCACAAAAACTAGTATGAAAGCAACATGGAATGGAACAACACTTGCCGAAAGCGATGAAACTATCGTCGTCGAAGGCAATCACTATTTTCCGAAAGATTCGATCAAAACCGAACACTTTCAACCCAGTGAAACGCACACCGTCTGCGGTTGGAAAGGCACGGCCAGTTATTACGACGTGGTCGTAGATGGCAAAACAAATAAGGACGCGGCTTGGTTCTATCCTGACACAAAGCCCGACGCTAAGAATATCGAGGGTTATGTCGCATTCTGGAAAGGCGTTGAGGTCGAATAGGAGATCGTCCACGGATGAACACAGATAAACACGGATAGGTATATATCTGCGTCCATCTGCGTTTATCTGCGGCTAAATATCTGATGAGTTTCTCGCTCGAAACATTGGAATACGAAAAGCTGCTCGAACTCGTCAGCCGCCACACGCAGACGCCGATGGGTGAGGCAAGGTTCGCCGACTTGCGTCCGAAAACGAGCAAAAGCGAGCTTGAAAGTGATCTTGCCACGATCTCGGAAACGATCGTCCTCAACGAAGAGAAGCAGGTCACATGGTCGTTCAGTGGGCTCGAAGACCCATCGGACGCCGTCGCAATTTTGAAGATCAGGAATGCCACGCTTGAGCCCCATATTCTGCTTGAGCTTTCCCGCGTTTGTAACCAGGCTATCTTCGCCCGCTCGGCGATCCAACCGGAAAAGGAATCGGCACCGACCCTTTGGCTGATCGTTGAAGGCATTCCGCCCAGCCTGCTCGCGGTCATTGACCGCATCAATAAGAAGCTTTTGCCAAGCGGCGAGGTTGACGATTCCGCCTCGCCTGAATTGGCGAAGATCCGCCGCGAGATATCGAGCCAACGTGCGAGGCTGACTAAATCGCTGGAATCGGTGATGCGTAATTCTGGCGATGCGATCCAGGATGATATCGTCACCGTGCGCAACGACCGATTTGTCATTCCTGTAAAGGCCGATTTCCGCGGCAAGGTCGGCGGTGTGGCCCACGGCTTTTCATCAAGCGGGCAAACCGTTTTCGTCGAACCTCTCGAAGCCATCGAGGCGAACAACGAACTGCAAAATCTAAAAGGAAAAGAGGAACGCGAGGTCGCCCGCATCCTTTTCGCCCTGACCGAAGAGCTTCGCGAACAGCTTCCCGCGATCGAAACCGCTGTCGAGGCAGTTGCCGAACTCGACTTCATCAAGGCCAAGGTCGAATTCGCCCGTAAGTTCAAAGCGATCGTGCCGCAGATATCGGAAAACGAAACGCTCGAACTGATCGACGCCCGCCATCCTTTACTTGAAGAAAACTTAAGGAACATTTCAACGCAAAGTCGCGGAGACGCAAAGGCGGAAACACGACCGGTAGGGAGTGTGCCCCGTGTCAGTAGCCCGCACGTAAGTGAGGGCTCGAGCCAGGAGATCGTCCCCTGCTCATTCACGTTGTCCTCGCAAAGATCCGTCATGATAATCTCCGGTGCCAACGCGGGCGGCAAAACGGTGGTGCTTAAAACCGCCGGTTTGCTGAGCCTTATGGCCATCTCGGGCCTGCCGGTTCCAGCTAGAGAGGCTCGAATTCCCTTTTATCGCTCGGTGCTGGCCGACATTGGCGATCATCAATCGCTCTCAGCAAATCTCTCGACGTTCTCATCGCATATGTCGAACATCGCCGGGATGATGCGAGAATGTTTGCCGCCTTCGCTCGTCCTGCTCGACGAGGCCGGCACCGGCACAGACCCCGAAGAAGGCTCGGCACTCGGCGTCGCGATCGTCGATCATTTCCGGCAGAAAGGTGCCCAGGTCATCGCCTCGACGCACTATCGCGGGCTGAAGATCTATGCTGCGAACGACCCGAACGTGATCAACGCTTCGGTCGAATTCGATGAGAAAACGCTCCAGCCGACGTATAAACTATTGATCGGCCTTGCCGGGGCGTCGTCCGGCATCCAGATCGCCAGCCGCTTCGGCATCCTGCCCGAAGTGATCGGAACCGCCCGGCAAAATCTCGATATTTCGGCCCAGGACGCCGAGGCGTATCTGCTTAGATTACAGACGGAAACAAAGCTCGCCGAAGATCTTCGCATTGCCCTCGAAGAAGAACGCGAGGCCGTGGCGATGAAGTACGCCGGGCTTGAGATCGAAGCCGGCAAAAAGGAAAAGGCCCGGCAAAAGGAATTCGAACAGCAGCTTGCCGAAACCGTGGATTCGTTCGATCGCCAGTCAAAGGCGTTCATGGCCGGCCTTGAAGACAAGGTCCTTAAAAACAAGCTAGAAAAAGAACGCTCCGCCCGCAAGGCCGAAATGAACCGGGCCGTGATGACAAAGGCCGCGGGTCAAAGGGCAGTCACCGCCTCGTCCGCCCAAGGCGGCCACCCCTCCTTAGACAAGGAGGGGAGTAATGCTGCCTCCCCTCATGGTTTGAGGAGGGGTGCCGACGCTTCGTCGGCGGGGTGGTCTGAGGGCGACGGTACGATCCGTGTAGGATCAAAGGTCGTCACATCCTTCGGCAACGTCGGCACGATCGAGAAAATGGACAAGGAAGTAGCAGAAGTGCTGGTCGGCGGAATGCGCCTCCGCGAAAAGATCGCAGACCTTCAACTCGCGGCACCACAGGCAGAAACACGACCGGTAGGGAGTGTGCCCTCGGGCTCACACGGCCGTGAGCGTGACAAGGTATCCTCCCCGATCTCCATCGACGGCCGCTACGCCCCCATGGAACTCAACCTCATCGGCAAAACGACCGCCGAAGCCGATTATGAGATCGACCGCTTTATCGACGAGGCGTATATGGCCTCGCTTCCCCGAATCCGCATCATCCACGGCTTCGGCACCGGCGCCCTAAAGAACTTCGTCCACCACACCCTCAAAAACCACGATCTCATTGCCTCCTTCACCTTCGCCCCGCCCGACCAGGGCGGAAACGGTGCCACGATCGCGGAACTAAAGCTGTAAATTCATTGACATATCGACCAGTCGGGTCGAAAATTGATATATGAACGGAACGGTCGAACTGACACTACCAGCGGAGGTAAATGTAACTGACGCGGAGATCAAAATGATCGACGCGGCTAAACTCTTCGACATGGGCGAGCTTTCATCGGGCCAGGCCGCGAAGATGGTTGGCATATCCAGGCGTGAGTTCCTGGAATCAGTCGGTAAATACGGCGTGTCTGTATTTCAGTACAGTGCCGATGAATTGAAAGAAGACTTGGAGCGGCTGCGAAAATGAGGGTCGTGGTAGCCGATGCGAGTTGTCTGATCGCATGTCGACACGCAGCACGAATCATACGCAAGTTCACACAGGCTTATGAAATCCCCCGATCTCGTCTCCGCGTCTTTCCGGTAAAGTTCTCAAACCCTTCAAACAATCGCGAACCTATCGTAGAATACTGGTATCTTCCTTGATCAGTGCGCTACGACCATTTATTCATCGACGAACTTAAAGGCCGCTCCGGGTTGGTGCCGCAGATTGTGCTGCTCACAGCTCTTGCGCTTGCTTGTACTTTAACCGGATCCGGGCAAGAAGTTTTTAGAGGGCAAGAACAACCAACTTTGATCACTGAGCTGGGCTCTCCAGACTGCGAGTTTCTCTGGAGCCAACTCGATACGGTTGCGAGCGAAATGTCGAAGCACCCAGCTTCCACGTTAACGGTGGATATGGCCGGATTGGCCACGGCCTTTCCTCATCGCAATATTTACTGGTACGAGATGCTTCGCGGCTATTTTTCGTCGAGGAAGCTCGCGGCGCAACGTTGGCAAATTCGGCAACTTCCGCTGGCGGACCAATGGAGAATCCAATTCTGGCTCGTTCCACCGGCTGCGAAACCGCCTGAAACGCAAGGAGCCCTGTGGAATTTCAAGTATCCGCCCGGTACTAAGCCTTTCCTTTTCACCAACGGTGAATCATACTCGGTCACGGTAGGTGTTTGCCTTCCCGTCGACGAGATTGGCCTTCTGGGTGCGGCCTTCAATGAGAATCCCGGCTCGCGGGTGAATGCGGTTCTGATAGTCCGCACCGACCGAGAATTCGAAAAAAGAAAACGCCAAGTACTCAAGACATTGGCGGAATATTCGATCCCGCGAGCCAGGGTGAGAGTTTTCAAGAAAATCTCAAAAGAGCCCAACCCTCATGGAATTAACCCGGTAACCGAATACTGGTTCCTGCCCTAAGCAAGACGTCCTTCGATCCTCTTGTAGAATAGTGATATCTTCCTTAATCAGTGCTCTACGATCAATACTTCATCGATGACTTGAAGAACCGTGCCGATCTGGTGCGGATCATTGAGCCGTATGCGCCGTTGAAGAAGAAGGGTGCGAATTGGATGGCGTGTTGTCCGTTTCATCAGGAGAAGACGCCGTCGTTTTCGGTGAATCCAGCGAAGGGTTTTTATAAGTGTTTCGGGTGCGGCAAGGGTGGAAATGCTTACACGTTTTTGATGGAAATGGAGGGGCTGAATTTTCCCGAGGCGATCCAGCGCGTCGCCGAAATGACCGGCGTGCCGCTGCCGGAGCCGATCGACGATCAGCAGTATGCCCAGAGCAAAAAGCGAAAGGAAGAGAAAAAGAAGCTTTCCGAGCAGGTCATCGAGCTAAACAAGATCGCGCTCGAATTTTGGGAAACCGAGCTTCAATCAAAAGACAACAAGGCAAAGGCGGCCCGCAAGTATCTTAAAGAACGAGGCATATCCGACGAGGTGCAAAAGCAGTTCCGGATCGGCTTTTCGCACGATTCGTGGGATACGCTGCTTAATCATTTGAAGGAAAAAGGCGCAGACGAGAAGATCATCGAGCAAAGTGGGCTGGTTTCGGTAAATGAAGAGAAGGAAAGGGTTTTCGACCGTTTCCGCGGGCGGATAATGTTCCCTGTTCTTGACGTTAACGGCAATCCCGTCGCGTTCGGTGCCCGGGCGATGGGCGACGACCAGCCGAAATATCTGAATTCGCCTGAAACTCCGGCTTACGTAAAAGGCCAGCATCTCTACGGCCTTTTCCAATCCAAAGAAGCCATCCGCCAGAAGAAGTTTGTGATCCTCGTCGAAGGCTATCTCGACCTGATCGCTCTCTACCAGTTCGAGATAACGAATGTCGCCGCGAGTCTCGGCACGGCGTTCACGCCTGAGCAGTCAAAGCTGCTTTCTCGATTCACTAAAAAGGTCGTTATCAACTACGACGGCGATTCGGCCGGCATTAAGGCAGCCCGCCGGGCGATCGAGGAACTACTTCCGAACGATTTCGAGATCAAAGTGCTCGTGCTGCCGAACGGGCAGGACCCAGACGATTTTGTCCGAGCAAACGGGGCCGAAGGTTATAACGAAGCCCGGGGCCGGGCGACGACGTACCTGAATTTCACTTTGGAAACGGCCGTAAAGGGCCGGTCCTTGCTGAACCCGCGTCACAAGGCCGAGGCAATCGAAGAGGCCGTCCCCGTGCTGGCCGCGATCAAGAACCCGATCCAAAAGCGCGAGTCGTTCGACCAGTCGATGGAATTTTTCCGCGTAGAAGATCCGGGCCTGAGGCGAGATCTGTGGCAAACAGTCAAAGGCGGGCGGACTGCCGACCGATCCGACATCAGAAAACAGGCCCGGCGAGCGGCGCAGGCAAAGGTCACCATCGCCGAACACCACCTGCTCGAGCTTCTCGCGCACGATGCCGAGATTCGCCGCCACGTCCTTCCTGTATTGGAAGAAAGCGACTACGATTCCCTCGCGACGGCGTCGATCTTCCGTGCGATGATCGCGATCGACGACGAGAAAAAGACGGTCGATCTTCCGACCCTTCTCGAATTTGCCGGTGACGACGAGATCGCCGCCGACCTCATCCCTCTCATCCTAATGGGCGAACCGAAACGGAGCGATGGCGAGGTGATCGACAATATTCTTCACGACGCCGAGAACTGCGTTCTTAGCCTGCGTTCGATGGCAATTCAAACACGGCTTCACGAGGTCAGTCAGGAGCTGATAGCGGCCGAACTGGCCGGCGATCATGCCGCCACCGGTCAACTTGTCTCGGAACACATCGAATTGTCCAAAATGAAGCAGTCCCTGTTTAGTAAAATCCGCGAAAGTTGATATACTTTAATATTTATGTTGCGGCTACCTGTTTCGGGACAAAAACGGGGCCGGCAGCGTATTTTGAGAAGAATCGGAACAACGAATTGTCCGGCGATTCATCAAACTTCCCAGGAGAATATGCCTGATTACGACGAGAAAGAAGACCTGATGGACCGCCTGGTCGCATTGGGTAAACGAAAGAAATTTATCAGCTTGGACGAACTCCACCGCGAGATACCCGAGAACATGATGACCGCGGACGATCTTGAAGACGTCCTCGACCGCCTTGAGGGTGCAAATATCTCGGTCGCGGAAACCGACGCCCAGCTTCTGGAGCGGGCCTCACAGCTTGCTCTTGATGAGGAACCAGCAGTGGAAGAAGAGGACGAGGACGATATCGACCTCGATCTTTCGGCCGGAGCCCTCGACAAATCGAACGACCCCGTGCGGCTTTACCTTCGCGAGATGGGCATCGTGCCCCTTTTGACCCGCGAAGGCGAAGTGACGATCGCCAAACGCATCGAACGCGGGCAGATCAAGACCCGCAAAGCCATATCGCGTTCGCCGATAGCGATCGAGCGGCTGCTCAAGATCGGCGACGACCTTGCGAATAACAGGGCGAGCATCCGCGAGACGGTCGCTTTTTCCGAGCAGGCCGAGATCTCGCTTGAAGAGGACAAGGCCGAAGAATACCTTCGCTGGACGCTCGAGGGCATCGGCAACATCCGGCAAAGTTATGCCGCCGCACTTAAATCATGGGCCGCGTTAAAGAAAGAGCAAAAGATCGCCAAGCCCACCGTTAAGGGCAAAAAGCCCAAAAAGCTGATGCGTCTCACGCGGCAAACGGCCCGGCTGCGGCTTGAAGTGGCGCAGGAGATCAAGAACCTCAACCTGACCGAGCATTCGATGCAGTTGATGATCGCCGCCATCCGCAAACAGGTCGACGAGATCCAGAAAGCCGAACGCTCGATCAAAAAGGCAAAGGACAAACTCGCGAAAAAGCCGGCCGCACCGCAAAAGCGTGAACTGAACGCAACGGTCAGCGAGAACAAGAAGGTCGTCGCCGAGATCGAGGAGAAATATCATCTGCCCTCGGTGGAGATAAAGCGTTCGTACCAGACCATCAGCGTCGGCGAGTTTGAGACGAACAAGGCCAAGCGCGAGCTTGTCGAGGCCAACCTGCGTCTCGTCGTCTCGATCGCGAAGAAATACACCAACCGCGGCCTTCAGTTCCTCGATCTTATTCAGGAAGGCAACATCGGCTTGATGAAGGCCGTGGACAAGTTCGAATGGCGTCGCGGATATAAATTCTCGACCTACGCTACGTGGTGGATCCGCCAGGCCATCACGCGTGCCATCGCCGACCAGGCCCGCACCATCCGCATCCCGGTGCACATGATCGAAACGATCAACAAGCTCATCCGCACCTCGCGTCTGCTGGTGCAAGAGCTGGGCCGTGAACCGACGTCTGAGGAGATCGCCAAGCGGATGGACATTCCCGTTTCGAAAGTGCGAAAGGTGCTCAAAATAGCGCAGGAGCCGATCTCGCTCGAGACACCCATCGGTGAAGAAGAAGATTCGCACCTCGGCGATTTCATCGAAGATAAGTCGATCCTAAATCCTGCGGAATCAGTGACTTTCTCGAACTTACGTGAGATAACGGATGAGGTTTTGGCGACGCTCACGCCCCGTGAGGAAAAGGTCATCAAAATGCGCTTCGGCCTCGGCAATACCGGCTCCGAGCACACGCTCGAAGAAGTCGGCCAGCACTTCGCCGTCACCCGCGAACGCATCCGCCAGATCGAGGCAAAGGCCCTGAGAAAGTTGCGTCATCCTTCGCGTTCGCGAAGGCTAAAGGCGTTCCTCGAAGGAAAACAATGAATTGCTTCGTTGGGCTATAATGGCAGGTATGAAAAACTTGACAAGAATCACATTCGATCCGAAGGTTATGGGCGGCAAGCCCTGTATTCGCGGCTTGCGTGTTACTGTCGGAGCTATCGTTGGTCTTGTCGCCGCCGGACATTCGTTTGCGGACATTCTGAAAGCCTATCCGTATCTTGAGGATGAGGATCTGCGCGAAGCTCTTGCCTATGCAGCGTGGCGTGTCGAGGAGATCGAGGCCCCGCTTGCCCCCGCATGAAGATTCTGATTGACATGAATCTGTCGCCCGACTGGGTATCGGCTTTTGCGGCAGAAGATATTGAGTCGATCCATTGGTCAATGGTGGGTGACCCGCGAGCCGACGACAGCGACATTATGGATTATGCAAGGAAAAACGATTGTGTTTTGTTCACCCACGATCTTGATTTTGGAACGCTTCTGGCCCTGACCCAAGCGGAAGATCCCAGCGTCGTGCAAGTTCGGGCCCAAAATATTCTTCCATCACATCTTGCAGATCCGCTGATCGCGGTTTTACGAACGAATGAAGAATCCTTAAAACAAGGTGCGTTGATCGTGGTGGACGAAGGCAGAGAGCGGGTCCGCGTTTTGCCATTGCAAAAACGGTCTTGACATTTCGCCTATGCCCAACAGAGCGAAAACCCATCGCGTTCGCGAAGGCTAAAATCCCTTTTCGCAGGTAAACAATCGTCTTAATTTTTATAATGACCTTTGGTTCGGATCCCAATTTGGATCCGAACTTTTTTTGCGCATTTTCGTAACAGAAACCGTGAGCATTTATGCCCCCAAAAAAGTGCCACTGGAGATTTTTTTTACCGCAAATACCTTGGGCCCGTCCCGTCTCTTACCTTTGATATGCCATGTGTTTCAGTGGAAGCATTAATAATTAACAAATAAATAAAAGGAGTCGAACTCCATCATACATTTATGGACCCTAGTAAAGTCACAACTTTCAAACTACCCAAGCGCGTTAAGGTGAACATTGCCTGCGTTTATTTGAGCAATTATTTTCTATCCAATGACCAAGGTCAGGTCGCTCAAACAAAATCAGTGCTCGACAAACACAATCTTCAGCTCGAGGTCTGGCCGCCGCAAGCCGCGAAGACCCCTGCAAATACATTGATCTATCCCGAACCGGTCCCGCACGATGCGTACGACGATGCGGCAAACAAGGTGACCTATAAGGACCTGCTTACGCGAGCTCGCAATCTCATCAGTTCAAAGGTCCCGTTTTCGGTTTTCGCCACCGTCGTTTTTGGCCAGTTCAAGCACCCCGGTATCGGCATCTGCCCGCCGAGCGTCGGTTTGGTTACCCCGCTATGCATCGTTTCGCCCAACGGAAACTCCGACAAAATGGACGTGTTGCACGAACTGGGCCATGCCTCCGATCTCCATCATGAAATGGGATATGCCAAGAACTTCATGAATGAGACAAACGGCCGCTCTGAAATGATGAAATTCCAAGCCGAGAAAATGGCTAAATCGTGGTTCTCGGTCGCCTAAGAGGTCATCGCGACGCCCCGCGGGAGAAGCTCATCAAAATGTGTTTCAGCCCGCGGGTATCTCCGCGTGAAGGCCGGCCGCAACTCGTGAAAGCTGCCTTCACTTCGCCGTCACCCGCGAAAGCATCCGCCAGATCGAGGCAAGGGCATTAAGAAAGCTGCGTCACCCGTAACGCTCACTAAGGTCGAAGACGTTTCTCGAAGGGAGACAATATATCTGAAGGTGCCTTCATACTTTGAAGGAGCAAGTGACAAGGGAAATTCTTGCCACCTGTTCTTTTATTATCTAGACTTTACCAATGTGGTATGCCGATCAGATCTTCGGGCTTGTCATCCTGGCCATCGTTGTTGCGTCAATATCCTGGACGTTGACGCAGGAAGAGATATTTAGTGAGCCGCGCGATTGGGCCAAGGACCGCAGCGAGTCGGCGTCGAATATCATCGTCCGTAAGTTCTTCTACGTCTGGACGTGTGAATACTGCTTCAGCCACTGGGTGACGATCCTCGTTCTGCTGCTCACCGGTTTTCAACTCCTCTTCACCGACTGGCGCGGATACGTCCTCGCATTCTTCGCCCTCCCCTGGATCGCCAACCAGTTTATGAGCCTCTACCGACGCCTCCGCGTCGATATCAAACACGAGAACCTGAAGGCCGAGATCGTAAAGCAGGAGAAAAAGGAAAAGGAAGAGATGTAGGAAGAGCAGCCTTCCTATTCCGTCGCTGCCCCCCTATCAGGTACAAGCAGCAACGCCTGCATTTCACGTAGTTCCTCGAAAAATATGGCCGCGGTCCGGCACATCTGGTAGAGATTTTCACCTTTATTCATAGCCGCCTTTCCACTGCACCTCCACGTCATAACGAAGGCGCCGCTGTCGAACGTTATTCTCAGCCTGTTCCACCAACTGCACGGATAACGATTGATCTCGTCACGGATGCTCTTCCTCTTCAGCAACTCGATCAGAAAGTGAGGGTGAAGGCTGTGAAAGATAAAATCTTCCGGGATCCCTTTGACCGAAATCGGTTGGCAGTCGGAGGCATTCTTGGCAAAGGCCGATCTATGCTGAATGAAAAACTTCTCTCCCTGGCCCGGCAGGTCGAACCTGACTTCGAAATCCCACTCGACTGCCTTGAACTTCTGGCTCCTGGCAACAACTATCGATTCATATCTGGCGGAAAAAACAGTACCGTCTCGTTCAAATTGAAATGCGCCGTCCCCAACGGAAACGAGGCTGCCAAGTCTTGCCGCAATCTCCGGCATGACGACCTCTCTGATCCGGGCCTCCTCTCGCCGGTCGAACCGTGCCACGATCACTACGACCGCGAGGAGCAGCAGGATAAGGCCGGCAACGATCACCAGTATCTGAAGATCGCTCAAGGCCAATAGCCAGGGTGAGAAGTTCACACCCGGCCACGCTTCAGATATTCGATCGTACATCATTTCTATACATCTTTAGCAAGCCTCCGGGCTAGGGCTCTACAATAAATGCCTTTAATCGGTAGCCCGGTCCGACTTTCTCAAAAACATAGTGCGACGCGTCGCTTTCGTCAGTAAGCGTATAGGCCCCGCCGTGGTTCATGAGGACTGGGTCCCTTCTTGAAAAGAAAGCTCTCTTACCGCCGAACATGTCATTGAAGCGCTGAATGAACTGGCTCCTCGTGAACGTTCCTTCGTCGCCAGCATCGAAACCGTAGATGAACGGAAATCGCGTCATAGCTGCGACCGCGGCCTTGTCTCCCTTCGCCGCGGCAGTTCTGAACTTGGCATAGAAGGTCTGAAATGCCTTCGGCGTCGCGCTTAACTTTTGCCTTTTCTGGGCTGGTACCCCGGCCGCCGTCAGGGCGACGATCGAGAGAAGTGTTGCGACCAACACGCATTTTCTAATTTTCATTTATTCCGGCCTCGCGGATTCTTTCGATCAATTCGCGGGCCGCCTCGACTGCTTCCGCCACGCCCGCGAACTTCCCATCCAATTGCATCTCGTAAACCGCATCCAGAATCGTCTTGAATCGCGGCCCCGGTTTCATCCCAAGTTCGATCAGATGCCGCCCCATCAATATCGGGTCGGGGGCTTTTTTCTCGATGTCCAGCGAACGGACGCGTTCGATGAACCACTCCTGGGCTTCCGAACCGAATATCATTTTACTGCGGTCGCCGTCGGGGTAACGCCCGAGGCTGTCGGCCTTTGCGACACGGTAAAGCAGATCGGGCTCGACCTTGCGGGCAAGCCGTCGAAACGCACCGTCGCCCGCCGGATTTTTCGATTCGGCCTTGTACCATTCGCCCGGCAGCAGATGATAGCGGACGAGCTGAATGACCTGATCGCGAACATCAAAGCCATTCAGGGTGTAGATGCCGAGCCGATCGAGGAATGAGATGGTCGGCTCGACGCCCGCCTCGTCGTGGCCGCGAGACCGCACCCGGCCGTCGATGAACTCGGTCGTCGGCGGTTTGCCGAGGTCGTGGCAAACAGCCCCGAGCATCACCGCCACCTGCCGCTCATACGGCAGATCGTCGATCAGCTTTCGCGCCTCGTCGGCAACCATCATAGTGTGCACATCGACATCGCCTTCCGGATGCCATTCCGGCTCCTGAGGCACGCCGACCAGCGCCTTCAGTTCCGGAAAAAGCTGATCGACTACGCCAAGCTCATAAAGCCATTTTAAACCGATCGAAGGCTGCCGGGCTTTCAGCAGCAGTTTTTCAAGCTCGCCCCAGATCCGCTCCTTTGGCAGGTCGGTCACGTCGATAGAACGGCATAATTCAACCGTCTCCTGTGCTATAACAAACTCCAGCCGCGCCGCAAACTGTGCCGCACGGAGAACGCGCAGCGAGTCTTCGGCAAACGTCTCGTCAGACACATGCCGCAACAGCTTCCGCCCTATATCGCCTTGTCCGGCAAACGGATCGACGATCTCGCCCGTCAGCGGATCTTTCAGGATCGCGTTGACCGTGAAATCGCGCCGCGAGCACGCCTCCTCGAACGACATATCCGGATCGCCCTCGATCACAAAACCTCGATGCCCGGGGCCCGTCTTGCGTTCACGCCTCGGGAGCGAAACATCGAGATCGTTGCCGAGCTTGTAAACGGCAAAAGCTTCGCCAACAACCTTCACCGGAGAGCGGACCGACTCCCCTCCTGCCTGAGGAGGGGTGGCAGTCCCAATGCCCTCCGTTGGGACTGACGGGGTGGTGGGAGCGTCCGCACCACCGCTGGCGGCGGAAATCCGTTCGCCCTCCGGGCTCATGGGGACAGGGGTGTCCCCGCTCCGCGCCGCAAACCCTTCAAGCAGTTCACGCAACCGTCCCGGCTCGATCCCATAAACCTCCATATCCCAGTCCGTCGGCTCGACACCCATCAGCTCATCGCGCACGCAGCCGCCGACAAGCATCGCCCGGCCGCGGGCATCGCGAACGCGGCTTGCCAATTGGATCACGTTATCGACGGATGCAGGCATAAAAAAAAGCTGACAACTAACGGCTATCAGCTAATCTTAACAACTGGCGAAAAATCTTACGAACCGATCTTTGTGTTCACGACATCGATAATCTCCGACTCCAGTTTGATCGCATTTTGTTCGATCTCGGCACCGCGTTTCAAGAGATCGTCGGCAAAGCCCTTATCTTTGAGGCCTGCCGCGTTGATCTTCACATTCAGATAAGCGCCGATCACGGCCGAGCGGGCACATAGGGCTCCGACTCCCGCATCTGTTACTGAATTGGGATTGCCGTGCTCCACCATTGCCCTTATCACTTCAAAAGAATCGAAAGCACGCTGCATCGTGCTGAACGGCACCTCGGTCGCGTATTTTGTCGCTTCCTGTATGGCGGCCGTGCGTGCTGCCCGTTCGTCGTCTGAACCTTTCGGGAGGCCGAATGCATCCATCACGCGATTGAACGAATTCGTGTCCTCATCGACCAGATACAAAAGGTCGTCCTTTATCTGCTGGCCCTTGACCGCCCAAGCGGAAAACTCTTCCCAGCGATTGTCCCAGCCGGCTTTGTGCGAAGAAAGATTTGCGACCATCGCCGCAAGGGCCGCACCGAGCGCTCCTAGATAGGCGGAAATAGAACCGCCGCCGGGAGCGGGCGATTCCGACGCCGTTTCGTCGGCAAATCCCCGGCACGTCAGATCCACGAGGCTCGCCTTTTTCTCATCCGCGGCCAGAACGTATTCGATGATCTTCTCCTTGGGATCCCACGGTTTCAGGTCGCTGAGGCCCAGCGAGCGGATCGCGATCTTCACCTTCTCTGCTTCTGTGACGCCAAGCGAGCGGCTTTGCTTGCGAAGATAATGCTCCCCCGCGTCGATGATCGCCTTTTTCGGAACAAGGCCGACGATCTCCATTCCCGTGACGCGAACGCCGCGAGCGGCGGCCTTTTCGCAGACCTCGTCAAACGCGACGTGCAGCGGCGTTTCTGTCAGGTTCGTGATGTTCATCGAAACCTGTGCGATGCCGTATTCCTCGATGAACCAGCCGATCGCTTTCGTGCCTTTGAGCGTTCCGGGTATCATCACAGGCTCGCCGTTTTCGTCCAGCACCTGTTTCCCAGTGATCGGATTTCCTTCGCGCTTCGGCCTTCCCTTTTCGCGAACATCGAATGCGATGGCATTCGCCCGCCGAGTCGAGGTCGTGTTCAGATTGAAATTCACCGCGATCAGAAAATCTCTCGCACCGACAGCCGTCGCACCCGAGCGAGCGACGCTTTCATTGAACTCAGCCGGTCCGCAATCGGGCTTCCATTCGGCCGACGAAACGCGATCCTTTAGGCCTTCATATTCACCCTCGCGGCAGTTCGCCAGGTTGCGGCGCACCTCGCTTGTCGCTGCGTTCTCATAAAGATAAATCGGGATGCCCAACTCGTCGCCGATCCGTTCACCGAGCTTTCTCGCGTACCCGGCTGTCTCTTCCATCGTGATGCCCGAGACCGGCACCAGTGGGCAAACATCGGTCGCACCAAATCGAGGGTGATCGCCTTTGTGCCGACGCATGTCGATCAGTTCCTGCGCTTTCTTCACAGCCTGAAACGCGGCTTCGACCACCTCGTCCGGCGTGCCGACAAACGTCACAACCGTCCGGTTGGTCGTCGCACCCGGATCGACATCCAACAGCTTCACACCGTCCACACGCCCGATCTCGTCGGTGATCTGCCGGATGATGTTCAGGTCCCGGCCCTCGCTGAAATTCGGCACGCACTCTATAAGCTTTCTCATATTGTCGAAATAGTATCCCTTTACAATACTAACGCACTGCGATAGTATATTCAAATGGCGATCCGATCATTCAAATGCTCAGATACGGAGAGCTTGTATGACGGAAATCGCATCAAACGTTTCGTAAATATCGAATCCGCTGCAATGCGTAAACTCGCCATATTGAATCGTGCCGGTCGGCTCGATGATTTGAAGGTTCCGCCCGGCAATCGTTTGGAAGCGCTGAAAGGCGACCGGCTCGGCCAGTTCAGCATTCGTATTAATGACCAGTATCGCATTTGTTTCGTATGGACTCCGAACGGACCCGACGAAGTAGAGATCGTGGATTACCATTGAGGTGAAATATGGCACTACGTGAAGTTCCCTATCCGCATCCGGGAGAGATCCTGCTTGAGGAATTTTTGAAGCCGATGGGCATTACCCAGTATCGGTTGGCAAAGGAGATCGGCGTTCCGCAGCGTCGGATCGGCGAGATCGTTGTTGGAAAGCGTTCGGTGACGGCCGATACCGGCCTCCGTTTGTCCCGTTTCTTCGGAATGTCCGATGACTTTTGGATCGGCCTTCAAATGGACTATGACGCCGCGAATGCAAAGGCCCTTCTCGAGAAAACGCTCTCGAAAATAAAGCCATGGACGCTGGCAGAGGTTTAGGCTAAACCATCCGATGCAGCGACTCCGGTCATTGCGCTTTGGTTTTATTCGAACGCTCACGCGGGCCGGTTCGCTGAGCATGGAGCGTCAGCCTTTAAGACGATCTTTTAATAACGCATTCTATTGGTCGGTGGAAACACGCTGCGGGTCCCAGGTACCGCGGTCGCGGGCGGCCATGTCGGTCAATAAATCACGGATCTCCTCGGACCCCATTTCCTTCGGATGCCGTTTATTATGAAAGAGTATGAACCGCCGGATATAAGCAACATACGAATTCTCGGTCTTTCGGCTAAGGTGCCACAACCATGCAGTCCGTCGTACCTGCTCTAATAACTTCGGCCCATTTTCCACAATTCTTCCAGCGAACGAAGTGCTTGACAACCAATCGGGACACGCCTATTATCACGCCGTGGAACGTATAATCACTAGTTCGGCGGCTATCGGTTAAACCAGATGCACCGATAGACAAACCGCTTAGTTGAAGCATCTGTTCAAAATCAGGAGTCAATGAACTATGAAGATTTTATTTGTAGCGATTCTTTGTACAGGAATGTTGTTGCTAATAGCTTCTGGTTGCGGTAGTGCAGCGCAAGAGAGAGCAGAGTTCGCTCAAAATATGACTGACCCATCCGAGAAATTTACGGCATCAGCGAGCGGAACTGATAATGAAATTTTGGTGCTTCAGTTACCTGGAATCACTCATTCTGACCCAGAAAATATAATCAAAGGTAATTCTCTTACGACACTACGAAATAAGGGTTTTAAGCGAGTTCAGATTAGAGGAAGCGACAATAAAATTATATTGGAGAAGAATTTAGATTGATTCAAGGCGTGTATTGATACACGCCGCCCAACAAGTCAATGGACGTGAGCTTGAAATAGCGACTTAATTATCAGCGCCTTTGGTGAATCGCAGTTGTGTGCAGGCGGTTTAGCCCCACGTTATCTCAAGCGTTGGGCGATTGCGGAGTAGATGGGCGGTCCCAGTTTGAGCAGTAAGAAAGTTAATTGGAGGAAATGAATAGATCATGAAAACGACACTTTTGGGATTTGGAATTGTATATATTCTGGCCGCGTTTTTGCTGATATCCAATATATATTTGGATATTACGCCGCCATTGCCCGTAAAGAGTCTGACCGTGTTAGCCTTCTTTCTGCCTGGAGCGCTTGCAATAATCGCACATCTTGAGATCGTCAGGCTTAAGAAGCAGCTCAACGATATTCTCGGAACGGGCAAGGAAAGGGAGAGCAATATCAACTGAACTAATCCAGTTGGAACGGTTCTTTTGGACTCGCAGCTTGCCCGTAGCCGGATTCGCCCAACGTCATCTCAAGCGATAATCCAACAAACGCATTCCAAGATATTCCCTAAGTTGATGGGTGGAAACCCGTTCCTGTTCCAATGTGTCGCGGTCGATGATCGGAAGCTCGATTTCTAAGACCTGTTTATAGACAAAGAGATCGGACTGAACCCGACATTCTGGGTCGAGGCCGCGACCTTCTTGTCCATCGCCATATACGTCAGGTAATCCCGGATCTGGTCAACGCCCATTTCCCGAGGATGTCTTTTGCCGTGGTAAGGAATGTACTCCCGAATATACGCGACGCAGGCTCTCTCTGTATTGTAGCTCAAGTGCTTTGGACGAATAAGGCTCCTCATATGATCTAGAAGTTTCGGCAGCTCCGGCATCAGATCACTTGGTAACAATCTCACCTCGCCGTATTATCAATGGCGTTAGTGTTAATCGATAGTTAGGGCAACGAAAGGACAGCTGCGACATGCGCCCGATGGAGATAGAAACCGTGATTCAGGTTGCTCATGTCGTGGGAGGGGCTGCCGCTCTGTTTCTCGGACCCGTTTCAATGTGGGCACCAAAGCGTATCGGTTTGCATTCGCGTGTCGGAGAGTCGTTTTTTGTCGCGGTTAACGTTGTGTCCCTTTCAGGAGGAGCTCTTGCTGTGATGCACTGGGAGAGCCGCTGGATATTTTTCTTCATTGCACTTGGCACGTACGCATGTGCACTGCTAGGTTATGTTGCGAGCAAGATGCGTTGGCGTAACTGGCTCATCGCCCATGTTACAGGCCAAGGAAGTGCCTACACGGCGATGGTGACCGCGTTCATCGTGGCGAATTGGGACAATCTCACCGGAACCCAGGGAACTGAGGTGCCGCTAGTTTTTGTCGTTCCCATGAGCGTTGGGACAGCGGCGGTGGTATGGCTGATGTGGGAGGTCTATCGTGGTAGACGCCCTAAAAGCTGACCTCCCCCCTAAAAACAGTACCGATCTAAAATAGAGAAAATCGGGTGATTATGAAACTATGAGGAGACATAATTACCATGAAGAGATCGAAGTTTACGGAGCAGCAGATCATGTTTGCGCTGAAGCAGGCGGAGACCGGAGTTGCAGTGGCGGAGGTGTGCCGGAAGATCGGCATCAGCGAGGCGACTTTTTACAACTGGAAGAAGAAGTACGACGGGCTGGGGGCGGCGGAGCTGAGACGTCTCAGGCAGCTCGAAGAAGAGAACCTGCGATTGAAGCAGATCGTCGCAGATCTCACATTGGACAAGCAGATGCTGCAGGACGTGTTAAAAAAAAAGCTCTGAGGGCCGGCCAGCGAAGAGAGTTAGTAAGGGGGGTTGCTGGACGGTTATCGGGTCTCGGTAAGGAAAGCGTGCTCGGTCGTGATGATATCGCGAGCCGTGTTTCATTACGTCGAGCACAAGCGTGATGATCGGGCTGTGAGGCAGCGCATCAGGGAGATCGCCGAGACGCGCGTGCGGTATGGGTTCTGGCGTATCCAGATACTGCTCCGGCGGGAAGGATGGAAGGACAATCACAAGCGGACATACCGCATTTACAGGGAAGAAGGGTTGAATCTCAGGAGCCGTCGGCCGAGGCGATCGAAGGCCGGAGCGCACCGGATGGAGCGGCCTTTGGTGACGAGACCGCACGAATGCTGGAGCATGGATTTCGTGGCGGACCAACTCTTCGACGGGCGAAGATTCAGGGCGTTAACTTTAGTCGATAATTTTAGTCGGGAGTGTTTGGAAATAGAGGTTGGGCAGTCGCTGAAGGGCTTCGACGTGGTCGATGTAATGGAGCGGATCAGGCAGGCGAGAGGCGTGGTGCCGAAGCGGATACAGGTGGATAATGGGAGCGAGTTCATCTCGAAAGCACTCGACCGATGGGCTTACGAGAATGACGTGGTCCTGGATTTCTCGCGGCCCGGAAAGCCAACCGATAATGCGTTTATCGAATCCTTCAACGGAAGCTTTCGCGACGAATGTTTGAACGTGAACTGGTTCATGTCCCTGGACGATGCGATCGAAAAGACCCAGGCATTCAAGGACGATTACAACGGCTTCAGACCGCACAGCGCGCTGTGCGGTCTGACCCCGAATGAGGCGGTGCAAAGGCACCACGAGACCCGGAATTCTCTATTCTAATCTGGCGCTGTTTCGGGGAAGGGCTCAAAGCGGGCTCTAACTATGTGCTCAACCGGACCTGCGGGTGGGGGCACGGTCAAACCAACCACTTTCGGCCGCAGGCCGGTTAGCACGGTGTTAGGCCTCAGCACTTCACTTAGAATAAGGGAGACTCGCAATTAAAAACGAAGCTGTTGACAAGTCACCCTCAAGATTGGAGGCAATAAGTAAAATGATTCATCTAAGCAGTGGTGCCTTACAAGCATATGTACCGGAAAGGGGCGGACGGGTTTCGCCGTGGTACTTTCAGTGTTACGAGCCGCGCCCGGTGATGCGGGTCATTAGACGCTGTGAACTCGCGCTGAAGGCGGATCATCCCATTGCATCAGTAACAAGTGGCTATGGTTCTGGAGGAACCGCGCGACACCCCGTCCTTGCCCTGCTCTTTGCACTCGCGTTATTAACCGCTTGTACGACGCATGCACACGCCCAGGCACGTGTGGAGACTAACGTGGTCTATGGGATGTACTCGGGACTTGCTCTGCTCATGGATGTGCATCATCCCAGCGAGTCGAATGGCCATGGTATTCTAATAATTGGCGGTACGGGCTGGCATTTGCCGGTAGGCTACAACGGTATCGGTCAGAAAGATCGCAGATACCCACCGGATTCCGAAGCGCTGCTGATTGCCGGCTATACGTTGTTCCACATCAACCACCGGGCCGCACCCCGTTTTAGGTACCCGGCTGCGCTTGAGGATGTTCAGCGCGCAGTACGGTTCATACGCTTTCACGCACAACGGTTCGGCATTGATCCCAAGCGCATTGGTGTTTGGGGCTTCTCCTCTGGTGCGCACCTTGCGGCTTTGCTAGGCGTGCTGGACGGGGCCGGCGACCCACAAGATCCTGATCCTGTTAACCGCGAGAGTGCGAAGCTGCAGTGTGTGGTTGCGGGAGCGCTCCCCGCTGACTTTACCGGAACACTTGCCCCCTTTGCGGTGGCCGCTGTGGCCTCCTTTCTTGGCACACCGCAATTTCGCGCAGGACCTATGCTCGAGGATCGCTTGACGGTCGGCTTGGCCCGGGAGGCCTCCCCTATTCATCACGTCTCTGCGGACGATGCGCCGTTTCTGCTGGAACACGGTGATGCCGACGAACTCATTCCATTTGCCCAGTCAGAGGCCATGGAGAAGGCTCTGCAAGCTGCTGGCGTCCCGGTTCTGCTTCGTCGGGTGCCTGGTGGAGAACACGGCGGGCCAAAGTTTGCAGCCCAAGATCCTCAGGCTCGCTACCGCGCCATCATCGGTTGGTTCAACCAGTACCTGCGTGCCAAGAGGTAGTCGCGGATCGCGCGAACATTTCGTCTAGCAGAAACGAGGAGTCGCCGAACAACATATTCGACCGGATCTCGGGCGGCGGGCTTCTCATCACTCGGTCCTTATTCCCGATCGCTCTGGTTTGTGCCCGCGCACGGTCAACAAGAGCGTTAAACCAACAAGCGCATTCCAAGATATTCCCTAAGTTGATGGGTGGAAACAAGCTCCTGTTCCCAGGTGTCGTGGTCTCGCACGGGGAGTCCGGCAGTGTGTCGCGGCTAACGTCACTCGGTCAAAGCACCCAATTTTGTTGATGCGTTCCGCCAACCCTCCGCGCTAACAACGGCATGCATCCGACCCGATTCATACTTCGAGGTGTGCTGAGCTATTATTTGCCACGGATATAACTAGGCACAGACTTTCAATTATCAAGTGAATTCTTGACTTTGAACGCGAATTAGAATAAGAACCTTTTGGAAACGTCCTTAGCATTCCAAAACTAGAAATCAAAGGAGAACAGTTATGGCAGTTTACATGGTCGAACGAGATTTACCCGGTATCACGATGGAGCAACTCGCCGCCGCGCAACGAGCCGCTATTGAAACAGGCGAGCAATTTACGGCAGAAGGGAAAAATGTGCGCTATATTCGCACTACTTTCGTGCCGAGTGAAGCCAGTTGTAGGTGTCTTTTTGAGGCCGACAATGCTGAACTTGTCAAAGAGGTCAACGAGACGGCCCAGATTCCTTTCACGCGCATTGTCGAGGCTTTGGACCTAACGCCCTCTGCATAACTTGCCTGCGTTAAAAAAACAAATTGACGGAGGTTCCCCCAGTCGGCACCCGAAATAGCTTATAGATACTTATGAATAGCGTATTATCAAAAACCAATCGTGATAAGACACCAAAATGGGCGTGCTATCCAGATTGATTCGGCATAATCATAAGTTAGGCCGCATCTGGTTAAGTAGAACCGGGTTTTCTCTCTGCTGGTATAGGAAGGAGGTAGTTCATGAAATTCTCTTTTGTTGCTGCGCTCAAACTGGGAATCATGATGATACTGTTACCTTCTATCGTAGCTTCAGCAAGCTTCGGCCAAGAGGTTACAGAACCTGATTCCGACTTGAAGATTGCACGTCCCGCCTATAAGAAGAAGCACCCTAAGGTGCTCTTTGATGAAGCTCATTTCAACGTGCACACCAGCGGCGGGCGTTACAAGCGGTTCGCTCACCTGATTACCAATGACGGCTACCAAGTTATTCCGAATAGGGAGAAGTTTCAGGAGAAGACGCTGAAAGGATATGACATCTTGGTGATCGTCTCTGCGCTCGGGTCTAACCGGGACACGAACCCTCAGGAGGCTGGCAACCCTGCTTTCACTGAAGAGGAATGCGATGCCGTCAGAGATTGGGTCCAGCGGGGCGGTAGTTTGCTGCTGGTCGCCGATCATGAGCCAACGGGCGCTGCCGCGCAGAATCTAGCTCGGCGCTTCGGAGTAGATTTGCGTAACGGCTCGGCTATGGAAAGTTCACCTAAAAACCATCTGATTGGCTGTCCGGGGTGTATCTTCTTCACCCGCGAAAATGGTCTTTTGGGGGAGCATCCAATTACCAGAGGACGTAATACAAGTGAGCGCGTGCCAGGAGTCATGACCGGTGTCGGCCTCTCGCTGAAAGGGCCGGACGGGAGCGCCATAGTTCTCAAACTGGCGGATACTGTATTTGACCATCTTCCGAGCGGAGAGAAAATCCCCGCAGCCGGTCGCGCCCAGGGGATAGCGTTCAAATTCGGCAAGGGGCGCATGGTCGTCATAGGTGAGGCGGCTGTCATCTCGGGCCAAGACACCGGGCGACCGGGATTTAACATAGATCGCTGGGGCAGGCATAACCCTGGAATCGATGCCCGGCAATTTGCGCTCAACATCATGCATTGGCTGTCAGGTCTACTGAACTAAACTAAACTAGAAGGGCATTTTCGGAACTTGCGTCTAGCGCCGCTGCGGCCTAACAACGGCATGCACCCGACCGGAGGGAGCATGGATGTCATTCGCAAGACTTTGATGCTTCTCTCAATTCTTCTCGGCGTGTGATGCCGGGCATTAAACCAACAAGCGCATTTCAAGATAGTCCTTAAGTTGATGGGTGGAAACACGCTCCTGTTCCCACGTATCGCGGTCGCGGACGGTGACAGCTCCATCTTCGAGCGATTCGTGATCGACGGTGACGCAGAAGGGCGTGCCGATCTCGTCCTGGCGGGCGTAGAGTTTGCCGATGCCGCCGGTGTCGTCATAGACGGCACGCATCGAGGGCTGCAGGTCTTTTTTCAGATGCTTCGCCATCTCCACGATCTCCGGCTTGTTCTTGGCCAACGGCAAGACGGCGACCTTGATCGGCGCCATCTCGGGTTTGAGCTTTAGGATCACACGCGTTTCGCCTTTCTCGTTCGTTTTCTCGGTGTAAGCGTCCATCATCACCGCAAGCAGCGTGCGGTTCACGCCGGTCGATGGCTCGATGATGTACGGGTAGAAACGCTCGTTCGTCGCCGTGTCGAAATACGAAAGATCCTCGGTCGAGTCCGGATTGATCCGCTTCCCCTCAGCATCTTCCGGCTTCTTTGAATGCACACGGAGGTCGTAATCGGTGCGGTTCGCGATGCCCATCAGCTCGTCCCACTGTTTTGTCTCATCCTCACGCTCCGGGAAGAAACGATACAAGATATCAACGGTCCGCTCGGAATAATGTGCAAGCTCTTCTTTGGTCTGCTCATAATCCTTCAGATTCGAGTCGGATATCCCGATCGCATTTGTCCATTGATGGAAGCCATCGATCCACTCCTGGTGTGCTTTCCCCGCTTCCTCGGGCCGGACGAAATATTCGATCTCCATCTGCTCAAACTCACGCGTTCGGAAGATAAAGTTCCCCGGCGTTACCTCATTGCGAAACGCCTTTCCGATCTGCGCGATGCCGAATGGAAGTTTTCTCCTCGAAGTATCGAGCACATTCTTGAAATTCACAAAGATGCCCTGCGCCGTTTCCGGCCGCAAGTAAGCCAGGGCCGTTGGATCGTCATCCGCCGAAGCAGCCCCGACCGTCGTCCGAAACATCAGATTGAAATCCTTCGGGTCAGTCAGATTCGTCGAGCCGCAGTTCGAACAGATGAACTTCCCGTCCGCGTCCTGTTCCAGCTTGTCCTGCCGCAGACGAGATTTGCACTCACGGCAATCGACCAAAGGATCGGAAAACGTCGTCTCGTGACCCGAATATTTCCAGACGTTGCGGTTCAAAATGATCGAAGAATCCAGCCCCTCGATATCGTCGCGTTCATAGACGACCCAGTTCCACCAGCTTTTCTTGATGTTGTTCGCAAGCTCGACGCCAAGCGGCCCGTAATCCCACGACGAACCAAGCCCGCCGTAGATATCCGAAGCTGGATAAACAAACCCGCGGCGTTTTGAGAGAGAGACGATCGTTTCAATATTTGGTGCTGACATAAAGGACTCTATTCAATGTAGCAAGTAGAAATGTTACAACGAAGATTCGCTGGATAAAACCGTGCAAGTGGAAAAGATGTTGACACGTGATTGCGTGGCGACACAAAGTAAAGTAACTTGTTGGCTACCTAAACGGGACACCTTACTTAGTCAGACCGGCCTGGTTTTCTAAAAGATGGGTCGCGAGCAGGGTTGATCACGTATGAAGTCACCGCCTAACAAAATAAACACCCTTTTGATCATTGTAGTGTTGACTCTTACGACGCTGGCGTGTTCGAACCTTCAAAGTTTCGTTGATAATATGTCGATGCCGGCGAAGGCGACGGAATTCTACCGGAGCCTTCCGTCCGACCTTCAACACGCCGAGGAAGACTTGGGAATATTGCGTCCATCCGCCTTCCTGATCCTATTGCCTGAACCGGGCATGATCAAGCTATTTGATATTGATTCCGAGCCGGTTGATGTTGAATCCCTCGGAGCCAAGTTTGAGGCTCATAGATCGAGCATCGATGGTGACGCGAGGATCGCTGTCTATATTGCTGCTTCCGTTGATATCAATTCCATCGATGTAGTAAGGGTTTTGGGCGAACTGCCTATGCAGGAGGTCGATAAGATCGGGCTATTGGGGTATAGCCGAATAGCGTCGGATAGTGAAGAAACCCGAGACGAACCAGCTCGCCCGGACCCTTTGCCAGACCGCATGATCGAAGTCGGGTTCGCAGCAGACGCGAAGTCACACCATCCCCTCAATCCCCTAGACCTCATCGTTGAGAAAAGAAGAGCCGGTAAATTTACGCTAAATGATGAGGAGTATTCCGAGTTCAAGGATTTGACCATAAAGCTTGGAGAGGTATTCAATGAACGTGAGCAGAATATGGTATTTCGGACAGGTTCGAACGAAATACTTAAAAAAGTGAACGTCCATCTTTCGGACGAGGGGAGCGAAAAGTATGGTGAAGTTGTCGATATCCTGGACTTCATTAAGGGTTCAGGGGCATCACCGATCGTGATCACGCACTCCTCATTCAAGTCGCGGCCTGATGAGCGTTCAGTAACGAAAGGTAGCGTCCAAAAGACCTCACCGCTAAAGCCGACAGATGGGATCCCGACTGTCTCCGGCGGAGTTCTTAACGGGAAAGCAGTCAGCCTTCCAAAACCTCCCTATCCTCCAGCGGCCAGGGCTGTTAAGGCGTCGGGTACGGTAACAGTTCAGGTGCTGATCGACGTAGATGGTGCTGTAATCTCAGCAAAAGCCACCAGTGGCCATCCGCTGCTCCGCCCCGCGGCCCAGACGGCTGCGCGTTCCGCTCGCTTCAGGCCAGCCGAACTCCAAGGCAAACCTGCGCGAGTCTCTGGCGTGATCGTCTATACTTTCGATGCCGATAATCCATGATCACCGACGGCAAACAAAAAAGGACGGCCGGAACCGTCCTTTCACAATAAACACTAAAACCAAGCCCTACTATTCGCCGCCGTCACCGCCGCCCTGCGCTTTTGCTTTTTCTTCAAGCAGGATCGCCTTGCGGGAAAGCTTGACCTTATTGCCTTCTCGGCCGATGCACTTGACAAGGATCTGCTGGCCTTCCTTGAGCTCGTCGCGGACGTCCTTGACGCGGCGGTCCGAGATCTCGGAAATGTGCAGCAAGCCGTCGAGCCCCGGCAAAATTTCGACAAACGCTCCGAAATCGACGATGCGAGAGACGGTACCGAGATAGGTATCGCCGATCTCTGCCTCTGCCGTCAGCGCCTTGATGCGGGCGATGGCTGCCTGGGCGGCTTCGCCGTCGGCGCTGGCTATCGAGATCGTACCGTCGTCTTCGATGTCGATCTTCGCACCCGTCTCTTCCGTGATCGACCGGATCACCGATCCGCCCTTGCCAATCACGTCGCGGATCTTCTCCGGATTTATCTTAAGTGTGATGATACGCGGGGCGTAAGGCGAGATATCTTCACGTGGAGCGGCGAGTGCCTCTTCCATCACTCCAAGAATGTGCAGTCGCCCCTTTCGGGCCTGCTCCAACGCTTCCTGCAGGATCATCGCATTTATGCCGGTGACCTTAATATCCATCTGAAGGGCCGTAATGCCCTCGCTCGACCCGGCAACCTTGAAGTCCATATCGCCGTAGTGGTCCTCGGCGCCGGCGATGTCCGACAGGATCGCATATCTGTTGCCTTCCATTACCAAACCCATCGCAACTCCGGCGACGGGCCGCTTTATCGGAACGCCCGCGTCCATCAGGCTGAGGATGCCGCCGCAAACCGATGCCATCGAGGACGAGCCGTTCGATTCGGTAATATCGGAGACTACACGAAGGGTATATGGAAAATCGGCCTCATCCGGCAGCACGGCTTCGATCGCCCGCCGTGCAAGATTACCGTGGCCCGTTTCACGCCGAGAGGTTCCCCCGAAACGGCCCGCCTCGCCGACCGAATACGGAGGGAAATTGTAATGCAGCATAAACCGCCGCTTCACCTCGCCCTTTTCGATGTCGTCCATATACTGCTCGTCCATTTTGGTGCCGAGCGTGGCCGCGACAATGGCCTGCGTCTCGCCTCGGGTAAACAGAGCAGACCCGTGAACTCGCGGCAGCCATCCGACCTCGCAGGTGATCGGACGTATCTCCGAGAACTTTCGGCCGTCGGGCCTCCGTCGATTACCCAACATGTCTTCACGAAAAATCTTTTCCTTCAGATGGGAGAATGCCTTGCCGGCGCTGGCCCGAACTTCGGGCTGGTCCTCCGGATACGACGCGACCACTTCTTCCTTAAGAGCGTCGATCGCCGCATAGCTTGTCAGCTTGTCTTTGCCCGTCGTGTCCATGGCTTCGCGAAGCTGTTGTCCAAAATTCTTTTCAACCTCGGCGATGATCGCTTCGTCCATCACCGCTGCAACGTATTCCCGCTTTTCGATCTCGAGCGCCTTACCCAACTCCTTTTGCCAAAGGCAAAGCCGCTTGATCTCTTTGTGCGCGAGCATCAGAGCTTCGAGCATGATCTGCTCGCCGATCTCTTTTGCCTCGCACTCGACCATGCAGATCGCATCTTCGGTGCCGGCCACGATCAGGTTCAGCGCCGATTCGCGCCGCTGGTCGAAGGTCGGATTTATTATATATTTGCCCTCGATCAAGCCGATTCGAATGCCGGCGATCGGGGTATGAAACGCGATGTCCGAGAGATAAAGCGCGCACGACGCACCCGTGATCGCAATTACGTCAGGATCGTTGTCTCCGTCGGACGAGATTACCGTGCCGACGATCTGTGTTTCGAAACGATAGTCGCTCGGGAAAAGCGGCCTGATCGGACGGTCGATCAGCCGGCATGTCAACACCTCTTTCTCAGAGGGACGCCCTTCTCGCCTGAAGTAGTTTCCGGGAATTCGCCCGGCCGAATAGCTCGATTCACGGTATTCGACGGTCAGCGGGAAAAAATTCAGTCCCTCTTTCGCCTTTTTCATGCTCACCGCTGTCACGAGTACTATCGTGTCACCATATCGGATCACGACCGATCCGTCAGCCTGCTTGGCAACCTTGCCAGTTTCTACGATCAGCTCGTTTGCCCCGAGCTTTATCGATTCCTTCAAATATTTCTTGTTTGCCATTTATTCATCCTCGAAAAACGAAAACGGCACAAAAGCTGTTCGTGAAGCTTCGGCCGTTTCCGGATTCGTTCAATTTTTCAGGTCTCAATTGCACTTGGCCCATTTGCTGTCACGTTCAGCAGCCGCCCGCAAAATCTTCGTGAGACTCAGTATGTCCAAAGGCCCGAAGCAGCCAAGAATCAGTCGAGGAAGTCGAGTAAGTCTTTGAAGTCCTGAAAGTCGCGGAAAATTTTTTCTTCCTAGACTTCCTAGACCGTCTGGACTTTCCAGACTTTCCGACGTTATCTTCTCAATCCCAATTTCTTAATGATCTCGTGATACTCATTGATATCACGTCGCTTGATATAATCCAGCAGTTTACGTCTGCGCGAGACCATTTTGAGCAGGCCTCGTCGCGAATGGTTGTCCTTCTTATGGACCTTAAAATGCTCGGTCAATTCATTGATCCTCTGCGTCAGCAGAGCGACCTGCACCTGTGACGAACCTGTGTCCGACACATGCGTCTTGTAATCGCCAACTATCTTTTCCTTTACTTCTTTAACTGTCGCCATAGTTTCCCGACTCTAAAACGGTCTCTCCTTGCTCGCAGTAACTCCGTCCGTAACGCTGACGGTAACCGCGAAAAATATTGAATAACTGATCGGTGAAAACGAACGATTATCCCGACGATAATTATCCGTTATCCATTGTGAATTATCAACTTACAACTCAAACTCTTCCATGAACTTCGTCGAAAAATCGCCCGCCTGGAATCGTTTATCTGCCATTATTTTCTTGTGCAGCGGTATCGTCGTCTTTATTCCTTCGACGACCATCATATCCAGGGCCCGCTGCATCCTGTTTATAGCAAGTTCACGCGTCCTTGCGTGGACGATGAGCTTGGCGATCATCGAATCGTAATAGGGCGGAACGACGTAACCCGGGTATGCGGCGGTGTCCACCCGCACACCGGGCCCGCCCGGAATATTGAAGGCCGTGATCCGGCCCGGGCTCGGCGTAAATTTCACCGGATCTTCGGCATTGATACGACATTCAATGGAGTGCCCGACGATCTGCACATCCTTTTGTTCGTACTGCAGGTTCTCGCCAGATGCGATGCGGATCTGATTTCGCACGATGTCGGCGAGTGTGACCATCTCCGTCACCGGATGCTCGACCTGGACACGCGTGTTCATTTCCATGAAATAAAAGCTGCCGTCCTCATCGAGCAAAAACTCGAATGTGCCCGCGTTTGAATAGCCGATCTCCTTGCACGCCTTGACCGCCACCGCACCCATCTTTTCACGCAGTTTTGCCGTCAGCACCGGCGACGGCGCTTCTTCGAGAAGTTTCTGGTGCCGACGCTGGATAGTGCATTCACGTTCGCCAAGATGGATACAATTGCCGTGTTCGTCGGCAAGCACCTGGATCTCGATATGCCGAGGCCGCTCGATATAGCGTTCGATATAGACCGATCCGTTCTTGAACGCGGCTAGAGCCTCTGCCCTCGCGGTCTCAAGCTGGCCATGAAGCTCTTCGGGTTTGCGGACGATCCTCATTCCCCGGCCGCCGCCGCCCGCTGCAGCTTTGATGATCAGCGGAAACCCGATCGACTCGGCTATCTTCGCTGCTTCCTCGACACTCTCTATCGGTTCCGGGCTTCCGGGCAAGATCGGAACTCCCGCAGCCTGCATCGTTCGCCTCGCCTCGACCTTATCGCCCATCATCGCGATCACGTCAGGCGATGGCCCGATAAACTTGATGTTGCAGTCACCGCAGATCTTGGCAAAAGTGGCCGATTCGGCAAGAAAGCCATAGCCGGGATGGATCGCATCTACATTCGTTATCTCGGCGGCGCTGATGATGGACGGAATGTTCAGGTAACTCTGTGCGGACGGTGGGGGGCCGATGCAGATCGCCTCATCCGCGTACCGAACATGAAGTGCGTCGCGGTCCGCCTCGGAATGGACGGCAACGGTCTTGATACCCATCTCCTTGCACGTCCAAATGATACGGCACGCGATCTCGCCCCGGTTTGCTATCAGTATTTTGCGAATCTCTCGCTTGCTCATTGAAAATGATTTAGCCACGAATGTCACGAATAACACGAATCAATTAAAGAGATTCATTCGTGCAATTGGTGTAATTCGTGGCTGAAAATTCTTATTTGCGTATCCCGAAAAGTGGCTGGCCGTACTCTACGGGCTGGCCGTTCTCGACAAATACCTTGACCACTTCGCCCGTCACTTCCGCCTCGATCTCGTTCATCAACTTCATCGCTTCGATAATGCAGACGACGGTCGTCGGTGTAACGTGGCTGCCTTCCTTAACGTACGGTTCCTTGTCCGGGCCGGCGGCCCGATAAAAGGTGCCGACGATCGGGGACGGGATCGTGTAAAGCTCGTCTTCAGGTGCGGGCTCGGCGGCTGGACCGGCTGAAGCGGCACCGGCCGGTGCGTAACCCGCCGCCTGAGCGATCGGGGCCTGGGCCATCTGGGCTTGTGGCATGAACTGCACCGCCTGCGCTGGAGGCGTCTTGCTCAATCGTACGCGTATGTTTTCATTTTCGAACTCGAAGTCGGTAAATCCGTGTTCATTAACGAGCTCCGCCAATTCGCGAAGCTCGTTCATGTTAAATGACGGGTCTGCCACCGAATCCGCTCGTTTACCCTTTCCCTCTTCCTTTGTTCCGCCTTGCTTTTCCATTTCCTTTGCTTTTGCAGAAGCCGAATTGTCACTCATCGTGCTTAGCCTCCAAAAAAGAAATTATCCCTTGGCTGCAAGTTCGCGTGGATTATCCACCAGTTCTATCACGGCAAGTTCTGCATTATCGCCGCTGCGTCGCCCGACGCGGATGATCCGTGTATAACCGCCGTTGCGGTCTTTATACCTCGGCCCCAATTCTGAAAAAAGCCTCTGTACCGCTTTGACGCCCGCAGTCCGCTCGATCGGGTCTTTTTCTTCGCCCTTTTTCCCTCGAAATCGGCTCGCCGCTTCCTTGAACGTACTGTTTCCGGCGTGAAAAAATCGGGCAGCCTGCCGGCGAAGGTGCACTTCCTGGATTCTTTCGTCCCCACCGCTGAGTGCCTGCGCTTTGCGGGCCAGGGTGATCGCCTTTTCAACAAACGGACGCAGTTCCTTGGCCTTTTGAACTGTGGTTACAATATGCTCTTTCTCCGCATTTATCAACGACGTTGCGAGGTTCCGGAGCATCGACATCCTGTGTTCCGTCGTTCGGCCGAGTTTTCGATGTGCTTTTAAGTGTCTCATTTTCTTAAAGGATAAAGGCGAAAGGCGAAGGATAAAGGAACGGTCGCTTCTTCGACTTTCTCCCTTATCCTTTATCCTTCATCCTTTAGTCCAGGTCCCTTCCCCCCGATCCCGGGATCGGATTGCCTTGTTCATCAAAATCCATTCCAAAGTCGAGCCCCATTCCGTGCAGCAGATCCTTGATCTCGGTCAGCGACTTCTTGCCGAAGTTCTTCGTGTTCAGCATGTCCTTTTCGCTGCGTTTGATCAGGTCGCGGATCGAGCGAATGTCTGCGTTCTTAAGGCAGTTGTACGAGCGGACCGAAAGCTCAAGCTCATCGACCGGCTTATCGAGCAGGTCGTTGCGCATCAGGGGCGGCCGAGCTATGTCCTCGTACTTATACTCTTCTTCCTCTTCCTCGAAGTTGATGAAGATCGACATATGGTCCTTCACCAATTTAGCCGCAAGGCCGATCGAATCTTCGGGTTTGACCGAACCGTCGGTCCACACTTCGATCGTCAGCTTGTCAAACTCGGTATTCGAACCCTGTCGTGTCTTTTCGACGTTGTAATTGACCTTCTTGATCGGCGAGTGAACCGAATCGACCGGAATGTGGCCGACCGAAAGGTCCTCGTCGTTGTTGAATTCGGCCGAAACATAGCCGCGGCCGCGTTTAAGACGCATCTCGACATTAAAAGATCCTGAGCCGCTGATCGTAGCGATGTGAATGTCCTGGTCGAGGACCTCAACGTCCCCATCGCCCTCGATGTCTGCGCTTGTCACTTCACCGGCACCCTTTCTGCTGATGGTCAGAGTTTTTGGCCCCGGCCCGTGGAGAAGGAAAGGGACCTGTTTCAGGTTGAGAATAACGTCGGTCGCGTCCTCTACGACCCCTTTTATCGAGGAAAATTCGTGTTCCACACCCTCGATCTTAACGGCTGTGACGGCTGCACCTTCTATCGAAGAGAGAAGCGCACGTCGGATCGAATTCCCGATGGTTGTCCCAAAACCCCTCTCGAACGGCTGAGCATAAAACTTGCCGTATCGATCTGTAAGTGTCTCGGAATCGACATTTAGGCGGGTGGGCATTTGAAAGCCTGTCCAATTATTACTTTGTGTCATAGGTGTTCTTTTTAAACGGTCATACGGGCTGGACTTGTCCCCGGATCTCACATAGAAGAACAAACTCTCGAGATCCGGCTACTTCATCCAGCCCAGTTGTTGCTACTTGCTGTAAAGCTCGACGATCAACTGCTCGTTAATATTCTGATCGATGTCACCCCGCGTCGGCGCCGACGAGACGGCAACGCTCAGGTCGCGCCCTGACGCAGCGATCCAGTTTGGCCTCATCCGACCGGCTGCGGTTTGCCAAGCACCTTCCACATGAGGGTTCTTTTGGCTCTTGGGCTTAACGGTGACGGTGTCGCCAACCTTGACCTGGAAGGAAGGTATGTCCACCTTTCTGCCGTTGACCTCGACGTGGCCGTGGTTGACAAGCTGCCGCGCCTGACGGCGGGATGTCGAAAATCCGGCCCTGTAAACGACGTTGTCGAGCCGCTTCTCAAGCATGAACAGGAGATTTTCGCCCGTGACGCCTTTCTGCCTTCGGGCCTTCTCGAAATAGTTGCGGAACTGCTTTTCGAGAATGAAATATATCCTCTTAACCTTCTGCTTCTCGCGAAGCTGCTGGCCGTATCCGGAAGGCATCTTTCGACGTCCGGCCCCATGCTGGCCCGGCGGATTTGTTCCGCGCTTTTCGATCGCGCACGACGTCTTAAAACATCGGTCGCCTTTTAGAAATAATTTCCCACCTTCGCGGCGGCATAATCTGCACACCGCATCTCTGTATCTAGCCATCTATTGCCTCCGAGAGTTGTCAGTACCGCCTGCGTGAGCGGGCGGCCAGTTCGTCACATACCCAGTCATCTGAGCGACCGGATAGTGCTGACCAACTCATTTGTTTTCGGAAAAGTTTACGAGCAGATAATCCGCCCTTCTTCCTTTCGATAAAAATCTTAAATGCCAAGTTCCAAATTCCCGACTAGGTCAAATCGCAGATTTGAGGTCCGGGATCTGGAATATCATACTCTCCGCCGTTTCGGCGGCCGGCACCCGTTGTGCGGGATCGGCGTGGTATCACGGATTGATGTGACCCGAATTCCCGCCTGAGCAACCGCTCGGATCGCCGATTCGCGTCCGCCGCCCGGCCCTTTCACTCTCACTTCGACCTCGCGCATCCCGGCCTCGACCGCTTTGCGGGCGGCCTCACCGGCTGCTTGCTGCGCCGCAAACGGCGTCCCTTTCCTCGATCCACGGAATCCGCGAGCGCCCGATGAGCACTGCGCGATCAGGTTGCCCTGCGTATCAGTTATCGAGATGAGCGTATTGTTGAACGAGGCCGATATGTGAACGATCCCGATCGGAATGTTCTTCCGCTCTTTCTTCTTAAAGGTCTTCTTTTTTCCTGCTGCTGGTGCTTTTGCCATAAATTCAGTGAGCAGTAAGCAGTGAGCGGTAAGCGGTAAACAGGCGACTGCTCACTGCTCACCGCTCACATCTTAACTACTTCTTCCCTGGTGCCTTCTTCTTAGCTACCGCTGCCTTGCGCGGCCCTTTTCGCGTTCGAGCGTTCGTCGAGGTGCGCTGGCCGCGGACGGGCAGGCTTCGCCGGTGCCGCAAGCCGCGATAGCAGCCGATGTCCATCAAACGTTTGATGTCCATCTGGATCCGCTTCCTTAGGTCGCCTTCGATATCCCCCTGCGCGTCCAAAATGGCGCGGATGCGGTTCAACTCGTCCTCGTTCAAATCCTTGATCTTCGAGTGAACACTAATGTTCGCCTCGTCAAGAACGGCGGAAGCACGCGATTTCCCGACGCCGTAAATATACGTCAAGCCTATTTGTGCCCTTTTATTGGGCGGAAGATCAACTCCTGCTACACGAGCCATAATTTCTCCGATTCTCGTAAATCGAAAATCGTCAATCGTCATTCGTCGTATTCCATTTACGAATCACGATTTACGATTCACTACCCTTGTCTTTGCTTATGCTTGGGATTTTCGCAAATGACGCGCACGACGCCCTTGCGGTGGATCACCTTGCACTTATCGCACATCTTTTTTACCGACGGACGGACTTTCATCTCAAACTCCCGTGAATCGTAAATTGTAAATCGTCAATAGATAGAGATCGGCTCTTCTCTGTTCGCGATTTACTATTCACTATTCACCATTCACTACTTATAGCGATACGTGATCCTGCCTCTCTTCAAATCGTAAGGAGACAACTCCACTAAAACCTTGTCACCAGGCAAAATGCGAATAAAGTTCTTGCGCATCTTTCCTGAAATATGCGCCAGCACTTCATGTTCGTTACCGTCAACGGCGATCCTGAACATTGCATTTGGCAATGTCTCGAGCACCGTAGCGGTAACTTCTATCGCTTCTTCCTTAGCCATAGTCTGCCGAGGCCAACTTATCGACAAGCTGGACAAACTATTAGTTTATCTCGAAAATCTTAAGGTTACAAGCTAGGCCGCAACACTTTCCGACCTTGCTGCCTGCAACGCAAGTTTCTGCTCTCTTGTCAGCGTCAGGATCTCGGGCCCCTCCGCTGTGACGGCGATCGTGTGCTCGGCATGGGCCGATACCTTTCCGTCTTTCGTGACCACAGTCCAGCCGTCGTCTAACGTCTTCGTTTCAGCCGTACCAAGGTTCAGCATCGGTTCGATCGCAAAACAGTATCCGGCCCTGATCTTTTCCCGCGTCCCTTGCCGGCCGTAATTCGGTATCTGCGGAGCCTCATGCATCCGACGCCCGATGCCGTGCCCCGTATAATCTCTCACAATTCCATAGCCGAACTTCGCCGCGTGTGTCTGGATAGCCCAACCGATATCGCCTACGTGCCCGTTCACACGGCACTGCTCGATTCCCAACTCCAGACATTCCTCGGTCGCACGGATCAGTTGTTTAAGATCGTCCGGGATGTTGCCGACCGGGAGCGTCATCGCTGTGTCGCCAACGAATCCGTCAAGCGTGCACGCCATGTCGAGCGAGATAATGTCGCCTTCATTCAACGGCTCACTATTCGAAAACCCATGCACCACCTGCTCGTTCACGGACGCACAGATCGCGAACGGGAACGGCACCATCCCGTGCGGCTTGTAGCCGATAAATGTAGGAATTGCTCCCGCATCGCGCATCATCTTTTCAGCTGCCGCGTTTAGCTCTAACGTTGTCACGCCCGGCGCAACCATCGCCCGCAGCACCTCTCGGACGCCGGCGATCAGTTCTCCGACGGTCCGCATCTTTTCAAGGTCCTTTTGCGATTTTGCGATGATCATTCTCTTACCAAATAAGACCCGGCTGACGTTGCTTAGAAACCCGCCGATGGTCGAACCGTTGAACATTTCTATCACTAATAATTACAGATTATTAATAGAAACCGTCCGCGAACCTTAAACGTACTTCTCCAGATCAGCGTAGATGTTCTCAACATCTCCCGAGCCGTTCACCTTCCGCAGCCGTCCCGAGGTTTCATAATAGTCGAGCAGGGGCCGGGTCAGTTCGTCGTAGGTTTCCAACCTTACACGGACCTTTTCCTCATGGTCGTCGTCGCGGTGGACCAGTACGGCATCTGGGTGCTCATCACATCGGCCTTCGACCTTCGGCGGCTTTGAATAAATGTTATAGATCTCGCCGCAAACTGGGCATGATCGACGGCCCGTAAGACGACGCATCAATTCCTCACGCGGAACATCGACCTCGATCGCCTCGATCTCTTTGCCCTGCTCTTTGGCAAGCTCTTCGAGCTGTTCGGCCTGAACCGCCGTCCGCGGATAACCATCCAAAACATAGGTTCCAACGGTGTCGGACTTTGACGTCCGTTCGCGAACGATCCTGTATGTCACGTCATCCGAGATCAGCTTTCCGGAGGCCATGATCGCCTGCACCTCACGGGCCAGCGGCGAGTCTTGCGTTTTCATCTCGCGGAACATATCACCGGTCGAGATCTGCGGAATACCGCGACGTTCCTGCAAAAGCCGCGCCTGCGTTCCCTTTCCGGCACCCGGTGCCCCTATAAGTACAATGATCTTAGCCATCTATACCGAAGAAATTTTGCCGCCGATTAAGGCAGATAACGCAGATTCGATCAATTTCTTCCGATCTGCGTTTGTCTGCGTTTATCTGCGGCTAATTCTATCCGTCTTAATTTCGCCGGCCGCGTAATCGCGAACCGGCACCCAAAAATCCTTCGTAATTTCTCATCACGAGCTGCGCCTCGATCTGTGAAACCGTGTCCATTGCCACGCCCACGAGGATCAGAAGCGACGTGCCGCCGAAAAAGAACTGATAGCCGAGGCCGGTCGGTATCCAGGTCAGTCCGGGCGTCGCGGTAAAAAATGCGTCGAGGCTGTCGCCGATGAAAGGCAGCCGTGCGACCCGAAATCCGCTCAAAAGCACTTGAGGCGCAAACGCCACAAATGCCAGATATATCGCACCGACCGTGGTCAAGCGTGTAAGAATACCGCTCAGATATTCGGCAGTCGGCGCTCCAGGCCGGATCCCGGCAATAAAACCGCCGTGTTTTCTCAGGTTGTCGGCCACCTCGTCGGTATTGAAAACGATCGTGATATAAAAGAACGTGAACAGGACGATCAATGATATGAACACCAGCTCATAGTATGGGTCGCCGCCGTGAAACTGTTGAAAAAAGGCGTAGATCTGCGCCCATATAGATGTCGTATCGCCCTGCGCCGGCGGAAACGCCGCGAACAGCGTTTGCGGCATTGCCAGCACAGATGATGCAAAGATTACCGGGATAACGCCGCCCATGTTTATCTTCAATGGAAGGCTCGTTTCCTGTCCTCGAAACTCCTGTCCCCCGACACGACGGCTTGCATAGGTGATGGCAATATGCCGCCGCGCCGATTCGACATAGACGATGAGAGCGATCAGAGCCACAAGCACCGCGACAAGGAATATGACCCCAAGCGTCTGCATCGCATCGCCGGCACGGACGCGTTCGGAAACCTGTATCACGGCACTCGGAAGGCCGATCACAATACCGGCAAAGATCAACAGCGAAATGCCGTTCCCAACGCCGCGCTCGGTGATCTGTTCGCCGAGCCACATCACGAAGACCGTACCCGTGGTCAGTGTTACGACGACCATCAGCGTCGCCGGCCACGATTGAGGAATGATATCGTTTCGGCTCAACCAGGTCGCAACAAAAAATGTCTGGACCGTACAAAGCGCAACCGTCAGATAGCGGGTGAACTGGTTCAGCTTTTGCCGTCCGACCTCGCCCTCTTCCTGTATCTTCTTGATCGCAGGCGAAAGCACCGGCATCAGCTGCATGATGATCGACGCGGTGATGTAGGGTGTCACGCCCAGGGCGAACACCGAGATGGTCCGAAAGTTTCCGCCGGAGAAAAGATCGAGTACGCCGAGAAGTGTTCCGGCGACATCATTCCAAACCTGTTCAAGTTTTACCTTGTTGATCCCGGGTGCAGAGATATGCGCGCCCAGTCGATAGACCGCCAGAAGCGAAAGCGTGAAAATGATCCGCTTTCGAAGCTCTGGGATCTTGAACATGTTCTGGACTGCGTTTAAGAACTTCTCCATATAAATCCTTCTAATGCGGATCGCGGACTAAGGATTGCAGAATCCATTTGGCATTCCACAGTCCACGTTCCACGATCCGCATTATATCAAGCTTCAACTGCCGCTGCCTTTTCTATTTGCGTGGCCGATCCGCCGGCTTTCTCGATCTTTTCCTTTGCCGCTTTTGTAAACCGATGGGCCGAGATCTTCAATTCTTTTGTCACTTCACCGCTGCCTAGAATGACCAGGTCGTGCTTCGCCTTTTTGATCAATCCCCGCTCGTGCAGAATGTCGGGCGTCACTTCGTCGCCCGAGTTAAAGTTCGAATCGATCTTCGCCAGGCTGATCTCGATCCACTGCTTTTTGAAGATGTTCGTGAAGCCGCGCTTGGGAAGGCGCCGCTGCAGGGGCATTTGGCCGCCCTCAAAACCTGGACGGCTGCTGTAGCCTGAACGCGACTTCTGGCCCTTATGCCCACGGCCGGCAGTCTTGCCTAAACCGGACCCAGGGCCGCGGCCGACCCTTTTCTTCTTATGCGTCGAACCAGGTGTCGGTTTGATGTTATTTAGTCCTAATGCCATAACTTTTCCTCGTAAATCGGTAATCGTAAATCGCGAATCGTTCTGACGCCCAGAAACTGCTCTTCGATTCACGATTTCCGATTCACTATTCCACGATCCTCAGCAAGTGCGGGATCTTTGCGACGACACCGCGAGATGCGGGCGAGTCCGGCCGCACGATGGTCTGGTTCAGTTTGGTAATGCCCAGGCTGCGGACAATATCCTTTTGCTTTTGCGAATAACCGATCGAGCTCCGGTAATACTGGATCTTTATCGTCCCGCCCGCCGAATTTT
>JBGSYT010000181.1:0-113613 GCA_041750855.1 Pyrinomonadaceae bacterium | reverse complement strand
CCGGCCGCCTCGGCTATCTCGCCGGCCGTATGCCAAAACGCTTATATGCCTCAGCGTCCAGCCCGATCGCCGGAGCTATTAAATAAAGGCGGAAACACGACCGGTAGGGAGTGTGCCCTATTATGCTAATAAAGGTCTTGTTTTTCGGAGCGACCGCAGACATCGTTCGTGAACGGCAAATCGAGATCGAAGTGAAGGCCGGTACGTCGCCGGGAAGCCTAATCGGCCAACTATCAAAAGACCACCCGGTCCTCGCAAACCACAAACTACTCATTGCCATCAATGAAGAATACGCCGACCCCGACACCGTCCTCAACGATGGCGACGAGATCGCGCTGTTCACCGCCGTATCCGGAGGTTAGGCCTTCGGTTATACACTTTTCGAGGCTATGACTGAGAAGCAATTCTACGATTGGCAGACAATGGGCGGCACGGACGACGTGATGCGTTTTGTGAACGCGCTGGAAAAGGCCGATATACTCTGGTGCTCGATCGGTGGAGTAGCGGTCAATTTTTGGGCGGCCGAGCAAATGGTGACGCTTGATGTAGATTTTGTTGTCGCCGCCGATTCTATTGAGAAAGCCGAAAAAGCTCTAACGGATGCAGGTTTTACTGCCGAAGCCTTTGAGTGGTCGATCAATTTTAAAGGCAATTCGAAAGTTGCGATCCAGCTTACGACAGAAGACATGTATCGTGATTTCGCATCAAGAGGCGTGGCGGCGGATGTTCACGGAATCTTGATGCGCGTCGCGTCGCTGGAGGACACATTGCAGGGAAAGATCCGTGCCTGGAGCGACCCAACACGTCGACAGAGCAAACGCCTGAAATACCTTGCGGACATCGCTCGTTTGGTAGAGTCTCACACCGAGTTGTGGGACCAATTGCCCGACAACCTGCGTTCACAGATTGATAAACCAACGAAGCCTTAGTGGATTTTTACGAACTTACAACTGATCCGGTCGATATCACATCAGTGGCTCGGCGGGTTGTGCCGGCGGAGTGCGGGGCGACGGTAACGCTGGATGGTTATGCGAGGCGGTTCACCAAGGACAAGCAAACCGGGGAGATGCGGGAAACCGAGTACCTCGTCTACGAAGGGTACGAGCCGATGGCGGTCAAGGAAATGCAGAAGTTGGTCGAGCAGGCGAAGAAGGAATTTGAGATCTCAAATGTGGGTATCGTCCATCGGCTTGGCAGGCTTGAGATCGGCGAGACGAGCGTCGTTATTTCCGTCGCGGCACCGCACCGCAAGGCAGCTTTCGCAGCGTGCGAATGGCTTATACGCGAACTAAAACGCACTGTGCCGATCTGGAAAAAAGAGGTTTACGCGGATGGCGAAGCGTGGGTTGAGGGTGAGCACTGACGCCGGTTGCCGCCCGATAAGCCGCTTCCCGCCCGGGAAGTCCCGAGGCCTTCCGCAAGTTTTGTTGAGGCCAACCAAGGGACCAGAGAGTCACCGGGCCACTTCAACGGTGACCGTCTGCTGGCCGCTGACGATCAGGTTAGACTGCGGTACGACCGTTTCGCTGACAATGGTCTGAACGAAACTCTTTATGCCTCCGGCAGTCCGCTCGTTATTTAGTGTCGCAAGGACGGATGGCGGAAGATTCGGCATTTCATTTGAACCAATGATCGCGCCCTGCGTAGTACGCGCGAGCAGGACGTAAAGCCGGTCTCCGAGCTTTATCCGATTGATCGTCCTGACAAGATCACCGAGATCGCGCGGTACAAACTGTTGGACCGTCGATGAGGCTTGCAGGGTGCCGCCGTCGCCAACCGTGATCGTTAACGGCCCGGCAGGTAGATCCGCCGGGACCTTCAGCGATACTCGATCTTGCAGCACGCGTCCGTCGCGGAGCCGCGTGAACGTGCTTAGTTCAATGGTGTCACCCGCTTCGACCCTGCTTCGGTCAACGGAAATGCGTTCGAGCACGCCGATGCTGCTGCCGTCGGTCGAAGATAGGTTCAACTCTATTTGATCGATCTCCAGGTTCTCGAAACGGCCTCGAAGGAGAGCCCCGACCGGTGTTGAGATCGCCGCGGCGACCAACTGGTTGGCATTCGAGCCGGCGAAACGTCGGTTCAGACGAAGCGGTTCGTTGCCCCTTATCTTAACCGTCCCCTCGAGTGCGATGGTGGTCTCCCCGAGCCCCCGCTCGTGAGCGATCACGGAGTTAAAGACTGCGATATTCAGGAGCAAGGGTGTAAGGAATTCGTCCCTTGCAACTTCCAGATTGACCGTTTCGGTCTGTCCGCGGCTGGTCCGCACGTTGATCTTCACCGGGATCATCCTCGGTGCACGGCCGAGATTGCCGAAGACCCCGGTCGCTCGGTCCTGCGACATGGTCCCGACCATAGCGTCGGGCACTGCAAGCTTGAAGGAATTTGCAATGCTCGGGACGACGGTAACAACACTGGATTCAGACATTGGGAGGTCGGCAGAACCTAAATTGAGGAATGGGTGCCCAAAGGCATAGATGCGGTCGCCGTCGCGATATGTCACGGTACCGGCTGCCGCCATGCTGTAATCGCCGCGGGTAAGCTGCATCGAGACCGATGTTCCGCCGACGAGCGTCTTCTCATTTGCCTTTTTCAAAGGTGTTATTTTCGAACCGCCGCCAGCCGATGCGACCGGTAATAGGCCCACTCTCATCAGCTCGGGAGCGTAAATATCCAGCGTTTGCTGTGAAAACCCCGAGAAGGTGACCGGTGTCGCAATTCTTTGAAAGGTTTGGCCAGCAACGGCCATTAATGCTGAATTTTGGCCCATTCCGGACAGTAGGCCGCCGGCCGGGGAACTTGATCCGGGAAGCGTGGGAATAATCGCCGTACCGTTCAACTCGTTTACCGCGACCGCCCTCGAACCTTCGACCTTTTGAACAGCACTCTGCTTGTTCTCAAAGATCGAGATCATTTGCTCGATAGGCGTGATTCCACACATAGGTTCCTTTGAAAACGGGAAGCTGTATGAAATGGCGCCGATAAGCTTTCCGTCAATATAAACGGGTGAGCCCGACATCCCGGCAAAAACGGACGTGCGCTCCGAGGGGCCGCCGCTCAAACGGCCGATGATCAGGTCCTGGCCCGGCCCGACGGCGCTTGGGACGACGCCCAATATTTCAACACTGAACTCTTCCGGCTCGGTGCCCCGAAAAACCGTGTGTGCAACACCGCGCATTCCCTCTTTAACCGAGGAAACCGGCATGAACCCTTTCTTGGTAGACGTTCCAGGCGAGGAAGAGTGGTTTGGGGCGATGCTTTGGCCAAGAGCGCCCGAAAAAGAAACAAGGATCAGTGTCAATATCGAAAGAATTTTACGGTTGTACATTGTTTAAAACGCTTTTCTCCTGCCGTCGCATATGGTAGCATTTAAGATGGCATATCTGAAGCCTTTTCTTTTCTCTTAAGTTCTTAGACTCTCAACCCCCACATTCGGTTGTAACCAACGCTTCAAACCTTTACCTATGGCAAAATCGACACGCCTTATCAAGAGCTTTTATCGACTTCTTCTCCCGGTGGTCCTGTTATTTCTGGTGGCGATCGGAGCGGCCTCGATCTGGTTCGCGCACGAGTCGTCCAGGCCGTCGACGGCCGCGTATCTGGTAACCCCGGACAAGTATGGCCAGTTGAGCGCCAGAGGAGCCCAGGTCACCGAAGAAACGTGGGTGAACCGGGACGGAACCGCGGCGCGAGGTTGGCTGCTTCGAGGGACCGAGAATTCCCCCGCGGTGATCCTTCTTCACAAATACGGCGCCGACAGGTCGCACCTGCTGAACCTGGGCGTCAAGCTGAACGAAGCAACAAACTTCACCGTTCTTATGCCCGATCTGAGAGGCCACGGCCTGAATCCGCCTGTCGACTATACCTCGTTCGGAGGGTGCGAGGCGACGGATACAGTTGCGGCGATCGAGTTTTTGAGAGGGCAAAAATCTGCATCGCTGGCCTCACTTGTCGGAAAAGAGATCGGGATCTACGGGCTTGAGATGGGATCGCTTGCAGCGATATCTGCGAGCGCTCAGGAATCAAGCGTCAAGGCGCTTGTTCTTGATTCGGTGCCAGCGGACTCAGACAGCCTTGTGGCTTCGGTCATCGACGATCGATTTCCGTTTGTAAGTACGGTAACCGCGCGCCTCGGCCAGCTTGGGGCGTATCCATATTTTTACGAAGGATGCTACAGCCGGGTGCCCGTTTGCGACGCGGCCCGGGCGATGGGCGATAGAAAGGCGATGCTGCTTGCAGGGTCTGATGCACCTCAATTTCAGGAGTCGACGAGCAGGGTCGGGAAATGCTTTCCAGACACGACTCGGGCCGAGGTCAATACGACGCTAAGTCCATCAGGATTCACTCTGATCAACTCTTCAATACAGGTTTCAGAAGCCTATGATCAGAAAGTGATAGATTTTTTCCGTTCGTCTCTGGGCGAGCCTTTAGTGATAGCATCCGACGGACCGTCGAATTGATCGTTATCAGGCAATAGTCCTGCAACTCATAGATCAATACTTCTTTTGCTGTGTCCGTTTGATTGGGCAGCCTTGTGCGTCGCGGCGCTTTCTTCCATTCGCCCGACGGAAGTTTCGAGAATCGGCCTTAATCTGTCAAACCGCGTAAGCGTACTCGTAAGCTCAAGCATTTCATACTTTACGTCGTTCTCCATATTGAACGCGGCGGTGACCACGAATGAGAGCCGCTCAGGGTCGGTACGCTCGATAGCCGGAAACCTGCCTCGATTGCCGCTAAGATCGAAAGCCGCCTTTGCAACCCGTTCGAAAAGCGAATAGATATCGTCGGCCGCCCGGTCAAGCTCGGCCTTCTCTTCAAGATCGTCCTCGAAAAGAGAGACCATTGCCGTGAAATACGATCTGTCCGTGTCGGTATACTCCTCGATCGTATAGCGAATGACACCGAACGAGAGGATATTCGAGCGCCCGTCCGGAAGCGGCTGTACCTCCCGGACTTCGGCCACGCACCCGATGGAGCCGACAGGCGGCCTGTCCTCGAGTTCTGAGCTTGCGTCGAACAGGTTTATTCCAAACTGTTTGTCACCTTTTTCGACATCCAGAAGCATGTCGCGATACCTCTGCTCAAAAATATGAAGCGGAAGCATTTCACCCGGCAACAGTACAAGCGGTAGCGGGAAAATGGGCAGGTTTTTTACTGATCGAATTTTCTCCGCTGAGTCGGACATCCTTTTTTTTCAAACCGTCGGGAACCAGGAGTCGCACTTTCTCATCGCTGTGTGCAGTCAATCGGGGTTCTGCAAATCAGGGCCTGGTTTCCACTTCGTGGCCTATCAGGTCGGCGATCTTTTCTGGCGGTTCATTGCCAAGGGCCTGGCGTTTAACGCCGACGATGAGCCGGGCCATTTGATCGCTTCTCAACTTAAATCGGTTGTCGCGGAACACGAGGTCTTCTATAACCCGCCGCTCGACCGATTCACGGCTCTCGTCGATCTCCAATCCTTCGCCGACAGCAAATTCGACCGGGGTTGAGTGGTTCTTGATACGAACATGGAGCGCGCTTGTGATCTTTTTTACCTCTTCACGTATCTTCGGAAGATCTAGGAGCGAATTTGGTATTCCGAGCCGCCCGACAAGCGTGATCTCGATGATCGGAGCAGGTTCGTCTTCGACAGCTACCCGAGCTTCGCGCCGAACCTGCGCAATGATCTCGTCCGCAATTTCACCTGCGTCCGCGTAGTTGTCCACCGGAAACCGCAGCCGTTGAAATGGCCGCTGGCGATAATCCTGAACATGCCGGGCGACGACGTTATTCGCCTCATCCACCTCAACGACAAATGCGCCGCGCGTTTCGAGATATTCGCTGATGTTGGTTACTTCTATCGATCCCGGGTTGAACGCCCAATTATCGATCTCGTAGTGCATGTGCGTGTGGCCAAGGCCGACATATTCCGTTACAGACTTTAATTCCTTGAGTGAAGCAACCGAGATGGCGGGCAGCGGATGTGTCTGGTGGCCTTCGACATCGGTGTGAAGCATGAGGATGTGAAAGGCACCTTCTCGCCGATTTTCTCCGATCGACTCTGTCAGCATCGGTATGGCCCAATTTGCCGAAGCTCCGTACCAATGCGAGCCGAAAATTCGAGCCCGGCCGATATCGACAAATCCTCCCTTGCCGAACTCCGGGTCCCATGGCCGATAAACTATTTTCCCATCCACATTCGACGGTTCGAGCAGTATCAGCAGGTTCCAGTTCGCAAGGCTTCGAAGCCAGCTATAGTCGCTGTCAGTATGTTTTTGATCGTGGTTTCCCTCGATCGCGACGACCGGAATGCCGGCGTCCTTCATCAATTGAAGGCCGGCGACGGCGTAGTTCATCGATTCGGGCGGGACGCTGCGCTTGTGAAAGAAGTCGCCGCACATGATCACGAAATCGACCTTTTCGTCGATCCCATATTTACTAAGCACGTCGATCCATGCGTCGAAAAAGTCTCGCGGGCTTTCAGGGAGCTGATACCGCGTGCAGCCCAGATGAACGTCCGCGATGTGCAGGAACTTCATAGGCGAAGTTTATCATATCGGCTGCGGCGGGATGACGGGCCGAGCCGGTGGCCTGATCGCAACTACGTTTGAAGGGCCTTTTGAACCGCGAGGGCCCGGCGGCAATCGAGTCCGGGCTTTTATTGTCGGTGCAACGTTATGGTAGATTACGGCACATGGAGAAAGTCGTTTTGGTCACGGGCGCCTCGAGCGGTATCGGCCTTCACACAGCAAAACTTTTCCAGACAAAGAACTGGAAAGTGGCGGCGACGATGCGGTCACCGGAAAACGCGGCCGATCTTCACCAGATCGTCGATCTGGAGTGTATCCGGCTGGACGTTACCGATATCGATTCGATCAGATCGGCGATCGCGGAAACGCTCGACAAATTCGGACGCATCGACGCCGTGGTAAACAACGCTGGATACGGCTTGCTCGGCCCGTTCGAGGCCGCTTCGTCTGAACAGATCGAGCGCCAGTTTCAAACGAACGTATTTGGCCTGTTCAATGTCTGCCGCGAAGTGATCCCCTATTTCCGCGAGCAAAAGCGGGGAACGATCGTTAACATCTCGTCGCTTGGCGGCCGGGTGGCGTTCCCGTTTTCAAGCCTCTATAACGCGACCAAGTTTGCGGTCGAGGGATTTACAGAATCGCTTCAGTATGAGCTCGAACCATTCAACATCAGGATGAAACTTATCGAGCCTGGTCCCATCAAAACGGACTTCTACAGCCGCTCGCAGGATATCGCGAGAAAGGAAGGCCTATCGGTTTATGACCATCGGCTCGATCCTTTTCTCGAATTCATGGAAAAAGGCGGCAATGACGCGCCCGATGGTTCAGCGGTCGCCCAGGTCATATACGATGCCGTTACCGATGGGAGCAACAAGCTTCGCTATCCGATCAACACAAAGGGACTTCTTGGCCTTCGACGCGTTCTTCCGGCTGCCGTTTATACTTTCCTGAGCAAAAAGATCTTTCTGAGATGAATAGAAATCGACGATCAAGCCTGTTCGGCCTTCGAGAGGTTAAGGCGTCCGAGGTCTGTTAATATCGGGTTTAAATGTTCGAGGGCCTTTTCGTGGGCCACGCCGTTCGACGCGACGATCCCGTTCAGATTCGATACATTCCCAAGGTCGTAATGAAACTCGTTTCCGAAAAGATCGGTCAGCTTCCCACCCGCTTCCTCAAGGATAACTTGCGGTGCGCACGTGTCCCAGAATTTCGTTCGATGTGAGAGGTGAATGTAGAGGTCGCAGGTCTTCTCGGCGATCAGGCCTATCTTTACGCCGACAGATCCGCGTCCGATCTCCCGCCGCAGGCCGAGGCCGCCAACGATCCGCGACATCTTCGGGCTTCGATGGTCGCGCGAAACCGCGATATCCATATCGCGAAAGTCCAGTTTGTTCGATACTTCGAGCTTCTCGGGCGCACCGCCGCCTGTTACTCGAAACGAGCCTCGTCCTCTTGACGCAAAGTAAAGTACGTCCACTGCGGGGAGGTAAACTACGCCAACCTCCGCGGAACCGAGAACGGATAATCCGATCTGAACCGCGAAGTCGCCATCCTTTCGAATAAATCCGGCCGTGCCGTCGATCGGGTCGATCATCCACACGCGGTCACTTGACAGCCTTTGCTCAAGCTTATCCGCTTCTTCTTCCGAAAGTATCGCATCGTGCGGAAAGGCCTCGGCCAGCCCTGCAACGATGATCCTGCTCGCCTCTCGGTCTGCTTCCGTCACAGGCTCGGAACGATTGTCAACGCCGATCTTTTGCTCGGTCAGGATCTCGCGGGAATAATATTCCCGCACCGCCGCGCCTGCGGTCAGCGCGAGACGGACGGCTGCGTCGATCTCAGCGGTGAACATCGGGTACAAATTAACACCTTGCATAAGAAAAATCGACGACTAGGCCTTATAAGCAGGCTCGGTTATGCCGCAGCGAGGGCACGTAAGGGTTGTTTGGGCAGGGTCGGCCCACTTCGCAAGGAAGCGGTTCTCCAGCTCGGGACGCTTGGATTCCGCCTCGCCTTCGGTCATGAACCTCGGCAACTTGTCATCGTCCTGCGGCGCCGCCGCCGCTCTGGAGCAATGGCGGCATGTCCATCCGAAACCGTCGTTGAAAAAATCGTTCAATTCCTGCATAGAAACGGCGGACCGAAAAGCCCGCCATCAAATCGAGACATGTTCACGAAGAACTACTGTATCGCGCGTCTAGTTGTAGTCGGTGAAGCGACAAGCCGAACCGGCAAGGTTACGCTACGGCCTTCGCGGTAGAGTTCTACCTGGACCGTCTCGCCTATCTGCTTTTTGTCCAGTATCCGGTAAAGGTCGTCGATACTGTTTGTTTGCTGTCCGTCAACTGACAAGATAATGTCGCCCAATCCAGCCTGCGACAGCGGCTTTAGACCGGCCTGTTCGGCGGCGCCGCCCGGTACCAGGCCGTAAACAAGCAGGCCCCGATCGACCGGAAATCGGTAACGTGACCTAAGTTCCTGAACGCTCGGCAGCGACGCCCCCAGCTTCGGCCGGCGGACTTCGCCAAATTGTATCAACTGCGGAACGACCCGCTTCGCCGTATTCACCGGAACGGCAAAGCCGACACCGACAGAGCCACCCGCCGGCGAAAGGATCTGCGAGTTGATCCCGATCATTTTTCCGTACTTGTCGAGGAGCGGCCCGCCCGAATTACCGGGGTTGATCGAGGCATCGGTTTGTACGGCTGCATCGATCGGGCGGCCATTTCTCGCCCTGATCGGACGCTGAAGCCCTGAAATCACACCTGTCGTCAAAGTTCGGTCGAGGCCGAACGGGTTCCCGATGGCGAGCACCTTTTGCCCAACCACCAGCCTATCCGAATCGCCCAGCGGTATGACCGTTAATCCCTCAGCCGGAGGCGTTATCTTGATTATCGCAAGGTCCGTATCGGGATCGCGGCCGACCACGGTGGCTGGAAACACCTTTTCACCGCCGAAGCTAACGGTAAGCCGCTGGGTATCTTCGATAACATGGTTATTAGTAAGAATGTGCCCTTCGGCATCAATTACCGAACCGGACCCGTTGCCGCGCCCTTCCTGTATGCCGCCAAACCAGTCCTGCTGATATGAGGTCGTGGTGATAAAAGCAACACCGGGCGATATGGTCTTATACACGTCAATGTTGTTTTGCTCGTCGGAAACCAACGAAGGATCTGCGATCACTTCGAGCGGAGTTTCAGCAAACGTTGTCTGCGACGTATCAACCTTCTGCCAAAAATTAACTATCGAATAAACAAAAGCGAAAGCACCCACCGCGACAAGCGCTATGGTCGCTCCTAGAAGTATTACCTGCCGCGCGGAAAACTGGTATACCGGATTGCTGTTCATCGTATCAGTCCTCTTTATAACAACATATTTTTCGCATTGAGTTGGATGCTGTCAATCCGACGGAGCGTTGCGTTCGATTCTGAAACGCGGCGTCGAACCGGAATCCGGAAATTCTGGATGCCTCAATTTGAGCTAATGTGTCGGGGATTCAGATATGAACAGCGAATACCACATGGGTCCAGAAGGCTAGGTCCTCAATGGCAGTTGCCGAAATAAGCCCGAAGGCCGACAAGCCCGTCACAACGTGGACGCCCATCAAACCGATGTAGACTGCGAGAGCGAGCGAGAGGCCGTATTGGGCGAGCTTGAAGTTTCCCCACTTTAAGAGCACCGCAACGGCAACGATCCCGATGGCAACTTTGGCACCGAGAAACGTCAGATCGCCGATCTCCAGCAGCCGGGCCATCAGTTGATTTCCTTCGCTGGCCACACCGTTTTTAACCCAGATGAGTGTCAATAAAGCGTCGAGGAGGTTAAGTCCGAACAGTAGGGTTGTGCCGCGCCAAAGATGCATATGTATAAAGACACCAGATCCTGCGGCAGAGATTGCCGTGATAACGGTGCCCCCGGAGTATGAGCCGGGGGCATGCCGCGAATTAGAAATGACTCGTCGTTAACGCTTACAATATACACACAATCGCACGTGGTTTCAAAAAAATCTTTCGCCTCTAAATGCCAGGTTTTAGTCTGGGTTGCGAGCGACACTCCCGACGTCACGAAAGATATTGAAATTACGGATCGGAACGAGCAGATGCGAATCGGAAAGGACGATGGTTGAGCAAAATGAGAAAACCGGACGGGACCAAGTGATCCTGCCCGGTTTGACCGCTATCTACGGCAGAGAGCGTCGATCAGGCTTTTGATGAGGTCTCGCGAATACTCTCCAGATAATTGACCACCTTTTTGATGAGCCAGTCGGGAGTCGAAGCTCCGGCCGTTACCCCGACACGCTCGACGCCGACAAGGTCATTCGGATCGATCTCTTTCTCCGTTTCTATCAGAAAGCTTTTTTCGCACTGTTCACGGCAAACGCCAAGAAGCTTGACGCTGTTAGAGGAATGGCGGCCGCCGATGATGTAAAACGCGTCTACCATCCCGGCCAAGGCCGTGGCCGCCTCCTGACGGTCGCGCGTTGCAGAGCAGATGGTGTTGACCACCTGTACCTCGTCATCAGTCTTGGCCTTGACCGCTTCGGCCGTATCGAAAAAGTTCTTTGCTTTGATAGTTGTCTGCGAAACGACAAGCGGCCGATTCAATCTCGGAAGGTCATTCAATTCAGACTCATCGCGAACGATAAAGGCATGCTGCGGTGCATAACCTTTAACACCGATCATTTCCGGATGCTCCGGATTTCCGACCACAACTACATGTCTGCCCTCGGCCGCTGCCCGCGATGCCAGCCGCTGGACACGGGTTACAAACGGGCACGTCGCGTCAACAACTTTTGATGCCTTTTCCTCAAGTTCACGCTGCACGTCAGGAGTTACCCCATGGGCGCGTATTACGGCCGTTTCGCCGCGTTTGATCTGCACCGGCTCATTGATAGTGGTAACACCGTAATTGCTGAGCCGCAGCATTTCCTGCTCGTTATGGATCAACGGGCCAAGGCTACGTACCGTATCGCCTTCGCCGACGGCCTCCTCGACCATCTCGACAGCCCGCTCGACACCAAAACAAAATCCGTACTCGTTCGCCAATAAAACCTGCATATGATCTTCGCCCTAACATCAATTTCGACGCAGAACTGCCAAACGGATGCATCAGGGGCACTCAAGGAATCTTACCAGATGGCGGGGATAAACGGAATCAATTGAGTCCTGATGCGGCCCAGGCACTTAGCGGGAGTAATGCTTGAACTCTCGGACGTTCGGAGGCGGTAGTTCAGCGGATCGGATCGCGAAGGATGGCGTTGGCGGCCAGGGACGCAAGTTCAGCCGCCGCCGGTTTGGCTGTTTTGAGGCGTGCGATCTGCATCAGGGCCTCACCGGTCCTGGAGAGCAGCCGGAAGAGGTCGCCCTCCTCGGCACCCGTGCGCTTGACCAAAGATTCCCATCGGCAGCCACCCGCCCAGAATTCAGCCGTCGCCGCAGCGGATAGATTCAACTCTTCCGAAGGCTCTATCCCAAATCGCCACTCGATCGCCGAGACATCGTAGATAATATCCTCGAACTCGTTCACGATCCCCAACAATTCGTCGGAAAGGTAAAGCTCGCCGAAATTTCGGTCGGGATCGGCGGCCAGCGATGCCATTAGGCCGGCGGCAGTCCCGGGTTTCAGGCCGTCGAATACACCACGGCGGATGGCTTCGCCGACGAGGAGTGTTCGGTCAACACGAACGTCGGCAAGCCATTTGCCGGATTCGGTAACAAGCTCATTCAGAAAATCGAGGTACCCGAAATGGTCAAGCACTTTCGCTCGCCGCTCGAAAGGCCCCCAGATCTCGGAATAGAGAAACTCTATGTCCCTTTCTATTTCGTGAACCATGCCCGCATCATTCGCCGCGGCCCATAAGAAAGCACCTCGTTCCTCCTGCCTTGCAACCGAGGCTTCTCCAGCCACGAACCGATCGATCAGCGAGTCGATCAGCTTTTCAGTCTCATCGTTGCTTCGGTCACGACTCGGCCGCCCGGGTTCGGCGAGCGGCGGGTTCTTTCCTTCAGAAATATCCGCGAATGCCCGCTCGATGCTGCCTTCTTTAACTGGGTAAATGTTTCGGAATATACGCTTTATGCGATCAACCGTGACGGCACGCCCCTCGCCGTCGTCACGCATCGCGGTTATCCTTTCGCCGTGGACGCTAAGGACGAAATAGTTTCGCTTGCCGCCGCCCTGCTGGATCACCCGCCCTGCAACCACGTTTTCTCGCAGCCAGTCGCGACGCGCTTCGGCCCGCGAGTCCGGCCGCTGCTCTTGCAGCCGCCGCTTCGCGCTTGTGATACGTTCAAAGCCAAGCACGTCCTCGACCGATAGCGAAAGCCCGCTCCGCTCGATCTCTTTTTCGATCTTTGTAGTCGCTGAATTGCGTCTCTGCTTCAACTCCTCGATCTGCCGGGCCGTTTTTTGATAGGCATAGCTTTTTTCGGCGATCTGGCGAACCTGCTCGAAATTACTGAAGGCGTCGAGGAGGTTGAGCAGGCTGGTATAGGTCGAGCGAAAACGGCTCTCCAAAGGGTCGGGTGGCGCTTGCAGTAATTTCGCAACCCTTTTTGGGTCCTGAAACTGGCCCGGTGCGAGGACCACGAACCCGACGTTGTCTTTTCCCCGGCGTCCGGCGCGGCCGGTCATCTGCTGCAACTCATTTGCACTCAAGGGCCTCCAGCCGTCATTGCCGCGTGTGTCGGCGTTGCTGACGACCACCGTCCGCGCCGGAAAATCGACACCGGCGGCGACCGTTGAGGTTGCAAAGATCGCATTCAGTAGGCCGGCCGACATCATCTTCTCGATAACAAGCTTCCAGGCCGGGATGTGTCCGGCGTGGTGCGAAGCGACCCCGGCGGCTAGCAAGATCTTGGAGTGCTTGTGTGTTCGTATCTCGGGGTTTTCAATCGCGAATTCCGCAAAAAGATCTTCTCTTCGCCTATGCTTGTCCGGGTCGGTTTTTTGCGACCTGTCGTTTGCGACTTCCAATGCTGATTCGTCACATTTGCGTCGTGTCGGCAGAAATATTATCGCCGGTAACAGGTCAAAGCCTCGCAGCGTGGATATGAGCTTATGCGGCGGGATCTCGGGCGGACGTGGGTTCATCACGCAAAGTATCGCAAATAAAAAGCCGACTTGCTATCATCGATTTCGTAATGAAAAAGTGGTTGCTCAGGGCCGGTGTTGTTTTGCTGCTGGGAATTCTGGTGTTTTTTGCCGCAGCATTTTGGAGCGATTCAGATGTCCAGATTCCCAGCGGGACGGTGAAAGGTGAAAGGCTGGAAACCATAAAGATGGATTGGCCCGGCAACGTGATCGATCAACGAGGCCGGTTCATCAACGACGAGTTCCCGTTCCTTCCACGGACCCGCGATCTTCTAACCTGGCAGCTAAGCGGAAGCAAGTTCAAAGAAGAAAAGCTGAAGGATACATGGCGGCCCGCGGTGCGCGACCCGGCCGAATTCTTTTCCAACGATGCCGACGGGATACTCTGGCTGGGCCACGCCACGTTTTTCATCAGGCTCGACGGCGTATCGATACTTGTGGACCCGGTGTTCGACACGCCCACTTTTGTAGAGCGGTATGTTGAGGTGCCATCGCAGCTGGGCCTGATCCGGAATGTGGACTATGTGCTGCTTTCGCATGACCATCGCGACCATACGGACGAACCATCTCTGCGAAAGATCGCTGAACGTTTTCCAAATGCGATATTTCTGGGTGGCCTCAGGATGGAGGACATCCTCAATGAATGGAAAACTCCGACGAACTCGGTCAAGACTGCCGGATGGTTTCAGAAATTCGATGTTGACGGGCCCGTAAATATATATTTTGTTCCGGTGCGCCACTGGTCGCGTCGAGGCCTTTTTGATACGAACCTGCGGCTTTGGGGCGGTTATGTAATAAAGGGCACAACCACCTCGATCTATTTCGGCGGAGACAGCGGGTATGGGCGCCATTACCGAGAGGTCGGCGAATTGTTCCCGGAGATAGATTTTTTCTTAATGGGCATCGGTGCTTACGAGCCGCGATGGTTTATGGAAGCCAACCATAACAACCCTGCAGACGTGGTCAAGGCGTTTCGCGATGCCGGGGCGAAGACGCTGGTGCCTATGCATTACGGGACTTTCGATCTCTCCGACGAGCCGCCCGGCCAACCCCTCAGGCTGCTATTATCTGAGGCTCAGGCGGCCGGGATCGCCGATAAGGTTAGGCCATTGGACATCAACGAAGCGATCCTGACCGGGGATCGAAAATGACCCTGCCCGTGAAGGATGCATAAGATCCGAACCCGATTTGATAGTGGCCCTGAAAACGGGGCAGATTGACATCGAGCCGTCGCACGTTGATAATCACGGAGCTAAGAGCGTTTTCACTATTTCGTGTTTGAATGGCTCCGGCCAGTAAAGGCCACGGGCAAGGAAAGGGAAAGTCGGGTGAAATTCCCGCACGATCGCGTCACTGTAAAAGTCAGGTTTCCTTTCTACAAACCAGATCTGCCTGTTCGTATGTTTCGCGCCAAAACATTCGAGGCAACACGGTATCGCAAATGCCCTGTTTTCTTGTCGATGTATTGACTCGAAAAGGGGCATTAACTTTTGATACGTACATCCAAAACGAATCTTGCAAAACGGACCGTCGCACTTCTTCTGTTCGTCATTTCCGGCATTGCGTGCACGCCGCCGGATACGCCGGTTGCAAAAGGGCCGATCAGGTCGGTCAAAGACGATCTCGGGCGGAGCGTCGAGGTCCCCGAGAGGGTCGAGAGGGTGATCTCACTTGCACCGAACCTCACCGAAATAATCTATGCCGTTGGAGCGGGCGACAAATTGGCCGGTGTAACGACCTTCTGTAACTACCCGCCGGAAGCACTTGAGGTACGCAGGGTTAGCGATACCCAGAAACCGAATATTGAATCGATAATCGCGCTAAAACCCGATGTGGTTTTCGTATCGACTGCGTCTCAGCTCGAGGCCTTTGCACAAACACTCGAAGATCAGAAGATCGCCGTTTTTGTAACCTCGCCGAATTCGATCGACGATATCTACCGCAGCATTGAGGTGATAGGAGAGATCCTCGGCCGCCTCGACCGTGCCCGTGATCTGACAGATGAACTCAGGACCCGTGTTGCAATGTCTCGCGGACCGATGGCCGAACAAAACCCGCCGAAGGTTTTCGTGCAGATCGACAAGGATTCGCTTTACACGGTCGGAAAGGATTCTTACATAACAGAGATCATTACAGCCGCCGGCGGCATTTCGGCTACGGCCGCCCTTAGAACTGCGTATCCAAAGATCAGCCGCGAATCAGCGATCGCGATGAACCCGGACGCGATCGTTATCTCGGAAAGCGAAGGCAATCGCGAGCCGAACGAGGCGTTTCGGAATTCGCCGGCAGTAAGGAATGGAAAGGTCTTCAAGATAGACGCCGATCTGCTTTCGCGTCCTGGCCCGCGATTCGCGGACGCTCTTGAACAGATAGCGGAAAAGTTAAGAACGGAAAAGCGATCCGGTCCGGAATAGCGAAACGTGGAAGCCTTTCTCACTTTTCGTTGATCCCGGGCCCAGAGGAAACATTAGCAAGTTGGATCACAGAATAAAGATCGCATTGTTTCTAGTCGTCGTGCTGGCGATCTCGGTGGGCCTGGCTGTATTTTTCGGAAGCGAGAGGCTCAACTTTCTTGACCTGACGCCGGAGCAGCGAACGATCTTGGTCGATATACGGATACCGCGCGTATTTTTGGCCGCAAGTGTAGGGGCGAGCCTTGCGGCCGCGGGTGCCGCCCTTCAGTCATTGCTTCGGAATCCGTTGGCAGAGCCTTACCTGCTTGGCGTGTCGAATGGAGCGGCGTTGGGAACAATGCTCGCGTTCGTGTTCTTTGGATCATTCGCATTTGCACGTCCGGTTCTCGCGTTTGTAGGTGCCGGTGCAGCGACATTTGCCGTTTACAAGATCGCCCAAAGCCGTGCAGGGATGAGTGTTGAGCGACTCGTGCTGTCGGGCGTCATCGTGACAACGTTCTTGTCTTCGATCATCGTCCTGCTTACCAGCCTTCTAGATGCCGCGAAACTGCGGAGTTTTACGTTCTGGCTGCTCGGCGACCTCTCGCAAGCGACCATTTACGGGGTCTATTTCGCGGCGGCGGTCGCGGTTGTCGGCACAGGCATTCTCTATTCGCAGGCCCGGGCACTGAACCTGATGATGATCGGTGAACGCGATGCATTTGACCTTGGGGTCGAGGTCGGCCGGGTCCGGGTGTTGATTTTCGTAGCGGTGAGCGCGTTGGTCGGCTCGACCGTCGCGGCTAGCGGCTCGGTGGGATACGTTGGGCTGATAGTGCCGCATTTGGTCAGGCTTGCATCGGGCAGCGATAACAGGACGGTGATACCGTTTGCGGCGGTCGCGGGTGCGTCGTTTGTAGTGCTTGCCGACCTGGTCGCGCGAACGGCGATCGCACCAAGCGAATTGCCGGTTGGCGCAATAACGGCGCTGATCGGTGCCCCGCTTTTTATCTATTTGTTGAGGAAGGCATGAGAGAGGAGCATGGTGAAAACCAGCTTGATGGAAGACGAAACGCTGTCTTGAGCGCTCAGGCGGTTTCTGTGCGATTCGATAATGTCGAGGTGCTTCGGAACGTGTCGCTCGATCTGCTGCCGGGACAGACGCTAGCCCTGCTTGGGCCGAATGGGGCTGGAAAATCGACCCTTATCAAGGCGCTGAACGGTACCGTGCCGCTTTCGTCGGGTGAAGTGCTGCTTAACGGAAGAAAACTTCAAAAGTATTCTCGACGCGAGATCGCAAAGATCGTTGCCGTTGTCGCGCAAGAGAATGAAACCAAATTTCCGGTCACCGTCAGGGAATACGTTCTCGCCGGGCGTTTTGCACGGGGCGGCGCTTTCGGTTGGGAAAGCGACGAGGACATCTCGGTAGCAAGAGACGCACTGGCCCAATGTGACCTGAAAGAATTTGGCGACAGGTTGATGAACCATTTATCGGGCGGCGAACGCCAGCGGGTCGTGCTTGCACGGGCTTTGGCCACTGAAGCGAGAGTACTGCTTCTTGACGAGCCGACGGCGAATCTTGACCTCGCGCATCAGGCGATGATGTTTCGGTTAGTTCGAGAGCGTTGCGAGAAGTACGGGGCGGCGGCTGTGGTCATAACCCACGATCTAAACCTTGCAGCGAGCTTTGCAGACTTGGCGATCCTGCTGAAGAGCGGGGAGGTCTTCGCGGGCGGTCCGGTGGCAGAGGTTTTGACGCAAGCGAACATCGAGGAAGCATTTGGAATACGAGTCTTGCTGGACAAGAATCCGGCAAGTGAGGCCGTTCGTGTGACGGCGGTCTATTGAGGTTGGCCGAAAATCGACGGCCTAGCGGTAGCGGCATCAAGTTGTTCCCGCAATGGCCGCTTCGGCCGTTTAGGCAGGCGTTGCAAGGGGAAGCTTGGTGAAAATCCAACACTGCCCACGCAACAGTGAATCGATTGCGGAATGTGAAATGCAGACTGCGGAATTCGACAAAATATTCCGCACTCCGCTATCCGCACTCCGCATTCGGATGAGTCTGGAACTCTGCGCGTCTGTCAGGATCATGAACCATTCTGCGTGTGGGCGGAAGAGGAGTTTGAAATGAGAGTTCTTTGTATTGCAATTTTGTTCGGTTCTTTTTCAATTGGTGTGAGCGGCCAGAACGGGGTGTCGATCTCAGGGAAAGTCTTGTTTGAAGGGCGTCCGGTTGCGGGCGCGAACGTCAATATAGCAGAAAAGAGTTCGGCCGGGGCAAGACATAGCGCCATTGCTGACGATCAGGGCAGATACAGCATCTATGCGCCGCCCGGAAATTACATTCTAACCGTTACTGGGACTTCTGCTGCCGGAGCAGTCTCTGCCGCGCCGATCGAGATCAAGATCCGGCTTGACGACCCGATCTCTATGGATATCGAGGTAGTTCGGCCCGTCATCCGAGAAACCGTCAACATCTCGGCCGCCGCCGAACAGCCGATCGAACACGTCTCGAAGTCGGTGAATGTGATATCGGGCCAGGAAATGCGCGAGCGGGCCGACATTACGCTCGTCGACAGCCTGCGGACCATTCCGGGTTTTCGCGTCCAGCAGCTTGGCGGTTTTGGCAGGACGGCCTCGATAAAGACTCGCGGCCTCAGAAATCAAGATACTGCGGTGCTGATCGACGGGATGCGATTTCGTGACGCAGCTTCGATAACTGGCGACGCGTCGGCCTATATCTCGGACATCACGCTAACGAGTGTCACTCGCGTTGAGGTGCTTCGCGGGCCGGGCTCTTCACTTTACGGCACCAACGCGATCGGCGGCACAATTGATCTTCATACGCCGTTACCGCGGCCGGGCTGGCACGGGCAGTTGAGCGTAGCCGGTGGAGGGCTGGGGCTCGGCAGGTTTCGCGGCAACATTGGAAACGGCACACAGGACGGCAAGGCTGGTTTCAATATGGCCGTTTCACGAACGGTCGTGGCAGACGGGATCGATGGTGACGACAGGGCAGAAAATACGAACGTGCAGACGAGGCTTGAGTTCAATCCGACCTCAAGAACGAATATCTCTGGCCGGATCTTTTTCTCGGACGCTTTTGTCGCGTTGAATTCCAATCCGGACACGGCCGGCACTCTGCCGCCTTCAAACTCCGTGATCATCGATGCCCGGCCCGGGGTGAACTATGTCCCCGATACGAACGACCCGGACAATTCTCAGAGTTCAAGGTATTTCAGCGGCCAGTTCGTGATCAGCCATGCGGTCGGCAGCGATCTTAACCTGCAGGGTCATTATTCGGGTGTCGGCGCCAGGCGGAAGAACGAAAACGGGGTGCTCGGCGTCGGTTTCCAGAGCGAATCGACGAGCTTTTTCGACGGCGATATTCACACAGGGAATCTCCATCTGGACTGGACCCCGAACCGCAGTCATCGCGTGACCGCCGGTTACGAATTCGAGCATGAGAGTTTCAGGAACGAGGGCGTGACGCCGTCCGGCACCGGCGATTTCTTTACCGATGCTTCACAATCGGGCAGCACGATCTTCGTCCAAGACCTGATGCAGTTTGCGGGCGGACGGCTTCAGATAGCAGGCGGGGTGCGAGCCCAGTTTTTTAGGCTCGGCACGCCGAATTTTAGTCTTTCGAACGCACCATATTCGGGCATGGACGGCGAAAGGCCGCCGTCCGCCGTTACATTTGACGGCGCCGCTTCTTACTTTTTTAGTGGAACCGGCACAAAGTTGCGGATCCACGGTGGAAGCGGCTACCGAATACCCTCGCTCTACGAAAGGTTCGGCACCTTCTTTAGCACATTCCCGACAAATTCGTTTGGCGCCCTGGGCGACCCAATGCTCAAACCCGAAAGATCGGCAGCATTCGATGCAGGTATCGAACAATACTTTTTCGGCAGGAAGGCAGCACTCTCCGCCACGTATTTTTACACGCGGCTGATAGACACCATCGGTTTCGGGTTCCCGGTGTCGGACATCGGTTCTACAACAAGGCCTTTTGGCGGTTACCTGAACACGAAGGGCGGCATTTCCCGAGGTGTGGAATTGAGCGCCAACATCAAGGCTCGAACTTCAACCGACTTTTACTTTTCCTACACATTCACCAACAGCGATCAGCGCGAACCGCAGGTGGGAGGCACAAATGTTCGCGATACGCTCGGCGTCCCAGACCATCAGGTGACGTTCAACGTAACGCAGAGGATAAAGGCCTTTTGGGTCAATGCCGATCTCGTTGCGACAAGCTCGTATCTTGCACCGATCTTTAGCAACTCGACCTTCAACACATATCTTTACCGATTCGGCGGCAACCGACGGCTGGACCTGACGGCCGGCCATAATTTTCGAATCAAAGGCGATCGATACAGCCTTCGGGTATTCGGGACGATCGAAAACCTTCTGGATCACGAGTATTTCGAGAATGGATTCAGAACGATCGGTCGGCTGGGGAGGGTTGGAGTTTCGTTCGGTTTTTAAGAGAACGGACGGGATGCAGGTCTGTGCCGATCATCGGATGAAGATCCTGTCCTGCGGCATTGCATCGCGTGTTATCATCAATTTACGTGGAGCAGTAGAAGCAATGAGATTTAAGGTAATACTATCGGCACTTTTTGTCGGTTTCCTTGTTCAGTTCGTGGCGGCTCAACCGGCACGGACGATCACGAATGCGGACCTGGAAAAATTCCGGAACGAGAGGCTAAAGGCGGAGAAGGAGTACAATGAGAACTACGAGCGTCTCGGTTTTCCTTCACCCGAGGAGTTGCAAAGGCAGATCGAGAAGAGCCGTGCCGAACGCGAAGCATTAGCGGCGAGGCTGGCAGCCGAACGTTTACGACAAGAACAGGCCGAGGCCGAACGAGCACAGCGAGAGAGGCTGTCCAACGCCGAAGTTTACTTTGTCTCGGATGAGCCGAGTACAGGCCAGCCGGTTTACTGGATCGGCGGTCGAGGGACATATCACCCAAGGTTCCCGCGCGTTCGCCAGTTCTCTCCAAATGTTAGAATTGGCAACGGGATACCGGTCGTCGATTACTATCAAAACCGAAGTTTTCGGCCTCCTCGACCCGCATTTGATGTACCCGGCCGGCGGCCGCTTAGATAACCATTTTTGAGTTTCAAGTTTAGGCGGACTATTATCTTTTAGGGACAATGGTCCGCTGAGTTTTTATGATCAAAGAAGGATGGGAAGCGATCATCGGCATGGAGATCCATGCCCAATTGGCGACCGCGACAAAGATATTCTGCGGGTGCGCCGTTGAGACAGGTGGTGAGCCGAACACCAATACTTGCCCCGTCTGTCTCGGGTTGCCGGGTGCGTTGCCGGTGCTCAATAAGCGGGCGGTTGAATTGGGTGCCAGGGCTGCACTTGCCCTTGGACTGGAGATACAAGAAACATCCGTTTTTTCCCGCAAGAACTATTTTTATCCCGATCTGCCGAAGGGTTACCAGATATCACAATACGATAAGCCGTTCTCGGCAAACGGTACGCTGAACATAATGACGTCCGAGCGCGACGATCAGGGCCGCGCCGTAGAGTGGAAGCAGATGACCGTATCCATCGAGCGTATGCATCTCGAGGAGGATGCGGGAAAGAATGTTCATGAGGGTCTGCCCGACGTGGACAAATATTCCTACATCGACCTCAACCGGGCCGGAACGCCGCTTGGCGAGATCGTTACCAAGCCGGATTTTCGAACGTCGTGGCAGGCGTACGACTACGTGAATCATGTTCGCAGCGTTCTTCGCTGGGTCGGAGCAAGCGATGCCGATATGGAGAAAGGCAATCTTCGCTGCGAGGCGAATGTTTCAGTGCGGAAGGTTGGGGAGACGGGTTTCAGGAACAAGTCGGAACTAAAGAACCTGAATTCGGTCCGGTTTATGCAAAAGGCGATAGAGTTTGAGATCACCCGGCAGATCGAAGCACACGAAATAGGCAAGGCGGTCAACCAGGAAACACGGCTCTGGGACGAAAAGAACCAGTGCACGCGAGTTATGCGCTCGAAGGAAGACGCCCACGACTATCGATATTTTCCCGAGCCTGACCTTCAGCCACTTGTCGTCACGCGGAAGTTTGTTGAAAGTGTCCGGCGGGAAATGCCGGAGCTGCCAGACGCTATGCGGGACCGGTTCATGGAGGAATATTCACTTTCGTTTTCCGATGCTTCACATCTAGTCGCCGATCAGGAAATTGCGGCTTATTACGAAGCGACGGCGAAAGCTTCCGGAAACCCAAGGGTCTCGGCAAACTTTATTCTTTCCGAGCTTCAGCGTGAACTGAACAATTCGGGACGCGGCGCTGCGGACAGCCCTGTTCCGGCGGGTGAACTAGCGGAACTTATCAAGACACTGGACGCGGGTTCGGTAAACAACAATCAGGCTAAGGAAGTGCTGGTTGAGATGTTCAGTTCGGGTAAACCGGCGGCCGTGGTGATCAGCGAAAAGGGATTCGAGCAGATATCTGACGCTGATGCGATCGCGAAGATCGTGGAAGAGGTAATGGCGGCGAACGAAAAGAACGTCGAGGCCTATCGCGGCGGCAACGAAAAATTGTTCGGATTCTTTGTGGGCCAGGTGATGCGAGCATCGCAGGGCAAGGCGAACCCGAAGATCGTGAACGAAATTCTGAAGGAAAAGCTGTAAACCTGATTGATCATCTATCGCTTGATGGGTGAATCGGCGGCGGCTATTTCATACTTCAGTGGATAGTCATAAGTTGATAGTTGATAGTTTGATTTCGATGTCGGAGCTGTGACCGGACTGCTTGTCGGGCGGTGATTCAGGTAGCAGGGAAAGCGGATTTCTTTTTTCAAGTTAGGGATGATTTATGGATCTTGACGGCAAAGCCGCAGTAGTGACCGGCGGGACGAAAGGTATCGGGTACGCGATCGCTGAGGCGTTGGTGAATCGGGGAGCCAATGTGCTGATCTGCGGGCGGGGCCGCGAGTCTGTCCAGTCGGCGGCCGAAAAGCTTTTGAAGATCGGGCGTGTCGAAGCGGTTTCGTGTGACGTGAGAGACGAATCGCATGTTCGCTCGATGCTTGAGCATTGTGTGGAATCGTTTGGCGGAATAGACATTCTCATAAATAACGCAGGGGTCGGGTATTTTGGGAAGACTGTGGCCGAAATGACCGGTGCGGAATTCAGGAAAACAATGGAAACGAACCTTTTCGGCGTATTTTACGCGTGTCATCACGCGATCCCGTATTTCAAGGCACGCGGCGGCGGATATATCATAAATGTTTCTTCGTTGGCGGGGCAGAATCCGCATCCGCGAATGGCGGCGTACAACGCCTCAAAGTTCGGCCTGAACGGATTTACCGAGGCACTGATGCAGGAGGTCCGGCAGGACAATATCAAGGTGAGTTATATTTGCCCGGGCAGCGTTAATACCGAGTTTGGCGGTGATTCGCCGAGCGGCGAAAAAGCCTGGCAGCTTCAGCCGTCGGACATTGCGGACGTTGTTCTTGACCTTCTGCGTATGGACCAGCGTGCATTACCAAGCAAGATAGAGATCCGGCCGAGCAAGCCGCCCGTCAGGTGACGGCACCTGCGGGTTCCATACAAAGCCTTTCCATCGTCTCGATCAACTCGGCTTCCGCAAAGGGTTTCGTGACGTATTCGGTTATCCCGAGTTCAGCAGCGCTTCGCCGGTGTTTTTCACTTATTCGAGATGTGATAAATACGATTGGGATCTCGCGCAACATCTCCGAATTCTGAATGGCCGATACGAACTCATAGCCATCCATCCGCGGCATTTCGACGTCGGTAAGAATTATGTTCGGAAGGTCACCTGATTCAAGCATTTCGATCGCTTCAACGCCGTCTTTCGCGGCGATCGCGTCCCAACCGGCTGACTTGACTATTTTCATCGTGGTGTGACGGACACTAGGGCTGTCATCAACTATAAGCACGCTCGGCATGCGGGCTGGTTCTTTTGAACCTTTTGAGCTCGGATCGTCGGTGATTGAAACGATTGGCAGGTCGCCGACATCCAGAACGGGAACTATTTTACCGTTTCCCAACACGGCAGCGCCCAGCAGGCCGGGCAAAAGGTCGAGTGGACTGCCGAGCGGCTTGATCGCGATCTCTTCTGTTTTGAGTATCTCGTCTACCACAAGAGCCGTGAGCTGCCCGACAGTTTCGATGATCAAAACATCGTACCGTTCTGCCAGGAAATTCACCAAAGTTCGAGGACCAAAACTTTCGCTGAGCACCCGAAGTCTCGCTCGGTTTGTTCCAACCGCGATGGCACCGTCCGACAATCCCGCAAGCAGCTGGCTTTGGGAGATGTCGAATGTCTGGCGAACGGCCTTCATCGGTATGGCGGCGAGATGTCCAGCCGACCGGACCAACAGCGCCTGAGTGATCGCCAGGGAAAGCGGCATTCTGATGGTAAATGTCGTGCCCGCTTGCGGCGCGGATTCTACCAATATCGAGCCGCCTCGAGTCTCGATGCTTTCCTTTACGATGCTCATACCGACACCTCGGCCGGCGCTCATCGTAATTTTTTCAGCGGTGGTCAGGCCTGGTTGAAATATAAGAGAGTTTTGTGCCGCCAGGTCGAGCTGCTCTGCCGCATCGCGCTCGATCAGGCCGCTGGCGATCGCGCGTTCCTTCAATGCCGGCCCGATTATTCCTCGACCGTCGTCACTAACTTTCAGCACGATATGGGTTTCTTCGTTCGTGATGCCTACTTCGATCCGCCCGGTCTCGGGTTTACCTATCAACCGTCGGGTCTCCGGCGATTCGATGCCATGCGCGATCGCATTTCGAATTAGGTGCATTAGGGGCTCGACAAGTGAATCAAGCACGTCTGTGTCCAATTCGACATCCTCGTTGACCAGGATCACGGCTGCCCGGGTGCCGGTCTCGTCAGACGTGACGCGCACGGCGCGTTCGAGACGTGTGGCCAGCGAACCGAATTTGATCAATCTGATCTGGCGGACTTTATTCTGCGTCGCATCGACCAGCCGCCGATGTTCGTCAAACACCGTTTCGAGCGTGCCTTTCACGGATTCCAGCGACGTGCATATCGAAAATAGGTCCTGCGCAGTTTCGCTCAGTTCGCGGGATGTCTCGTGAAAGTCGGTATAGCGGTCAAATTCGAGCACATCGAATCGGGCTGGCGGTTGCGAGGTTTCTCTCTCGTCGATCCAAGAATCGTCCTTCGCCAGAAAGCCCGGTGTTTCTGTCATCAGCAGCGAGGCCTCAAAGTTGTTTTCGATCTTTGCATTTATGCCCTGGAGCCTTCGTGTCGTTCGGGAAAATGCCTCGATATGCTCGTCCATTTCCGCGATTCGCTGTTCAATAACAGTGCGGCTTATTACAAGATCGCGGGCAAGTGTAGTCAGCTCGTCGAGCCGAGCTATCGAAACACGCACGATCGGTCGTAAGGCCGGCTGCGCGTCCCGTATATCCCCTTTTGGCTTGTCTCGCTGGACGATCTCGATTTTTGGAACCAACGGCTTACCACTGGTATCCAACCCGAGTTTTCCCTCGACCGGAATAGCCTGCTCGAAGCGGTCGTACACCTCGGCCACTCGTCGCAGGGTCGCGGCCGACGAATCGCCGCTCGTTATCACACGCATGCACTCCGTGGCCGTTCCGATCAGTTCGAGAAGCTGTCCGTCAGGAGCGGCTCCGGCAGTCGCCAGGTGATCCAGTAGATCCTCGATCCTATGAGCTAACTGCGAGGGCCCTTTCAACCCGATGATCCCCGCTGCCCCCTTGAAGGTGTGAGCATGCCTTCGTACCTCCCACAGTGCCTCCCGGTCGGAAGGCGTTGCCGTCAGGTTTCCAAGGTTGGTATCGATGTTGTTTAGAAGATCTTCTGCTTCAAGCGAAAATATTTCCAACAGTTCGGGATCGATCTCAAATTCATCAATAATTCCGTTCACGGCTTCCGCTGCGACCGATTCCGGGAGCGGGTCTGGACTGACCGTCCCGACACCGAACCGGTCGTCAAGAAGCCCGAGCAGATCGGTTGGGTCGTCATCCGGTTCGAATCGTGCTTTGACGATCTCCGCTTCGGCATTTGCCAACAGATCTAACAACGTCCGGAAAGATGAGTCGTGTCCCGTAATTCGGCCGCCGTCCGCCTGCTTGGCTTCGTCGTGTAAAGCAGAGAGCGTCAGTGAAACGGCGGAAAGGCCCAGTTTGTCAGCGTTTTGACTTAGTTTGTTGAGAGTGTGGAGGTGAGTTCTTAGGCCGGGCGCCGTATCCTCGCGAGCCGCTACGAGCAATATACTTCGAAGGCTTCTGAGGAACTCTTCAGCGTCGGTTATGAATGCTTGATCTGCCGGTTGCATTGCGTCGTCAGTTTAACCAGAGGCGATTTAATTGAGCAGTCCCTGCCTCAACGGGCCTTCAAGAACCGCTGGATTGCCCGTTTGCGGAAGCTTGAACGGGGACACGGACTCCTGCAATTCTTCAGAAAGCCTGACGAGCAAGCGAACCGATTCAGCTGCACGATTCGACCCGTTCTCGACGATCTCCGTGACTTCAGAAATACTCGCCATCGCGTTTGAAATATCCTCCGAATTTTTCGCCTGGAACTTTGCAGAATCTGAGATCGAACGAATAAGTTCGGCGAGCCTTATCGATGTTGTTTCGATACTGAAGAGAGCCTTACCAGCCTTATCGGCAAGTGTTGAGCCGACGATCACCTCACGAATAGTATCTTCCATCGAAGCTACGACATCCTTTGTCTCGGCGTTGATCGTTTCGGTCAGACTAGAGATCTGCCTTGTGAGCTGGTTGGAGCGTTCCGCCAAACTCTCAACTTCCGCTGCAACCGACGCAAACGCGGCTCCGGCTGTCCCGGCAGCCGATGCCTGAAGCGAAGCATTCAGTGCCAGAAGGCTTGTGCGATCGGACAGGTCATCGATCAATTCCACGATCTGGCCGATCTCCTGTGAGCGTTCGCCGAGACGTTTGACACGCTTGGCCGTTTCCTGAACCTGTTTTCTGACGCAGCGCATCGCGTTGATGTTCTCGGCTGCAGCTTTTGTTCCAGATCGAGCCCTGTTCAACGACTCGGAAGCGACCTTTGAGGACGTCTCGGCATTTTCAGATACTTCCTGGATCTGTGCGGCCATTTTTGCCATTGCTGCCGTTGTCCGGTTGATCTGTCCTGCTTGCGCGAAACTGCCTCGTGCAAGCTGTTCGACTGTGTCGCGTATCGAACCTGCGGAGGTCCCAACTTGATCCGTGATGTACTTGACCTGATGGATCAGGCGGCGAAGGCTTTCGGTCATCGAGTTGAAGGCCGTGGCTATGGCTCCGGTTATTTCCGGATCGACGTCCGCGTGAACAGTCAGGTCGCCGGCGGAAACTTCCGAGACCTCGCCTAGCAGTTTTACGACGGAATCATGCAGTGTCTCGCGTTCCGCTTTGGTCCGCACCGATTCGCGAAGGCTGGCCGCCATGTTCCTGATCGCGACACCAAGTTCATCCGCCTCCGTGATCGGAGTATAGTTGTCGGCAAGTTTGCCTTCCGAAATCCGATCGCACATTGCAGCCTTTTCCTTGAGATACTCAGAGATGCCCCTAATTGCGTCAAGCAGTTCGCCATTGCCGGTCAACGACGGCCTTTCGCCCTGTGCCAAACGTTCCATCAAGTCGGTCGATCTTTTCAACTGGGCCCTAAGGTATGCATTCTCAATGTGCGACGCTGCTAGTGCCGAAACCGCTACAACCGTTCCCAAAGCAACAACGGCCAAACCCGATAGTGCGAACGCCGACATTCCGAAGTATGCCGAAGCCGCAAGCATCGTCGCCGCTGCCAATAGGAAACCCGAAATGATGGCGGCCGCCTTAGATAATAGATAGAGAAGCGAATTTTCCATGTTGGTCCCTATTCGCCGGGAAGCGTAATGATCTCGCTTGCCGAGGGTCTTTTTGGCGCTGAGCCGTTCGTCTCGGAGGCATCACCGGACAGGGTCTCGATGGGGCTCAGCAACTGTTTTCGGGAAGCGATCGCCTCGCGGACCAATTCGAGCGGTTCGAGAGCAAGCCCAAGGGTCGCTTCACACACTCGCAGTTCCTCAACCATCTCCGACGAACGGGAAGACAGTTCCTCTAGAAGCTGAAGGGTTCGACCGGTCTCGACCGTTCTTTCCGCAGCGGCGATCTCGATCTGCGCGGGATATTCGGCCAGAGGACGCAGGATCGCTCCCACGTTTTCAAGGGTTTCCTCTGCGTGTATGACACGCTTAGACACCGTTCCTACTTCGGTCGAGATCCACTGGATGGAGGCGTTTGACTCGTTTACGTCCCGGACGACCGAATCGCTTATACCGGCAATCGCTTTGTTCGCCTTTTCGGCGCGTTCAGAGAGTGCAGCGATCTCCTGTGTCAACGTTGCTAGACCCGGCACATTCTCGCCATTTGCTTGTAACGATGCATTCAACGCTATGATGTTCGATCGCTTTGCCAGGTCCTGTACGGACCTTGCGACGTGGGTTATCGCAAGTGACTGTTTGCCGACGGCACTAAGCTTGTGGATCGCCGTTTCGAATTGCTTTCGCATTGCTGCCTGTGACTTAACATTCTCTTCCAATGCGGATGGATTCTTTTCGATCTCCGACAACGCCTCAGGAATTGCCGCGATCGATTCGGCTATCTCGCCGATGGCCTGCTCTGAGCGGGAACTGAGGTCGGCGATAGAAGCCATTAACTTGCCGAGTCTTCGCTCCCTAGCCAACTCCGTTTCAAGGAGCGATTCAACACGGCCCTTAACCTCGATCAACAGGGTCCTGATCTCGGTGGAATTCGAGCCGACGGTATGGGTGATCTCGCCATGTCTTTCGATCAGGAAACGAAGTGCATCAGTTATAGTTCGCGTCGCTGGAAATTCATTTCGTATTCTGACGGATTCTCCCCGCGTGAGGCCCGAGAGTTCCGCGGATATTTGATTGATCGACAACTGCAGCTCCGAGAGCTCGGCCTTTGCATCGATCGAATCCGTCACTTTCGCGACAAGCTTTTGAAATGATTCGCTAAGCCGGTCGGAATGTTCGAGCGAGTCAAGGGCGGCCTGGGTATTTCCGGCTGTGACCTCATCCATAAGGTCGATGAAGTTCGTCAACTGCCTTGATGCTCGGCTTATCGAATGAAGGATGTCGTCGGTCTCTGATGCTCCCGTCGTTTTGGGTACCGACATTCCCGGGCTCCGCTCGATGCTCTTTGCGAGCAGATTGAGCTTATCTACAGGACGAAGCACATCTCTAGAGATCCACCAGGCAAACGCAAATGTCGTGACTGTCGATACCGTTATCGAAAGCACGACCGGTATCCACGTATCCGTTGTAAGAAGCGACGCCGCGACAAAGACGATGGCGCAGCTGACGCAGTTCGTCACCGCGAGCAAGATCACCATCGTCCAGATCTTTCCCCGGATCGAATTCAATCTTGATTCTAGCGACCGTCGTTCCATGCTCATGGCGAGTTTAATGCTCCCCGAAAATCAGCGATTCGATAAGAAGTCGCTGGCTTATCAGGACCGCTTTCTCCGAGTCGATTTCACACTCGATAAAGAACTTGTAAGGCTGTTGCAGCCCGTCAAATCTGAGGCTGTCGGGCCGGAGGGAGATAAGTTGGCGAAGAGAATCGATCGGGAGAGCGAACCTGCACTGTCCGTCCGACCGCCGAAAGATGAGCGTCTTAGCCTTTGAACCGGCGACCGTCTCTTCTCCCGGAAACACCATCGAAGGTTCGATCACGGCCACCGGATCACCTCGATGCGCCGCGATCCCGAGCAGCCACGACGGTTGGTTTGGCAATTGCGAGGTCGGGAGAGGGCGGACCACCTCTTCCACGCCGTCCGCCTCGACGAGACAGCGATGTCCGCAAAGGTCGAAGGAGACAAATTTTTCGATGAATTCTGCGCCCTCAGCCGGAGACTCGCCGCTGCTCGCAGTTATTTCCAATGGATTTTCGAGTTCGAACATTCGCTGGATGTCAGCCGATCTCGCCTTCGCCCCGCAGATACGACTCAACAGCCTTCATCAGAGCCTCCGGCCCAAATGGTTTCGTAATATAGCCGGATGTGCCGGCCATCCGTCCGCGAACCTTGTCAAAAAAGCCGTCCTTGCCGGAGATCATTATCACCGGGACGTCTTTTGTCGCATTGTTGCTTCGAATTATCTTGCAGACCTGATACCCGTCCATTCGCGGCATCGTTATATCGAGCAGCACGAGATCCGGACGGATCGACTCGAGCTGTTCGATCGCTTCAACGCCATCGCTCGAACAATGAACTTCGTGACCGCATTTTTCCAGCTTTCCGGCAATGAGCTTGCGCACGGTAGGGCTGTCGTCAACGACCAGGATCGTTTTCCCGGTGACCATCGAACTGTGCGATTCCTCTTGCCGTTTTATCTCATCAAGCCTGATAAGCAGGGCGTTGACCTGTCCGGAAAGCACTACGTTGTTTGGATTTTGCTGGGATGCCTCGTGAAGGCAATTGTATCCATACTGCAGATTTCGCAGATTCAGATGTCCGATGCCCAATATGACCAGCTCAGCTTCGGAAAACTCCCGGCGGGTTCGCTCGCTTTCCATTCGATCCACTGCCTTTCGAATAGCATTCTTGTCGGCATTCTGGTTTGCCAGAATAAGTTCGAGGTCGGAAAGTGTAAGGACGGCGAAACAGGCATGGCAGGCAACGGCCTGGGCATCGTTCTCAAGGTTGCAGAACGGGCATGGAGCTACGACGGGCCCTTCGGCGTCTTGATCATCAGCCTGACGCGGCCAGGGATCGCGTTGAGGCGGATCGGCATCGTGATCCGGTTCAATTGACGAAACGGAAAGATCTGTTCCGAACATCGTTGAATCGAATGCACTTGCTTGCTTGTTAGTGTCCTCTGGATCATTAGCGTTGGCCTGAAAGGACGGGGCATAGTTGTCGATCGCTGCGCGGGTCTCTTCGTCGAGTTCGATCGAAACAAGGGTCATCGGCTCGGCCGATTCGACTGCGAATGCAGGAGACGCGAACGGATTCACTGAACTGAAGCCCCCGATGGCCTCAATGCTGCGGTCGTCATCGTCAGATTCAAACTGATAGTTGTCAGAGAGATCAGACTCGTCTTGGCGAAGTCCGTTTACACTGTCACCGTCATGGTCTGAGAATTCTGAATCGGTATCATCGGGCAGTGACGAATGCGGTTCCTCCGTGATGTCTTCTTCCACAAGTTCATACACGATATTTTCGCCTACGCTGCCATTGGCGATTTCTTCGTCGGGATCGTAAAACTCGGCATAAGAAGAAGCAACATCAAGGTCGTTAATGGCCGGTGAGCCGAAGATCGAGCTGTCTTCGGGCCAAGATGGCGCTGTCTCGGAGAATTGGCTTGACGTGGGTCCGGGCTGGTGAGCCTCAGGACCCGATCGCCAGGTCGATTCAACGATCTCGTAGTCGATCGGTCCGGTATCCTCGCCAGCCTGTGGTGAATCGCTATCGGACAGCCTTTCGTCATTTTCAGCAAAGGCAGCGAAGGGTGACGAGTCCGATTCACCCATGTTGGCTCGCTCCTCATCGACGATCTCGACCGCTTCGATCTGCATGACTTCCGCAGTCGGCTCGTCGCCATTATCAGCATGTAAGTCGCTTTCTGGATGAACTGTCGCTGATGCGAAGATCATCTTGAGCGAATTGAGGCTCGCCCGAGCTGCTTCATTCGCGGGATCGAGCTGTAAGACGTGCTCAAAAGCTTTGATTTTGTCCTCGAACCGAGCGGACAGGTGTGCTTTAAGCATCCAGGCGTCCACGGAGCCGGGTTGGCTTGCAAGCAGGTTCGCAACTGCGGTATTCGCAGCTTCGGCATCGCCGGCCACCACAGCGGCCCTGGCATCGTTCAACATTCTCGACTCGACCTTTGCTCTGATCGCAGCCGACTCGGAAATTGCTTGAGCATTGTCCGGCTCGATCTCCAATACTTTCGTCAGGTGGGACAGTTTTTCCTCATCCGACGTGGTTATCGATGCAAGCCAAAGCCAGGCCAGAGTATTTCGATCGTCATATTCGAGTGCCTGCGTAAAATGCGTGTGAGCGGAGTCATTCTGTCCCGTTTCGACAGCATCGATGCCGCGGTGGACGAGATTTTTTGCAAGCAGCGATCTCGTTGCCGCAGACCACTCTATCGCCCGTGCGTTGTGCGGGTTGATCTCAAGCACGTTCGTGAGAAATACGAGTAGCTCTTCCGGATATTCGCTGATCGAGGAAAGCCAAAGCCAGGCGCTTTCGCATCTTGGCTCAAGCTCCGCCGCCCTGAGAAGCGACGCACGGGCAGACACACGATCGCCTGCCTGTGCGGCCTTGATACCTTCACGAAGATGTTCGCCGGACTCTGAACTGGATCCGGCGATCGCGGAAACGGAATTTTCGGCGAGGCCTGTCGAGGAATGATCTTGTTCGATTTCTACTCTCATGGATTTGATGGTCAGCGTAAACTGAGGTTATCTTGCAAAGCGGGAACGGACGCCGAAGCGGCTTTTTCGGCGAGCACACTTTAATTAATTTGCAATAACGGTGCCATGCGGCGACATTGAAGCAGTAAGGGCCGATTCGGTTGGTTTCCTGCTAATTACAAGGGTTTTGTTGAGGTAATGGTGAAGCTTTCGGCCGTGGAATCGTCTCTGACGGCAGCAATTGTGACAATAATTGTCAATCAATTGTTGACAATATTTGGTCACGGAGCGGAATGTTGTAGCTAACAAATGGACCGCGAAAACTTGAGATTTGACGTAGTAATCGTTGGCGGCGGAACCTCCGGGATCGGGGCTGCTATCTGGTGCAGGGACCTCGGGTTGAGTTTTGCTCTGGTCGAAAAATCGTCCCGGCTAGGCGGGCAGCTGCACAGTATCTACAATCCTATCAGTAATTACCCAGGTGTTGCTGCGAAGAACGGCTCCGACCTGTTAGATTCGTTCATGCTCTCCGTGAAGGAATTTGAGGACAGGATTTTTCTGTCATCCGAAGTTGCGAAAATCGAGGCGAATGCTACTTCTGTAACATTGGCCGATGGGCGAAAATTCTCTGCCCGGGCAACGATCCTTGCAACTGGCGTGCGTCGCCGCCGCTTGAATATACCCGGCGAGGAAGAATTCGCAGGGAAAGGGCTGCTGTATTCGGGTGTTGGTGAACGGCATAGCGTGACGGGGGCGAGGGTTGCGATCGTCGGCGGTGGGGACGCGGCCGTCGAGAATGCTTTGCTCCTCTCCGAAAACGCTGAAAAAGTCTATGTCATCCATCGAGGCGGTGAACTTTCTGCGCGGGCAGAATTCATTCAGCGTGCCTTCCTGGAGCCGAAGATCGAGTTTCTCTATCACACCGAAGTAGCGGCGATCATGGGCCGTGATGTGATCGAAAAGATCGAACTTATAGATCGCGATCGAGGTCGGCCAGGCGTCCTTGAAGTAAACAACGTCCTTATCCGCATCGGCGTTGAGCCAAATTCCCATCTGGTTCGAGGGACGGCCGGGCTTGACGCCGTCGGATACTTGAAAGTGAACGCCCTGGCCGAGACGAGTTTGGCCGGCATCTACGCGATCGGCGACGTAGCCAATCCCGTTAGCCCGACGATCGCCACAGCCGTGGGAACCGCAGCCGTCGCCGCCAAAGCTATCTTCAAATCATTTTAAGCAAGAGATAGTTCTCCTACCGCGCAGGGTAAAATTCGCCCGAAATTTTGAATTTTATCCATAAAAATACTACAATGCCGCCCAGCAAGTGGTTCTTCACGGGTTAATTTCGCAGTTAAATACCATAATCCATCGGTTTAGGCGTTCTGGAACGCAAAATGCTTTAAATAATAGTGGCTAACATCCCGCGAAATTTTTCAAACCCACGAAGGAGGCTCTATGCGACTTACATTTCTTAAGGCGAAAGCTCAGACAATCGCTTTTGCACTGTCGGCAATTTTGTTGATCGCCGGCAGCGCTTTTTCTCAAACAGGAACAACCAGCATCTCAGGTACTGTCGCTGACCAGGCCGGCGGAGTTTTGCCCGGCGCGACTGTTACGGTAACGAATCCGGATACCGGTTTCAACCGATCAATGGTTTCAACGAGTACGGGAAGGTTTTCGTTTGTTGCACTCCCGCCGGCGACCTATCGGGTCGAGGTCGAAAGATCCGGCTTTAGGAAGCTGGTCAATAATTCGGTCGTGGCACTTGTCGATTCACCGGTCGCGCTGCAGATCGCCCTTGAAGCCGGTGATGTTTCGGCTGTTGTTGAGGTGACGACCGGGACGATCGAATCGATCGTCAATACCCAGGACGCGAGTGTCGGCAATAATTTTGTTGCACAGCAAATTACCGAACTTCCTTCGGGACTCGGACGCGTCGAGAATTTGCTGACTCTTCAGCCAGGTGTAACCCCTGGTGGAGCAGTGTCAGGAGCTCGCGCCAACCAGACAAACTATACACTGGACGGCGTCGACATAAACGATGCGCAAGGCGGGGCCTTGAGCGACGGTATCGCTATACGACTATCTGCCGCGGCACTCGAGGAATTTCGGATCACGACCACGAATGCAAACGCAAATCAAGGCCGATCATCCGGTGCTCAAGGGTCGTTGATCACAAAACAGGGAACTAACGACTTTCGCGGATCCATCTTTTATACGCGACGGCCGACCGCTTTCTCTGCAAACACTTTTCACAACAATCGAGCAGGAATCGAAAGGCCAAAGCTGGATCGCGATATATACGGGGGCACGCTTGGCGGGCCTATTTGGAAGAACCGAGCATTCTTCTTCTACAGTTATGAGGGGCAGAATGATCAGAAAGAGCTTGCGGTAAACAGGCTGGTACCGCGGGCAAGCCTCGGGAGCGGCCAGGTAAGGTTTTCTGGCACCGGGCCTACCTGCACAGGTGGCGTCTGTACCCTAACCCCGACCCAGATCAATGCGATAATTCCGTCAGGCACGAGCCCGGCGGCAATTGCCTATCTGGCCAGCGTTGCATCGCGTTACCCGGTAAATAACTCTGACTTGGGAGACGGGTTTAATACCGGCGGTTTTAGGTTCAATACCCCCACGAGCACAAAGGAAAATTCTCACGTAGGCCGGTTTGATCTCAACCTTTCAAATAGCCAGACAATAAGTGCCAGAGCAAATTATCAATGGGACAATCTCGCTCAGGGAACCTTCTTCCCGGACACAGCTGCTCGAGCGTTTTGGAACCATCCGACTGCATTGGCTGTTTCACACACGTGGACGATCACTGGAAACAAGCTGAACAAGATCTCCTATGGCTTGACACGGCAGGCGTTCAGTAACCAGGGCGATCTTTCAGGGCCAACCATATCCTTCAGAGAGGTGTTTGTGCCTACTGCTGGCACCCGGACTAGCAGCCGCGTCTCGGCGGTTCACAGCTTTTACGACGATTTCACGTGGATCAAGGGGAACCATTCGCTTCAATTCGGCGGTACTTACAGGATGGTTCGGAATAAACGAAGCACCCTGGCCGGAACCGAGGATTCAGCGTTCACCAACATTTCCTGGTATACAGGTACAGGTAACGATGAAGCCGCAGCGATAACGGCGGCGGGCTATTCGATAGGTAGTGGAATCAACGTAATTGTCCACCCCCTGGCTGCGGTGATAGGGGGAATGTCCCAGTATTCGTGGAACTATGTGTTCGATAAGGACGGAAGTGTTGTTCCCCCGGGTACGCCGATCCAAAGACGGTTCGCGACCGAGGAGGCCGAATTTTACGCGATGGATTCCTGGAAGATCCGCCGGGACCTTACGCTGACCCTTGGCTTAAGATATCTCCTTAGCCGGCCGGTTTATGAACAGAACGGCTTTCAGGTCACTCCGGACATTCCGCTACGCGATTTCTTCGACAGGAGAAAGGCGAGTGCTTATCAGGGAATTGAAACCAATGACATTGTGAGCTTCAGCCTTTCAGGGCCTGCGAATGACGGAGAATCGTTGTATCCAATGGATTGGGGAAACTGGCAGCCAAGGATCGCAGTTGCGTGGTCGCCGAACTTTAAGGACCGATACCTTAGGGGCCTGTTTGGAAGAGAAGGAGCTTCAACTTTCAGAGGCGGTTTCTCGATCACCAATGATAATTTCGGGCAGCAGTTAGCGGTGAATTTTGACGGTTTTACGCACATAGGATTTACCGCGAGTGCCACGGTCCCCTTTGGATATTCAAACAACTTCACGGGGCCGTTTGCCCCGAAGTATAGCCCTGGTATGAACATCCGATCGTTTCCGGGGATAACTCCTCTGACACTCGATCTCGGTGGACAGGCGTCGGGTTATCAAGGTATCAAGGTCGGGATAGATTCCAAGGTAGATACACCTATCCACTATGTATGGAGCTTCTCATACGGCAGGATCCTTCCGAAGGGAATGCACGTCGAGGCGACCTATATCGGCAGAAAAGCAAGGAATCTGTTTGCGTTTACCGATGTTGCCGCATGGAACAATCTTCGTGATCCAATTTCGGGGATGGATTGGTATACCGCTGCTGGTATTCTGGTAGATGCCCGGCGGGCCAATGTCCCGGTTTCTCAAGTAGGGACACTTCCATATTTCGAGAATCTGTTTCCGGGATTGGTTGGACGTTTCGGACAGCCGACCGCGACACGGGCTGCGTATCAGAGGATTGCAAAGGGTGCTCAAGGTGGAGCTAACATTACGGACTGGACATTCTGGCAACAACACATTCAGTTCTTTTCAGGACGCGATTTTGCATTCCAGCACGATCAGTATGACGCCCTTCACACCTGGGGAACCTATGCGAAGTCTGACTATCATGGCGGCTCACTGACCTTTAGACAAAGGCTCGGTGAAGGATTGACGTATGATATTAACTATACGTTCTCCAAATCGATGGACCTCGCTTCGTCTGATGGAGGGTTGATCACTAATCCTTTGATCCCTGAACTGGATTATTCACCTTCCTCGTTTGATGCTAGGCATATGGTGAACGCTAATTTCATCGTTCAATTGCCCTTCGGACGCGGTAAGAAGTATTTCGGCGGCATGAACCGATGGGCCGATATTGTTGTCGGGGGCTGGCAATTGGCTGGAATATACCGCTTTCGAACGGGTTATCCGGTCAGCGGGCCGACCGAGTATCCCCGGTGGGCGACCAACTGGCAGTACACATCCACTGCGATCCTGGCACGGCCCTTAGAGTTCAATGTTGACCGGAATACGGGACAGGCGTTTGCTGATCCGCTGTATGCGATGAACTCGTTCAGGTCGTCTAAACCCGGCGAGATCGGTACCAAGAGGTTTTTGAGGCAGCTAAGCGTAATGGCTCTCGATACGAGTTTAAGTAAATCCTTTGGGATGCCGTGGAGCGAAAATCACAAGCTGAAGTTGCGATGGGACGTATTTAACGTGGGCAATATGCAGCCTTTGGGTATCGACGGTACTTTGACGTTATCGCGATTTGCGATCCCTGCGGATCCTGACCTTATCACCGCGGCTAACCTTAACCCGAACTTTGGGCGGATCTTTGCCACTACAATGATGGCGCCGAGAAGCATGCAGTTTGGTATTAGTTATCAGTTCTAGGGATTGAACTATCGCCAGTAGTTTTGCCGGAGCTTAACCGCTCCGGCATTTTTATTTTCCGGGGGGATTGTCTTTTATATACTGTTCCAATTCCTTCCGGCTCGGATGGTCTTTAACCTTCTCAAGAAACGTTGCATACTCGGCGGAAGCAAGGTGCTTATAACCTGCCGCATTGAAAAGAGCGGCTAATCGCAAATGAGCGTCAGCCTTTTCTATCGGATCTAATTCGAGGGATTTCTTAAGGTATCCAACGGCGAGGGATCCCTTCTTCATCTGCAGGTATGCTTCACCCAAGAGGAAGTTGGCGTCTGCCGATGTGCCATCGACCTCCACCGCCTTGAGCAAAGCGACTATGGCAGGCTCGTATTTCTTTTGATCCATCTCGAGCTTTCCAAGGTTCAAGTTGGCGAAAAAATACTTCGGATTCAACTCGATAGCTTTCGTAAATGCCCGACGGGCTTCTGCATACTCTTTCTTCACATAACGAAGCATTCCCGCAACCACCCAGGCGTTGTAATCTTTTGGGTCCTTTTGGAGGATCGCGTCAAACAATTTCAATGCCGCGGACGGATCGGCCGATTGTGAAACGGCGAGGGCTTCTTCAAACGCCTTTTCCTGGGCCCTGTCGCGCGGATAGCGATCTCTAACCGAAGTTGTTCCTACTGCAGACTTTGCGTTGGGGCCCCGCAGAGCATTCCAGTTGATCTCCATGTCCTGCCGAAAGCGTGAAGTGTTCGAACCGACGATCGTTGCGGGTCCCACCTCGGTGCCATCAACCTCGAACGCAAGCATCATGCCCTGTTCCGGGCGTCGAAGAAAATACCAGTAGCCGCTGTCGCCAACGCGAAATCTTTCCACCTGGATGCCTCCTTGACGGAGAATTACCACGACAGACGGCCGGGTTTCGTTCCTCGGCAGATTTCGAACGATGACCTGACCGAAGATCACAGGCGAACCGACCGGGATCGGCAGTCCAGTTGCCTGGCTTATTTCCTCTCGTTGGCCTTGCAAGACCGTCGATAGGCCCAGACAGATCACGAGAACGGCGAGTATAGACTTCATGTAAACCTCCGGCACGCAATAAAAACATTAGTACGAATCTATGGATGAAATTGTTATCGAAGTGACACCTTTAGTCAAGACATTTTGAATATGACTTTGCCGCGAAGGCGTCAGTGTCGGTGAAATCTAAGAGGTGGAGGGTGTCGTGGACGGAAGTGGCAGCGACGTTGCGGCGGCCGCGAACCTCAAAGCGGTCGATGCGGCATTTCGACGGGATGCCCTGGTTTTAGGCTATAGCGGAGAGAAGAGTAAAAAGCCGCAGGAGCAATGCGGACGGCTAAGAGAATGATCCTCTTTTAAAGAACAACGACCCGTTTTCAGAAGTGTGCTATGAATCTGATCTGAGATCGCCGACCGTAACGACGACCCGGGGGCAATACGAAGTCGAAAATTAAAATAAGAGGTCGTTCCGGGACCCGGTTACGTATATGGGACTTAGCTTTGCAACGCCCATCACTTAGTTGTTCGCAGCATCTTCAGGGTTGTCGCGCACGTATTTCTCAAATTTTTTCTTATCCGGGTGGTTCGGGACCTTTTCGAGGAAGAGTCGATACTCGCGAGACGCAAGGTGCTTGATTCCAGCGAGATCGTATAGGCGGGCGATAAGTAAATGGCATACTGCCATCCCGATAGGATCGAGCCTGATCGCCTCATTAAGGGCCTGAACGCCGAGAGTGCCCTTGCGTGCGAGGAGGTAGCTCTCGCCAAGAAGCTGAAAAGCACGGGCCATTCCGGGTTCTTCTTGAACGGCTTTTTCCAATATCTCTATTGCGGGTTCCACTCGATTCTGAATTAGATGAACACGGCCGAGGTTCATCATTGCCACGGAGAAATCCGGCCTAAGGGAAAGAGAACTTTTTAGCGATGATTCGGCGAGCGAAAAGTCGCCTTTGTCATAATAGAGCCCGCCGAGCCTGGCCCATGCGATGAAGTCCTTCGGATCCGTCGCCACCACTTCCTTGTACAATTTGATCGCTACATCCAGCTTTCGGCCCTGTTCCGCGGCAATGGCATTTTCGAAGAGCGTCGCAGTTTTGCCGTCGCGTGGGTAATTATACTTTGCGGAGATGGTGCCTGGAGCCCTTCCCTTACCAGCCGCCTGGTTTGCGTGCACAGCAAAATCCTCACGATGCTGTGGTGGTCCGGTCGATGTAAGCCTCCGCCTTGCAACCTCGACTCCCTCGACCTGAAGTGTTATATACCCGCCGCCGCCGTTCAAGCCACGGAAGCAATAATTGCCCGACCGGTCGACAGTGTACCAGTGGTCTTTCCCGGCCTGGTCCGATACCGTCACCACTATTTTTGGCAGTTTCTGGCCTTCAAAGCCATGAAGGGATACACGGCCATAGACGACTGAGGTATGCATCCAGACGCTGCCGCCGGTATCACCGCAGATCTCGTCCGACTGGGCTCGTGACACAGCCGCAGCCGCAAGCAGCACGGCAAAGAACAATAAAGTACACGCAAATTTTCTCATGGCATTAATGCTGACGTTCAAGGTGAAGGCTGAAATCCTATTCGATCGGATTTTCGCGAATATAGGCAACCATCTTCTCTTTCTCTGGATGCCCGGGCACTTTCTCGAGAAACATCTGAAACTCTTTTGAAGCAAGGTGTCGAGCGCCCACGATATCATAGAGTTTCGCGAGCATCAAATGACATTCGGCCATTTCGACCGGCTGCAGCCTCAACGCTTCGTTCAGCGCCGGAATGCCTTTTGAACCCAGCCGTGCTCTTAGATAAGCATCCCCAAGGAGTCTGAAGGCCATTGCTTCATTCGGGTTTGCGGCTGTCGCCTTTTCCAGGATATCTATTGCCGGCTCCAACTTATTCACGGCAAGATAATGCTTGCCAAGGCTTATCATCGAAGGCACAGAATCGGGCCGGGCGACAAGTGCAGAAAGATAGGCCTTTTCGGCGTTTTGCGGATCGGAGATCGCCGAGTAAGAAGCACCCAGAATGGTCCATGCTGCAAAATCGCCGGGATCAGAAGCGACGATCTTTTTCAACAAAGGGATCGCTTTAGCGGGCTTATCCTCTTCGATAAACTGGACCGCTTTCTGCAACAATTCATTTGCTGTTTTGCTCCTTTCGTACGCATATTTGACGTCCACGGTTCCGGGTTTTGCAAGGGAGCTGGTTGAAGGCACCGTCACTACAAAATCGACCCGCTGCTGCCGCGGGCCAACGGTAAGCAGGGTTTGCCTGGCCGCTTCCGACCCGTTGACCTCAACGACGACCGTCCCGCCGTTCGATGTCAGTTCTCGAAAATAGAAGTAGCCGTCATTATCTAGCGTGGTGCGAGTTGTATGAAGTCTTTGAGTGACCAGGGTCACAGTTACCCGAGGTGGCTTGGAGTTTGGATCGACACCTTCGAGACTGATCTTGCCGTAAACCATCCGGTCGCCGAAAACCGGCATGCCGGTCGCCTGCCTGAGACCATCCAACTGGCCAAGACACGCGACGGCTAAGAAAAGAGTTAAAAGCAGGGCAGGGCTTGCGGCCTGAATAGATCTCATGCTGCCTCCTCTTCCAGATTGATTACCTTCAAACCTGATTGATATGCCAAGATGAGACAGATGTCAAGCGATTTCTTTGGCTGAGCTATCTTGCGGCAAAAGAATCGTTGCCGGTGATATCGCAGAGGTGTCGTGTGTCATTCAACGCAAGCACCCGTATATTTTGCCGTCCGCGTATGTCGAACCGGTTTATGCCGCAATTAGAAGTGACCAACCATGGCGTCCGTTTTGTACTACGATTTATCGCACCCATTAGGTGGAGGGTCAAAAAGCAGATCGCACCTGTGTGGGAAAAAATAGCGATTCGTTTGCCTTCATGGACGCGAAGAATTTCCCAGAGCTCGCCGGTGGCCCGCCGCAACAAATGCTTATAACTTTCGCCATCGGTTATCACGTGGTGGACGTTTCGATTGACCAAGGCGTAATAATCGCGTGGGTAATTGACTTTGGATTCGTCAAACGTCAGGCCTTCCAGCACGCCGACATCGCGTTCCCGAAATGCTTTTGTAGTTGTTACCGGAACATCCAATCGGCGAGACAGAGGTTCGGCCGTCTGCACCGCTCGATGAAGATCGCTGGAGAAGATCGCCGTGATCCCTTCTCTTGCAAGGGCATCAGCCGTAAGCTCTGCCTGCCGAAGCCCTAGTTCTGAGAGCGGCGTCGGGCCGTGGCCGCCAAAACGGCCATCAGCATTTCCGGCCGACTGGCCGTGTCGGATCAAAAAGAGTTTGGTCAAAGGCACAATCAGGGATCGGGCGGAAGCCCGGACAAAATTTCCTCGACAGTCGAAATAAGATCAGGCAATACAATGATCTCGGCCCTGGTTCTCATTGTCGCACTAGGCCGATACTGACTCAGCCTTTAGCTTTTCTGTTTGATAATGTGTTCGCAATGCGTCGATAAAAATGTCTAGCTGTCCTTCGAGCACGAGGTCGAGCTGATGTACGGTCAGGCCGATCCGATGATCTGTAACGCGATTTTCCTTAAAATTGTAGGTACGGATCTTTTCGGAGCGATCGCCGCTTCCGACCATCGATTTGCGTTCGGCGGACAGGGCATCATGCTGTTTCTGCTCTTCTAGCTCCTGCAATCGCGCTCGGAGCACCCGCATCGCCTTTTCCCGATTCTTTATCTGAGATTTCTCATCCTGCATCGAGACGACCGTGTTGGTCGGCAGGTGGGTGATCCGAACCGCGGAATATGTGGTGTTCACCGATTGGCCGCCGGGGCCGGACGAACAGAACGTATCGATCCGCAGGTCGTTTTGGTTGATCTGAACGTCGACTTCTTCGGCCTCAGGCAAAATAGCGACCGTCACGGCCGAGGTGTGTATTCGCCCCTGGGTCTCGGTCTGCGGGACACGCTGAACGCGATGCACTCCCGATTCGTAACGAAGTTTCGAATAGACACGGTCGCCTTCGATCAACGCGATCGCCTCCTTTGTGCCGCCGACACCATTGTCGGCCGATTCAAGGATGTCCATTCTCCAACCCTGGCGTTCTGCGTAGCGAGCATACATACGGAGCATGTCGGCGGCGAAGAGTGAGGCTTCGTCGCCTCCTGTACCTGCCCTGATCTCAAGAATTACGTTCTTTTCATCGTTAGGGTCTTGCGGTAGCAGCAGCAGCTTCAGTTCATCTTCCGCGACCGGCAGCTTTGTTTCGATCTCGGCTATTTCGGCCAGCGCCAATTCGCGCATTTCGTCGTCGCCGAGGTCCAGCATCTCCTTCGAATCCGCAAGAGCCTCAGTCATCTTCCTGACTTCCCGGATCTTTTCGACGATTATACCGAGGCTGCTATGCTGCTTCATCAGCTTGGCATAGGCCGACATATCGGACATAAACTCCGGCGCTGATACCTGCGCGGTCAGCTCGTCATAAGCCTTCTCAATTTGTGCCAGTTTTTCCAGCATTGGTTTTCTGTCAGAACCTCTTCGCGTTAGCGGGCGACCACTTGGTTCGAGTCTTATAAAACGCAGCGAACTTACCGCCCGCTTACTCAGGCGGTTCCGACTATGCGGGCTCGAGCTTCAGAGATTCGTCAAGTGCCCGAATGGCCACTTCGAGCTGTTCGCCGTCCGGTTCCTGGGTAGTAATGTTCTGCAGCCAGATCCCAGGCAAGGTCATCAGCTTGAACGCTGCACCCGACTCTTTCCTTGCTGCATAGCGAATTATCTCGTATGACAGGCCGGCAACCAGGGGCATCAATGCGATGCGTACGACCAGGTTGAGCCAGGTCTGCTCGAAGGTGATCACGGAAAAAAGGACGGTCGAAACGAGCATAACGACCATCAGGAAAGACGTTCCGCATCGCGGATGCTGCCGCCTTTGTACTTTCGCATTAGAGACCGTCAGTTCAAGTCCTTTCTCCCACGTGAAAACGGTCTTGTGTTCGGCACCGTGATACTCGAATACTCGGCGGATATCCTTGAGGAACGACATCGAGTAGATCATAAGGACGAAAAAGATCATCCTAATGACGCCGTCCACTAGGTTAAAGGCGATCCATGAATGCGGCTTCGTCTCCCAGGTATATGCATACAGCATATTCCACCAGCCGGCATCTGCAGCGATCGCGGGCGGTTCGGCCCAGCCCAAGGCTATGAAACCAGCGTTTGTTATCAACAAAGGCGCCACGACAAACAGTGCGATATTAAAAGCGAGTGCGAAGACGATCGACCCGACCGAACTCGCCGACTGACTGAGCTTTCTCGGCTTTGCCTCCTCCGTAGTTTCCGGAAGGACCAACTTAGCCGGTGCCTTCAGAAATCGCTCGTCCGTTGTTCCTTCGACAAGAACAAGCTCTTCCGCGGGTGCGGCCTGTTTCGCCAGCTCCTCTTGTTCTTTCTGATCATCCTCGTAGATCCGCGCAGAAAAGTTCAGGGCCTTAATTCCAAGGGCCAGGGATTGGATCAACGTCGCGCCGCCACGTAGTACCGGCAGGCCCATCCATTTGTACTTGTCGCTCCAACGCGGCAGCCGTTCGGCGGTCGTGATGATCTCGCCGTTCGCCTTGCGACATGCGATGGCATAAGCCGATGGTGTCCGCATCATCACGCCTTCCATTACGGCCTGGCCGCCCACGATCAGATCGCGCTCGACGGCAAATACGCTGTGCAGGAACTTTAATTTTCGGGGCGACATATTCTTTTTCATACGCCTTTCTTGGATTTCAAACGCGTTCGGTTAGATGCTCAACAATCGGAGATGACGAAAATGCGAAAATAATTGACGCCGTCCTTTTCTTGCCTGTCGCGAGTGTAATTTTCGTACACGATCAGCGACCGGCGCTCAAAGAGCCGGCGTCACACTTTGTCTGGCTAATACTGGTTGGTTAACTCCACGGCCATCAAACCTCGGCAGTCTCGGCGACTTCTGCAGCCGCCGGCTCGGCCTGAACAACCTCCGGCTGGGCGCCGCGTGCGTAGCGACGCTTAAAGCGGTCAACGCGCCCTGCGGTATCGACCAGTTTTTGTTTGCCTGTAAAGAACGGGTGACATGCGGAACAGATCTCGACGTGAAGATCCTGGGCCATCGTAGAACCTGTCCTGAACGAACTGCCGCAGGCGCAGACGACGTTGATCTCTTGATATTTAGGATGAATTTCTTGTTTCATGATCTCACTTCTTTCGCCGTATATAAGCGATGTGCGATAAAACGCAATCCTTAATGATACGCTTAACTGCTGGCTGGGTCAAGTTTTTACACGCAAAACAGGTCCCATAACTCTAACACGGTCCTTGTGACGACGCTGGTGCGAGTGGTCCACATTTCATCCTTGTGCCGTCTCGTGACTTAAAATCACGGATCGAGAAGCTCTTCAAGCCGCTGCGTGTCGATGCCGTATAGCTCCTTGATCGCATATATCTGCCGGTCAATGTTGTCAGTTTTCGAATGTTTCGCATTTCGCGTTCCAACGAGCATGTTGTTTTTCGGCGTGTGCTCGGTGGCGATGAATTCGAAGAGTTTTGTTGCGTAGCCGCTGCGTTCGAGGAGCAGCGAGCGGAGGCCGTCGGTTATTGTTTCGGCGGTGCGTTCGAGCATGATGCCGTGTTTCAGGATGCCGGAGAGCATTTCGGGCGGTTTGATCTGCGGGCGGACCTCTTTGTGGCAGCAGGGTGCGGCGACTATTATTTCGGCTTTGGCGGTGATGCCTTTGAAGAGAGCGTCGTCCGTGGCGGTGTCGCAGGCGTGAAGTGCGATGAGGATATCGACCTCGCCGGGATCGAAATCGGAGATCGTGCCCCGGACGAAGTTGAGGCCGTCGAATCCGCCGGCTTTGGCGATGTCGTTGCAGAGGTCGACGAGTTCGGGACGTTGCTCGACGCCGGTCATGTGGATGCGGGCTTGGGAGAGAACCACCCCGTCAGCGGAAGCCGCTGCCACCCCTCCTTTGTAAGGAGGGGAGCCTTTAGGAGGCTGGTCGATTCCCAACGCCCCGTCAAACGAAGCGTCTGCCGACCACCCCGCCGATGAAGCATCGGCACCCCTCCTCAAACCAGGAGCGGAGCTAAGATTGGCAAAGTAGTCGTATGCGGCGAAGGTCAGGTAGCCTTTGCCGGAGCCCATGTCGACGATCCGGATGTTTGGTTTATCTTTTAACTGCGAATTTTCGACGAGGCCGGCGAGGATCTCGACGAACTTGTTGATCTGCCGCCATTTGTCTTGCTGCGACGCCTTGATCTCGCCTTTGTCCGTGGCGATTCCGAGGGCTTTGAGATAGAAGGCGTTTGCGTCGATAAGCGTTTTTTTCTTACGGTCGTGGCTGGCGGAAGGCTGTTCAAAGAATGTCGGTTTGCCTGCTTTTAGGCGCGAGTTCCGTTTGCCGATCGTTAACTGGAGGTCGCTGGCGGTCGTAAAAAGATGGCCGCTGCGGAAGCCCGATTCGAGATAGTTTTGCGCGGCCGAAACGCCTTCGGCAAAGTCGAGATTCTTAACAACGTCCCGCGTGTCGTATCGGAACTGGAATAAAAGCCGCGAGCCTTTATTGGTATCTACCGGCCGGACAGATATCTTTTGCAGATGCCCCTGGGAGCCTTTATAATTGCCTAACGTCAGTTTAACGAACGTTTGGGCGACGAGGCTTTTTGCCAGCTCTTCGATAAAGTTTTGGATGTTTTCGTCCACGGAAAATTCGATTCGCACGAAACGCCTTTTATTCTTAATTCTTCCTTTGCGTTCTTTGCGCCTTTGCGTTAGATCAGATCGTCTCACGCAGAGTGCGCAAAGGACGCAAAGAAAAACCAAAGGAGGAGCAAGCCGCTCGAGATTCTTATGGTTCCAAAACTATCACAAATGGAAATCGATAAAAACCACATCACGACTCAGCAATTCACAGGCGGCATCGCATATTTGCTGCGTGAAACGTTCGAAGGTTCGCCCGAGGGGATACCGAGCGCGTATCTCGATCGGGGTGTGGGCGTGTTCATTACATTGAGCGGCGTCTCGGCCGAGGTTGCTTCCAAAGATTTTGGCGGAACGACTATAGTGGCCCAGGCCGCGCATGCGAAATTCTATCTCGACCGCCTTTGTGAATATATCAACGGCCGAACGGAACCCGTAAATTGGGAAGACAGTTGGCTGATCGAAACCGTCAATGACGAAGAATGGGCCGCGTTGCAGACAAGCATCCGGAAGGCCTACGAGAATACGCTGAAGTGTTTGGCTGAAGAGCGGCCCTGGTCGGAGATGCAGGTCGGAATGGGCATCGGCCTCGTCGCGCACACGGCGTATCATCTTGGGGCGATAAGGCAGATCGCTAAAACCGTTTAGCCACGAATTTCACGAATAACACGAATGAAAGCTAAATTGATCAGAAAGTTATTCGTGCAATTCGTGAAATTCGTGGCAAAAATATCTTATGAAAAATTTATTTCACCTGGCGTTTCCTGTACATGATCTTGACGAGGCTCGCGAGTTTTACGGCGGTGTTTTGGAATGTGAGGAGGGCCGTAGTTCGGAGTGTTGGATCGATTTCGATCTTTACGGCCATCAGGTCGTGACGCACCTTTCGGAAAACGGTGCGGGTGTGAAGGCCACGAATCACGTCGATGCCGACCACGTCCCCGTGCCGCATTTCGGGATCATCCTGCCGATGGACGAATGGCGCGACCTTGCAGAGAAGCTGAGGTCAAAGGGCGTCGAATTTGTCATCGAGCCTAAAATACGCTTTGAGGGCGAGGTCGGCGAACAGGCGACGATGTTCTTCCTCGACCCAAGCGGCAACGCCCTTGAGTTCAAGGGTTTTCAGGACCTTTCGACGGTATTTGCCAAATAACCGCCAAAAGGCACAGAATGCGCAAAAGAAGGAACTTTTTGCGGCCATTCTCGTTAATGAAAAAAGCTGAGATCGTAATTATCGGCGGCGGAGTCGTTGGGGCGTCCGTCGCCTTTCATTTAGCGGAGCGGGGCGTTCGTGATGTCGTGATACTTGAGCGCGAGGACGTGCAGGGTCGAGGTTCGACCGGTGCGGCAACGGGCGGTGTGCGAACGCAGTTCGAAACCGATATCAACATCAAGATGTCGCTCTACTCGATCGATTTTCTAAAGAATTGGGACCACGATTGCGAGTACGATCCGAAGGGATACTTGTTTTTTGCGACCACAGACAAGCAGTTCGATTACTTAAAGCTCAACGTCGAAAAGCAGAGGGCCTTGGGCGTTCGCCGTGTTGAGGTGGTAGATGTCCAGGCGATCGCTGAACTTGTTCCCGGGATGAATTGCGCGGACATTACGGGCGGAAGCTTCGGAAGAGATGACGGTTTTATCAATCCGCTTGCCGTGATGAACGGGTTTACCCGCGGGGCCCTTCGCGGCGGAGCGAAGATCGAATTTGGCGTCGATGCCCGCGGGCTGCTCATCCGAAGCGGGCGGGTCACCGGGGTCGAAACTGCGAACGGGATCATCGAATGTGACGCCGCGGTCACCTGCACGGGGGCTCGTGCTGCAGACATTGCCGCGACCGCCGGGATCGATCTGCCGGTCGTGCCGCAGCGACGCCAAATTGTGTGGTCACGAACGCTCGAACCACTTTCGCCGCGAATGCCGATGGTCATCGATATCGGGACCGGTTTCCATTTTAGGCCCGCGCGGGATTTTCGACTTGTGATGGACACGAGCCTCAGCGGTAGAGAAACTCGAAATGACAGGGACGTTTTGTTCGCATACCCGGACCCGGACGAGCCTGTTTCGGTGCGGACGGACTTCGAGGATTCGTTTATTGCAAAGGTCTACGAGAGCGCAAAGCTGAGGGCAGATTTCCTGTTCGAGTCGGAGGTCGTTCGCGAGAAATGCAGGGCGGGTTTGTATGAGAACACGCCCGACCATCACTCGATACTTGGCGGCTGCCAGGTTGAAGGGCTTTATTTTGCCAACGGCTTTTCGGGACATGGCGTGATGCATTCGCCCGCAACCGGACGCGCGATCAGCGAGATCATCCTCGACGGCCGGGCGTCCTTTCTCGATGTTTCTTGCTTGAGCATTGATAGATTTGCAAAAGGCGAGCAGCTTCACGAGACTGCCTTCATTTAATACGGAATAAATAGGGAAGGCCGCCGGGAAAATGTATCCGTGTCCATCTGTGCTAATCTGAGGACAAACCCTTTCTATGCCGACAGCAATAGTCCATCATCCGATTTACGAGAAACACGACACCGGCCCCGGCCATCCGGAAATGCCCGAACGCTACCGGGTCGCGATCGACGCGCTCAAAAGTGACGAAGCGTTTTGGAACACGCTGGTCGAGATAACGCCGGACAAAGCTTCGCAGGGTGTAATACAGGCCGCCCATACAAAGGAGCATTTCAAACGGGTTGAGAACGCTTTCGAAAACGGCCTTGACCGGCTGGATATGGACACCACCATCTCGATGGCATCCTTCGATGCGTCGTTGTTTGCCGTGGGCGGTGCTATGGCGGGTGTCGATGCCGTAATGCAGGGCGAAGCAACAAATGCATTCGTCGCGATGCGCCCACCCGGCCATCACGCAACCGCCGAAAAGACAATGGGCTTCTGTCTTTTTAACAATGTCGCCGTGGCTGCGCGTTACGCTCAAAACAAATACAAAGAGATCGATCAGGTCGCGATCATCGACTGGGACGTTCATCACGGCAATGGGACGCAGGGAATTTTTTACACGGACCCGACCGTGTTCTTTTTCTCGATGCATCAGTATCCGTGGTATCCGGGGACCGGATCGCGTGGAGAGACAGGCCACGGCAAAGGCCTGGGCGCAACGCTGAATGTGCCTGTACGGGCGAACACGGCTTCAGGCGTTCAAACCTCGGCGTTCGAAGGGGCAATCGGCGACATCGCTTCGAAGATGAAGCCGGACATGATCTTTATCTCGGCCGGCTTCGATGCGCACTTGACCGATCCGCTAGGACAGCTCCAGCTCCAGGATCCGGATTTTCGTTCGATGACCCGCACCGTGATGCAATGGGCAGACGACGCTTGCGGGGGACGGATCGTCTCCTGCCTCGAAGGCGGCTACAATCTTCAGACCCTTGGGGAAACGGTTAGAAGCCACGTTTCTGAACTCAGCAGCAACACGTCTTAAACATTCGCTCGCGGGTGTGATAGTATTTCGCTATCTCATCCGACACCAAGGAGAACTTGCGATGCCTGACATTGAAACATCATGCGTTCAGTGCAAAGAGACCTTTCTTTTTACCGAAAAAGAACAGGAACTTTACTATCAGCGGAACATGATGCCGCCGCAGCGTTGTACGCGATGCCGCACGAAAAAGGCGGCAACCGGCGAGAACGCGCCGAAGCGATTCGAGATCATCTGCGACCATTGCGGAAGGCATGACCAGGTACCGTTCCAGCCAAAGGTCGGCCGCAGCGTGCTTTGCCGCGAGTGTCACGAAGCAAGCCGCTCACGGGCTAAACATGCCTAGGAAATTACAGCACTTCTTTGCATCTCTCCCCATTGATCTGCTATGCCTTTCGAAACGGTCAATTACTCAAAGGTAAACGACGTTGCCATCGTTTGTATGAACAGGCCGGAGGCTCTTAACGCGCTATCGCTTCAGCTTTGCGTGGACTTGCGAGCGGCGATAGAACAAGCGGCCAGCGAAGGCGCCCGGGCTATAATCTTGACCGGCGAGGGCCGCGCCTTTTGTTCCGGCGGCGACCTTCGCGAAATGCGAACGATGTGGGAAAGGGAAGGGCGCATCGAAGCATTTCTTGAGGACCCATTGAAAGCACTGCACGATGTGATCCGTCTTATTCGCGAAACGCCGGTGCCGTTCATCGCCGCTGTGAACGGAGTTTGCGCCGGTGCCGGGACTAACTTCGCGCTTGCATGCGACATCGTTTTTGCTGCCGACAATGCCAGCTTTAATGAGGCGTTCGTCAGGATAGGCCTTTCCCCTGACTGCGGCGGCACTTTCTTTCTTCCCCGCGCCATTGGGGACAAACTTGCCGCGGAGCTTTTTATGACCGGCGAAACGATCGATGCCGATCGTGCCGCCCGGATAGGCCTGATCAACCGCGTCGTGCCTGCCGATTCGTTGATGGAAGAGGCCACCAAATTCGCTCAACGGCTTGCCGCCGGGCCCACCGCTTCTATTGGACGCATAAAGCAAATGCTGAATGCTTCCTTCTCTAACGACCTTGCCTCACAGCTTGACCTTGAACACCGATACCAGATCGAATCCGGCAGATCGCCGGATTTCAAGGAAGGGGTCGCCGCGTTTTTCGAGAAACGCCCACCCGAATTCACCGGCCGTTAATATTTCCTTAGATTCCCTTCACCCGCAAATGGCCGCTTGACAGCCATCCTTATTTGCAATATCGTTCTTATATTGCAAGTGAAAATCAATTTCAATAAAGACTGTAATCTTTTATTCTCAGGGTCCGTTGGACGGGCCTCGGGGATCGAACACGGCACTAAATAAATCAGTTCGAAGGGGTCAGATCCAAATGCGGCGCTTACGATATTTTCTGGCGATTGGAATATTCACCATTGGCATTTTCGCGAATATGGCTTTTGGACAAGGGCTGATCTCTTTATCGGGCACGGTAAAGGACGAGAACGGCAGCCCGATCAAAGGCGCACGTGTTGTGCTGACCAGATCGGACGTCCGGTTTCGGGCCGAAGGCAAATCGGATGAGAGCGGCGGTTTCACATTCGCCCGTATTCCCGACGCCCAGTATACGCTGTTTGTTGAAGCCGTATCGTTTGCCTCGAAAGAGGTTTCGGTTAGAGCGACGGGACCGCAAATGTTTGAGATTACGCTTCAGCCTGAACCGCTTGCGATCGAGATATCGGTGACGTCCGGTTACCTGGCTGGAAGCAAGGAAAGCCTTTCGGAGATCCCGGGTTCGCTCGAAAGGATCGATCAGCAGACTTTGCGTATCAGCCAGGTTTTTAATTTCTCGGAAGCGCTGAGAAAAGTGTCCGGGGTTCATGTGCGTGATGAAGAGGGTTTCGGACTACGGCCAAACATCGGGATCCGAGGAACGAACCCGACCCGGTCGACGAAGGTGCTTTTGCTTGAAGACGGGATACCGCTGGCTTATGCTCCATATGGCGACAATGCTTCGTACTACCATCCGCCGATCGAGCGATATGAATCGATCGAGGTCCTAAAGGGCTCAGGACAGATCGCTTACGGCCCGCAAACTGTCGCCGGCCTGATAAATTATTTGACGCCGAACCCGACCGACAAACCATCTTTCAATCTGCGATTGACCGGCGGCGATCGCTCTTATTTCAACGGCAATTTCAGTGGAAGCGGCACGGTTGGCCGAACTGGGATATTTGGAAGCATTTCGAGAAAACAAGGTGACGGTGCACGGGAAAACATCAATTCTACACTTAACGATATCTCAACGAAGATCGTTCAGAACATCAACGATCGAAATGCGTTGACACTCAAGTTCAGTTATTACGGCGAGGACTCGAACGTGACCTATTCCGGATTGACCGAAGCAGAATTTGCTGCAGATCCTCGCGGGAACGTGTTTCGCAACGACTTTTTCTACGGTGATCGGTTTGGCTTTAGCGCGTCTCACACCGGCGTAATTACATCGCGAGCTGCAGTTACGACCAATTTTTACGCAAATTACTTTTCTCGCGATTGGTGGCGACAGTCGTCCAACTCAGGCCAGCGGCCGAACCGGCTGAACGTTGATCCCGACTGCCGGAGCATGGCCGACCTGAACACCACCTGCGGGAACGAGGGCCGTCTTCGCGATTACGAGACCTACGGCATCGAACCCAAGTTTACCTTCAACTATAATTCCGGCAACGCGTTCCGAGGCGAGCTGCTGACCGGAGTTCGCTATCATTGGGAAACGCAGCGGCGGCGTCAGGAGAACGGTGACCTTCCTAACAGCCGCAGCGGCACGCCCTCGGAGATAAACATTCGCAAGAATGAGGCGGTCTCGGGATTCGTTCAGAACCGATTTATCTTCGGCAGGTTAGCGATAACTCCCGGCATCAGATTCGAACGGATCGACATTGCCAGAAAGAACCTGCTTACAACGCCGATCTCAGAAGGCGAAACGTCGATAACAGAAGTGATCCCGGGCATCGGGGCCGCATATTCAGGAATACCCAGTATGACGCTCTTTGTCGGGGCACACCGTGGTTTCTCGCCGCCGAGGGCCGAGGACATCATAGGAAACAATGGCGGCGTGGTCGAGCTTGATCCGGAAAGAAGCTGGAACTATGAAGCTGGTGCCCGGTCCAATTTCGCACGTGGTGTACGACTGGAGGCGACCTTTTTCCGGGTTGACTATGAGAACCAGATCGTCCCGGCAAGCCTTGCCGGAGGCGTAGGGGCGACGCTTACCAATGGCGGCAAAACGCTTCAGCAAGGATTCGAGTTCGTCGGCCAGGCAGATTCGGGTGCGATCTTCCGCTCCGATCACAATTTCTATTTCCGCACGGCGGCCACTTGGCTTTCGGTCGCCGAATACAGAGGCATTCGGAACAGCTCGATCACGGCGGCGGCTACTCTGAACCTGTTCTGCCCGCCGGAGCGCCGTGTTTCGTCTAGTCAATGTTCGGTGACGGGTAATCGGCTTCCCTATGTTCCGGAGACCCTGCTGACAACGTCGTTGGGATATTCGCACGCCAACGGCTTCAATGGCTTTGTCGAAAATGTCGTTATCGGCCAGCAGTTTGGCGATGACCTTAACGCGGCCGGTGTGTCGGCGAATGGCCAGATCGGAAGGATAGCACCGCAAACCTACTGGAACGCGACAGCCAACTATAAAGTCGAAAAATGGAAGTCAACATTCTTTGTGACCGTGAAGAACGTGTTTGACCGAACCTTCGTTGTTGACCGGGTTCGCGGGATCCTTCCGTCAAGCCCAAGACTTGTTCAGGCCGGCGTGGACATTAATTTCTGATGGAGGCGGGATGAGGGCCGCTAGCTTCGATCAATTCGATATGAGTGAAGACGAACGGATCACACGATCCAGATCAAGTATGAACAGAATAATGAAACCGTATCTATTTTTGGTCGCCGTTGCCGCAGGTGTGTCGGCCTGCGGCGTGCAGGGTGACGCTCCACCGGCCAACACTTCGTCGGCCGGAAAGGTTGTGATCGCATTGAAGCCCGACAAGAACCCCGACCAAATGCTTGCCGAGCGCGAATCGCTCCAAAGCTATCTGTCGGGCAAACTCGGCCGGCCGGTAGATGTTGTGATACCGCTTTCAGCAGCGGTGATCAACGAAGGGTTCAGCAACGGCACGATCGATCTTGGCTATCTGAGCGGAAGCGATCTGATCAATGCTCGGGACGCCGAGCTTCTTTTGGTCGGCGAACTCAATGGAAAAACGACCTATAAGAGCTATTGGCTTTCGTTGAAGGACAAACCGTACTCTAAAGTAGAAGACCTGCGAGGTAAGTCGGTTGCGTTTGCGAGCAAAACCAGCACGTCGGGATTTGTGATACCCCTCTGGGACCTGCGGCGTAAGGGCCTCGTTTCGGAAAAGGCCGATGCTGAAGAGTTTTTTGGAAAGGGTAATGTCTTTTTCGGCACGGGATATGTTTCGGCAGTCGAACGGGTCCTGAACGGGCAGGCGGAAGCGGCCGCGGTCAGCTATTATGTGCTTGACGAAAACAAGCATTTGACCGACGAACAGCGGGCAAAGCTGAAAAAGGTGGCCGAGCAGGGCGATGTGCCTACGCATATAATCGCGGTTCGGAAAGGGCTCTCGGCGGAGGAAAAGGCAAAGCTGAAACAGGCACTTCTGGCGATGAATGACGCCGGCAATACCGAACTCCGTGACAAGCTTTTCACATCGAAACTGGCCGAAGCGAACCAGGAAGAACATCTGAGGCCGTTGCGAGAAGCCCTGGCGGTGGTACCGAAATAGATGGAATTAATGCGGACCGCAACGCTTTCACCGGGTGCGACTGCCGTCGAGGTGGCCGATCTCTCTATCGAACGAGGCGGTAAGCGTCTTTTCACGAATATGGCGTGGAAGCTTGCGGCAGGACGGCTGCTTGCCGTTACCGGCCCTTCCGGTTCGGGCAAGACAAGCTTGCTTGCGTGTCTTCGCGGGCAGATCCCACCGGCGAATGGCCATGTGGCCGTGATGGCCACCGGCCGCTGCGGTGTCGGAACGGTCTTTCAGCATTTACGCCTAACCCGCGAGGCGAGCGTGCTGACAAACGTCCTCTGCGGAAGTTTGGGTGCCTATCCGTGGTGGAAGACGGTTCTTGGCTTCGCGTCGAATGAACAGCGAAAGGCGTACGGATTGATTAGTGAGCTTGGCCTTGCCCCCCTGGTCCACAAGCCGGTGAAAAATGTTTCGGGTGGCGAACAGCAGCGGACGGCGATCGCACGCTTGTTGATGCAGGATCCGACGTTGATCCTTATTGACGAGCCGACTTCCGACCTGGACGCGGCACTTGCCACGCAGGTCCTCACCGTCTTCCGCTCACTTTGTACCGAACGCGGAAAGGCCGTGGTCGCCGTGCTCCACGACACTTTTCTTGCAGAGAGATTCGCGGACGAAGAACTGAGGATCGGCGCGGATTTCAAAAATGGCTGGGCACTCCGTACAATCACTCATTAGTGCCCGACCTAGATAACATTCCTAAGCTCACCTGGCGCGAACGATTTACCGCGTTTCGCTTGAGTCTCATTCTTTTCGCCATTGCGGTGGTGTTCTCACTGCCGGCCATGACCGGTGCCGGGCGTGACCTCGATTATCTCGAAAATCTTCGCCGATTTGCCGCGCAGTTTTTTCCGCCTGATCTCAGCGCGACGCCGCAAATAATCAACGCACTTGCAGAAACGGTGCAGATCGCCGTGATGGCAACGCTTTTCGCTGCAGTTATCGCATTGCCTTTGGCGGTAGCGGGTGCACAGACCATAGCACCGAGATGGGTGAACATTTCGGTGAGGATGCTCCTAAATATCATCCGCACGCTGCCGAGTCTCGTCTGGGCACTGCTCGCGGTAGTGGTGGTCGGCCCAAATCCGCTCGCCGGCGTGATCGGATTGACGTTTTACAGCATCGGCTATCTGGGCAAGTTCTTCAGCGATGCTTTCGAATCGATCGATACCGGCGTTCCCGATGGGCTTCGCATGAACGGGGCAGATGCCGTGCAGGCGTTTCAATACGGCCTTTTGCCGCAGGTGAAACCGCTTGTCGCGAGCCACGTACTATGGATGCTCGAATACAACATCCGTTCGGCGGCGATCGTCGGATATGTCGGTGCGGGCGGCATAGGCCTGCTGCTGCACACCTACCAGGAGTACGGACAGTGGAATAAGTTCTCCGCGGTGTTGTTTTTTATACTGGGGCTTGTAACCGTCCTCGATTTCTTTGGCGAATGGCTGAGGAAGAAGATCCTGCAAAACGATTGATGTTCCAACGCCGCGATCACAGGCGGCAACGTTGGGCGGAAGTCAGATCGGTCATTAACGCGATTCATCTATGCAGTGGCTAACCTACAGCCAGCTTATCCGAGGTAATCGAAACTTCCGCAATCTTCTCGCGGGGCAAGTCATCTCGGAACTGGGCAACTGGTTCAACTTCATCGCCGTGTTGGGGTTGGTGAGGATGGTTTCCGATGCCTCGCCGACAGCCGCCGGCATATTCTTTCTTTGCCGTGTCCTTCCGTTTGCCATTGTTTCTCCGTTCGCAGGAACCTTTGTTGACCGCTTTTCGCGGAGGCAGGTGATGATCTGGACCGACCTTGCCCGGGTGGCGGTCGCTCTGATGTTCCTGTTTGTGACTAGCAAAGAGGACCTTTGGATTGCATATCTGGGCACCGTATTGCTCTCGACATTCGGGGCCTTTTTCGAAGGGGCAAAAAATGCGACCACGCCGAACCTGGCCGGGAGGGAAGGCCTTCTCGCCGGCACGGCGCTGATGTTTTCCACACGGTTCCTGTTGATGGCGATAGGCTCCGGCCTCGGAGGCTGGGCGGCGGCGGCGTTTGGATACGAAGCGGCGTTCGTGATCAACGCCTTCTCATTTCTAGCATCTGCATATACGGTTTGGCTGATCCCGGAAGAGGCGACCCGGGACGAATTCACTGCGGGAAGAATGGCCGACAAGTCTTCGCGTCCCGGTTTTTTTGCCGAGATGAACGAAGGGCTGAAATATACGATCACGAACCATTTCGCCCTAACGATCTTGCTTCTTAACATAATATGGGCGATCGGCGGCGGCGCGATCAACGTGGTGTTCGAACGGGTCGGAGGCGTGTATTTCGCGGAGAAAGAAGGTTGGAACCCAGATATGGCGGTCGGGTTGCTTTGGTGGGCGGCCGGCCTGGGGCTGACTTTCGGTATGCTGGTGGCGCATCGTGCAGCCATGATCCTTGATAGGCGAAAGTCGCACACCGTTTTTATAGGCTGGGCGCTTATTATTCACGGGCTGCTGTTCTCTGTCGCAGGAGCAATGCCGACGCTGCTCCTTTTCGCATTCTTTACATTCATTTCGCGGGCGTTGATCGGTGTCGAGTATGCGGTCCAGGAGACGCTCTTTCAACGCAGCCTGCCCGACTACATTCGCGGCCGCATCTCGACGCTGGACCGAGGTGCGGAACTGACCGTCTTCGGTATCTCGAGCTATATGTCCGCCGAGCTTATGTATTTCATTTCGCCGATGACCTTAACAGTCGCCTCCGGAATCTTGTCCGCATCGGCCGGCGTGCTTTGGTTCCTAAGGCAGGGAACGAGCAATGACAAGATCAGCGACATGGTCTCCTGATCCGTTAAGTATGCCCGCATCTTAGTTCTTATTTGGTAATTATTTCTCTTAAGGGAATAAACGTCTTTGCCTTGATCGAAACGTCGCGAATGCTCGGATGAGGCAAATACTCCGATCTTGGGTTACGAGCACGCCTGAAATGGTCAATCCACAGAGCATTTCATCCCTCAGGCCGTGATGATCACCGCACGGTTTCCGGTAAGCTCAGAAAAGTCCTTTGTAAAGATAGTTTCGACCCGGCGGATGGCGGCAACTGCATTGACTATCTCCTGTGTCGAGACCAACCCGCCGTCAACATGGGCGATCGCCCACGTTTTTATATGTGTAGCCCTGGAGAGGGCATCGGAAAGAACCTTTAGATAATGTGACTTTGTTTCGGCCGGCCCGCCGAGCTTGCCGAGGCGAGACGCGTCATAATTTGGCCAGAAATCATCGCCGCCCCGAAGCCATTCTTCTCGCCAAACGGCCTTGTCCGGAAATCCCGTTCGCCCGCCGTTTCCGGCAGCCGGAAGCCGCAAGAACATCAGGTCAGCAGGGGTTTCGGCGATAAAATCCTCAACCGCCTTGTTCTGACAGCCATTGTTCTGCCTATTGTTATAAGGTTCGGGTAGCGTGGTCCAGAGCCTTCTAAACACGTTCGAAAGCGGCTGGCGAAGGTCTCGAGTATCTTCGGAAAAAGAGAGTACATAATCGCCAACAGACATGATCAGGCTCGCCGCGATCGCGAACGCGAACGGCGACTGGAGCTTGTCGAGGTTGCTTCGGGCGTTGTCGAACCACCACGAATCGGTCTCGCCGAACCAATTTCGCAATGCCGGGTTCTTCAGTTTATTGCCCGGAACGTAAACGTCTTCGAGGACGGTGTTTACATTTTCGTCAGTGAGTTTTTCGGTATTGTTTTGGATTGTAGCAAGAGCGCGCGTCCAGGTAGATTGAAGGGGGTCGTTCGCGAGAACACGCACGTCCCCATATTTCAAATGCTGTCCAAGCGCGGGGCTGCCAACGAAGGGAAGCGCGATCGACCGGCACTGCTGTCGTCGAAGCACGTTCATTTCGAATGCGAGCCAGCTTTTTGGCGTAAATATGGATTGCTTACTCATTTTCGACAGGTTTTAGGGCCGGCTGTTCGTCGGCACCCGGATGCTCGGAGCGGTCGGGCAAGTCCGGTTGTTCGCCAAAAAAACGTACGGGACCTTGTTTCTCTACTATGGGGTTTTTCATCGATGTCGCTTCAAAACCCGATTTCGGTTCCTGCCCGACAGCGGCCTCAACTTCCAGAAGCTCGAGGTAATCGCTTGTCAGAAATGCCTTGACCACTCTTGGGTCGAACTCAAGTCCTGCCCATTCCGCGAGATGGGCTTTTGCCTCCTCGACCGTCATCGCCTTTCGGCGGGGGCGGTTGTCGCGCAGTGCGGCGAACGAGTCGGCCACTCTCAATATTCGTGCAGCCAGCGGGATCTGTTCGCCTTCAAGAGCGTCGGGGTATCCTGACCCGTTCCACCATTCATGATGCCAGCGTACAAGCAGTTGAACACCGCGCGAGTAGCCGCGTTTGGCGGTTTCCTTTTCACCAATAACCGGATGACGCTCCAGATCCAGGCGCTCGGCGGCCGAAAGCGGCCTGTTCTGCCTGATGTATTCTCGATTCATCGTCATCTCGCCGATATCGTGGAGCAATGCAGCCTGCTGCATGAAAAAGCGGTCATGTGTAGCGAGATTGAACGACTTGCCGATAGAATCAGCGATCGCGGCTATGCGAAGTCCGTGGGAATATGCATAACCTTCAAATGCGTCGATCTCTGACGACAGTTCAAGTAATTTCTCGTCGAAGTCGGCCTTTCTTGCTGCCTTAGGTTCCATAGGGGTCATCGCAAAACGAAATGAAAATCTTAACACATTGGCCTACGATAAGCCGACCGGCTCACCGCGTTCACTGATAGCATATGTATCGATCACTTCAAGAGTCGCGGAACAATTTCCGAACTTGTTGATTGGCTCGTCGGACGACGACTAAGGCAGAATTCAACCTTGTAGCTTTTCGAGCAGTCGACGGGCTTCCTGGTTATCTGGCACCAGTTCGAGGAAACGTCGTAACTCACCCTCGGCCCGCTTCAGTAAATTATTTTCGATAAGGAATTCAGCCAGCATCATGCGGATCTTCGGATTTCGCGGATCCAATTTAACGGCCATCTGCATTTCGCCTTCAGCCTTGTGCCTCTGCTTCTCATCATAGGACAGGGCTTTGCCAAAATAGGCGCGATAAAGAGCATTATCGGGACTATAGTGCGCCGCTCGTCCAAGGAATGGAACGGCGTGTTCATAGTCTTCTTCCATCAAGAGATTAAGGCCGATCTCAAAACTCTCGAGTCCCTGCTCTGCTTTCTGGTCGATGGTTCCGCCCGTTGCCGCAGACTGGGCCTTGACCTTTTCCTTGATCTCCAGTTCCTTTCGAACTTTGTAGTCGTAATTCTCGCGCGAATCGCCGGCCTTCAAAGTGTCGTAAGCGACCTGGACACTTGAGAATGCGGTTTGCACCCTCTGCTGTGTAACAGCGTCTTCGCGGTGATATCTGTCCGGATGAAACAGTTTCGCCAGCGAAAAATATGAGGCCTTTATCTCAGCAACGGCTGCCTTCGGGTTGAGGCCAAGCACATCGTAATGAGTCTTTGCTTCTTCGACCCGTGTCAGATAATCGGTAAGAGAGATCTCGATAGTTTCAGGCACTACCGGTTGCGGATCGGGCGTCGCTAACGCGTCGGCCTCGCTTGTCGGGTCGGTCTTTGCGGTTGAACGCGGAGCCTCAGCGGCCAATGTTTGGGCCTTCCTGACCACGGCAACGCGGGCGTTTTGTATCGCGGCAAGCCGGTTTGTCGAGAAGGCCGAATTCCAATCCAGCCGGCGCAAGATACCGCCAAGCCATAGTACATATAAGGCCTGCAGGAAGCCATTCTCAGGCAATCCGCATTCGAGGATCAGCTCCTGGATCTTTCTCGGCTGATCATCGAATCTTTGAAGGACAAAGTCTTCATGCTTTTGCAGTACGATACCATTCGATTCATCAAACTTCCTTTGGAACTTCTCGCCCAAGCTTTTAAATCTCGGCAGGATCACGGACGATGGTAGGCACCGAGCATATTCGAGGAGAGCTCCTTCGATCTTCACTGGGAATATAAGATCTTCCCGGCTCCGGACCAGCGGACTGAAGTGCCATGTTCCGTCGGGCCAGGTCAGTACATCAATTACGATCTTCTCGACGAGCTTTGCGATGGCCTCGTCGACCTCGTCCTTGCTCATCAGGCCCGCTGCGACGATCGAGGCTCTTAACTCAAGGTCATTGGTACACTTCGTCAATTGGCGAAAGTCACCCTGCGTTAGTTTCTTTGCGGCCGCCAGCGCATATTGCAGCCGATGTTCCGGGGATTTCGAAACTCCGTAAACGAGGGAACCTTCCTTAAAGTAAAGGATGGACCGTTTCTCACCTGAGCTAAGGCGCAGTGAACCGTCGAGTTTCGCTTCACCGATCTCGACGAGAAGTTCGGCAAAGGGGTACTCAACAAAAGTTCCGCTATGGTCAAGTGGATTCTGTGCTGTCATTGACGAGAGAACCGGCCGGGTCGTGGGAAATCGATCCATTAGAAGTCTAACAGATTGACGAAGGCATTGTTAAGCATCATTTTTCGGACCCACTCTGGGAATAAGGCCATCCAAACAGGCCGACACTGCATTTTCAGCGGCACTGTGCCCGGAGCCTGAGTTGATGAAGAATTCTCCCCGATCGGCACTGACTCGAATGGAAACCGGTAGACCCGGAGGAGTGGCTTGTTTGAGGACTTGCTTCGTTTGACACCATTCGGCCAAACTGCGAAAGTTTCTTTTGCCGTTCAACAAGACGAAAAGTCTTGATCGTAAAACCGATGGCTGAACCAGTTGAAATTCGCGAATGTGAGACCTTAGAAGAGCTTGCGTCTTGTGTCGAGCTGCAGCGAACTGTGTTCGCCTTGCCCGAGATCGAACTGTCGCCAGTGAGGCACTTTGTTGTTACGAAGAACGCCGGCGGGTTTGTTCTTGGTGCCTACAACGGCCGGGAACTGATCGGGTTCGTTCTTAGCGTGCCCGCATTCCTGAGAGGCGAAAAGGCGTTCTACTCTCACATGACGGCCGTTCTCCCTGAATATCAAAGCCATGGCGTCGGGCGACGGTTGAAATGGGCACAGCGTTCGCGGGCGCTTGAGTTGGGCGTCGAATTTGTAAAATGGACCTTCGAGCCGTGGAAGGCCCGGAACGCCAATTTCAACCTTGAAAAATTGGGTGCGATCGTGACTGAGTATGAGAGGAATTTTTACGGCACGGACTACACGACCGCGGAGCAAAATGGGGAAAGGATCGGGCTCGCCAGCGACCGTCTTTTTGCGGAATGGCATTTGAGCAGTGAAAAGGTTGTCGCCCTTGCGGCCGGTGAGAAGTTTATCGAGAACCGCGAAGCGAAAGCGGAGGTCGAAGTCCCCAACGACTGGTTTGGGCTTCTTGAGGAAAGTACCGAAAAAGCCCTTGCGGAGCAGGCTCGGATCCGCGCTGATTTCGAAGCGGCATTTAAGCAGGGACTAGTTGGCCGGGGTTTCAAACGCGACGAACTGCATCCCAGATATCTTCTTTATTCTGATTGAGCCGAATGTTCGAGATAGATCCCGATATCAAAAAAGCTCGAACGCTGCCTTCGAACTTTTACACCGACGACCGAATTTTCGAGCTTTCGAAAGAAAGGATCTTTGCGAGGAGTTGGTATCTGGCTGCTGGGCCGGAATTCCAGAAGACCCTGCGGCCGGTGTCGTTGTGGCAGGGATTGCTTGACGAGCCTGCAGTGCTTGTACGCAAGGATGGAAGTGCTTATTGTTTCTCTAATGTTTGCACGCACCGTGGAAAGATCCTTGTTGAAAATGAATGCGACGCAAGCCTGATACGATGTGGATATCATGGCCGACGGTTCTCGCTCGACGGCACGTTTCTCTCAATGCCGGAGTTTGAGGGAGTGGAGGATTTTCCGTCGAAATCCGACGATCTCACGGAAGTCCCGCTGGCGGAATGGAATGGATTTTTGTTCACCTCGATCTCGCCACAGAACGGCTTCGATTCCTTTGTAGAGGGCTTGCCGGAGCCGATCGCTGCAGCCCTATCTCATCCGCTTTCTTTAACCTCTCATCGCGAATATGAAGTCAATGCACACTGGGCTTTGTATTGCGAGAATTACCTTGAAGGCTTTCATATTCCCTATGTTCACCGATCGCTGAACGAGTTGGTCGACTACGGCACCTACTCCACCGAACTGTTCCGTTATTCAAGCGTTCAAACCGGTTTTGACAGCAGCGGTGCGGTCGCCGGCCGGTATCTGTTCATTTTCCCGGCTACGATGTTCAATTTCTATGACTGGGGAGTTTCCGTGAACGTGGTCCGCCCATTTTCGCCTTCGAAGACGATTGTCGAATTCCTAACTTATTTGAAAGGGGGCAGCGAGATCAGTGATGGTGCCGGTGGCGATCTGCATCGTGTTGAAATGGAAGACGAGGCAGTCGTTGAAAGTGTACAAAAGGGCATCCGTTCGCGGTTCTATAGCCACGGCCGATATTCACCGACCCGCGAGCAGGGCACACATCATTTTCATCGGTTGATCGCGGAGTTTATGGGCTGATTTCTCGGAGTGCATTCGTTGAAATGGGCATTATTGAAGAAATTACACAGAGGCTTCTCAAATACCCTCACGTAAAGTACAGGGTTGGCGAAAACTCCATTACGATTTTTCCCACTTCGGGAAGCGGACTTGAAATAACTCTATTTGTTGAGGCTGACCATTCCTTCACTGTTTTCTTTGAAGGTTGGCATCAAGAATTCGAGGAAATGGAAGACGCCTTAAATTGTCTTGCGTTCGGACTCTCTACCGATTGCCGACTGAAAGTGTCCAGTCGAGGTAGTTTTTCCTATAAGTGGACGGTCGAATTTCGAGAAGACGACAAGTGGAAAGTGGAAGCTACGACGGCCCTAATCTTCTATCCCTTTTGGAGAAATAAGACTGAACGATATATGCAGTACGATTTGATAGGATAAAGACTATCCGTTGGTAAAGCGAGGCTCAATAAACGCAATATCATGAAAGTAAAGGTGGAAATTGAACTGTCCGCGAAGACTTACAAGGACTTGTGCACTGCCGCGAAAAACTTGAAAGTGACGCCGATAAAATTCGCCGTTAGAGCGATTGAGAGGTCGGTGCGGCAGAAACAAGTTTCTGGCCATGACGTTACGGCATCACTCAATAAGTTTTTCGACGAAAATCCCGAACTTGTCACCCTTGAAGCTCAAAGACTCTGGGAGAAGTAGGAACTGGAATTGATATGGGCGATGCATAATGATTAATGCTAATGCTGAAATCGAAAAACTTCGTGCCGAGATCGAGCGGCACAACGAGCTTTATTTTCAGAAAGCCGAGCCCGAGATATCGGATTATGAGTTCGATATGCTGCTTGAGCGGCTGCGGGCACTTGAGGCCGAGCATCCTGAACTGATCACGCCGGACAGCCCGACTCAGCGTATCGGCGGAAAGGCCGATTCGCTTCGGCCGTTCAAACATACCGTTCCGCTGATGTCGCTCGACAACAGCTACAGCCTTGATGAGCTAAAGTCATTTACCGAACGCTGTGAAAAGCTGGCCGAAGGACGCAAGCTCGAGTACGTTGCCGAACTGAAGATAGACGGGCTCAGTGTTTCACTGCATTACGACGGCGGCATTCTCGCCACCGCTGCGACCCGCGGTGACGGCCAGACCGGCGACGAGGTGACGCAGAACGCAAAGACAATCCGCACGGTTCCGCTCCGGCTGAGAACCGACGCCCCCGAACACGCCGAGGTCCGCGGTGAGGTCTTTCTTTCCCGTTCGCAATTCGCCCGCATCAACGCCGAGCTTGAAATGCAGGGCGAGAGGACCTTTGCCAACCCGCGCAATTGCGCAAGCGGTACGCTGCGGATGCTTGATTCGCAGATAGTCTCGTCTCGCCGACTCGATATGTTCCCTTATGACGTCTTCGCGGGAAACCAAAAGATGTTCGCAACTCACTGGGAAAACTTTGAATGGCTCAAGCAGAATGGATTCAACGTCAATCCCAACCGCGCGCTGTGCACCGGTTACAATGAGCTTGTAGCTTTTATCAACGAGATGGAAACCCATCGCGACACGCTCGACTACGAGATCGACGGCGTTGTTATAAAGGTCAACTCGACCTCATTGCAGGACGAATTCGGTGCAACGACAAAAGCTCCGCGTTGGGCGGTAGCCTATAAATATCCGGCGAGACAAGCGACGACGAAATTGCTATCGATAAGCGTTCAGGTCGGCCGGACAGGCGCGTTAACGCCGGTCGCCAACCTCGAGCCGACGCTGCTCGCCGGCACGACCGTCGCCCGTGCCTCGCTGCACAACGAGGACGAGATCAAACGGCTTGACCTAAAGATCGGCGACTACGTGTTGATCGAAAAAAGCGGCGAGATCATTCCACAGGTGTTGCAGAACATCCCGTCAAAACGCGACGGTACCGAGAAAGAGTTTGCTTTTCCAACCGAGTGCCCCGTTTGCGGTTGGGACGCGGTTCGCCCCGAAGGCGAAGCCGTCCGCCGCTGCACAAATCCGGATTGCCCGGCGAAGCTGAAGGCTCGCATTCAGTACTTTGCTTCGCGGAAGGCGATGGACATCGAGGGCCTTGGCGAAGTGCTGGTCGAAACTCTCGTCGATAAAGGGATGATCCGCGACGTTGCCGATCTTTACAGCCTGAAGGTCGAGGACATCGCCGCTCTGGAGCGGATGGCCGAAAAATCGGGCATGAACCTGATCGACCAGATCGAAGCGAGCAAGACGCGGGGCCTTCAGCGTCTGCTCTACGGCATCGACATCCGTCACGTCGGCGAGCGGTACGCAAAGATCCTGGCGAACAATTTCCGCAGCATCGAGCGGATTGCCGAAGCAAGCGTGCAGGAACTCGATGACATTCCTGAGATCGGCCTCGCGGTCGCCGAAAGCGTACATCAGTGGTTTCGCGATCCGAGGAATATCGACCTGGTTTCGCGGTTGAAGGCCGCCGGCGTCGTGATCGAAATGGATGCCGCCTCGACCGCCGCACTAGACGAACGCTTTGTCGGAAAAACGTTCGTGCTGACAGGCAAGCTCGAAAACTACACTCGCGACGAAGCGGCGAAACTCATCGAAGATCGGGGCGGCCGCGTCTCGTCATCCGTCAGTAAAAAGACCGACTACGTCGTCGCCGGAAGCGACGCCGGCTCAAAACTTACAAAAGCCGAAACCCTCGGCGTCACTGTACTCAGTGAAAAAGAATTCAAGGAGATGGTAGGATGATCGACGGTTTTAATGACAGAATTAGAGTCGCAAAACATGAGCTATTTCAGAAACTGACTGTTGAGGAACGCCTGCTCATTGCCGATCAATTCTTTATGACGGCAAAGGAAATTATCATCGACAATGCTCCAAGAAATCTTAATGAGAACCAGATGAAACGATACGTTTATGAAAAGATGTACAACGAAGCACCGCCAGCGGACCTATGGAGGTAGTTGGTGAGCCAATCACTTCTTTTGGTCCAAGATTTGAAGAGCTTTTCACTAGGATATTCAGGGCTTCGGTTTTTCAGTGAGTCGGAATTAGCTGACGGACAACTTGGTTATTCCGTCGGTTCTGATGGACGGTCTCTTGTGGGTACGAACTCGGGCGATTGGAAAGTTGGCTGGACAGTTATTGGTTATGACGAGTCGTGCGGTGATCCGATCTTTGTGGACTTAAACTCCGAAGGGTTTCCCGTCTTCACGGCGGTTCATGGATTGGGCGAATGGACTCCAAACAGATTGGGGATACGCTTGAATCGTTCAAGAAATGTGTTCACGAGCTTGCCACTCTTTCGATTAGGCGTGAGAATCCCGTAAGGCTTGAGGCAAACCCGATCAATGACTTGATGCGACAAGATGTGTTGAAGAGAGTGAATGCTTTCAGCCCCGATTCTGATTTAGAGTTTTGGGAATTGACGATGGGATTTTACTGAAATAGGGTTGACATATGGTCGATTTTTTCACAGCAAACATTTCAGAGGCTGATCCGCTGATCAGTGAGGCGATCGACGACGAAGTTCGCCGGCAGACCGATGGCCTGGAGCTTATCGCTTCGGAGAATTTCGTGTCCGAGGCTGTGTTGCAGACAATGGGCACGGTCTTTACGAACAAGTACGCCGAGGGTTATCCGGGCAAGCGTTATTACGGCGGGTGCGAATTTGCGGATGTGGTCGAGCAGGCTGCGATAGACCGGGCAAAGCAGCTTTTTGGTGCCGACCATGCGAATGTTCAACCACACTCGGGTGCTCAGGCGAATATGGCCGTGCTTTTGACGGCGCTCGAACACGGCGACACTATCCTCGGCATGAGCCTCGCCCACGGCGGCCATTTGACTCACGGCCATCCGCTTAATTTTTCGGGCCTGAATTACAAGGTCGCCGATTATGGGGTCAGCCGCGACACCGAGCAGATCGACTATGACGAACTGCAAAAAAAAGCCGAAGAGAGCAAACCAAAGCTTCTGATCTGCGGCGCGTCAGCCTATCCGCGGACGATCGATTTCGAGCGGATCGGAAATATCGCTCGAAGTGTCGGAGCAAAGGTTATGGCGGACATTGCTCACATCGCGGGGCTTGTCGCGGTCGGGCTGCATCCGTCGCCGGTACCGCATTGCGAGTACGTCACGACGACGACGCACAAGACGCTTCGGGGGCCGCGCGCCGGCCTTGCAATGTGCAGGGATGAATTTGCCAAGGACCTTGACCGTCGGGTATTCCCCGGTGTTCAGGGCGGCCCTCTTATCCACATCATCGCCGCAAAGGCAGTCGCTTTCGGCGAGGCGCTCAGGCCCGACTTCAGGGCCTATCAACAGCAGGTGCTCGATAACGCCAAAATACTGGCATCGACGCTTGGCGAGGCAGGTTTGCGGATCATCTCCGGCGGAACTGACAATCACCTTATGCTCGTCGATGTCTGGCTCGACGGAAAGGGAATTACGGGCAAAGATGCTGAGAAGGCCCTCGGCGACGTTCACATTACGGTTAACAAGAATGCAATTCCTTTCGATACAAATAAGCCATTTATCGCTTCGGGCATCAGGATCGGCACGCCAGCTCTGACGACCCGCGGGATGAAGGAAGAAGAAATGCGGAAGATCGGTGCAATGATCGCATCGGTTATCAGCGAGCCGGATTCGGACGAGGTAAAGACGAGCGTCCGGCGCGAGGTCGCCGAGATGACCGCACGATTTCCAATGTATCAAAGGCGATTGAAGAAAGAGCAGAGCGACGTGATATCGACGAGTTGAGCTTGCAGGTCTCGTCTTTAGGTACTTCAGGCCCAGTTACCCAAACGAGCCGCCTAAATCCCGGGATCTAAATTCAGCAGGGCGGTCAATCAGTTGGGAAGCCCATGTCAGGAAAAAAGTGTTCGAGGGCATCTCTCGCCTCATCGGATTCATATTCGAAGGCCTTCTGCTCAAGTGCCCCAGCAATAATCTCCGAATAAAGCGGATCATCAAGAAGAGCGACCAGTGCGTCCACTGAGATAAGCGATAGCGTCTCGTAGGCAATGGCGCGAATCTGCGGCATCGAAGTTTGCCGAACGATCTCAGCGATCTCAGCGACGGAAAATCGCTCCATCAGCCGGTCCGAGAGACGGTCGAGTTTATTATAATCGTGCTGCTTCAGCGCACGCTCAGCCAACTGAATAAAAACCTCGGCTGAACCACTTTGTGCTTCAAGGACTCTCACGCACGTTTCCGCTAACTCTGCTATCTCAGTCAGTTTACCAGCATCGAAAGAACTGGCAGTTGTTCGGGTCTGCTCGTCCAGCGCAGTTAGCAGACGACTAACCTCCCAATCGGCGTGCGCATCATAGGAAAATTTCTGGCTAGGAGCGGTATGGAGGGACTGGCCGGAACTCATCGCCCCGGCGAGCATCTTTTTTGTAACGGGCCTGAGGTCGTCCCAAACGCGAACAACTGCTGGCCCAAGGTCTTTGATCATCATTTCAAGTGTTAGAGTTTGAAGTCTTACTTCAAACTTGTCAACTAACTATATTAGATGACGAATCGCGAGTGATTATCAAGCAAAAAATTGGGCACGGTGCGGTTCAGCCCTTAAACTTTCGGAACCGAGTAACCTCAAGCATCTTAGCTTCTGTTGATCTTAAGGCGGATTCCGCTTCATCGGGCCCAAATGCGTCGTCGATCCCGGTGACCAGTGCGTAAGGGGCTTCCGAAAGGTGGCGAAGCTCCCATGCAGTTGTTCCGGGCTTCGAAAGTCGCGAGAACCAGGCCGCATCCAACTCTGATGAAATTATTTCGCTTTGACCGAAAAGCGAGGCCGTGTCACCTATATTTTCACGCAAATGATCCGACAGCAGCACTTGCTGAAGCGTCCAGCCGTGTTTCCGATATTGTTCCAGGATCTGCTCCAGGCCTGTCCGGTCCATTATTTCTTTGGGGCGGGCGGCGGTGCGGCCTGCGTGCCTGGATTTACTTGCTGCACCATATTCGTATTCGCCTGGTCCATATTGGCCATCATGTTCACAGGCGGCGGAGCGGGGCCGCGGGCGAGGTTTGCAGCCTCGCTTTCCCGCTGTTCCTGACTCTTTCCGGGCGAGCGGTATTTTCCGGCAAAAAGCTCACCGACCGCGAGCTTCCATTGACCATTCTCGATCGCAAATGGCAAGTCTTCCCAGCGTTGTTCCTTAGAGTTCCGGACCTCAAGCCCGGCATAGCAGCTTGCGATCCTTTCGTCTCTCATGATCGGGAGGGTTTCGGAGAACGTAGTTCCGGTCAGGCCGTTTTCGTAAACCTTGTCGATTGTGACCTTTTGCCGGCCAGCGAGTGATTCAGCGAGTTCTTGGCTCATCTGCGACATCTCACCTTTGATCTTCTCGGTGTTCTTTTCCTTCACAGCGGCGAAGAGACGCTTGTAAGCCTCTGTGGGTGTATCGCTTATCGGTTCACACACCTCTTCGGGCGGCGCCGTATTCGCAACCGGCTCGTTGCTGCTGCATGAGACAACCAAAAGGGCAAGGCTAAGAAATATGAGTTTCAGGTAGAATTTTCGCATAGGAAAAACACGCGATTCACCGGTCTTCGGGAAATTTTCACGCTAAGTTGAAGTATAAAGCGGCTCAAGCCAATTGTAAATTCTTATGCTTTTATCGCAAAAATCTGATAGTTTGAATAGCGTAACCTAAAATCGATGAAGACGTGTCCAAACTGCGGAACGCAGTACACAGATGACACGCTGCGGTTCTGCCTTCAGGACGGAGCGATACTCGAGTCGAAATTTGCGACAGGGCAGCCCACCGTGTCATTTTCCGGCGCCGAAAAGAACACGGGTGATGCCCCCACTCAACCGAGCGTATCGGAGTTAACCCAGTCGCGGCGACTGGGCCGGGTCACGCAGGTCGCAAGGCGCGAGGAGCAACCTCGAAGTACAGGCAGGCTATTCTTGGTGATGGCTTTTGTACTAGGGGCAGCCTTGGTGTCCGCGGTGGCAGGAGGTGTAGGCCTCTTAATTTACCTTCGGGACGACCGATCAGGAGGAGAGAGCTCGAAAAAAGACAGGATGGAGAATGTGAACACGCCCGAGCCGTCTTCGGGCAAAGGGAATGGCGAACCGACGGTTCCGATGAAACCGACACAAACTCGAACACCGCTTCCTACGGTACCGCCGACTCCTCCGGTTGACGCAAAACAGGAGTCCGCCGATATCTCACGGCAGATATATAGTTGGAAATCGGCAATTGAGTCGCGCAATGTGAATGCCCTGATGCCGAAGTACCACTCGAGCGTTCAATATTTTCGAAGAAGCGGAGCCAGTCGCGAATTCATTCGGGCCGATAAGCAGCGGGCCTTCAATTTGTATGACTCCATTTCGATAACGATCAGCGATATGAACGTCAGTGTCGGAGATTCCGGCGACACGGCAACTGCGGTTTTCGATAAGGAATGGGTGTTCGTCGGAGCGCGGCGTTCGTTGGGCAAGGTCCGTCAGGAGCTCAAGTTTCGAAAGGTCCTTGGCGAATGGCTGATCTCGAGCGAGAGGGACATCAAGGTCTATTACAGCAAATGAGGGAAGGGATTGTCTTGGGCCGCTCGCAACACTACGAGGCTTTTCACTAGATGATGTATGCGTTAAGAGTAACTGAGGGAGAGTTGTCAATCGCAAACGTTCCCGTCCCGAAACCGAACGATGAAGCACTTGTTCGCGTTTCCTGCTCCGGTATCTGCAATACCGATCTGGAGATCGTGCGCGGTTACGCGGGGTTCAACGGAACGATCGGCCACGAATTTGTGGGCGTGGTCGAGAAAAGCATTAACAGGCCCGAATTGGCCGGTAAGAGAGTAGTTGGCGAGATAAACGCGGACTGCGGCGAATGTACGCTTTGCAAATCGGGCGATCCTCGGCATTGTCCACAAAGAACGGTCCTCGGCATCGTTGGCCGGGACGGTGCCCATGCCGAGCTTTTGACCTTGCCGGTTGAGAACCTGCTGGAAGTACCCGAAAGCGTTTCCGACCGCGAAGCAGTTTTTGCCGAGCCCCTGGCGGCCGCGTTGGGAATCCAGGAACAGGTGGTGATAGATAGCGAAAGTAGCGTTGCCGTCATCGGCGATGGCAAGCTTGGCTTGCTTTGCGCGATGGCCATTCGCCTCTCGACCCCAAATGTGCTTCTCATGGGCCGGCACAAGCGCAAACTTGCATTGGCCCAAGATGCCGATATTGAATGTGCGCAGTCAGATGAGGCGGTCAGATCGCGTCGAAAGTTTGATGTGGTCGTCGAGGCGAGCGGTTCGGAATCGGGCTTTAAGAGTGCGATGGAGCTTATCAGGCCACGCGGCAAGATAGTGCTTAAATCCACCTTTCACGGGAACGCTTCGTGGCCCACTTCCCGGATCGTCGTTGACGAGATCACCGTCGTCGGTTCACGCTGCGGTAGGATCGCACCGGCGATAGCCTTACTTTCCGAACGGAAGATCGACGTAACAAAGCTTATCGACGAAGAATTCCCGCTCGGACAGGGCGTTGAGGCGATCGAACGAGCCTCGAGAAAAGGTGTGTTAAAGGTTTTATTGAGTATGACTTCGAGCTAAGCCGCTTTCGGTTCGCAGCCTCGCGGTCCAGGGACCGTGACGATAACGTTAGGTACTGTGGGTCGGTTGGGCGGGTAGCGAGGAACTTTCTCCTCCGAAAATTCTTCGGACAACCCGGTGTTATTTGTTATACTTCCTAGCTAACATCGCCTGTAGGCCAAATTCAAGGAGTGGTCTGAATGTTCAATCATCGTCGACAAAAAAGGTTTCCTTCAGCTTTTTGGGCATTGCCGGTTCTGTTGGGCATGGTTGCAGTTACAACCGCTCAACCCCAACAGCCCGTTACGCCCGAGCAGCTTTCACTGTCATTTGCTGCCGCAACAAAGGCGGTCGAGCCGGCCGTGGTAAGCATAGATACTAAGGGAAAGATGCCTGACGCCTCGGCCCGAGGTGGTTCAGGGAGCGGGGAGCCGCGTGATCTGTTGGAACTGTTCAATCGGATCCCGCGACGGCCCTCGTATTCGGTGGGAAGCGGCTTCATCGTTGACAAGCGCGGTTACATTCTTACAAATGCACATGTTGTAAGTGAAGCCGCAAGGATAAGCGTTAAGCTGGATTCAGGCGAGGAGCATATCGCTAAAGTGGTCGGTGCGGATGAAGAAACTGACCTTGCGGTACTAAAGATCGACGCCGGACGCGAGCTGCCGGTCGTTAAATTCGGCGATTCGAATAACGTCGAAGTTGGCGATTGGGTGATAGCTATCGGTTCGCCTTTCGGATTAAGCAGGACCGTAACCGCCGGCATAATTTCGCAAACTCAGCGTGCAACACCGAGCGCGACGTTGTTTCAGCGGTTCATCCAGACCGATGCTGCGATCAACAGGGGTAACTCGGGCGGACCGCTAGTGAATCTGAAGGGCGAAGTTATTGGCGTTAATTCTCAGATCGCTACCACAAACGGTGATTATAACGGCATCGGTTTTGCGCTTCCCTCGGCAGACGCGGCCAATGTCTTCGAACAGATACTTAGAAACGGCAGGGTGCGACGAGGATTTTTGGGCGTGACACTTGAGACCGTAAAGCCCGAATTTGCAAAGGTTTATGGCATGGGCGAGACCCGTGGGGCGATAGTGATGGATATCCGGGCGACAGGCGGCCCGGCGGCGAGCGCCGGCCTGCGGTCGGGTGACGTGATAGTCGCCTTTGATGGTAAGCCCGTCGAGAGCGCTCAGGACCTTATCGCGAAGGTCGCCTCGACGCCACCCGATCACTCGGTTTCGGTAACTTATCTGCGAGAATCGGGTTCCAGCCTCGAACGCCGCTCTGCAAACCTCAAGCTGGGGGAAAGGCCGGTCGATGATCGGGGCACCGACGAAGAAGCCAAGCCCGTAAGGCTGCCGGTCGATAGGACTCAAATGGAGCAAAGGCCGTTTGGCCTGACCTTGACGGAGCTTTCGACGGAGGTTACCGAGATTTTCAAGATCCAGGGGCAAAAAGGGGTCATCGTCAAAGAGATCAATCCTGAAAGCTTTATAGTTGATGTTAAAGTATCGACGGGAAATCAAGCCCTGACTGAAGGTGACCTGATCGTCAGGATAAATCGGCAGCCGATAACGGATGTCCGATCGTTTGTCGCGGCTGCAAGGTCGTTAAAAACAGGCGATGCGGTTGTCCTTCACGTCCTGAGCCTGAATCCACGAAGCCGCACATCTACATTTAAGATCGTCCAATTCACAGTGCAATAAACCGCACTATCATTTAGCTCCATCGGGCCGCCTAATGCGAAAGGCGGCCCTTTGTTTTTTTGTCGAATTTTGGAGTTACCGCATCTTGCCTTAAACTGAAGTTTTACTAATTCCGATTACGGATCGATCATATGGCAAAAGCAAAACAAGCAGTGACCAAGAAACCGGCAAAACCGTCGGTGAAAACCTATCACAACTTTATCGGAGGCGAATGGGTAAAAAGCTCATCCGGAGAATGGTTTGATAACGTAAACCCCGCAGATTCAACAGATATAATTGGGCGGTTCCCTAAATCGGGTGCCGACGATGTGAACGCGGCGGTAGCGGCGGCGAAAGAAGCGGCGACCAAATGGCGCCGGACGCCCGCACCGAAGCGAGCTGAGATTCTTTTTAACCTCGCTGAGATACTTCGCGATAACAAAGACGAATTCACCCGCCAGATGACCCGCGAGATGGGCAAGGTACTCAAGGAAGCGGGTGGAGACGTTCAGGAAGCCATCGACTGCACCTATTACACCGCCGGCGAAGGCCGCCGACTTCACGGCTTTACGACGCCCGCGGAAATGAAAAACAAGTTCGCGATGTGTGTTCGTCAACCGGTGGGCTTGTGCGGGCTGATCACGCCGTTCAATTTCCCGATGGCTATCCCGTCGTGGAAGCTTATTCCGGCACTGGTTTGCGGCAACACCGTGGTGATCAAATCGGGCGAAGATGTGCCCCTGTCGGCACTAAATTTGGTCAAAGCCTGTGAAACGGCAGGCATTCCAAAGGGCGTCGTGAATCTTGTTAATGGTTTTGGCGAGGCCGGAGGGGCACTTGTCGATCACAAAGATGTTCGGCTGATCTCCTTCACCGGTTCGACCGCTGTAGGCCGAAAGATCGCTGAGGCGTGTGCCCGAGACAACAAGATCGTATCGCTTGAAATGGGCGGAAAGAACGCCATCATCGTCATGGACGACGCGGATATCGACAACGCCGTCGAGGGTTCGCTTTGGGGGGCGTTCGGCACCAGCGGCCAGCGTTGTACGGCTTCGTCACGGCTCGTTGTTCACAAAAAGATTTATAAGAAATTCGTCGCAAAACTGGTTGAGCGCGTCAAGGCACTTCGTGTCGGCAATGGCCTCGACCCCAAAACAGAGGTTGGGCCTGTGATTCACGAGGATGCGATGCAGAAGATCCTAGGCTATGTTCATATCGGAAAGAGCATAGATAAGGCGACGCTCGCAATCGGAGGTACACGACTGACCAAGGGCGACTATGCGAAGGGCTGGTATGTAGAACCGACAGTGTTTACGGACGTAAAACCGGGAATGAGGATCGAGCAGGAAGAGATCTTTGGCCCCGTCACTTGTGTGATCCCGTTCGGCACTCTGGACGAGGCGATCGAGATAGCCAATGGCGTAAAATACGGCCTGTCGTCGGCGATTTACACGCAGGATGTGAATAAGGCCTTCTATGCGATGCAGGAGCTTTACACGGGTATTTGCTACGTAAATTCCGCAACCATCGGAGCAGAGGTCCACCTTCCTTTTGGCGGCACGAAAAACACCGGCAACGGCCACCGCGAAGCCGGCACCCAGGTCCTCGACATCTTCAGCGAATGGAAAGCCCTCTACGTCGATTACTCCGGCAAACTCCAAAAAGCCCAGATCGACGAGGTTGAGATTTGACGGTTTAACGTTTGAAGACTATTTATTATTCAGGTTAAACTTTGTGGCGTCGCACGACGCCATTTTTTATGATCTACGAGATCGCGATAGTCCTCGCCGTTCTTGCTCTCGCCGTTTTTCTTTTCGTCACGGAAAAGCTTCGGGTCGATCTTGTCGCGCTTTTGGTAATGGCCTTGCTGTTGCTAAGCCGGATCATAACCCCCGAACAGGGCATCTCGGGCTTCAGCAACGCCGCAACCGTCACCGTCGCATCGATGTTCGTCCTCAGCGCGGGATTATTCAAAACCGGTGCGGTGTCATTCCTTGGGACCTTCGTCAGTCGAGTCTTCGAGAGCGGGTTCTGGATCGGTATCGTCTCCGTAATGGTAGTAGTTGCCTTTCTCTCGGCGTTTATCAACAATACGCCGGTCATTGCGATATTTTTGCCAATACTGCTCGGGGTTGCCCGTGAGACCGGGATCAGCGCATCAAAAATTCTGATGCCGGTGTCTTTCGCTTCTATGTTTGGGGGCGTTTGCACTTTGATCGGAACATCGACGAACATACTGGTTAGCTCGATCGCCGAAAAGAGCGGGCTTCGAGCATTTACGATGTTCGAGTTTGCGCCGCTAGGCCTGATGATGTTCGTGTTAGGCACGGCATATCTGATGCTTGTCGGAATTCGACTGATCCCCGAACGGCGCGGAAAGGGCGATCTAATTGAAGAATTTGCTCTTAGCGAATACCTCACTGAGCTCGTCCTCCTTCCCAGCTCGACCTCGGTAGGAAAGAAGATCAAAGACACACCGCTTGTACGCGATCTTGACCTCACCATTCTGAAGATCGACCGCGGTGAACAAGTGATCAACCTTCCCTCCGCAAACGATATTCTGCATGCGGATGACATTTTGCTGGTCCGTTGCGACATCGAGAAGATCCGGGCCCTGCAAGAGCAAGAAGGAGTTAAGTTTAAGCCTCAATCGAAATGGGGCGATGAGAATCTCACCTACGATGATTATCGGCTGGTCGAAGCCGTGATCGAACCCAGTTCGAATCTTGTCCGCAGCACGCTGCAGAAATCATTGTTTCGCGAGAAATATGGTGCCACAGTCCTTGCGATACGTCACCGGGGCAAGCTGTTGCGGGAGAAACTGTCAGACACAGTACTCAGTGCGGGCGACGTTCTTCTGATTGAGGTAAAGACCGACCGACTCAGCACGTTCAAGAGAAGCGGGGATTTCATAATTACCTCTGAGATGGAAACTACCGAGTTTCGTCGGGATAAAGCTCTTTTTGCCATCGCGATCGTAGTTGGGGTCGTTGTTGCCGCAACCATGAACCTCGCTCCGATCGTTGTAACAGCTCTTCTAGGTGCGATCGCTTTGGTGTTGGTCGGATGCATTACGCTCGAGGAAGCATATGCGGCGATAGATTGGAAGATCATTTTCCTGCTCGCCGGGGTGCTTTCGCTTGGGGTTGCTCTTAACGAATCGGGAGCGGCCCGACTTTTGTCTTCCAGTATGATCTCCTACATCGGGGTTCTCGGCCCAATCGCGTTGGTATCCGCATTCTATCTGGTTACCTCCCTTCTAACAGAAACTATGTCAAACAATGCCTCGGCGGCGCTATTAGCCCCGATCGCGATCGCTACTGCGCAGACTCTCGATGTCAGCGCCATGCCTTTCCTGATGGCAATAACATTTGCTGCTTCAGCAAGCTTTATGACGCCCGTCGGCTATCAAACAAATACAATGATCTACGGCCCGGGCCAGTACAAATTCACCGATTTTGTCCGGGTCGGAACGCCGCTGAATATAATGTTCTGGATACTTGCGACGATAATGATACCCATTATCTGGGCGTTCTAGAGGGGAGTCCGTCCGGTCATTTCCGTGAGGTCAGCGTCCCGTCGGGTTGAACAGACGGCATCCGGGTTGGCGATTCTTGGCGTTCTAAATCATCCATTATAATATCTGTTAAAGCCATGAATTCGTATTTAAAAGCGATCACGGATTTCGATCTAGCGACGGTCAAAGACATATTGGGGAGAAGCCCGAAATGGCTTGGGTGGGCGGAGGCTTCGGGCAAGAATGCATTGCACTATGTTTGCGGTGTTGGGCCGTCGGACGATCCAGAAAAAGCGGATGCGGCGTTGGCGATCTTGAAATTGCTGCTAAAACGCGGAATGAACATTAACTCCATACACAGGATCGAAGAGAAGAAGTGCGATTTCTTTCCCGCAACGCCGCTCTGGTACGCATATACGCGCGGCCGCAACGAAAAGCTTTACAAGTATTTGCTCAAACAAGGCGCCGACCCATCCAACTGCTGGTGGGCGATCGCGTGGTACGACGACGTCGCGGCGGCAAAGCTGTGGCTCAGACACCGAGCAAGAATCGACGAGCGGCCGAGCCTCGACGATCTCTTTCTCGGCGCGTTTCAGTGGAAAAAGTACACCTTTGCTAAGTGGCTTCTAGAACAGGGCTCCAATGTGAACGCGGTCGGGCCCGGCGGGCTGACCGCACTGATGCTTGCGGTGAAACGGACGGACGAGGACGCGATCACGTTTCTCATGAGAAACGGAGCCGACCCGGACAAGAAAAACGGCGACGGCATCACAGCCCGAAAGATCGCTGAGACTAAAGGGCCGAAGCGGATAATGAAGTTACTTGGGTAGGCCCAACCCATTCCTCGGGAATCTTAGTTTTCTCGCCGTCGTCCGAGATATAGTACTGTTCGAATTTCGCAGGAACGCAGGCTTGACCCTATACATTCCGGGCTTTTGCCGCCGCGGATCACGGGCCGGAATTCGTTGCGGGTCACGGCCGCGCTGCTTTAAGGCCCTATGTCAAATCCCGCGAGAAACTCTCCGCACCTGCCAGGTAGTTTTTTGTGTCGCCCTCCCGTTCCAGCGTTCAGAAAGGGGCACTTGACGTTAGATGCGGCCGGGAATACTCTTCTGATTCAATGTCACTCAACTTGAATAAATCACACGAAGAATTGCGTGAAGATGAAGATGCGGCCAGGGGGGATTACCAAAAGTACCAAAAGAAAGCTGACGTAGTCCTCCTTCTTGGGGCGGGCGCTTTATGTCTACTTCTTCTAACAGTTTTTGTTTTCCTTGGAGTGAATGCCTATCAAAATTACCAAGCCCACTTAGAACTCACTCCTGATGGTCCCCAGTCAGACGCATTTCTAGAAAATGAATACACGGAAGTAACTCGGCGAGGAGCGAAAAGCTACCGAGTTTCTTATTACTTTACCGTTGACGGTCAATTATTTCGCGGAAAATCCGAATTGGGCCTAATGCCGCCCCGTCGGGTCAGGGTTCTTTACGTTGCCGCGAATCCCAACATCAACAAAATAGTTGGCGGCGTAAACGAGTATGAATACTCAACCGTTCCTCTTCTTACCAAATTGTTCGTCCTGTTGTTGCTTTTTGCGCTTGTGGCGGGCTCCTTTGCTTGGAGGATTTATTATCCGAAACTAGATCAAACTTAGCTTTAGACCCTACCCGGAAATGCAAACCAAGCCGGTGGGGAAGGGCTCATTCGACCTGCTCCGAGATTCCTGCGAATAATGACGATCTCAATAGCCCGCGAAATATTAAAACACCAGTTCGGCTATGACTCCTTTCGAATGAATCAGGAGGCTGCGATCGAGGCGGTCTTGAGTGGGAAAGATTGCGTCGTGCTGATGCCGACGGGCGGCGGGAAGTCGCTTTGTTACCAGATACCGGCGTTGATGTTAGACGGGCTGACGGTGGTCATCTCGCCGCTGATCGCGTTGATGAAGGACCAGGTCGATGCTTTGCGGACAAACGGTGTCGGAGCGGCGTTTTTGAATTCCACGCAGACCGCCTCCGAACAGGTCGAGGTGTTTCGCGACGTGCGGAGCGGCAAATTAAAGCTGCTATACGTTGCACCCGAACGCCTGCTGCAGAGCGGCGATCAGTTTCTCGATTTTATCCGCACCACGAAAGTTTCGTTGTTCGCCATTGATGAAGCCCACTGCATTTCAAGTTGGGGGCATGATTTCAGGCCTGAGTATTTGCGGCTTGCGGTGCTGAAGCGGGAATTCCCGCGGATCCCGGTGATCGCCCTTACCGCAACGGCCGACAAGCTGGTTCGCAAGGACATTTTTGAACGCCTGAATCTAACGGATGCTGAGCTTTTTGTATCGAGCTTTAACCGTCCGAACATCTCCTACGCCGTCGAGCCGAAGCGAAATTCGTATGGCCAATTGCTCGATTTTCTCGAAAAGCGAAAGGAAGAAAGCGGAATAATCTACTGCCTAAGCCGTAGCTCGGTCGATTCACTCGCGGCGGACCTTCGAGACGATGGCTTTAGCGCGTTGTCCTATCATGCCGGACTCGATAATCAGACTCGCGACCGGCATCAAAATTCTTTCCTAAGGGACGAGACGAAGATCATTGTCGCTACCATCGCATTCGGCATGGGCATCGACAAATCTAACGTGCGGTTTGTCGTTCATATGGACCTGCCGAAAAACATCGAAAGCTACTATCAGGAGACGGGCCGAGCCGGACGCGACGGGCTGCAGAGCGAGGCATTGCTGTTTTTCAGTTGGGCGGATGTTAATAAGCTGAAAGGGTTTGCCGAGGTTGAGGGCAACGCAGCCCAGTCTGCGATCATGCTGAGAAAGCTCGACCTGATGGGCAAATTTGGCGATCTGAAAACCTGCCGGCGGCGGTTCTTGCTTAACTACTTTAGCGAAGAGCTGGCCGAAGACTGCGGCAACTGCGACAACTGCACCACCACGTTTGAGAAATTTGACGGAACCGTCATCGCCCAAAAAGCACTAAGCGCTGTTTACCGGACCGGACAAAGTTTTGGCCTCGGCTACATGATCGATTTTCTTCGAGGCTCGCAAGCTCAGCACATCCGCGACGAACATAAGAATATCAAAACCTATGGAGTTGGTGCCGACATTTTGAAGAACACTTGGTTCGACTACTTCAAAGACCTGATCGCTCAGGGATATCTCGCCCAAACTGAGGGGCAGTTTCCCGTGATCGTGCTGACCGAAAAAAGCACAGACGTTCTTAGCGGAAAAATGCCGGTCGAGCTTATCAAGGTTACCGCCAGAGAAGAGAAGAAGAAAAGGCTCGTCGGGGACGTTTCGCTTCCCTACATTCAGGAACTGTTCGACGATCTGCGGCAAGTGCGCACCGGATTTGCAAAGGGCGAGAATGTGCCGCCGTACGTCGTTTTCTCGGACGCCACTTTGGTCGAAATGGCGACCTATCTGCCTCAGAACGACTGGGAACTGCGAAAGATCTCCGGCGTCGGCGACCTGAAATTTGAAAAATACGGCGCCGATTTTTTGCGGTCGATCAAGGACTATTGCCTGAAAAATGGCCTCGTTTCCCGCATCGGCCTAAAGTCCTCGAAACGCGAACGAACACAGCGCACAAAACGCGACGCGAATGGGAAGGACACGTATCGCATCTCGCTCGAAATGTTTCGCGGGGGCCGGTCGATCCCCGAAATCGCCCGCGAACGCGGTGTCCAGCCCAGCACCGTCGAAAATCACCTCGCACGCTTCATCCCGACCGGCGAGATCCGGCTTGACGAACTTGTCCAGCTTGATAAGGTCGAGACGATCCGCGACGCCATCATTAAATTCAACGAGACCGGAGCGTTGTCGCCGATCAAGGAATTTCTCGGCGATGACTACACATACGGCGAGATAAGAGCGGTAATCGCGTCAATGGGTTAGTACGCGGCGACTTAGCGTTCGAGCGACGCTTCGCTACGCTTCTCGATTACTTTTAGCAGGCGGTCTTGGAAGTCCTTCAGGATCATATCGCCCCAGAATTTCCCGTAGAAATTTACTTTGGACGTGAGTTGGTAACGAGAGGTCAGCGTCAGGCGAACGTGGCCGTTCCCGGCGTCGGCGATATCGTAGCCGGCATCGATAAACGTGAAGTAGTTGCCGTTCAGAACATGTTGGTCGAAAACGCGAGGGCCGACTGTGTCGGGATCGACGACGATACTGAAGGAAACACGCTCATGCGGCTTGAATTCCTTTAGGGTCTCGACAAACCTCAGCCCGCCGTCGAAACTGCCGATTCGCGTGGCACCTTTTTCTTTTGCAGAAACGTCGGCACTCAGCGGCCGCGGAATGCCGAGACGGTTAAACAGGCCGGGCGTATATTCGTCGTCTCGGATCGTCGGGACCTCGATTAAATTTTCCCAGACCGTCTCTGGCGATGCGGTGATCATAACGGTGCTGCCTACCGAATAGATCTCGGAAGGGCTGGTAAATGCTTCTTCGGCTGGTGAGATCAAAAACGGCAACACCATCACTGCCAGCAGCTTGTTGTTTCGACGGTGAAGGATCACCAGCCTCACGATCAGCGCGCCGATCGTGCCGAGAATAAAGAACGGCCCGGCAAGTATCATCAAGCAAAGAAATTCTTCCAGTCCCACTAGCACCGTCGTCAGGAAGAATGTTGCGATCGTGATCCAGGGGATGAAGATTATATTGCGGTAGGAACGTACCTGTGAATCGTTGGCGAACACCAGTGGGACAACTCCGAGTATCGCTGGTATCAGGAAGAGATATGTGATCGAAGCCAGCGTTGCCCTTTCGCCGAAAACAACCCGCGTCACGATGCCATATACGGCACCGATAAGAATGCCGAGAACCAGCAGGCCATATTTCTGTTTGAAGGCCACCATAAGTCTTCAGGCTGCGAGCCTACTTTGCACCAAAAACCGGGGTGTTTACAGCAAAATCTCTTTTCCGATCGAAGTTAACAAAACACTATTATGGCATTTCAATTAATCACAAAAGGGCTTTATAATTTCGAATACTTACATTTTAATATCATCGCAAAAAATCAGGAGCTTATATAAATGAAGATCGGACTACCTAAAGAGATCAAAGACAACGAATATCGGGTCGGTTTGACGCCGGCGGGCGTGCAGGCGTTGGAGAATGCAGGCCACGAAGTTTATGTGCAGAAGTCGGCCGGCGAAGGCTCAGGTTTTACGGATGAACAGTATGTAAAGGCGGGGGCTGACTTGCTCGACACGGCTGACGAAATCTGGGAAACAGGCGATATGATCGTCAAGGTCAAGGAACCGGTCGGGCCCGAGTATCCGCGGATGCGCGAGAACCAGCTGCTGTTCACCTACCTTCACTTAGCTCCCGAGTTCGAGTTGACGAAGGTGATGTTAGAGCGAAAAGTGACCGGTGTCGCCTATGAAACGATCACCGATAAGCACGGCCGCCTGCCTCTGCTGACGCCGATGTCTGAAGTTGCAGGCCGAATGTCGGTTCAAGTCGGGGCGACCTACCTGGAAAAGATGAACGGAGGCCGCGGCATTCTACTTGGCGGCGTTCCCGGCGTGCCCGCGGCGAATGTAGTTATCATTGGCGGCGGAATCGTCGGGACCGAAGCCGCGAAGATGGCTGTCGGTCTTGGGGCCAAGGTAACGATCATTGACCGCAATCTTGATCGCCTTCGCCAGCTTGACGACATATTCCTTTCAAAGGTGCAGACGCTTGCCTCGTCCCGCTACGCGATAGAAGAAGCGATCTCGCATGCCGATCTTGTGATCGGTGCTGTGTTGGTGGTCGGAGCCGCGGCCCCGAAACTCGTGACCCGCGAGATGCTTCACCTGATACCGCACGGTGCCGTGCTTGTGGACGTAGCGGTGGATCAGGGCGGGTGCTTTGAGACGACACACGCGACAACCCATTCAAATCCAACATATTACGAAGAGGGCGTGCTGCACTACTGCGTCGCCAATATGCCGGGAGCAGTACCCCGGACCTCGACCTTTGCCCTGACAAACGCGACGCTGCCATATGCGCTTGAACTGGCGAACAAGGGCTTTGAGTCTGCTATAAAAGACGATCGAGGCCTTGCCGAGGGCGTGAACACATACGCCGGCAAGCTAACCTATCAGGCAGTGGCCGAGGCCCAGAATCTTGAATACACACCGCTGGAGTCGCTGATCGATTTGAAATCTGCCACAGCCGGATAACGCGCGTAAGCAGGCGGGATTGCAGGCAAATGCCGCAGTCGAATTAAACGCGGATCGGGCAGATCAAGCCGATTTACACGGATCTGGAAAGATTTCCTCATCCGTTGATATCTGAATGATCTGCACGATCCGCGTGCTGATTTTCACTACCACACGGGCACGTTTTTCGGTGCAGTGCCAATTCGCCGATCCCAAACCATGTTATAATTCGCGCAAAACCGGAAGTTCTGACACTTTGCCATGCAGCCTGAGCGCGTTGAAAAAGTTAAGTCTCTGCTTGCTTCTGCACTTTCAAGGCCGCCGGAGGAACGCGACGCTTTCTTGCGCGGGGCCTGTGCGGGCGACCCGACCCTTCGCAGCGATATCGACAGCTACATGGGCGGCGGCGACAAGACACAACAGTTTTTTCACCACGCCGATACGGTACCCAATGCGAAGATCTCCTTCGAAAATCCTTCTGCACAAGTAACAATGCAGATCCCGGCAGACCCGAGGATCGGTAAACAATTTGGCAAGTACCTGATCAGGAATCGCGTTGCCGAAGGCGGTATGGGCATCGTCTATCAGGCACTCGATACCCAGCTTGGACGCGAGGTCGCTCTAAAGGTGCTGCCCGAGTATTTCTCTATGGACAGCGAACGGCTTGTCCGTTTTCAACGTGAAGCGAGGGCAACATCGCTTCTGAATCACCCTAATATCGTTACCGTTTTTGAGATAGGCCAGATCGACGGCTGCGAGTTCATTGTTACCGAGTTTGTCGAGGGGCGAACGCTGCGCGAGATCATGCGGCATGGGCAGGTTCCGTTCGTCGAGATGCTAAAGATCGCGTCGCAGATCGCGGGAGCACTTGCTGCCGCCCACAAGGCGGGAATAATTCACCGTGATATAAAGCCTGAAAACGTAATGCTACGGCCCGACGGCTACGTCAAGGTGCTTGATTTCGGCTTGGCAAAACTTACGGATGCTACGAAGAAGACATCTTCAGGGAATATCGAGTTTGCTCTTAGCGGTATGAACCATACGGTCCCCGGTATGATCATGGGAACCGTTTCGTATATGTCGCCCGAGCAGGCCGAAGGTCTGGAGACGGATGCTCGCACGGATATTTGGGCCCTTGGCGTTATCCTGTACGAAATGATCGCGGGAAAGGTGCCGTTCAAGGGGCCAACGCCGAGCCATACGATCGTTGCGATCCTAGAACAGGAGCCTGAGCAACTGCAGAATGCATCGCCTGAACTGCGGCGGATCATCTCAACGGCCCTGCAAAAGGACCGGGCGCTTCGCTTCCAAACCGCCGACGCGATGCTCGCGGCGATCGACGAAGTGAAGCATCGGCTTGGGTATATAAGCGACAAGAATATTTCCGGGCCGGCACCGACGGCGAGGCAGATCGCCGCAGTTAGGCCTCAGGTCGCACGTTCGACGGCTCGTAAACTTCTTTGGCTGATCCCGGCGGCATTGGTTTTTCTTCTGGTCGGCTCGATTGGGATATATGCGGTAGTCTCGTGGCTGATCGACCGGTCGGAAAACGGTCCGATCTCACTGCCTGCGTCTAACGCGGTTTTGCCGACCCCGGAGACACCGGAACCACAGCGAGTATTGGTGGAACCTTCAGCGACACCGCTCGCAGAACCCGTCTATGTTGAGCCGCTTGCAGAGGACGATGCCACCTCACAACCCGCGAACGAGGCACCCGAAATTACTGAGCCAGCCGTTCGAAAGAGTCAGCCGCAAGCACGCCAGCCAGAGCGAAAGCCCGAACCCAGGAAGCCACCCGCGAAACGGCCAAAGCCGACCCAGGATCCGAATTGCGTATTTACGAATAGCTGTAAATAGGGCAAAATTGTGAGGGGCCGAGCGTCCTTCAAATAAACACGGTCTCTGAGTTTTGCGTTATGGGGTTCGTACGCAGCTTTAAATTTTCGATATTGGCGGTTGCTGCCATCACTGCGATAATGCTGGCCGATCTTGGGTCCGTACGGGCCTTTGCCCAGGATCCGCTGACCTATCCCGAGGTGATTACCGCTCTTCAGACCAAGCTTCCTAACCAGTCATTCCGCAACAAAGCCGAGTTGATCACTTGGGTCATAACGCAGATCCGGCGGCGAAAAATGGATCGACCGTTGACGGCGGATCGTGAGGCCGACCTGCGTCAGGCCGGTGCTACCCAGGAGTTGATCGACACGATCAGGGCGAATTCGCCCGCATCACCTGTTGTGCCAACACCTACACCAATGCCTCAGCGCGTCGATCTGGGCGAGCTTTCAGGAAAGGCGGTGAACCTGGTCAGACCCGAATATACTGACGAGGCGAAGAAGGCAAGAACGTCGGGTGAGGTGAAGTTGGCTTTAGAATTGGATGAATCGGGCCGTGTAACCTCGGTCGCCCGCCTCACGGTGCTGCCAAATGGGCTGACCGAGCGCGCGATCGAGGCGGCACGTGCATCGAAGTTTATCCCAGCAATGCGCGACGGAAAGCCAGCTCGCGGACAAGGCATTCTTACATACTCGTTTCGCATCAACCTCGTCGATACGTCTGCGATCCTGGCTGCGGCCAACGACCTAAGATCAAAGAAGGACTGCGATCGGGCGATAACCGAATACACTCGCGTACTGGAAGTAAATTCAAGCAGCTCAAAAGCGCTATTGGGACGGGGCCAATGCTTTATGATGGGATCGGACTACCAACGGGCCGTCGCTGATCTCAGCAGTGCAGTTGCCGCAGACCCGAAGGATGCCGAGGCCTTTTTTCTTCTTGCGGTCGCACTCGATCTTGTCGGCGATTCTAGGACCGCGTCTGAGAATTACGCCAAGGCTCTTGCATTGCGTCCCCAGTTTGACTCACAGCCGGTTTTCACTTGCCTCTTCATCGACCGCCGGCCGATGACAACGGAAGAGGCGAAGGCTGCCGCCACTCCAATAATCAATGCCTGCAACCAGGCAATGCGGGCTGCAAATGACGGCCTTTCCGGCTTACTTTATTTCAAGAGAGGAATCGGCCAGCGGCTAAAGGGAGACTATGACCGGGCGATCGCCGATTTTCAAAACGTTCGTCGGCAATACCCGGAATTTGCCGGGGTGAACCTCCAGCTTCAGATCGTTTACAACTCACGCGGGCTTGAGGCGTATGAAAAAAAGGATTTCCGTAAGGCTTTCAACGATGTGACACTCGCGATCCAGGCCGAACCGCAGAACCCGACGCCGTATATCAATCGATGCGCGATACAACTCTACGCTTGGAAGCAATATGCACAAGCTATCGAGGACTGTACCAGGGCGATCGAGCTTTCAACACGTTCATCGATGGCCTACAATCACCGCGGGTATGCCTTCGAAATGTCGAACAGCCGTGAACGGGCTATTGCCGATTACATAAAGGCATTGGACCTCGACCCGAGAAATGAGTTGGCCCGTTCAAATCTCAACCGACTGCAGCCGCAGCCTCCAACCATCAAGAACTGAGTCGACGAGTTTCCGGATTCTCAGGGACGCAGGATCATCTTGCCAAGAGCTTTTGCTTCGATCACTTCGTGGTGGGCGTTGGGTGCGTTTTCCAACGGAAAGGCCATTCGGACGTGGGGCCTCAGCTTGCCCTCGGACAGTCCCTTAAATATCGCTGCGTGGATATCGTCACGCTCGTGCTGCGTAGAATTGAAGAGCGACATTCCGTGGATCGTTGCATCCTTGGTCATTGCAAGTCGCGGCGTGAACTGGATGTTGCCCCGGCTTCCGACAACTACGATCCGGCCAAACATCGCCAGACATTCGAAATCACGTTCGAGGTTGACGTTCGCAAGCATCTCGATGATCACATCGACCCCGGAGCCTCCTGCAAACGCCCGCACTTCATCGAAATGATCGTCTTCCAAGTGGTCAAATACCGCGTCCGCACCGCTGTCAAGCACCAATTGTTTGCCCTCGTCCGAGCTCGCTGTACCGACCACCGTTAAGCCGGCTGCTTTCGCCCACTGGACCGCGGCCGTCCCGACGCCGCCCGACGCTCCGTGTACAAGCACTGTTTCGCCCGGCCTAGCTGCCGCCTTTTGAAACAAGGCTCGATAAGAAGTTGCATAAGGCGTCCAAATTCCGGCACCTTCCTTAAAGCTCACATTTTCGGGAAGCCGTCCAAGTTGATCTTCATTACAGAGGGCGTATTCGGCATAAGTGCCCGTAAGCGTGTCGGACGTGTAAACTCGATCACCCGGCTTGAACTTCTTGGCCGCTTCTCCGATCGATTCGACAGTGCCAGCACCGTCCTTTCCGGGAGTGTAGGGGAGCTTGGGAGCCTTGGCATGAATGCCGGAGCGGAGATAAGTATCGACCGGGTTGATCCCGGCGGCTTCGATCTTGACAAGTACCTCATCACCTGAAGGCACAGGAGTTTCAACCTCCTCGACCTTCATCACCTCAGGCTCGCCGTATTCGCGGACAACAATTGCTTTCATCTATTTAAGCTCTTTCATTGAACTCGGACAAGATTTGAGAGGGAACGCCATTGTCAAAGTCTTCGTCGGTAAGGTGTGATATTTTTTTCACCAACTCCTTATCAAACCAAAAACTGATACTGTATCCCGAGACGCGTTTATTTGCCATCAGGCTGCATCTGTCACCAATCTTGAACGCGCATCCAAGCCTGATCGGAGCTTTTTCTTTCAAATAATCCAGCCGCTCGGATGTTACCATTAACGGATTTGCCCAAACCAAAAACCTATCATCCTGAACTTCATACCGAACTAATTCCCAGAGATAGTAAGCGGATTCGCGACTGACAAACCGGTTCTCATACAAATCCGTGAATAGCTGCTCAAAACTTTCTTTTTCACATAATGGCATAAAACCATACATCGGGATTTACTCCACGGTCACCGACTTTGCCAGATTTCTCGGCTGGTCGACGTCGCAGCCGCGGCGGACGGCAATGTGATAGGACAATAGCTGAAGCGGCACCACGGACAATATCGGCCCGAGCAGATCGGACGTCGGCGGAATCTCGATGACGTGGTCTGAGACCTTTGAACTCATCCCGTCGCCCTCCGTCAGAACTGCGATTACGATGCCGTCTCTTGCCTTGACCTCGACGATGTTCGAATGGGTTTTTTCGTAGCGAAGCATGCTCGCCTCGTCGCCTTCATCGCGGGTGTTAATGATCACGACCGGAAGCTTCTCATCGATCAGGGCGTTCGGGCCGTGTTTCATCTCGCCGGCCGGGTAACCTTCGGCGTGGATGTAACTGATCTCTTTCAGTTTCAACGCGCCTTCCAGTGCCACGGGGAAATTAATGCCTCGGCCGAGGTAAAGAAAATCCTGGACGCGAAAGTAATCCTTGGAGAGATCTTCGTACAGGTCAGCGTCGTTTAGAAGCTGCTCAATTTTTAACGGCAGCTCGGCAAGGTCTTGTACGAGTTTCTTCGCACGTTCTTCACCGACCGTACCGCGAACCTGCCCCAAATGCGATGCGAAAAGATAAAGCGCCACCATCTGCGATGTGAACGCCTTCGTCGAGGCGACACCGATCTCGGGCCCGGCATGGGTCAGGATCGTCCCGTCGGCTTCGCGGTGGATCATCGAACCCTGCACGTTGCAGATCGCCAAGACCTTACAGCCTGAGTTTCGGGCCTCACGCATTGCCGCGATCGTATCTGCCGTCTCGCCTGACTGTGAGATCACGATGATCAGGTCGTTCTCGGTGAGGACCGGGTCGCGATAACGGAACTCTGAAGCGTAATCGACCTCGACCGGCACTCGTGCCAGACGCTCGATCATGTACTTTCCTGCCAGCCCGGCGTGCCACGAGGTGCCGCAAGCCGCGATCTTGATCGAGCTGACCCCCTGCAGATCTTCGTCGGTTATCTCCATCTGATCAAGATAAATCTTGCCGGTATCAAGCGAAACCCGTCCCTGAGAAGTATCGCGAACCGCACGAGGCTGCTCATAGATCTCCTTCAGCATGAAATGCTTGAACCCGCCTTTCTCGGCCATGATCGGGTCCCAGGTGATCCGCTGCTGTTTCGGCTCGATGATATTTCCGTCAAAATCGGTAACACGCACGGAATCTTTCGTAAGTACCGCGATCTCGCGGTCTCCGAGGAAGAAAACGTCACGCGTGTGCTGGAGGATCGGCGGGATATCAGACGCAACAAAAAACTCACCGTCGCCCAGGCCGATAACGACCGGCGGCCCTTCGCGGACCGCGATTATCATATCCGGCACATCGACCGAGATGATCGAAAGAGCAAAAATGCCTTTCAGCTCTTTGACCGCCGTGCGGACGGCCTCTTCGAAACCTAGGCCCTCGCCGACGTAATGGCCGATCAAGTGCGCGACCACCTCGGTATCGGTCTCTGTTTTAAATTCGCTGCCGCCCGCCGCCAGCCGTTCTTTCAGCGTAAGGTAATTTTCGATGATGCCGTTGTGGACGACAACGATCTTGCCCGACTGGTCCCGGTGCGGATGGGCATTCTCCTCGGTCGGACGGCCGTGCGTCGCCCACCGTGTATGCCCGATGCCGTAGTTGCCATCAAGCGGATTGAGCCTGATCGCTTCCTCGAGATTGCGGAGCTTCCCTTCGGCTCGCCGCAGCTCAAGATGCTTTGCATCATCGACAACAGCGATGCCCGCCGAGTCGTACCCGCGATACTCAAGCTTCCTCAGCCCGTCAATGATCAACGGTACAACCTGTTTATTTCCAACGTATCCAACAATTCCGCACATAAACTGTCTCGCTCTTCACGTCGACTTCCTCGTAAACACTTGTTCCGCGAAACCCGAGACAGGGCTGCTCGGGTATGAATAACCAAAGAGTCCTTTTTTCCAAACTAATTTTCCTTTACGCATCTGGTACTTCACGTACATAGTGTCGCGCTTCTTATTCGACTTTTTGTCGACGTGATAATACGTAATCGTGATAGCTCCTCGGTGAAGTTTGGTTGTCGAATGCTCAATCGTCCCGCTCGGTGATTTGTTCTCCTCCCCTCGACCATCCAGATGGAAGATTTCTTTCCTCTCTATAGGCTCTCCCTCCCAGTAAGTCTTGCTTTCGATTTCGATACCACTATCAATCTCAGAGATCTTAATTTCCGCATAATAGGCGTCGCCTCTTTTCCCAAGTTCCCAGACGCCAACAAAATCAACGATCGTTAACTCCGCTTTTTGCGCGAAGCCGTGAGCAACCGCTAGCGCCGATAACGCGACAAGAACCGAAAATTTGCTAACAATCTTCAACATACAAACTACAACTCCCTAACAACCTTCAAAAACACATATCGGTTGACAATTTTCAACCACGGGAACCTGAAAGTAAACTCTGAATCGTCCATCAGATCCAGCAGATCGTTGTCGCGGCTTACCAGATAATCAGCGTTTATCCCGATAGCCAGATTGATAAATATTTCGTCTTTCCGGTCGCGCTCGAACCTATAGACATTCTGTGGTTGGCTAGTGAGATCGGCCTCACTTCTGATCTTCGCGATTAGCTGATCGGGGCGATCTGTTCGCAATTGAGGATACTTCGATACTAATTTCCGACGGGAAATAACATCTTCGATTTCGCCGAGCATTGCATCGGTTGTTACCAGTCGAACCTTCCCGTCAAAGACGAACCGAAGACACTCATCCGCCGGACCACCTTCGCTCAAAATTCCCTGCAGAATGATATTCGTATCAAAGACGGCAACGATCATCGGCTCCAAAGGGGTTTAATTCTTCGAACCTCAGCTAACTCTTCATCAATCAGTTCTTCAATGTCGGATTCAGTAAGTCCCAGCTTTTTCGTCTGTTCATGAATGGGCTTGACGAGCTCTTCCCAGGACGGAAGGCTCAAATCTTTTTCCACAAGGCCCTTTACAAAGGTATCAACGTCCTGACCTCTCTCTTTCGCCTTCTTTTTCAGTTCCGCCTCAATTCTCTTCGGCAGATCGATCGTAATCGTCATAATCGTCACCCTAAGTTCGGTACTTTAACATAATACATTCCCGGGTCTAACAGCCTGCGTATTTCCGACGTATCCGACAATGCCAAATATATGATTTTAGTTGCTCACCTTCTCCGTTAACGAATTCGATTGGATTGTATTTATCACCTGAGCGAAAGTTGTATACCATTCCAGCAAGTGAGGTGTCGGGTTCGAAGCATAATGTCGTCTGACTTTGCGGATCAAAGGCAAATCTGCAGCGGTCAAAACTGCAACCATATCCTTCTCACCGTCAGACACTTCAACAATGAGTTTGTCCCACGAATCAGATTTCCCATTGATTAAATCCGTCATTGCTCTCACAAATTCGTCCCGTGTGGTTTTCGGCTTTCCTTGTCGCGGCTCTATCAATCTGGGCTTAGTTACATCTTGTTTTAAACGTTCCTGAAGGGGAGTGGGAAATTTCGAACTCAGTGCTAGTACAGCTTTAGTAGATTCAGATGTTGCTTGATTCACCAAAATCACTAACGCAATTCCACTGAAATCGGTATTTTCCTCGGCAGCCAATTTTGCTAGAACGGGTGTCGCAACTGATTCATCCATACTACCGAAGATAGCAAGCGCTCCCATGCCTTTGTCTATTGCACGCGGACCATGTTGTGGCAAATAGTAAACAGGTTTGGGAAAGCGAATCCAAGCTTCTCCGGCTTTCGTGACGTCAAGGCCATCTTCTCCAAATTCTGCCATATAAGGAAGCCAGTATCGGAGATTGATATCCGCCAAGTCCGCTCCCGCATAGGTATCGATCATTAATTTCTTAGTTTCTACGGATTGATCATGCTTGAAGAGCAGGTTACTTGCGTTGAAGCGAAAAAACGAGTCTTCTTTGCGTTGAGCAATTTCCGCACGCAGGCAAGGCAGAAGCACGATAGTGTTCTTACCTACAATATTCCAGACTTTGTCTAGTTCGGCTGACTTTGCGTCGATTTGTTCGGCAGTCAATTTCGACGGTTTGAATCCGTACGTCTTATCAATAAGCTCTTTCAAGTCATCACAAGTTTGCCCTGATACATTGATCGCGAACGTTAAAACTGCGGCCGAAAATAAGGCACTAATTTTTTTCATCCCATTCACCTAGTGTTGGTCGCCTCTCGAGGCCTTAGCCTTTGCAGGCACTCCAACGACCAACTCCCCCGGCTCGACATCTCTTGTCACGACGCTTCCGGCCCCTGTGGAAGCATCGTCGCCGACGGTCACCGGGGCAACGAGCATCGTGTCCGATCCGATCTTTACACGGTCGCCGATGTGGGTCTCGTGTTTGTTTTTGCCGTCGTAATTACAGGTTATTGTTCCGGCTCCGATGTTCGTTTCTTCGCCGATCGTGGCATCACCCAAATAGGTGAGATGACTGGCCTTTGAGCCCTTACCGAGGCGTGTTTTCTTGAGCTCGACAAAGTTGCCTACCTTCGATCCATCGACCATAACTGCCTTCCCGCGAAGGTGGGCCATCGGGCCGACGGTGCAGCCGTTGCCGATCTCTGAATCTGTGATCAGACAGTTGTCGCGGATCTCAACGTTATTTCCGACCACTGCGTTGACCAGACGGCTGCCGGGTCGGATCACACAGCCCGAGCCAACGCGCGTTTTTCCCTCGATGAAAACATTCGGATAAATAGTGGTATCGTGCCCGACCGTTGCACCCGAGCTGACATAGGCGTTCTTCGGATCGATAAAGGTAACACCGCTCTCGGTCATCAGCCTGGAGATCGTACGACGACGAATTCGTCGCTCCAGGTCGGCGAGCTGAGCACGGTTGTTGATGCCTTCGATCTCGTGCGGGTCGCCAAACTGAAAAACGGCAACCTCCTCACCCGCCCGCCGCAACAACTCAGGGACATCGGTCAGGTAATACTCACCCTGCGAATTGTTATTTTTCACCGCAGAGAGAGCCGAATAAAGCTTTTTGGCGTCGAAACAGTAGATGCCAGCGTTTATCTCCTGGACCTGCTTTTCTTGGTCATCGGCATCTTTTTGTTCGACGATCCGAAGGAACTGGCTATCTTCGTCGCGAATGATCCGGCCGTAACCGCTGGGATCATTCAACTTGACCGTCAGGATCGTGGCGGCGGCTCCGGTTTCGGCGTGCCGGAGATGGTGCTGTACCAGGGCGGCAAGCGTTTCGGGCCTGATCATCGGAACGTCGCCTGAGAGTACGACGAGGGTTGATTCGCTATGTTCGAGATGGCTGCGTGCGGAATTTACTGCGTCGCCCGTGCCAAGCTGCTGCTGCTGGCCAACAAAGACGATCGATTCATCGTCGGTTTCGCCCAAAACTGCAGCCTTGACATCGTCGCCCTGATGCCCGATCACGACGAAGATCGTCTCAGGGGCTAGCGCTGTCGCGGTTCGGAATACGTGGTTGATCAGCGGGCGTCCATCAAGCTTGTGGAGTACTTTCGCAAGGTCCGACCGCATCCGCGTTCCGAGACCGGCGGCCAGGATCAGGACTTTCAGCGGTCTTTGCTCGGTTGGGGTTTCGGACATAGGAATCAGGCGGCATTCAGGCCGGACATCTGCCGTTTTGTCTCTCGACTACACAGTTCAACAGGGTGTTTGCAAGCTTGATCGGATCGTGGCGGACCTTCTCCCCAGCATCCAATAGATTAGCATAGATGATACTTGCACCTTCAATAGAATCACCCGAGATCGAGCCGTGAACACCGATCTGTTCCGCGCCTTCCTGTTCGTACATCGACATCTGGATCTCACTGATCGCCTTATTGTTTACGACAATATGGTCGAAGTTCAGTGTCGGCGCATACTGGCGAACTATCTCAAGATGTCGCCGTGCCGTGAGCCCGTCTGTCTCACCGGGCTGGGTCATCAGGTTGCATACGAATATCTTGACCGCCGGCGATGACTGGATCGCGTCCGCAACGCCGCGGACCAGCAGTGGGGGAAGCAGGCTTGTGAAAAGCGAGCCCGGCCCGAGGGTTATCAAGTCGGCCTCGGCGATCGCCTGAATAGCGTTTGGAAGTGGGTGGCAATCTTCGGGCTCAAGATAGAGCCGTTTGATCGTTTTCCCAAGGCTTCCGATCACGGTTTCCCCACGGACAATCGAACCGTCTTCGAGTTCCGCTGCGAGCCGCACATCGGAAAGCGTTGCCGGATAAATATGCCCCTTGCTGGCAAGGATCTCGGATGAAAGCCGGACCGCTTCGGCAAAATCCCCCGTGATCTCGGAAAGCGCAGCAAGGAAAAGGTTTCCGAAGCTATGGCCGCCAAGTTGGCCTATTCCGCGAAACCGATGCTGGAAAAGACGCGAGAGCAGATTTGAGTCCTCAGACAGAGCGACCATGCAGTTGCGAATGTCGCCGGGCGGCGGCATCTGCAGTTCGTCGCGCAGACGGCCTGAGCTTCCCCCGTCGTCCGAAACTGCCACGATCGCCGACAGTTGCGAGATCGCGTAAGTCGACTCTATTTCAGGGGCCACATATATTTTGAGGCCGGAAAGGAGTGTCGAAAGCCCGGTCCCGCCGCCGATCGCGACGCAGTTAAGTTCATGTTCTGATCGTTGGGTCAATTTATTTGATGGCCTTTAAGAAATAGCGTCCGCAAGCAGCATGGTTCGTTCAAACGGCTGCGATCCCTGAATTTATCGGCATGGTGTCGTACCGGAAACCTATCGCAAAAAGTGCTTGTCGGCGGTCCCAAACCTATGATACTTTCATATGAGGGGTTCCTCCCGGAAATCTCACCTCTCGGCGCTCATTCACTTTCACACCAGAACACTTGCCGTTATAGTTAATATCAGGCAAAGAAAATCTCAAATGGCTCAATCGCCTTTCATTTTACAAGAACACCAGTTTCAAAGGCTAAAGATGGTCATCGCCCGGTTGTGCGTGGAGTGCGCGTCGAGGGTTGTATTTCTCGTCGACCGCGATGGCCAGACGATAGCTTTTCACGGCGACATCGGCGACATGGACACGACCAGTTTTTCGTCCCTCGCTGCCGGAAACGTGGCCGCGACCAACAGTATGGCAAAGCTGATCGGTGAGGACGTCTTTCCGGCGGTTGTCCATGAAGGCGAACGGGAGAGCATTTTCATCAGCGTTATAGGACGCAGCCTGCTTGTCGTGGTATTTGACGAGCGTTCAACACTTGGCCTGGTCAAGCTGCGGACCAAGAAGGCAAGCTTCGAAGTAGCCGGGATACTGGACGAGGCGGTCAGGGAATCGGCGACATTTAAGGTAAACAACACCTCGGTCTTTGCCGAGATCACCGATGAAGACATTGACAGTCTTTTCGGTTAAGTTCTTTTGTTATAGAATTATCGGCAATTAGGTATGACATTCATCAATTACGCGTCAAGAGAGATCAACTGCAAGATCGTGTATTATGGCCCGGGCCTTTGCGGGAAAACTACGAACCTGCAGTATATCTATGATTCGACGGCCCCGCAGGCAAAAGGCAAACTGATCAGCCTCGCTACCGAGACCGACCGAACGCTTTTTTTCGACTTTATGCCGCTCGAGCTGGGAACCGTACGCGGCTTTAAGACAAGGTTTCATCTCTATACGGTCCCCGGCCCGGTTTATTACGACGCGTCGCGAAAGCTTATCCTTAAGGGTGTTGACGGTGTAGTATTTGTGGCTGACAGCCAGGATGAGCGAATGGACGCGAATATCGAATCGCTTTACAACCTCGAGGAAAACCTTCAGACACAGGGATATGATCTGCGAAGCATCCCGTACGTTCTCCAATTGAATAAACGCGATCTGCCGAATGTGACGCCGATCGAGGAATTGACGCAGGAACTCACCCGCAAAGGTGAGCCCGTATTTGAAGCAGTTGCGACGGACGGAACGGGCGTTTTCGATACCTTAAAGGCTGTGGCCAAACAGGTTCTTACCGAGTTGCGCAAGAGTTAACTCAAAAATCGGGAAATCTTATCGCTAATTTCAAAAGCCGCCGTACACGATGTTGCACGGCGGCTTTTGACCTTCCCCTTGCTCGAAAACATGACCGAAACCAATTCTTCTGGTCTTGTTTTCGTAAGGCTCCCAAAACCGGATTCACGGAACCCTGGTTTTTCTCTAGCAGAAGGCCGGAGAAACCCCTTCGATGCGTTTCCTCTGCTCGGGCCCGAGCCGCTCCAGCGTTTCCAGGAAGCGCGGGTGCGTCATTCCGGTTCCGAGATATGTCCAGCGATTCGCCTGATGTTGGATGTCGACGAACGCCTCCCGTTCGCCTTCGTCGAGTATGCGGCCAGTCGCGTTTTCGAGCGCCTCAAGGTCGAAGAGCGTTTGCTGACGAACTCCATTGTCGAGGAAACCGCCGATCTCGAGGTACTCGTCAACGCCCTTTTCGATCTCTTCAAGGCTCATATTCGACGCCAGTGACTCGACCATTCGCGTGTCGAGCTTTGCGTGCTGTGCCTCTTCGAGCCAGTGGTTCTTCAGCAGGCTTTTGAACTGCGGGTCGAGCGACTGATCGTCCTTTACACTGTCGATGTAATGCCGCTGGGTCATCCATTCGATGTGCAGTATCGCGATGGAGATACCTAGCGGCCCGTGTGAGAGTATCTCGCGAGCGATCTCAGACGGCGGCCCGATCACCTTGCACTCGGTCCCAAAGTTTGCGTTGAACTCTTCGCTGAATCTCTTGAAGAGCTGAATATGCTTTGCTTCTTCTGCCGCAAACTGTAGAAATGCCCGGACGCGATAGTCGTCCTCGTCGAGTGTCGGCCGGACGTGATCCAGAACGAAAGGAAGAATGAATTCCTCCACCAGCCCAAAAATGCACAGGTAGGCATGTCCCCGTATCTGATTCAGAATGCGTTTCTCCTCGTCGTTCAAGAAACTCAATCCTGAAACTCGTGCAAGCGATTCCGGCAAAAACGGTCGCGTGAAGTCCAGTTTCTTGCTTCCGCCGATAATGTCCTCTATACGCCAATTGACCTTTTGCGATGCGACGATGGTGTCGTGGTAATCGTAGCCCTCGCGGGTTTTTTTCAGGTCACCCGTTAACAAAGTTGCTCCTAACATAGCTTTAGTTCTCCTTGCCGATCATCTCGGCTGTTTCATGTATTAATTGATCGTTAATATCCCTGCTTGATCTTGACCGGTCGCTCCTTCGTTTGCGGAGCATCGGGAACAGCGTCGGTGAATCGCCCGACCGGATCGTTCCGATGATGTCAAAGTCAAATCGCCGGTAGAGGCTTATGTTCCTCGGATTTGACGATTCCAAATATGCGGGGAGATCCTCTCCGTCGCACCATTTTGTTGCGAACCTCAACAGAGCGGCACCGACGCCCCGGCCCTGACGTACAGGGTCGACGGCGATCATCGGAAGGTACCAGTGAGGCTCTGTGGGATGGAACGAGGCCATTTGTTCGAATACGTTTTCCACCTCGTCTTGAAGTTCAGGCGAAACGGTAGATCGAACGACCTCTCCTATCAGTCCCTCGTCTAGCGACACACCCGGCGGAAACCAAAGTGCGGCACCTGAACCGTCACGTGAAAGATGGGCCGACCGCGCCTGAATGGACCGAAAGGCAATCGCCCGGGCGAATTCGGAAAAGCCGTTCAAATAGCCCGCAGCATCGGGGTACATCCATCGCGCGACAGGATCGCTGTCAAAGCCGAGCCGAACTATGCTGACGGCCAGCCGTTCGTCAAGCGGGCCCGCCAAACGCACCCTGTCCGTCGCTGGCAGTGCGGTCTTGTTTCTGAATTCGAGTGTGGTGGCTTCGTGTAACATAGTTTCAACTTATGGCCTCACCGGGTTCCTATTCGGTCTGAGCCGGATCGAACCGGATCGTTCCTGTTTCTAGAGACGCACACCCAGGCCGCAGGCGGACAGCCGTTGAAAGAAATTGTGCTAGTATTTTGGTGAAGAATTCTCGATTATCGAATTAAAACCGCATTGTTGGGCCATGAAAGAAAAGACTTCACCCGAAATAACCCAGCTACTTTTGAAATGGCGAAACGGTGATGAGCGTGCGCTCGACGACCTTCTGCCCCAGGTCCATGGCGAGCTTCGCCGCATGGCCGGGAACTTTATGCGTCGCCAGAAACCCGGCCATACGCTTCAGCCGAGTGCGCTGGTCAATGAGGCATATCTTCGGCTGATCGATTCCGATCAGGTCAATTGGCAGAATCGGACCCATTTTTTCGCGATGTGCGCCCGATTGATGCGGCGAATATTGGTCGATGTCGCCCGGCGAAAGAACAGCCTGAAAAGGGGCGGTAATCCGGTCCAGGTAACGCTCTCGGAACATTTGGCCGCGACGTCGGAATCAGCAGAAGACATCGTTGCTCTCGATTCTGCCCTCGAGAGGCTCGCCAAGCTAAGCGAGAGACAGGCTCGGATCGTTGAGCTTCGGTACTTTGCGGGACTTACGGACGAGCAGATAGCGGAGGCACTTGAGATCTCAACGCGGACAGTCAGGCGCGACTGGACGGTCGCGAGGGCATGGCTTTATCGGGAACTTCGCAGCAGCGTATGACGCCGGAACAGTGGGAACGTATCACCGAACTTTGCCACGAGGCGGCCGAGCTAAGCGGTAAAGAACGCCGAGACTTCCTCGAACGTGAATGCGGCTCGGACGAGCAATTGCGCAAAGAGGTCGAGTCGCTTCTCGAGGCAGAAGCCAACGCCGGAGATTTTATCTCAGTGCCGGTCGTCGGCGATATCGAATCGTGGTCCGGACAATTCGTCGGACATTATCAGATCCTTTCCCTCCTTGGCTCAGGAGGAATGGGCGATGTATATCTCGCAAAGGACTCGAAGTTAAACAGATCAGTCGCGCTCAAGACCCTTCCGCCGATCCTCGCTGAACACCCCGACCACCTACGTCGATTTGAAAACGAGGCCCAGGCCGCCGCCGCTCTTAATCATCCTAATGTGGCCACCGTGTACTCTGTTGAGGAGGCGGGCAAGCACAGATTCATAACCATGGAATATGTCGAGGGCAAGACCCTCGATGAATTTATCCGGCCAGATGGTGTTGACGAAAAGACATTTCTCGATTGGTTTGTACCGATCGCCGAAGCACTCGCACACGCTCACTCGAAAGGCGTTGTCCACCGCGACATAAAACCGGGCAATATAATGATCACGTCCGAGAAGCGGCCCAAGATCCTGGATTTCGGCTTGGCCCGTATCGCTCCATTGCATGAGGCTGAGCGGTCGTCGATCACGCGGACGGACCAGATAATCGGCACACCGGCATATATGTCGCCGGAGCAGGCTCAGGGCAGTGAGGTTGACGAACGAAGCGATATCTTCAGCCTTGGTGTGCTGATGTACGAATCGCTGACCGGGAAACGCCCTTTCAGCGGTGCAAATCAGGCGGCGGCCATTCACTCCGTGCTTTCCGAAGAACCTGAGGCGATCGAACGACATAAGCCCGAGGTTTCTTCGCTCATTTCACGAACCGTTCTCAAATGCCTCGAAAAGAATCCACAGAAACGATTTAAGTCGATGAGCGAGGTTCATTCGATTCTAAAGGATGCTCAAGCCGCGACCGATGCGGGTGTATCTCTTGATAGTTTTGCCCGCCGCTTTTATCGCGAAGCCGCACCTCCCTCGCCGCGTTGGCTTTTGGCAGCAGCCGTGGCGGTGATCCTTGGAGCCGTAGGCGGTTGGTATTTTTTTTCACGGACGGTCCCAACGCCGCGATTCAGTGTCGGCACGATCTCGATCAGAAAGCTGTCACAGTCCAACGATGTTGCGCTATCGGTGATCGCACCGGACGGACGGTCCGTGGCGTATGTCAGCTACGAGACAGACGGCAGCCGCTCGCTTTGGCTTCGGCGCGTGGCTGATACTAATGCCATCAGGATCGTCCCATCCCAGCAGGTCCATTATTGGGATATTGCATTCAGCAATGACAGCGAATACGTTTATTTCGTAACCGCCCCGCGGTTTGGAATCCACGGCACGTTGTTTCGCGTTTCTTCCCTGGGAGGCCAGCCGCGAAAGGTGGCGGAGAAGGTAAATCACCTCGGAAACTTTTCACCCGATGGAAAGCGGGTGCTCCTTGTGCGATATGGCGATCCGGCCCCAGAAACTACGGTAAATGTCACGGACTCAAAGCTGATCTCGGCAGATTCCGAAAATGGTAGCGACGAGCAGGTCATCAAGGTCCTGATCGGGGAAACGGTCATACGAAAGGCCCGATATTCTTCGGACGGACGTTCGGTCTTTTACATAAAAAGAGAGCTCGCCAGCACGGAGCAGTGGTCGATAGTTAAGCTCGATCCTGAAACGGGTGCCGAGGACGAGGTCTTTCGCAACAGCGAAGGGATCGAGTCGGTTGCTTCGCTTGAAGGTGGCAACGGCCTGCTATTGAACGCCGTCGATAGTGTTTCAAATCGTCGCCAACTTTTTCATCTTTCGCTGCCGTCGCGGGAGCTCACCCGGATTACGAACGACCTCAACAGCTACATCGGGGTAAGTGTGGATCGTGAAGGCCGCAACATTGTGGCGGTCCAGCGGAGCGATGAATCGCGTCTTTGGATCGGCGAGACCTCAGACATGAAGTCGATGACGCCACTTGCGCGAGAGCCGCTGGCCCATCAGGTTGTCGACTGGACACCCGATGGCCGGATCGTGTTCGACGTTTATGAGAACGATCGGCTCTCGATCTGGATCGCCGATGCGGACGGAAAGAATGCATTGCAGCTTACGCCTGAGAATTCGGACAATTCCGGCCCACGAGTTTCCGGTGACGGGCGGTACGTTGTTTTTACGTCGCGGCGAGCGGGGTATAACCAGATTTGGCGGATGGATATCGATGGCAGCGGCCAGGTCCTGCTGGCTGACGTGCAAGGCATAACGCAAAGACCACAATTTGCTGCCGACGGTAAGACCGTCGTTTTCCGTTGGTATAACGAAGGCTCGCCGCCGATGGGGCAGGTCCCGGTGGAAGGCGGGCCGGTGACTGGCCTTGATTATCTTGGCAAAGCCTTCATTTATTATTGGGCCATGGCACGCGACGAAAAGACGATCGCGTATACCGAGGGCGGCGATCAGGGAGTTCCGATGAGGGTGATCGTGAGATCGATAGATTCTGAGACACCGACGGCGATCTTGAATATACGCCCGACCCGGATCTTCAAGTGGATGCCCGACGATAATGGCATTTTCTACCAGGAAGCCCAGTCGGGCGAAGGCCTGTCGTCCAAAGTATTCCAGATCGACCCCGATATCGGCGAGCCAAAACTTTTGCTATCGTCCGAGCCGGATGAGATCTTTGACCTGACGTTCTCAAGAGACAACTCCCGCTTTGCCGCTGTACGGAACAGGGTATCGACGAACGCCGTCATACTTTCCGCCGCTTCTTCGAACAAATGAACAAGGCACTCCGAAAGCAAAAAACCGGGCGCAAGCCCGGCTTTAGATAACTCTTGTTTGAAATTTAGTGGCGGGGCCGACGGGGCTCGAACCCGCGACCTCCAACGTGACAGGCTGGCGTTCTAACCAACTGAACTACGACCCCGCAAAACAATGGAAAATGGATAGTTGAAAATGGAAAATTAGGAACCAGTTCTGACATTATCCATTTTCAATTCTCCGTTCTCAATTTGAGAATGGTGGGCACGAAGGGACTCGAACCCCTAACTTCCTCCTTGTAAGAGAGGCTGTCTACCAATTGACGTACATGCCCGATCTTTCGACGGCAATTGCCGTCAAAAAATGCTGCTTCTTTGTCAAACTTCGGCCTTTTCCAACGAAAAAAGACGAACCCCAATCGTACGAAGTAAGCCAATTATTGTCAAGTTGTTTGGTTTCAGGTCAGGAGATCCGTTTTTTGACTTTTGTCTTCGTCCTGTTGAAAGGCTCTTAAACACAAAGTTCACAAAGCCGCAAACACAAAGGCCAAAAAGCAGGCTCGTGCGCAAAGGTTCAAGCTGACCGGCTAACGGCGCCGAAAGAGATGCAAATCGTAAGTAAATAGCTACCTTCCCGGACATTTGGACGCCCCAAACCGCCGCGTCCAACTCACGCCTATGACCCGCGTTCAAGAATGTACTTCGCGATGGCAGCCAGGAGCTCCGTTGGCCTATTTATCGGAGCGAGGGCGGCGACCGCCTGTTCGCAAAGGTCGTTGGCGACGCCTGACGCAGCGTCGTTGCCTATCACGCTTGGGTATGTGGCCTTTTTTGCCGCGATGTCCTTTCGTGCGGTCTTGCCAAGGTCTTCGGTGGTTTGGGTCACGTCGAGAAGGTCATCGGTTATCTGGAAAAGCAGGCCGAGCATCGATGAGTACTTTGTGATCGCTTCGATCTCGGCGGGCTTTCCTTGCCCGATTATCGCACCCGCCTTTGCACAGACCGTGATCAGGGCCCCGGTCTTGAACCGGTGAATTCGCTCGACGGTGTCGATAGACACATCGCAGCCTTCGGCTTCGAGATCGAGTTGCTGGCCTGCCACCATGCCGAACGGAGTGCCGGCAGCGTGAGCGAGTTCGGCGACCAATTGAACTCGCATCTCCGCACTCAACTGGTCGTCTTCCGCGACCGCCTGAAAGGCAAGCGTTTCCAGTACATCACCGGCGAGTATCGCCGTGGCCTCGTCAAATTTTTTATGGCAGGTTTCACGGCCCCGGCGAAGGTCGTCGTTGTCCATCGACGGCAGATCGTCGTGGATCAACGAGTAGGTGTGGATCATCTCGACCGCAGATGCAGTCCGCAAGAGCGAACCGATCGGTGCGCCGAACGCGGTCCCGACCGCAATGACCATGGCCGGCCGAAACCTCTTTCCACCGGCAAACAAGCTCCAGCGGATGGCCTGATGCAGCCGCCGCGGTTCGGTCTCGGCAGCAGGGATCAGCCGTTCGAGGGTTTCGTCGACCAATCGCGTCGAGGTTTGAAACAATTCCTGTAAATCATTCACAGTAAAACGATTATGGTGTAAACCCGGCGGCAGTTCAATCTCCGCAGAACGGTCGGCCGCAAAATTGCCCGGTTTTGCGATTTCGATTTCGATGGGTTACATTTCAATTGTTCCGATGGCAACAAGCAGCGACGAGTTTCGAGCCGCTCTTTCCCGTTTCCCAAGTGGCGTGACGGTAGTCACGACCCGCGACGAAGAGGGCCGCTTTCACGGGATCACGGTCTCGGCATTCTGTTCGGTGTCGCTGGAGCCGCCGCGTGTTTTGATCTGCATAGAAAAATCGACGGGCAGCCACGCCGCGCTCCAATGGTCGAGTGCGTTTGTTGTCAATATGCTGTCCGAACAGCAGCGGGAACTTTCCGAAAGGTTTGCGTCGCAGATCGAGAACAAGTTTGACTCGCTCGAGTACGGAACCGGCATTGACGGGATACCGGTCATTCCGGGATGCCTCGTAGTTCTCGAGTGCCGTATCACGAATGCCTACGATGGCGGCGACCATTCGATCTTTGTCGGCGAGGTCGAAAAAACCGCGATCACGGACGGCGACCCGATACTTTATTTTCGCGGCGACTATCGTTCGATCGCCGAATGAATCTTCTTGCACTTGAGGAGCGAAATGCCTGTCGTGCCTTACTACATTTTTAGAAACATCTTGTTTCTGGCCGTCTTCGTAAATGTCTTCGCATTCGCCTCGATGGCTCAAGCAACCGCCGCAGGATCGCGATGGTTCAAAGGCAATACCCACACTCATACGCTTAACAGCGACGGCGATTCGACGCCGGACGAGGTTGTGAAATGGTACCGTGAGCACCGGTACAATTTTGTCTTCATCACTGATCACGAATACGTAACCGATCCGGCACCTTTGAACGCGATTTTTGGCATGAAAGGTGGTTTTATCGTGATCGGCGGGCAGGAGGTTACCGATTCGTTTGATCGAAAGCCCTACCATCTCAACGCTCTCGGCGTTTCCAGGGTCGTTATGCCCAACAAGTTGCCCGGTGCTGTTGAGACACTTCAGAAGAATATCGACGACACGATGAAGGCCGGCGGCATTGCCCAGATAAATCACCCGAATTTTGGATGGGCACTGACTGCGGATCATTTGATCAAGCTGCAGAATTACACGCTGCTTGAGATCTACAACGGCCATCCGCTGGTGAACAATCTGGGCGGCGGCGGAATGCCGAGCGCTGAGGAGATCTGGGACAAGGTTCTGACGAGCGGGAAGTCCGTATTCGGTGTCGCCGATGATGATTCGCATTCCTTCAAACGCATCGGCGACCCGACCGCTGCGACGCCGGGCAGAGGCTGGATCTGGGTAAGGGCTACCGAGCTAACGCCCGCGGCGTTGATCGAATCATTAAAGAAAGGTGATTTTTATGCTTCGACCGGCGTCGAGCTTTCGGATTATCGTTCAGACGAGCGCTCGATCACCGTTACCATAAAAGAGGATCGGGCGAGCAAGTATCTCGTGCAGTTTATCGGAAGCGGCGGCCGGCTGCTCGAAGAGACGATCTCAAACTCGGCCTCGTACACATTCAAGGGGAATGAAGGTTACGTGCGTGCGAAGGTCATCGAATCGAACGGGAAGCTCGCCTGGACACAACCGGTTTTGGTGGGAAGGCCATAATCGTATCGAGGCGTATCATTCAGCCAGTATCTGCTCAAGGTCTGATTCCGACAGGATATATTCCTCGTTGCAGAAGCCACATGTCATCCGTGCTCCCCCGTCTTCTTCCAGCATCGATCGGACCTCCTCCTTTCCCAGCGAAGATATCAGAATACGCGACCTCTCGAACGAGCAACTGCATCGAAAATGGACAGGTAAAGCGTCAAGCACTGAAAAATCTATCTCGCCGAGACTCTGCCGCAGAAGGTCTTCGGGCCCTGCCCCGTCGCGGATGGTCGATGTGACGTGAGGAGCGTGCTTGATAGTGTCCTCGATCATCGTTATCAAGTGTTCGTTCGCACCCGGGAGCATCTGGACCAGCACGCCGCCCGATGCTGCAACGTATGGCTCGGCGTTTTCAAGCAGAACTCCCAGCAAGACGGCCGAAGGGATCTGTTCTGATTTCGCAAGATAATATGCAAAATCCTCGGCGATCTCGCCGGAAACGATCGGGACGGAACCGACATAAGGGTCTTTGTGCAGACCGATGTCGAAGCCCGATTCGCGGATGACGTAAAACGTCCCGTCGCCGACCAGTCCTCGGACGTCGAACTTGCCGTTTGACGAAGGAGGAAGTTCGGCCGTAGGGTTTCTGACATAACCGCGGACGCTTCCGTTCCCGGTTGTCTCCGCGATGATACCGCCGATAGGGCCGTCGGAGTCGATCCTGACGGTAAGCCGGTCATAATCCTTGACCGTCGCTCCTAAAAGAAGCGTTCCGGTCAGGGTCCGCCCGAAAGCGGCTGTTGCTGTCGGCGACGTTTCGTGACGACGGACCGCCTCGCGCAGTATGTCGGTTGTGACCGCGGCGAATACGCGGATCGTCCCGTCTGCGGCAGTGCCATGTATCAGTTCGTCCATGCGACTTTAGTCTTGGAAATCCTGTATCAGGTTGTCAAACGGCTAAGCACGAACGGACTGCATGTGCTGGTTAAGAGCAGAGGAAATGGTTTTTATCCTACTAACCGATCCGTCGCGAATGTTCAATATTTTGATCCGTGAGACATTTCAACCGCAAGATATGGTAGAAAATTTTATTGACAATTCCTTCTGCGTGCCTTACGATTTGCTCGTCAGAGAGGTGTGCTGCCGCGACCTGTTTTATCGTGGATCAGCTTTTTCGTGCGGTCCGCTCCATCTTCGAGAAGTAACTCCAAAGTGTTAAAATAGTGTTAAATCAAAACATCCTCGGCAGGGCTTCGCTTTGATTGTAGGAAGGAGATCCAAAAATATGAGTCAGGCTTTCGAATCAGCAACTGTAGATAGAGGTGTCGGCGCCACAAAGACGTCCAGGACCGTCACTCGGTCGAATTTCACAGCGCTGGGAATGAACGCCGAAAAGGTCGTTGCAAAGCGGTATTCGCTCAAAGATGAGCATGGAAACGCCGTCGAGACCTGGGCCGACATTGTGCATCGTGTTGTAGGACATGTTGGGAGCGTCGAGCCGGACGAAGTTGAGAGACATCACTTCTACGATGAGATGACCTCCATCATGCTGGCGAGGGAGTTCATCCCTAACACGCCCTGTCTCGTCAACGCGGGCAAACCGAAGGGACAGCTAGCCGCCTGTTTTGTTCTGAACGTTCCCGACTCGATCGAGGGAATAATGAAGCATGCTCAGAACGTTGCGATAATTCATCAGACCGGTGGAGGTACCGGAATGACGTATGAATTCCTGCGCCCTGCCGGATCGATGGTAAATTCGACGCGCGGCGTCGCTTCAGGCCCGGTCAGCTTCATGAACATCGTCAACCAAACGACCGAAGTCGTGAAACAGGGCGGTGTGCGACGCGGTGCGAATATGGGCATTCTTAGTGTGAGCCATCCGGATATCCTCAGGTTCATCCACGCAAAGAACGACCAGAGCAGCCTGACTAACTTCAATATATCGGTAACCGTGACCGACAATTTTATGGAGGCCGTGGACAGGCATCTTTGGTTCCAGACAGAGTTCAAGGGCGAGCCCTGGACACAGCCGGTTTTCGATCCCGTCACTGGAAAGGACTATGTGCTTTACCGGCGAAGCGACGGGTCTATCGTAACATTTGCCGACCGGTTCGCTTTCGAGACCGCAGACCTATCTGATTGTATAGTCGAGGAACCGCCAATTCCGGGAATGGTTTATGCACGGGATATTTGGCGACGGATAATCGCGTCAGCGCATAAATATGCCGAACCGGGAGTGATATTTATAGATGAGGTAAACCGCCACAACCACCTGATGGCTTCGATGGGACCGATCTTTGCGTGTAATCCTTGCGGCGAACAGCAACTCCATTTCAATAACTCGTGCAACCTCGGTTCGATCGATGTCGCGAAGTTCTTCGACGCATCTGTTGAAGATCTTGACGATGCGATCGAATGGGACCGGCTTGCAGGCACAGTACATCGGTCGATCCAGTTCCTGGATAATGTGATCGATGCGGGGTACTTTCCATTGCAGGAGATAGACGACGTTGTAAAACGAACGCGTCCCGTCGGCCTCGGCATCATGGGGTTTGCCGACCTTTGCCTGAAACTTGGGATTACCTATGGAGAAGAGGCGTCTCTCGAATTGATAGGAAAGGTCATGGGCTTTGTACGTCGCGAGGCTTGGGCTTCTTCCCTTAGATTGGGTGCCGTAAAGGGAACATTCCCCGAATTTGAGGCGAATCGTGCGGCGTATACCAGGTTCTTGAGGGAAGATATCGGTATGCCCGAATCGGTCCCGCTGACGCCACGAAACTATGAAGTGACGACCATCGCGCCGACCGGTACGATCTCGCTTGTTGCGGAGACCTCATCGGGCATCGAACCAAATTTCTCGTGGGCATATGTCCGTCAGGATACCGTCGGGACAAGAACTTACGTTCATACGCTTGCGGCGGAAGCTCTCGGAATGATGGTGGACCAGACTGACGAAGAGTCGATCCGCGAGGCCGCGAACTTCGTAGTCGATAATGAGGATAAGCTGCCGGCGCATTTTATTTCCGCGATGGAGATCGGCTCTACGGACCATGTTCGAGTGCTAGCCGCCGCCCAGGAACACGTGGACAATTCGATCTCGAAAACGTGTAATGGAGTGGCCGACGATACTGTCGAATCAGTGGATGAACTTTACCATCTTGCCAGAGAACTGAAATGCAAGGCGGTGAGCTATTACCGCGACGGCAGCCGCGAGGGCCAGGTGCTTAACGCGATGAAAGCGGACGCGGAGACGCGGAAACGCGAAGATGCGGAAAGTAATTCTGAGACGATCATCCCCGCGTCACCGCGCCCCTCAGTCGCCGTGTCGGAAAGAACGGAGCGGCCGCGTGAGCTTCAAGGTTCAACCTGGCGGATCCCGTTTGACAATCAATATCTATACGTTACGGTCAATCACGACGGCGAGCGAATTCTCGAGGTGTTTGCCACCGGTCCGATCAGTCAGGGCGTCGGGCTGCTTGCGTCCAAGATGCTTCGCGGAGGATTTGCGGTGAACGAGGTCGCGCGAAGCTTGAACAAGGTCACCGGCACGAATGCCGTATGGTTCAACAAACGGCTGCTCACGTCACCCGAACAAGCAGTCGCGGAATGCCTGCTTCGCATAGACCGCAGGCTTCGGAATTTGCCCGAATCGGAACGGGAACCGAAGAACGCGAACGGAGGTTTGGACGACCTTTCAGTGTCGGTGGGTGCGGGTTTGTGTCCCGAGTGCAGCGGAAGACTCGAACACGTCTCGGGCTGCGACCTTTGTCGAGACTGTGGTTACTCTAAATGTAAGTAAAAACCTTTGGCGGCTTGAACTTAGTTCTCACGTAATGCGGCGCTACGGCCAGATACGCCAAAAATGTAGTCTGAATTGTCATCTCGGCCTCACGCCTGATCTTTCCGATCACGCGAAATTCTTGACCAACCCATTGCAACGATGCTATTTCTAAGAGTTGCCCCACTGACCGGACGGAAGATCATTTCTGGATAGGAGTTTCGATGTACACCAGGCCTTCTTTAGCTATTGCGATCCTAATATTGTCGTTTTCCGCAGCCTCATCGCCTTTATTCGGCGACGATGGCAAAAATGTACGGTCCAATCGTGCTGCGAAAAAATTAGTGCTCAAGGTTGTGCCGTGGGGGCCGACGCAGGCCGATGTTGACGAAGCCCGCCGTCGTGCAGGCAGCAGCGAAGCATTGCGCAGGGAAATGGGCGGTGCGAAGTATCGGGAGGTGGGATTCGAATATCTCTATGATGGCGGCGAAGCAAAGACAGCGCCCTCGAAACCTCCGACCGGGTTTCGCGTCATTTATTACAACTACTCTTCCGACCGGACCCTGTTCGTTGAGGGTAGTTTCGCAACAAAAGGACAGGTGGCGGCACGATGGGTAGATGTTGTCCCAGGAGTGGGCGGCGAAGAAATAGAGGCTGCGTACCGCATTGTGGATCAGGACCAGGGATTCGCACAAAGAAAGCGGACAGGTGGTTTTGAATTTTACGAACCGATGCCGCCGACGACCGTCGTCAATGGCGAGCGTCTGGTCAACATAGGAATACTGAACCCGAAAACCGGAGAGAATGAGATCGTCGGTGTGAGCTTCAAGAACAACGCCATTGTTCGTTATTCCGAAAACGCTCCGCCGACATCGGCCGCGACGCCGCAGTCCTGCGGTGTTCCCAATTCCAATCAGGGAAGTTCGGGGCAAGGCTTGGCCGGCCAGTCAACACTTACCGTGCACGACCCGCAGGGAAATGTCATTTGGGAGATGCTGATCATCCGTCCGTCTGCCTCGTCTGGTGCATCCTTTGAAAGATCGGGCCTCGAGATCCGCGATGTGCGGTTCAAAGGAAAATCGGTGTTGAAGCGCGGGCACGTTCCGATCCTGAATGTGAAGTACGTCAATAGTTGCGGCCCCTTCAGAGACTGGCAATATTCCGAAGGATTTTTTGTAGCTCCGGAAGAAGGTTCGCAGAATCCGGCCGCGGGCATTCGCATACTTGCGCCGGGGCAAATAGCGACAACCGTGGTCGAAACTGGTAACGACACCGGAAACTTCCAGGGAGTGGCGATTTACACACAGGATGTTGGCAACGGCCCCGAGGTCGTTTTGGTGACCGAGATGAACGCGGGCTGGTATCGTTACATAATGGAGTGGCGGTTCGAGACGGACGGAACGATACGTCCGCGATTCGGCTTTGGATCGATCGTCGATTCATGTGTTTGCATCGAGCGAACCCATCACGTTTACTGGAGATTGGATTTCGACGTTGTGAACCCGACGAATAAGGTTTATCTCATGGACCGCGGTCGCCGCTTCCAGCAGCTTATCTCGTCTGAATCAAAGCTCTACAAGCGGCCGCAGACAAGCCGGAGCATTGTTATTCAAAATTCGAACGGAAATGAAGCTTATCAGCTTGTGCCCGATACTAACGATGGTGCCGTTGTAGATGCGTTGGGTAACGTGTTCGATACATTCGGCTCAGGAGATTTCTGGTTTCTTCGTTTCAAAGGCACAGCAGGGTCGCCGGATGAACTTGCAGACCCTTTCAGCCCAGCCTATCCGGCCGCGAACATCGACGCGTGGCTGAATGATGAGTCGATCGTGGATCAAGACGTGGTTGTTTGGTATGCGGCGCATCAAGTGCGCATTGACGATGCCAGCCGGATCGACGCACCAAATGTGATTACCGGCGCCCACATAGTCGGACCGGTACTGAGACCGATCCGTTGGTAAACGATGCTTCGTTTGCGTTCAAAAGGCAGTGGCTACATTATGTAGTTTGCTGCCATTCTTATTTTTGAGGATCGATCTTCAGGTTCTCACAAAGAATTGTTTGGAGGTCAAAGTTTTGAGTCGTATCTTGATCAATCCCATCGCGTCTGCGGTACTCCTGATCGCCGCGATCTTTTTTGCAGATCATGCGGTCGCACAGGTAGCGACGCCTACACCTGCAGCAAAACAGGCCAGTGAATCTGCAAAGCCGACCCCGTCTCCAACTCGCGTACAAACTTTGGCAGAGCTGCAGGGAATGATACGAGAGCGGATCGCACGGCCGGAACTTCGCCGAGGGCAGATCGGTGTCAAGATCGTCACGTTTACTGGCGAGAAAGTTATCTTCGAAGACAATGGTGAAAAATATTTCATGCCGGCGTCGAACATGAAGAATTTCACCGTCGCTGCCGCACTTGAAAAACTTACGCCCGATTTTCGGTTTGTAACAAGCGTTTATGCACCGTCGCTTCCAGACAGTTCCGGAACCATTACCGGCGACCTCAGAATTTTTGGGCGCGGTGATGTCTCGCTGTCGTCACATTTCTCGCCCGAGAATCCGTTGAAGGCGCTTGATGAACTGGCGGAAAAGATCGTCGCTGCGGGCGTAAAGCGAATCGAGGGATCTATCGTCGGCGACGACTCATATTTTCGCGGGAGCGCGATACCGGGGTCGTGGGAGCGGGACGATCTGCAATGGTATTACGGTGCCGAAGTGTCCGCACTGTCGGTGAACGACAACGTTGTTGGGTTGAGTGTGATGCCGGGGCCGGTCGGCTATTCGTGTTCGGCGAAACTTCAACCGGTAAATCCGATCTATCGTGTGCGGAACCTGTGCGTTACAACTCCCGCTGGCACACCGCGCACGCTCAAGATCGAAAAACTGCTCGGCCAAAACCAGCTTGAGATCACGGGTAATCTTCCTGCAGGCAACACCGGATTTTCCGGATCGGTGACGGTTACCAGGCCGGCAGAGATGTTCGCTGCACTCCTTATGCAGCGGCTGGAGGCACGTGGCGTTGTCGTCACCGGCCGATTCGCTGTTAGGTCGGCGATCAGTGATGCGGAAGCGTCCTCGAGCGTAGAGATAGCAAAAATAGAGTCGCCGCCGCTAGCGTTGATCGCGGCGAAAACTATGAAGCCGAGCCAGAACAATTACACCGAAACTCTCCTTTGGACACTCGGTGAGTACGCGCGAAGCCGGACACAGTTTCCGACCGTCAGTTCGAACGGAAATCCCGGCCAACAGGACAGTGCTCGATTAGGCATCGGCGAGGTACAGGGTTTCTTGACGACGATAGGAATACCGCAGGACGGGGTTTTGCAGGCTGACGGCAGCGGGCTTTCGCGGCACAACCTGATCACGCCTTCTGCGGTGGTCCGCCTTTATCTATACATGGCAAAGCAAAGCAAATATGCCCAAGCCTGGCGCGACTCGCTCACCATCGGAGGAGTAGATGGAACGCTAACGAATAGATTTAAAGGAACCGCCGCAGAAGGAAACATTCGCGGCAAAACCGGTACGATCAATCAGGTCTCCGCGCTCTCCGGATATATGACCACCGCGGCCGGCGAACAGCTTGTTGTTTCATTTGTCGTTAACGGTGTGCCGCTGACGCGAGACCGAACAAGTATGATCGACGACATCGTCGTGATGCTCGCAAAGTTCAGCGGCGATCTGAAATGAAGGAATAGTAGAATGACGAGTGTAAGCATTCTCACCTCTCGTTTGTCATTCATCAGTGCGCTATTAAAAGTTGTAGGCGGATGAGCGTATCATCTGCCAACGGACCTGCTCAATCGAATTCTCCCCCGTCATACCAAGAAAGGAAAATTTTCAGAACATGATGTTCGCGCACTCCGCGAATGAAAATATTTTTCTCCGACATAGGAAAGTTACGATCCCGCCAAATGCGAAAAAAAAAATCTCGAATGAAAAGTTTTTTCTTTTTTTCTTCGTTGATGCGCGATAGAATCATTTTTAGTTTTGCTATCGCGCAATGGCGTGATAACATTTCCCGACTCGCATCAAAAAGTTTTTTGTATGTGATGTCACTCGGGACTTCCGCATAAATGAAAATCAGAGACTGTTAAAGTGTTGCTAATCTCCGTCGATATATTGGCACCGACGGTACTAAGGAAAATTAGGAAACGTACAACTCAGATCTTTCGCCGAGCACCAACTATCAAACACCATAATCTGAATGCATTAGTTATAATCACGCGGCCGTAGTTGGCAGCAGAGTGTTTTCTGTTTTTCCAGAGATTGAAAAGTTTTTTGAAAAAGATTTCGAACTCGAATCCGAGTGCGTTGAACAATTATGCACCGCCGAAGTATGAGTTCGATCACGACGTTTTCGCACTGTCATTTTCTGATTATGGGCGAAGACAAACACACACACAATAAAGTCTGAGGACTATAAAAAGACCGGAGGAAAAATAATGGCAACAACCAAGAAACCAGCTGCAAAAAAACCAGCAGCGAAGAAGCCTGCAGCTAAAAAGCCTGCAGCGAAGAAGGCACCAGCTAAGAAGGCTGCGGCCAAGACAGCAACAAAACCGGCTGCTAAGAAAGCCGCTCCGAAGAAACCGGCAGCAAAGAAAGCACCCGCAAAGAAGGCTGCCGCAAAGTCGGCTGCAAAGCCGGCGGCGAAGAAGGCCGCTCCGAAGAAGGCCGCTCCGAAGAAGGCTGCTCCGAAGAAGGCTGCTCCGAAGAAAGCTGCTCCGAAAAAGGCCGCAGCAAAGAAACCCGCAGCAAAGAAACCTGCGGCGAGAAAATAGTACGTTGTTCGAATTCTCGAACGGATCTTGCTCCGGCCTTGCGAAAGCGGGCCGGATTTTTATTCTTGTATTTAAGGCACCGACGACAGAAGTCCCGGTTCAAAAGAAATTTCCGGACGACATGCTGGGAGTGGCTTTTTGTCCTACAACAACGAAAGGCTATTTGATTGCGGACGACGATTCGATGGACTGAAGCACGCCAAGGATCTTTTCGTGAATTCCGCCGAATTCGCCGTTGGACATTATCGCTACCACATCACCTTCTTTCATCTCAGGCGTCAGATGTTCGACAATTGCATCAGCGCCAGGAAAGCTCATCGCCGGTTTGCCCTGGAGGGCGATGTCGGCCACCAATTCGTCCACGTCGAGCACCTTCCCGACCTCGCTCGCCTTTGACGTGTTGTAAACGCCGGCGATGATCACGTAGTCGGCGTATGAAAAAGCGCGAGCATAGTGCTCTTGAAAAACCGCCAGACGCGATGACCACGAACGCGGTTCGAACACGGCGATCAATCGGTTGTCGGCATATTTCATGCGAAGAGCTTTCAGCGTTTCTTCGACCGCGGTCGGATGATGCGCGAAGTCGTCGATGATCGTGACGCCACGCTCGACGCCTCGTATCTCGACGCGGCGTTTTACGGATTTGAAAGTATCGAAAGCTTCCTGGATCTTTTCCTTCGAAATTCCCCACGCATCGGCGGCGATGATGACAGCGAGACAATTGCGAACGTTGAACTCGCCGATCAGA
>JBGSYT010000180.1:0-20048 GCA_041750855.1 Pyrinomonadaceae bacterium | reverse complement strand
ACCCCAGCAGATGCGTCTCACTAACTATGGCAAATAGGGCATTACTAATCGACGACGACCGATCGGCACTCGAGTTACTCTCCTTTTACCTTACTGAGGACGGGTTCGAACTGGATACTGCGGAAAACGGTGAGGCTGGCTTGCGCCTGGCCGAAAAGAACGACTACGACATAGTCCTTACCGATCTCAACCTCCCTGATATTCATGGGATCGAGATGGTGCGCCGTTCGAAGGAAATATCCCCGACAACCGAGATAATCGTCGTTACCGGAGAAGACTCCGCCGAAAAAGCGATCGAAGCTACCCGGGCGGGAGCGTTCGATTACATTACGAAACCCGTCGATTTAGAGAAGTTGATGGTCAACGTACGCAATGCCGTCGTTAGGAAACGGCAGGCTCTCATCAATTCTCAACAGGCCCGCGAGATCGAGGAACTTCGAGGACGCCTCTCGAGCAGGACGTCATATGAAGGCGTTATCGGCGGCGCCCGCTCCATGCAGGATATCTACGAGATCATCGAGAACGTGGCCGAATCGGACGCGAACATTCTGATCCTCGGGGAATCCGGAACTGGTAAGGAAGTCGTCGCAAATGCCGTCCATTATAAAAGTCATCGTTCCAACAAACCGTTCGTCAAGGTAAACTGCTCCGCATTGCCGAAAGACCTTATCGAATCTCAACTTTTCGGGCATATCAAAGGATCGTTCACGGGTGCAAATGCAGACAAGGTCGGCTTTATTGGTCAGGCGGCTGGCGGAAGCCTGCTTTTGGATGAGATAGGTGAGATGCCGATCGATCTTCAGCCGAAACTGTTACGCGTTCTTCAGGAAAAGGTGTACTACCGGGTCGGTAGCGACAAGCCGCAAGAGGCAGATTTCCGCCTGATCTGCTCTACCAACCGAGACCCGTTCGAAGCGATCGCGGATGGGAATCTTCGTGAAGACCTTTATTACCGCATAAATACGATTGAGATCAAGATCCCACCTCTACGGGAAAGAATGGAAGACGTTTCAATGCTTGCCGAGCACTTCCTGGATGAGTATTTGAAAAAGTATAAGCGGGAAGGTATCAGGTTCTCGCAGGCCGCATACAATCAGATGCTCAACCACACATGGCGTGGCAATGTTCGGGAACTTCAGCACGTTATCGAAAGGGCCGTGTTATTAAGCCGGGGTAACACGATCGAAACGCTAGATATACGCGTTGACGGCGGAGAAGAGGTTTCTAATTCGTCACCAGCTGAGTTCCGGGCCGCAGCTGCCGGTGTATCCACCCATCATGTCGGATCTGTGTCGCACCTGCCGGCACCTGGACTTAAAGGACCTGAATTATTTGAAGAATTTGGCAGGATGATCGTCGAGAATCTCCGGGAACCGTCTGACGGGTCGGACACTGAAGATGTTTTCAGCAGTCTCGAAAGCGGGGTCGTTCTGGCGGCATTGAAAAGAACTCGTGGGAACAAGCAGGCCGCAGCAAGCTTACTCGGCCTTTATAGGCCCAGGCTCTACGGAATGATAAAACGGCATAATCTTGAAGACCGAATATGATTTAATTTGTTAAAGCACTGCCCTGCCAATTTCCTTAGGATTCCGGAAAATGGCAGGGTAGCTTTATTTGGTTCTGATCTATTGCGACTGCGTCGGCACCTTGATCTCGACATCGACTTCTTGCTTTTTCGTACCTGTTAAAAAACCGCTGTAATAGAGTGCACCTACGATCATTGCCACGACGATAATAGTCGTAAGGGCCCATACCACATTGCTACCGGTGTTGTTTTCTTCGGTCATTGATTTACTATATCCTCCTGAAAAGTACTTGTCCTAATACTCTTAAATCTACCACAGTGGTGTCGGGCAAATCGTATGCCAGACACACTTTAGGTTGTCGAATATGTCGTGGGCCAGCAAATCGGAGCTTTTAAGCACTAAAGGTCGAAGAGCATCTGCACCGCATTACTCTCGGCGCATCATTTCCATACATTATTTGTCGAAATCTGCGAAGCCCTTCCGTTCCTTTTGTTGAGCGTCCCGGCGAACAAAACGAAGTCTATCTCCCGAAATACCTTGTGAAATATCTTCAATAAGTGTAAAAAGATAGTATCTCGAATTACAGCCAACTCTCAACAAGGAGGAAAAATTTATGATCGGTCACCTGATAGGTGGTTTGATAGTCGGAATACTTGCTCGCCTTCTGCTTCCAGGGAAAGAAGCTTTCCCTGACGGCCCTTTGGGCTGGATTTTAACTGCCGTCCTTGGCATCGCGGGGGCGTTCATTGGCACGCTGATAGGCGGGTCGCTTTGGGGCGGTGAAAACTATGCCGCCGGGTGGATAATGTCGATCATCGGGGCGATCCTGCTTTTGCTTCTCTATCGGCTGGTAATGGGGCGGAAAAACGCCACCTAAATTAGCAACTGATTTTTTCGAAGGGCTTGCTGATCGATCTGCAGGCCCTTTTCTTTTGTTCTGAGGTACAAGCCGGCCACCAGATTCAGGAAAACCCAACCTATTAATTCTTTAGTAAATCGAACTATTTTCGGGATTCCATGCTCCGCAAAGGGTGTGGATGCAAAGGGAACGGCTGGTTTTTTGAAGAGAAGCGATCAGCCGTTCTCTTGTGTTGCTTTGTACTTCGGACTCAAAAACTGCCGAGAAAACCGATCCGTCCCTAAACATCATTCTTGGGAAGTTCCATCCTGATAAGGCCGTCGAACTGAACGTTGTATGCCACGCCTTTTACTGGCAGTGACATCTCCTTCTCGGTCGCAGCATTCGAATTTGCAAGCCCTACACTCGCGAAATAACAAGACGCTCCGTGTTCGAGTGCATGCCTTACCAACGTCTCGTAAGCGGCCTTGCCTTCTTCAAAACGACCGCGGCCCGGATACATTCCCGCCCGCACGATGAAGAAGGCCAGTTCACCGTCCTTCTCGGCAATTATCTGGGGCTCAGACCCGAGATCGGCTTCAGTATCCGCAATTTGGATCACCCACCCATCTTTCTCCAATTGCTTGAACACGATCTCGACACCGAACGCGTGGATGTCCGCCGCGGTCATCATTTCCTTTTTTTCCATCTTTCAAATGGTAGCCAACAGCCGCTGTCTCGGCAAGAATGCTCCTCTTCTAACGGCCCGAACTCGAGCTAACAGGTGCTATATTAATCGAATGAATCAACCGATACCTGAGCGCTCGCGACAGGAAGTCACTGCGGAAATGGTGCATGCGGCCCGTGATCTGGTGGCTGCACGTGTCAAACGCACCCCATGCGAGCGAAGCGAAACTCTAAGCCGTCTTCTTGGAACAAATGTATTTGTGAAGTACGAGCTATTTCAGCGGGCCGGATCATTCAAAGTGCGCGGAGCTTTTAACAAGCTGCTCAACATGACGGCGGAAGAGTGCGAACGCGGTGTGGTAGCTGTCAGCGGCGGCAACCATGCCCAGGCAGTTTCATATACTGCCAGCCAGCTTGGTGTCGATGCGGTCATCGTAATGCCGGAGAATACCCCGAAGCTTTACCTCGACGCAACAAAAGGTTACGGCGCAAAGATCCATATGCTGCCGACGATTGCCGGTGCATTCGAAATGATGGAAAACTATCGCGAAAAAGGCAGGGTCGTACTTCATCCGTTCGATGACCCGTTGATCATCGCGGGCCAGGGCACGGTCGGGTTGGAAATAATCGATGACGTTCCGGAAGTTACCGACGTCTTTGTGAGTATTGGCGGTGGCGGCCTGGCTGCGGGTATCGCCATCGCGGTCAAAGACCACAACAATAATGCGAGGATCTGGGGTGTGGAAACTGAGGGTGCAAATGCTATGGCCCTTGCTCTCGAGGCAGGTGAGCCTGTAACTCTTCCGGCGATCACGTCTATCGCGAAAACCCTCGGTGCCCCGTACGTGACCGAGCTGACTCTCGACCTCGTGAGTGAACTGCTTGAAAGTGTTACCGTCGTTACCGATGCCGAGGCCGTGGATGCGATGGTTTTGATCCTGGAGCGGTTGAAGGTGATTACAGAACCGGCCGCTTCTTGCACGCTGGCAGCCGCGCTTCGGCTAAAAGAAAACTTCAGGCCGGAGGACAGCGTCGTCCTTGTTTTCTGCGGCGGCAATACGGGGGCAACGGACCTTTGTCACTACCTCGCGACTTTCGGCTGAAGGCGACGGTCCTGACGCCGTTAGGGACGCAACAAGAATAGTCACCGGTGCCGGGTTAACTTCCTATCAGGGCCGGTGCGCTCGATATCGATCAGCCTGTTCGATCGACAAATCGGCCGTTTTTGTAACAAAAGCGTACAAATTCTGACCAAAGTACGCCGTGCGCAGCCAAGAGTACGCTGTCCCCGAGCAAGAGTACGCCGCGGGCACGTGAAAGTACGACGGACTTTCCAGTCCGTCGCGGCAACAGGCTAGAAAGCCTGTTGTACAAAGGCAAAAGCGCACCGCGCGCACGCAAGAGTACACCGTCCTCGACTGGACCGCAGGCGTCCCGCCAACAACGGACGCCTGCCCGACGGCCGAATCAGCCGCAAATTACGCCATTATTGACGTGCGGGCCTCCGCAAACGCCGTTCAGAAGGTAAAAGTCCGTGATAAATGATGGCTGACAGAGAGTAGTTGACAGACAAAACGGGACCCGGAGGCGCCTGTATGGTCTCCGTGAACTTTGCGTCCTCCGTTTGTGCCTATGTATTGAAAGATCCTTAACACAAAGTGCGCGAAGCAAAGCGCACAGAGGCCGCAAAGTCCAAAAACCAAAGTCCAGAGCGGACGAGGCATGCGAAAGGTTTAGAACTCGATTCCCTGCTGTGCGTAGATGCCGGCGTGGAAGGGATGCTTTATCTCTTTCATCTCGGTCACGAGATCGGCCGCGTCGATCAAGCTCTGCGGCGCATTCCTTCCGGTGAGAACAATGTGAAGGCTCGGCTGAGCCGACCGAAACTTAGCTATCGATCCAAGCACGTCGTCGACATCGAGAAGTTTATAGTCCAGGACGTAAACAAGCTCATCGAACACCAGCAGGTCGTAATCACCGCTTTCCATCTTCGAAACGCAAAGTTCCCATGTGGTCTTTGCGGTTTGAATGTCCTGCGCCGCATCTTTTGTGTCCCAAGTAAACCCGTCACCCATAGTGAGGACCTCAACGCCGAGCTTTTCCAAAGATTCGTGCTCTCCGTAACGGTCATTTCTGGATTTCATGAACTGGACCATACAGCACGAAAGCCCTCGTCCGGCCGCTCTGACAATGAGCCCGATGGCCGCGGTCGTTTTCCCCTTGCCATCGCCGGTGTTGACCATCAAAAGCCCTTTGGTCTTTTCCCGGTAATCCTCGCGGCGCCATTTATATCGTTTTTCTTTATTCTCGGCCATGAAGAAAGTGAGCGCCAAAAAAACGAAAATTCGAGAGTGAAACTACGAATTGGCCTTGGTTTTCGCCTATTTCATGTGCTTTGCGGCCAAAGATCAGAGGACGTCCGGAGCCACCGTGATATCACCTGCGGCAGTCGCATCGGCACGTTCAACCGCTTCACGTACAGCGGTTACCAACTCGGCTTCCCGTTCGTCCCAATCACCATCGATGCGAAGGCCGGCCGCGTTTCGATGGCCGCCGCCGCCGAACCTTTCAGCGATCTTCGCGACATTAATATCACCTTTCGAACGCAGGCTGACGCGGTACTGGTTCTCCCCAACCTCGCGCATATACACGGCTGCAAGGATCTCGCGTGCCGAAAGTGGGATATTCACGAAGCCATTGTTGTCGCCATCGATCGCTCCCGCGGCTTCCCGCATTTTGAGGGTCTGACGCAAGTAGGCAACTTTACCGCTTTCGTCGCGACGGACCGTGTCGAGCACTTGCCGCATCAGTTCGATACGTGACCACGGGTAGTTGTTATAGACAGCTTCGGATATATCGGCCGGCCTCACACCGGCTTTAATCAATTCCGAGGCTACTTTCAAGGTCCGTTCGGTGGTGTTTGAAAAATGAAACGAGCCCGTGTCAGTGACCAAGGCCATATAGACACATTCGGCGATCTCCCGCGTGATCCTCCCGCCGATGGCCTTACACAAATTGAAGATCATTTCCCCGACCGCCGAGGCTGTCGAGTCGATCCAGTTGATCGAGCCGAAGTGCTCACTTGTGGCATGGTGGTCGATGTTGACGGTAAACTGCTGCTCGAGGCCTGCTATGCCAGGGCGTTCCAGATCGGAACATTCGATAACGAAGACAGCGTCGTATTCGCCTTCGACCCGCTCGATCTCCCGAATGTCATCGGCGCCTGGAAGGCTCCGATACGCCGGCGGGATGTCGCCCCGCACGATGACTTCAGCAGATTTGCCGAGGCTTATCAGCAGCCAGTAAAGACCGAGGGAAGATCCGACGCCATCACCGTCAGGTTTGACATGGGTGGTGATCGCAAACTTCTGCTTATTTTCAATTAACTCAACTACTTGACTTAACACGATTTGGAAAGGAAAAAGGCAAAAGGCGAAAGGATAAAGTCGAGCCCAATGCCTGAACTTTACCCTTGCTCTTTGATCCTTTACCCTTCGATCTCCTTACTATCTTCAAATTCGCCCTTGGCGGTGAGTTCGTCAAGGATCCGGCCGACTTTCGCGGCATTCTCTTCTGCAGTGTCTCGCACGAAGTAAAGGTGCGGTGCATGCCTCAATCCCAAATTCAGCGTCACCTGCTGTCGAACATAAACAGCTGCGCGTTGCAAAGTCGCCAGAGCCTTTTTGGTGTTTGCCTCATCTTCGGCTATTAGCACATAAACTTTGGCGTCTCGCAGGTCATCGCTGACCTTTACGTCAGTGACGGTCACGCCCTGGACCCGTGGGTCTTCCAGTTCGAACCCGACTACCTCGGCGATCTCTTCCCGCAAAACTTCAGCCAATTTCTCCGGCCGCCTCATATAATTAAATCAGTGCGAAACAGACTATAATTCCGTAGCCGCCGTTCTTTCGATCACAAAGGCCTCGATCTCATCGTTAACCTTGATGTCGTTGAAATTGACGAGGCTTATCCCGCACTCGAAACCCTGCTTGACCTCGTTGACGTCATCCTTGAACCGTTTCAGCGTTGCGATATCGCCTTCCCATGACACGACACCATCTCGGATAAGCCGAGCCTTGGCCTGCCTGCGGATCAGTCCGTCCGTCACGCGGCATCCCGCGATCATGCCGACCTTTGAAACCTTGAAAGTTTCCTGGACAAGGGCCTTGCCGAGGATGACCTCCTTCTCGATCGCATCGAGCATGCCGATCATTGCCGCTTTGATCTCTTCCTCGACCTTATAAATAATCGAGTGCAGGCGGATGTCCACATCCTCTTGCCTCGCGATATCAGAAACGCGGGCTTCGGGCCTCACGTTAAAGCCGATAATGACAACTGCCGTAGATGAATCGTCAGCCTGTGTGGCGGAAGCAAGCAGAACATCGGATTCGGCAATAGCTCCGACCCCGGCGCGGATCACACGAACCTTGACCTTGTCAGTCGACAGTTTCTCGAGCGTTCCCTTGAGCACCTCGACCGATCCCTGAACGTCGGCTTTGAGAATGACCAGCAGCTCCTTGATCTCGGCCAAGCCAAGCGACTCGATACCCCGTTTGGTGGTCTTGATCATCGCGGCCTGCCGAGCCTGCATTTGCCGCTGTCCGGCGATCGTCTGCGCTCGGTCGATGTTTGAGACCACTTGAAAGGTATCGCCGGCCTGGGGAACACCTTGAAGGCCAAGGATCTCGACCGGTGTCGCAGGCAAAGCTTCATCAACCTGCTCTCCCCGATCCGAGAACATAGCCCGCACCTTTCCGTAATACTGCCCGACAATGAACGGATCCCCGACGCTAAGGGTGCCCTGTTGGACCAAAGCGGTCGCAACGGCTCCACGGCCCTTGTCGAGCTTCGCTTCTAGCACCACACCGGCCGCACGCCGAGTCGGGCTCGCCCGCAGTTCGAGAATATCGGCCTGTAGCAGCACGGTCTCGAGCAGCGTATCAAGGTTCTGGCCCTCTTTAGCCGAGACCGGCACCATCTCAACGTCACCGCCCCAGTCGACAGGCTGCAGGCCGAGTCCGGCGAGTCCCTGCTTAACTTTGTCAGGGTTCGCATCGGGTTTATCGATCTTATTGATCGCAACGATGATAGGTACGCCGGCTGCCTTTGAATGCTCGACCGCCTCGATCGTTTGCGGCATAACGCCGTCATCCGCCGCTACGACCAGGATCACGATGTCAGTGGCTTTCGCTCCTCGGGCCCGCATCATCGTAAAGGCCTCGTGGCCCGGCGTATCTAGAAACACGACTCTTCGTTCTTGCGAAGGGTCGTCCGGGCTAGGTACGTAAACACTGTATGCACCGATATGCTGTGTAATTCCTCCAGCCTCGCCCTCGGCGACGTTAGCGGACCGTATCGCGTCCAGAAGCGACGTTTTTCCATGGTCCACATGCCCCATGACCGTTATTACAGGCGCTCGCGGAACAACCTCATCGTCGGCATCGGCGGCGATCAGCTCCTCGAATTCCTGTTCGATCACCATTTCCTCAAAGGCCACAAAGGAGATGTTGAACCCAAAGTCAATGCCCATTTCGACAGCCATCTTCTCGCCGATCGGCTGATTCAGCGTCGCAAAAATGCCTCGCTTTATTAGCAGCTGCACGATGTCTCTTGGAGTAATGCCCAGCGCCTCGGCAAACTCGCGGACCGTTGCCCCTTCTGTCAGACGGACCTGCTTGAGATCGTCTCTTCCGCCACGATTGACCTGGTCGAGTACACGTTCCTCGATAGTTCGCAGCCGAGGCGCGTCCTGTTCCCTTTCCGCAAACCTTCCTTTAGCATCGGGCTTCCCTTTTCGCCCACCAGACCTGCCCGGCCGTCGGCGATTATCCGCTGGAGGCGTATAGGTCAACTTCGGTGCTGTCGTTTCACCCGGTGTGCCGCGAAAATCCGCCCGGCGGCCACGGGCATCGGCGGGCCGGTCATTCATCAGCTTTCCGGTCTTTGTCGGAGCCTCGCTGACGACCCGTTCACCCGGCTTGACACCTTTATTCAGTGCATCGCGGGTCAATGTTAGTTTCTTTATCTGAGTACCAGTTGCGGCAGGTGCGCGGTCGGGCTCGGGTGTGGTCAAAGGCACTTCTACGGCTGATTCGGCTTCGACGATGTCGTCCGCCGGTTCATCAGTGAGTGCTGTTTCCTCAATGACGGTCTCGGCCGCAACGGGTGTTTCGGCCTTCTCAACTTTCTTACGGAGCTTGTAGCTGCGGGCAGCCGGCGCTGTCGCTTCTTCGACCGCAACAACAGGTGCTGACGGTTCTACTTCCGGTGCCGCCTCTTTCTGAACTTCAGGCGCCTGCTCTTCTTCAACGGACGGCAAAGCCTCGGCCGAAGGAGCCGACTCTTTCCTTGTCGCCTTGATCACCTTAATGGCGCGTTTTGGCGTCGCTTCGGCCTTGGGAAAATACTTTAGGCGGATCTTTTCTGCTAGCTCGACCGGTACTGAATTAGACGGGACACTGACATCAGCACCTTCACGGCGCAGGTCTTCCATTACACGCTTAGCGTCTTGCTTGATCTCACGTGCCAGGTCGTAGATCCGGATTTTCTTTCCAATAGCCATATACTATCGCTTTTCGCCCGGATCCGATCGATCCGATTTCAACAGGCCGTGACAGGCGAAAAAGACACGGCCCAATCAGATGAGAGGTTAATTGCTCTCATCTTGTTTCTCTGTTTCGTCGCTATCAGCAGTGGCTACTTCTTCACCGTCCGCAGCTTTTTCGCTTGAATCGCCGTCCTCGTTCAAATCGACGATCGCGGGCTCATCCTCAAAGGTTTCAGGCTCGCCCAATGGTTCCGGGGACTCCGCGGCGATCTCTTCGACTTCCGCCGCTTCGCTCTCATCGGCAGCTTCGTCCGCCTCCTGACCTTCGGCGGCAACCCCCATCGAGTCGTCCTGTTCGGCCGTCCCTGCTGGGTCATCCGTCGATCCTTCATTCAGATCTTCGATAACCGGGCTTTCATCGACAACATCCTGATCGGCGGCTGTCTCGGTTTCGTCCGGCTCTTCTGCAGGCACGTCTTCACTGCCGTTCACCGAACCCGCTTCCTCAGCATCTGCCGTAGGTTCAGCGTCGCCATCCGATTCGTCGCCGACTATCTCGAGATTCTTTGCCTCGACGATGGCCTTTGCCGACGCGATAATCGTTTCTGCCTGGTCAAGGCTAACGTCGAGAAGGTCCACAAGGTCATCCACACTTGACGCGGCAAGAGCTTCCACATCCGCTATTCCCTTTTCAACGAGTGTGTCAGCCTGGTTCGCCGTCACACCTTCAATCGCGGTGATCGGCACAGCCTCGCCTGAGGCCATCATCCTACCCATCTGCTGGGCGATCTCTCGTTTCAGGATGTCCTCGCTTACGATCTTTATGTCCCAGCCGACCAGCCTCGTAGCCAGTCGAACATTCTGGCCCTTTTTGCCGATCGCCAGGCTCAGCTGGTCTTCGGCAACTATGACCTCCATTTCGCGTTTCTCGATATTCGTGATGCGGACCTGCGATACCTTTGCAGGAGACAGGGCGTTGGCAGCGAATACGGATGGCTCATCCGACCACTCTATAATGTCTATCTTCTCGCCACGCAGTTCTTTGATTATCGACTGTACGCGCGACCCTTTCATCCCGACGCAAGCTCCGACCGGGTCAACGTCCTTTTCATTCGACGTAACGGCGATCTTCGCCCGATCTCCGGGCTCCCTAACGGCCGATTTTATGACGACTGTGTCGTCATAGATCTCCGGGACTTCCATTTCAAAAAGACGTTTGATCAATTCGGCGGAAGCACGTGAAACCTTGATCTGTTGACCTTTCTGGTCCTTTGATACATCAACTATCGCCACGCGAAGCCTTTCCCCCTGGTTCCAGATCTCGCCTCGCGACTGCTCCTTTCTTGGCAGGATCGCCTCAAGATTGGCTCCAAGGTCGATTATCATATCGCCCCGCTCAAAGCGCTTGACCGTTCCATTGATCAGTTCGCCTTTGCGGTCGATGTACTCGTCATAGACCTTCTCTCGAATGGCTTCTCGAACTTTTTGGACCAGGATCTGCTTTGCGGTTTGTGCGGCGATCCGCCCCATCTCTTCCTGCGGAAGCGGTATCAGCAAAGCATCGCCGATCTCGATCTCATCGCCGGCCAACTCCTGGGCTTCCTCAAGCGAGAGCTCGGCGGAGGGGTTCTCGACCTCTTCGACAACGGTCTTCTGGACCGAGATCTCGATGATTCCTTCCTCGTTGTTCCAATCGACCTGAATGCTCTCACCGGTCTTGTCGTGCGATTTGAACTGTTTCCTGGCGGCCGCTTTGACGGCATCCTTCATCGCTTCGATGACCATGTCGCGGTCGAGGCCCTGCTCACTGCATAATGCTTCTATGCTCTGTCCGATCGATGATGTCATAACTATCGCTTCTTAAACTCTTTCTCCAGGTCTACTCTCAAATTGGCCCTGACCACATTTTCATGCGAAAACCTGATCTCACCGCCTTTCTTATCGCTAAGCAGGATCTCGCCGTCATTCACGCTTGCAATTGTTCCGATATGCACGTTTTGGCCATTCACCGGGGACGAGAGCTTCACTTTCACTTTTTGCCCTTCGAATCGCCGAAAATCTTGGATAGAGTACAGTCCCCTTTCCAGGCCGGGCGAAGAAACTTCGAGGACATACGCACCAGGTATAAGATCGTCGGCATCAAGCTTCTCTTCCATCCCTCGTGAGACGGCCGCGCAATCTTCGACAGTCACCCCGCCGGGTTTGTCTATGTAAACCCGAACGGTCATGTTCCGTCTTTCGCCGATCACCTCGAGATGGACAAACTCGATCTCCAGTCCACCTGCGGCCCCGGCCGCGATTCCCCTGACCTTCACTTCAATCGCGGGATCCTTCATCGTTTTCAACCCAAAATAAAAAGTGGGTGCGAAACCCACTAGACTCGTCACATGACTCGCACGAAACGACTAGTATAGCGTTTGCGAATCCAATTAATCAAGCCAAATATCTATATTTTCTCCTTTAGGTCCGCCACGATGCCATTTATAACGTCAATTCTCTTCTTAACCGTCTCAAAATGCTTTGCTGACGGCGATGCGGCAAATTCTTCAAGCATGATCACTAGTTCACGCGAATCTGCCAATAAGCGATTGGCATCCTTCGTTATCTCACGGGGCGTGTCTGGCCTGTTATTGATAACGCGCTTCGCTTCGGCCGTTCCCCAATGAGTTATCTTTACAACACGTGGACGCGGCGTCTCGGCGACCCAGCTCTCGGTAAGCAGATGCTGGGATATATTCTCGATATTCGAGAAAAATCCCTCCTGCTTGAGGAGATCGTTAAGGTCGACTTCGACGGTATCTTTTCCGCCTGTTACCTCGTAAATCTTCGCGAGGATCTTGTGGTAAACGTCCATTGTCTAATCTGCCGGACTGGTCGATCTGACACTGCCATGTTTTCGTGCCCGATCAAGGGCAAGCGATGCCGCACCTATCAAACCTGAATCGTTCCCCAGGGATGCGCGAAAAATTCTAGCACGTTCTGCAGGTTCGCGAAATGCTCTTTTCCGAATTTCTCCTTTTGTTGCTTCAATAAAAAGCTCCCAACCCTTGGCGGCGCCGCCGCCGATGACTATCGCTTCAGGGTTCAGGACGTTGATAAGCCCGGCCAGAGCGATTCCCAGGTAATACCCCATTTTTCGGAATACCTCGCGAGAAAGCGGATCGCCTTCGACTCCTTTCAAGTAAACGACTGATGCATCCAGGCTCTCGGCCTTTACCCAATTAGACCCAGGAAATTCACTAGATAGCTCTAGGGCAATGCGGACGATCGCGGTCGCCGACGAAAATTGTTCCAGGCAGCCGTTGCTCCCACAGCCGCACGGCGGGCCGAGCGGTTCCACACAAATGTGCCCGATCTCACCAGCCGTTCCGTCAGGACCGCGAAGCAGCTTACCGTCAATAATAACGCCGCCTCCGACACCGGTGCCCAGTGTCAAACATATCGAATCTTTATGTCCGCGTAATGAGCCCAGCCAGTTTTCACCGATCGCCGCCGCGTTCGCATCGTTTTCAAGTGCGACGTGGATGCCAAGGTTCTCAGAGAGCGGTTTGCGAAGATCGAAACCGTTCAACTCCGGCAGATTCGGCGAACTAAAGATCCTGCCCTCCGCGGATGACATTATTGCCGGAACGGCGTATCCGAATGCCAGAGGCTCCTCGCCCACTTCTGAGCGGCAGCTTTCCGCAAGCCTGATCGTCTCTTTCGCTATCTGGCTCCCATCGTTGTGCCGTGGCGTGACGGCTTGAGCACGCGAAAGAATGTTTCCGTCCGCATCAACCGCTGCAATTCGCAGATTCGTCCCGCCAAGGTCCCCGGCCAATACGAACTCTCTCATAATAACGAACTTCCTTCGCAATTAAGGACGTCTGGGCCGGTCAGCTTCAGGAACGTTCCGGTAAACGTCCTCGTATTTCGCATAACCGTCCTGAATGACGGTCGTCATCAGGTTATCCTTATCCACCGTGAAAACTTCGAGCAGGATCGCGGGTACATCTTTGCCAATACTTTCGTTTCGGAATGGGTTTGTGGTTAGCGGTTCCTTCCTTGCTAGCTTGATCGCTGCATCGACCGCACCACTGGCAAGTGGGATTATTGCCTTATAGATGGTCATCGACTGCCTCCCGGCGGCAATGTTCTGCAGAGCTTCGAGGCCCGCGTCCTGTCCGGTAACCACTATCTTCCCTGCAAGGCCCTTCTTTGCAAGTGCCGACACGACACCGCCCGCCATGCCGTCGTTCGAGACGACGAATGCCTGAATGTCGTCGTTATATTGAGTTAGGGAATTTTCCGCAAAGTTAAGCGCAAGTTCCGGCTTCCAGTCAGTGATGAACTGGTCGGCCAAGATCTTAATGTCCCCGCGATCGATGGCCGGCTGAAGCACTGCCAGCTGCTCTTTCTTCATGATACTTGCGTTATTGTCGGTCGGGGCTCCGTAAACCATCACGTAATTTCCCTTCGGCACCTTTTCCAGTGCGTATTCGGCTATTTTTCGTCCGATCACCGGTACCTGATGCGAAATGTATAGGTCGATCTTGTCGGAATCGATCAGACGGTCGTAGCTGATCACCGGAACATTCTGGGCCTTGGCCTTCTCGACCGCTGAAGCTGCCTGCGTAGCGTTCTGAGGAGCGAGTACGAGGACATCAACACCTTGGGTGAGCAAATTATCTACGTCATTTGCCTGCCTGTCCGCGTTATTATCTGCGACCGTCACCGCACACACCACATCCATTTTTTTGCAGTGAGCCTCGAAAGCATCTTTGTCACGCTGCCATCTTTCCTCTTTAACCGTCGCCATAGAAAAGCCGATCTTTACCTTTCGGTTAGGATCCGACAAGCCGGAATTCGTTCCGCTGGGACTTTCCTGGCCTCCGCCGCATGACAAAAAAGGGACTATTGCAAAAACAACAAGAAGCAGTCGCGATCTCATATTAGGTAGTGATCTCCGTTTAGTTACTTAAAGAAGAAGGGACTTCCAAATTAAAGCAGAAAAATCTCTTTGCGGCAATTGCATGAACCTTCGTCGAGACCCCGTCACCCGTTGTGCAAATTCCCATCGTACCCAACCTGTTTCTACAATTCGCAGACTTTGAGAGTGGCTGTCCAATTTCGAGGCCGCACAGACCTATTAACCGGCGCACGAAGAAGACATCTGCGGAATTTTGGACCCGCTAGGCGATCCGAAATCAGCACATCGCACGAAAAGTATGCTTCCAGACATTTTCGTTAGAAATTTGCTTTAAACTGGAACCATTAATGTGATATAAGTTTCCTAAAGGGTTAGGGTTACGAGGAGTGGTGTTGAGTCGACGAGGATTTGTCTCTCGATGGTCGCCGAAAGCGTGCTTTTTATTGACAGCAAAGGGGATTTCGTGCAAACATTTGATAGTTTGACCCTTTTTCGGTCAAAATTACGGATTTATTTTTAGGAGTTATATGGTCCAAAGACTTTGGTTCCGCAAGGCATTGTCTGCTTGCGTGCTTTTTACTGTGATTACGGCCTCTTCGATGGTCGCATTGGCGGTTCCAGGAAGAACCGCTGCTGAACTTACCGTCGCCGGTAGATCTATCAACGGCGAGTCGCCGACCGTTTTAGTAAATGGTGAAACTGCACGAAGCGGACGGTCATTGCTCTCGTCGAGCTCGATCTCCACACCCGAGGAAGTCAAGGCGATTGTCAGCATTGGAAAGCTGGCACGGATCGAATTAGACTCATCGTCTTCGATGAGCCTGGTATTTGATGAAGACAGCGTTGATGCGGAATTGGCCACAGGCCGTTTGACGGTGCTTGGATCAACAGGTAAGGTAAGGGTACGGACGAACGACGGACAGATCACGTCCTTAAATGCAGGTGATAGTGTTGACGCGAGTGGCCAAGGCCAAAAGGCCCGTCAGACAGGGTCCTCAGATATGTGGTGGATCTGGTTGCTTATTGGCGGTGGTGTTGCGGCTGCAGCAATCATTGCTGTAACGCAGTCAAACAATGATAATGTCGCTAGCCCAAACCGGTAGTTTGGATCGTTCCTTCGCTTTTTGCACGATTTTGCCATTGCGGCGTTTGCTAAATGCTTGTATTATTAGAATTGATTCAGGAGGAAATTGTTTAAATGCTCGCCAATAATTCTTTTCGTAAGTTCATTGCTTCGTTCACTACAGTTGCTGTCCTTTGTGTTTCTTCGGCGTTTGCTTTGCCTGGTGCAAAGGATTTGACAGGCGAGATCACCGTAACCGGCCAAGTGACGGTCAACGGTCAGCCGGCGGTTTCGAATGCGACGATTCTTTCAGGCAGCACGGTTGTTACCGGTGCTGGTTCAAGCGCGATCATCAGCCTTGGTAAGGTCGGCCGCATCGAGATTTCGGCCAACTCCAGTGTGGCCCTCAATTTTTCAGAGAACAGCATAGTTGCTTCCCTCACGACGGGTAAGACAAAGGTTGCCAACGCGATCGGCGTGGCCGCGACCGTAACTACTAAGGACGTGACCGTCATGGCAGATACCAGCCAGGCGGATAACTTTATAGTTGAGGTGGAATGTTCTCATACCCACGTCGACACGATCGCGGGGATGGTAACGATGCGGGAAGGTACGCTTGACAAGCAGGTTGCCGCAGGCACGTCTGCCTCGGCAGGCAATCTTGCTCAGACCGGCTGCCAGCCGTGCATTCGGCCTGACTCCGCTCCTCCGGTGAGGTTCGGTGGCTGGCCGTGGCTTCTATTGATCGCGGCTGGTGTCGCGACCGCAGCTATCTTTCTCGGAGGAAATGAGAATGAAAGCGGGGGCGGTTCGATTGTAGTTAGCCCTACCCGGTAGTTGCCGGGTTGTATAGGCGAGCTGTATAATTTTTTAGAGCAAGTGCGGGTCATGATCAGTTGATGTGGCCCGCATAATTTTTTTTTTCCGCCAGCTTTCTTTTAATCAAGAAATAGAATAACGATAAATCATATGCAGATCGCAGTTATTGGCACCGGGTACGTCGGTTTGGTTAGCGGTGCGTGTTTTGCCGAATTTGGGGTCGACGTTACGTGTGTTGACGTTGATGTTAAAAAGATCGAGAAACTTCAGAATGGCGTTATCCCTATTTATGAACCGGGCCTGGAACAACTCGTCCACAAGAATGTGAAGGCAGGACGCCTGCATTTCACTACAGATCTCTCGTCGGCCGTTAAAGGCTCCCGGGTGGTCTTTCTTGCCGTCGGCACGCCGCCACAGGAAGACGGAACGCCCGACATGAGCTTTTATCAACAAGCCGCGAAGGAAGTCGCAGAAGCGATGAACGGTTATAAGGTGCTGGTCACAAAATCGACAGTACCGATCGGGACCGGCAAATGGCTAAGGAGCTTTGTCAGCGAAAATACTGCCGAGCCGGTGGAGTTCGGCGTTGCTTCAAATCCCGAGTTTCTTCGCGAGGGAGCGGCTATCGATGATTTTATGCGCCCCGATCGCGTCGTGATCGGGAGCGACGATGAAAGGGCAATCGAGGTAATGAAAGAGCTCTACCGACCTCTCTTTCTCATTGAGACGCCGTTCGTCATCACATCTCTTGAGGCCGCCGAACTTATCAAGTACGCGGCTAATGCCTTTCTTGCCACGAAGATCACATTCATAAACGAGGTCGCGAATCTTTGCGATGCTATTGGGTGTGATGTCCACGATGTTGCCCGCGGTATGGGCATGGACAACCGCATCGGCCGAAAATTCCTTCATCCCGGTCCGGGCTATGGCGGTTCATGTTTTCCGAAAGACACGCGTGCTCTCACGACGGTCGCCGACCATTTTGGTGTCGAAACGCGTATTGTCGACGCAGTGATAGATGCCAACCAGCGCCAGAGAATGGCGATGATCCCAAAGATCGAAAAGCTCGTTGGCAACATCGCCGGGAAGCGGATCGGCGTCCTCGGCCTTTCATTTAAGCCGGAAACTGACGATATGCGCGAATCGCCCGCGATCGATATTATTCGGGCGATACTGGAAAAGGGCGTCACGGTCAAGGCTTTCGATCCGGTGGCTATGGACGAGGCCAAACACTACATCGACGGCATCGACTTTGCAAACGATGAGTACGATGCTATCGACGGGGCGGACGCCCTTGTGATCATTACCGAATGGAACCAGTTTCGAGCTCTGGATATGGGCCGCGTAAAGGAATTGTTACGATCCCCGAAGATCGCCGACCTGCGAAACATTTACGAGCCGCAAGATATGCGGCAAATGGGTTTCGAGTACGTCGGTGTTGGAAGGTAAGGCATTGCTCGGATAGACTGTTTGGTTCCGAAGCCGCACCACGGTCGCGATTGACCCTCAATTTAGGATCATGACCCGCTCGATATTCGCCGGCTAGCTGTTCTCGTATGACATTGACTGAGAAATTTCTTGTTACCGGCGGTGCCGGTTTCATCGGCTCGAATCTCGCCGACAAACTCTTGCTGTTGGGCGGAAAGGTCAGGATCATCGATGACCTAAGCACCGGATTTCGAGAGAACCTGGACGAAATACAAGGAGACTTTGAGTTTATCGAGGCGGACCTTAACGACGACTCGGCACTAGAACGTGCCATCGACGGCATCGACATCGTATTTCATCAGGCTGCGCTGCCGAGCGTCCCCCGTTCTGTCGAACAGCCGGCGGCAACGCACGATGCGTGTGTCAACGCCACGTTTAAGCTGCTCCAGGCATCGCGTGCCGCTGGTGTTCGCCGATTCGTCTACGCGGCGTCCAGTTCTGCCTACGGCGATCAGGAGGTTTTACCTAAGGTCGAAACGATGCGGCCGGAACCTCTTTCGCCCTATGCGGCGGCTAAGCTGACCGGAGAATATTACTGCAGCGTATTCCATAAAGTTTACGGCCTGGAAACACTATCCCTCCGATACTTCAACGTCTTCGGCCCGCGGCAAAATCCATCTTCCGCTTATTCCGGCGTTATCTCGCGCTTTATCGATGCCTTGATGAAAGGAACGATACCTGTTATTTACGGCGACGGCGAGCAAACCCGCGATTTTACCTATATCGATAACGTGGTAGCGGCCAACATTAGCGCGGCCGGTGCATCGAGTGGATTCGGAGAGGTAATCAATGTGGCGAACGGCGAACGCGTCTCGTTGAACGAGTTGCTCGAAGTTGCAAAGCGAGTTACCGGACGTACCGACGCTGCCGCCGAGTATCTTGCAGAGCGAACGGGCGATGTGCGGCACTCCCAAGCAGACAACTCACGAGCGGTGGAAATACTTGCGTATGAAAAGCTGGTCGATCTTGAAGAAGGCATCAAGAGGACGATCGAGTGGTGGAAGAAGAGTCGGTTCGCGGCCTGATCCTGAAAAGTCCCGACCTCATTCTGTGGCCGAAAAGACGGCATCCTCTACCGCAGAATTCACCAAGATATCTCGAGCCTTAAAATTCGCATAAACGGTCATCTGCTCGGTATCGAACCTTTGCGCGTATCGCTCGGGAATTAGCACGCCCTCGACGATCCTGCTCTTGTTTATCTCAACTGAAGTTGAGACAGTGCGGTTTCCGATCGTATAGTTTGAGTCGAAAGATTTGATCTGATGGTTCTTTTCGTCTAGATAAAAATCGGTAAAGTATCCTTCCGGCGAGGTCATTCTAAATCCCGTCCGTTTTCGCTTTGTGTCCGGCAGAGATGTGACTATAAAACCCTGTTTCCCGATCTGCTGAAGCATCGGCAGCCCAAGCCGATTGATCGGCGGCAGCGTGAATCCGCCCTGTATACTCGATATCGTCTGCGTACCGTCGTAAACCTGCTTGAACGGCTGGAAAGGATTTGCGATCTCGATGCGATACTTCTCGCCAGCATGAATAATGATGAACGTAGCAGGGATCGCCTGTGCGATCGCGGAGGTCGTCACGTCCACCGATCCCTTGATCACCATCGACCGCATCGTTCGAAACTTTTCGCCGCCGTGTGCAGCCACTGCCTTTTCGGCAAGTAAGACCGCCGCCGATCCGGCTTTGCTGCCATTTGCGGCTTCCGGGGACGAAAGAGTCTGGGGAAATATGGTTCCCACCGTTAAAAGTCCAACAAATGTGATCCCAGCCAGTTTTTGAGCGAACATCATGTGTTGATTCTACGTCGTCGCGACCAACCAGCGCAAGGTTCGGCAAACCTGCCGAGACCCAAAAAGAAAGGCCCTCTGTTTAGAACAAAGGACCCCACTGGTTGGTTCGTCAACAAAAACCTTACCAACTGAATCTCGCCTGGAGCTCAATCCGTCGGTTCGCGGAACCTCCACCGCCGCCTCCGCCGAATCCGCCGAATCCGCCACCCGTTGATGTCGACTGGCCGAAACGGCTTGACGCGATGTTACCGATCGGGGTGCCCAGATTCACATTGTTAAAGAGATTCTGAAAGTTGACCGTAAGATTGAGGTTGTAAGGCTTTCTAGCGCCGCCGCCGCCAAACCCGCCTCCGCCCATTCGGCCGCCGCCGCCCATGCCGC
>JBGSYT010000179.1:0-50692 GCA_041750855.1 Pyrinomonadaceae bacterium | reverse complement strand
GGAAGGCACCGTCCGCTATTGCAAAAACGAAGACTGTGATTATAAAATTAGCGTCGGAAACACGGAATTAACATCGGACTCACCATCGGAGGCCCGGTCTCCGATCAGGTAGAGATTTGCGATGAACGAAAATATCGAATTCCTGCAGGCTTTCTTAAAGAATCCCGCCACGGTAGGCTCGATAGCCCCGAGTTCGCCTGAGCTTGCCCAAAAGATGATCGAAGGAATGATTCCCTCGAATGGGCGGATCGTTATAGAACTGGGGGTCGGCACCGGTGCGATTACTAAATTTTTGCAGGAGATCGTCCCTGACGAGCGATCATACCTGGGAATAGAACTCGATCCCACGCTGGCACGGATGCTGCGGCGCAATTATCGCGATCTAAAGATCATTTGCGGGAATGCCGTCGATACCGAAGCTATCCATCGGCGTTGCGGGCTGGGTAAGCCCGGGTACATCGTATGCTGCCTTCCGTTCGCTTCGCTGCCCGGGGAAACGGGGGAGCGGATACTGATGGAAGTCGATAAGTTCATGCAAAATGGCTGCACGTTCCGAACTTTCCAGTATGCCCACGGATATTATTTTCCTGCTTCGATCAAACTTCGTGAATTCATGCGAAAGCGTTACGGCAAGGCTAAGAGAAGCTCGCTGGTCGTAAATAACCTGCCTCCTGCTTACACTCTGACGTGGTCCACCGAATAAACTTGGGTCTGGTTGCCATCTTCTTTGTGCAGCGTGTGTCTCTGAATTTGTTTATCGATGATAACGTGACCGTTCCAAACTGATCGGTTCGCCCTCCAAAGGCCTTGTCATTAAAGTTCAAGTTCCATGAACAGCACACCGAGGTTTGGATTGTCATAGTAAGGTTCGATCTCTCGAAAGCCGAGTGCTCGATAGAGCTGAACGGCACCCGCCATTTTTTCCCGGAGAGTGTCCAGTCGCATCGTCCTGTACTCAGCGGCCCGGGCATTTTTAATTAGCGTTTTCACGAGCGTCTTGCCAAGACCAGAACCGCGAAAATCAGGCCGGACATAGAGCCGCTTCATTTCGCAAACGCCCTCGTCAAGTTTTCGCATCCCGACGCACCCGGCCGCTACTTCTCTTGAACGGGCAAGCAGCAGGCTTCCCGACGGCGGACAATATAATCCAGGCAGAGCGACCAGTTCCTGTTCAAACCCCTGAAAACAGAGGTCAAGGCCGAGAGCCGACTCGTATTCCAGAAAAAGAGCCCGGACCTGGTTAACGTCAATATCGGTAACGGCTTGCGAAATAGAGAACATATCGGGGTAAGGTTACAAATTTCCTAATTTTTTCACAAATGATTGAAATCGAGACACCTAAGGGTTAATCTAAGGCAAAACGAGGCACGGATCGGTTCTCTTTACTTCAATCTTTCCAGCTATGGATAGACGAGCATTTTTACGGGATCTAACGATGTTTTCAGGCGGGCTTGCGCTTGCTTCGACGGCTTTCGGCCATCGGCTTGCCGCTGCGGGGGAAATGAGAGATATTTCTTTGCTTCGCGCAGAAGGATTCGGAGCGTTGACCCCGACAGCTTCGCAGAACACGGGCGAGGTGCTCATCTCGCTTCCGGAAGGATTTAAGTACAACGTACTTGGACGGGTTAGAGAAATAATGTCCGACGGGCGCCCGACACCGGCCGCCCATGACGGACAGTGGACCTTCCGGGTCGGACGCGAAATGAGGATGGTCCGTAACCACGAGGTCGCGAATGGCAGCAATCCTAGGGAAAATGCGGGCATCGGCGGCCGAAATCACTATGACGAATCAGCCGGTGGTGGAACAACCACGCTGGTCATCGACCCGAAGACCAACACCGTGGTTCGCGATTTCGTAAGCCTTTCAGGCACACTTATCAATTGTGCAGGCGGCCCGACACCCTGGGGAAGTTGGATCACCTGTGAAGAAACCACGCTTGGTCAGACCGTGCGCGTTCGCGCGTCTGACGGGCGACGAACCGGCGGATTCAATAAACCTCACGGATATTGTTTTGAAGTGCCGGCGGCCGCAAATGCCGAGATCACCCCCGTGCCGCTAAAGGCGATGGGACGATTTGTCCATGAGGCAGTCTCCGTTGACCGAAAAACGGGGATTGTTTACGAGACCGAGGACTTTAACCCGTCTGGCTTCTACAGGTTCATTCCAAAAAAGAATAAGCGTCTTGCCGAGGGCGGAGTGCTGCAGATGCTCGCGGTCAGAGATAAGCCGCAGTTTGATACGAGAACAGGACTGACGACAGGACAAACCTTTCCCGCCGAATGGGTGACGATAGAAAACCCCGATCCTGAATCTGCGGACCTTGATCCGATCGCAGTATTCAAACAGGGCCAGGCAACAGGCGGTGCGGCGTTTTCGAGGCTTGAGGGTTGTGACATCGACAGGAACGGACGTGTTTACTTTACCTCAACGAGCGGAGGCGACAAGAAGGCCGGACAGATCTGGCGATATGAGCCAACGGGCCGCGACAAGGGAACGTTGACGCTTTTGTTTGAATCGACAGACTCCTCCCTGCTTCACATGCCCGACAATATCTGCCTTATGCCGAAGAGTGGGCTGCTCTTTATTTGTGAAGACAGCGATTATGTCGGGCAGCAGTCATTAAATCACGTACGAATTCTCACGCCGAACGGCCGTCTGGCCGACTTTGCACAGAACGTCAGCAAGGATTTCCCGCGAAGTGAGTTTGCCGGGTCCGTTTTTTCGCCTGACGGCAAAACGTTATTCGTAAATCTTCAGGCTGCAGGGGTTACTCTCGCAATCTGGGGCGACTGGTCGAAATTCAGAGCATAAATTCCCACCAGAATACACTGGCCACGATCGACTGAAAAGCAGTTTTACCTAAGTGCCGGACAATGGATAGATTCTTCGGTTAATCATTTGATAAACTAGACCCGAAATGGAACTTGCTGTCGAGAAGTTTAGGGTTTCAGAGGAGCCATTCTACCTTCCTGTCGGGAGCGAGGTCGAACTGTTTGAGGCGGCTTACGCGGCTCGCCTGCCTGCCATGCTAAAAGGGCCGACGGGGTGCGGCAAGACTCGCTTTGTCGAGTACATGGCCCATCGGTTGGGCCGGCCATTGATCACGGTCGCTTGTCATGAGGACCTTTCCTCCACGGACCTGGTCGGAAGATTTCTCCTTGAAGGTAATGAGACGGTCTGGCACGACGGGCCGCTTACCGCGGCAGTCCGGGCCGGCGGCATCTGCTATCTCGACGAGGTTGTCGAAGCCAGGAAGGATACCGTCGTGATAATCCATCCGCTGACCGATGACCGCCGCCGTCTTCCGATCGAAAAACGCGGCACGGTTATCGAAGCCCCGCCCGAATTCATGCTGGTCGTTTCGTACAATCCGGGTTATCAATCGATCCTCAAAGACCTCAAACAATCGACCCGACAGCGCTTTGTTGCACTCGAATTTGATTATCCGGATGCCGAGCAGGAAGCCGAAATCGTTGCTAAAGAGGGCGGGATCGATAAGAGCACCGCGACCGACCTAGTAAATATCGGGCAGAAAGTGCGAAATCTTCGGGGGCACGGCTTGGAAGAAGGGGTTTCGACAAGGCTGCTGATCTATGCCGCTCAGTTAATATCGAAAGGAATTTCACCGGTCGATGCTGCTGAGGTTGCGATCTGTTCGCCGATCACAGACGACCGGGAATTGCATCGAAGCATCCGGGAGATCATAACCACTGTTATTTAGGAATGTTTTTCAGGTCCATTCGAATGGGCAATGCATTTCAAAATCATTGAATAAGAGCGTCATCACCAGCGATATTTCGATCTCAGCGGGGCCGGACGCGCCCAGCCGGCGAGCCTTTCTTAAAGCTTTCGGTTCGGCGGCCGCCGGCCTGGCGCTTGCGCCTGCCGTATTCACGCAAAGAAAGCCAAAAAGATGCGTCATCATTGGCTCCGGGCTTGCGGGGCTGGCGGCGGCGCACAAGCTCAAGAATGCCGGTTGGGAAGTGACGGTTCTGGAAGGGCGCGTCCGTCCGGGCGGGCGTGTTTTCTCGCATAATTTCAAAGACACTGAGCTGATCTGCGAGCTTGGTGCCGAGTGGGTGGGAGAGAGCCACGAACGGATGCATGCACTTTGCGGCGAATTCAAGATCCCGCTCCAGAAACACCAGTTTGACGACAGCTTACTGAGGAACGGTAAGGTATCGGCACCAGGTGAATGGGGATTTACCGAGGCCGCAAAAAAAGCCTGGACTGAAATGATCGCCGGCTACGAAAAGCTCACCACGCTTCAGCGTACAAATCTTGACCGGATCGACTGGTGGACCCATCTTGAAAATATCGGATTCTCACGCGACGACCTGATCGTTCGCGACCTTATGGACAGCACCGATTTCGGCGAGTCGATCCGGAGTGTCTCCGCCTTTGCGGCCCTCGCCGAATATGCCGAATCTAGCCCCAACAACGAAATGGATTACAAGATGACCGGGGGGAATTCGCGGCTCGTACAGGAACTTGCTCTTCGCATCGGTTCCGAAAACATAAAGTTCGGCAAGCGCGTTAGTGAGGTAGTTCAGCGGCGCGGTATCGTCACGGTGAAGGTGGGGAAGGAGGAGTTCGTCGCGGATGCATGCATATGCACTGCGCCGGTCTCAAGCCTTCGTAAGATCAAGTTCGACCCGCCGCTTCCTGCGGCGCAGAGTGCGGCTGCCGAAAAGCTGGGTTATTCGCGTATCTCGAAGAATAGCGTCCTATTTGATGAGCGGTTCTGGAAAACCGAAGATTTTTCCATGGTGACGGATACCACCTCGCATTACTACTTCCACAGCACCCAGGGCCAGCCTGGAAAACAGGGAATCCTGACCGCCTATGCCATCGGCGATAAGGCGGATGTTCTTGCCTCGCAGGACGATTCGCGGCGGCAGTCAGTCGTTACCCGAGATCTGATCGATTTTAGCTGGTCCGCACCGAACCTTTCGCGCGGGATCGTTTCCTATGCGTGGCAGCGGGACGAATATACGAACGGAGCCTATGCGATCTATCGCCCGGGGCAGTGGTTCGGCCTGCGTCCCGTCCTTGCCCGCCCGCATCTGAAGGTACTGTTTGCAGGCGAGCATATCGCCGATTGGCAGGGCTTTATGGAAGGCGCCGTCGAGACCGGCGAGGCCGCCGCCGCAAGCCTCATCCGCTGACGTTCACCAACCAGATTTCTTCACATTTATTTAACCTCACTTTCACACGCCGTTAACCTGCCGGGCATATTCTCGGTTTTGCTATCACGACATTTTAATCTTTTCGAATCAAAGGCGGTCCACGAGGTCCCACTGGGGCAGGGCTGCCGAAACACTATTTCTTATTAAGAGCAAAACTCTAGGAGCAACGATGAGTACCAAATTTATCACAAAATTCCTGGCCGCGATCTTTGTTCTCGCGGCTGCCCCGTCTGCCTTTGCGCAAACAACAGGCGGACTTGCCGGAAGCGTCCGCGACCAAAACGAAGCCGTCATACAAGGAGCGACCGTGACGGTTCGGAACGTCGGCACAAACCTGTCCCGTACCGCAGTTACCAACGATGACGGACGCTGGTCCCTAACTCTTTTGCCGGTCGGCACGTACGCCGTTTCTTACGAAAAGGACGGGTTCAAAAAAGGGAAAAGCCAGCCGACCGACGTTGAAGCCCTTGTCACCAGAACAGTTGACGTTACATTAGAGGTCGGAACAACCGATGTATTTGTCGACGTAACGGCCGACCAACCGCTTGTGCAAAGCGAGAGTGCGGCGACCTCTCGACAGATCACCGGCGAACAACTTATCCGAACGCCGACCTCGGTGCGCAGCTTTACCGGGCTGCTTTCTTCGGAGGCCGGTGTTTCATCAGAACTTTCGCCGGTCGGTGTTGCTAGCGCAGGGAACATATCGCCATCGGTAAATGGAACACGGACGACGTCAACCAGCCTTTTCTTTAACGGTATCGATGCAACGAACATAACCAGTAACGAGGGGTCGTTGACCGACAATATTTCGCCGGCACCTGAAACCCTGCAGGAAGTAAAGCTCCAGACCTCGCTTTACGACGCCTCCACTGGCCGAAGCGGCGGTGGGAATTTTCAGCTAATTACAAAGTCGGGGGGGAACCAGTTCAATGGATCTGCATACTATTACCAGCAGCATAAGGCATTCAACGCGAACGAGTTCTTCCTTGACAAGGCTGGTGAAGAAAAGCCTCGGGCAGACCGTATCGAAACTGGGTTTACGGTGGGTGGCCCGATCGTAAAGGACAAGTTTTTCTTTTTTGGCGGCTATCAGTTTACCGATGCGAAGACGGGCCTCGTCCCAACCGCGCGAACGCGAACTGTCCTTCCGCAGGCGTTAAGCGTACTCGGCGAGAATCGATCCAGGGAAGCGATTGCGGCGGCTTTTAACCAATTCAACGGCTGCGCTGGAGCAAACTGTCTGACGGCGTCCGATATAAGCACGGTAGCATTCAATATCTTTAATCTGAGAAATCCGGTCACCGGGAATTTCGTGCTTCCGACGATCTCGAATTTCAGTGCTCTCGGAATCGTCGATCAGACGGGCACCGGAAGCTATCAGTTCGGAAATTTCCCAAATGTTTCCAGTCGAACCTTGCAGCGCAACAATCCGCTGGTCGAGGTGATCGACGTTGTTCCTGCTGAGTTTCGGCAAAATCAGTTCACGGCCAGAATCGACGGCCAGCTTTCGAGTAAGAATTCGCTCAGCGGAACGTTCTTTTTCTCAAATTTCCCGGGCCTCGATCCCTTCCCCGATCCGAGCAGCCTTGCGTCACCATTCACACTCCGCCGAGCAGACCGCAACCGCACGCTCTCGATCGGCGACACACATATCTTCACACCTAATCTGGTGAACGAAGTTCGCTTCGGATTTTTCTACCTGAATAATACAAGACGGCTTGACGATCCGTTCCTTACCCCGGAGATGAGCAACGAGGCCATCGGCGTTTTCAACCCTGCTTCTACGTTCGATTCAAGCTCGGCGACGACCCGTCTGGGTCATTACATCGGACGTAATAATTTAGCCAATTTCTCGTTTGGCGGACCGAATGATTCCTTCAACACACGCAAACAGGTCACTTACAGCATCGGTGACAACGTTACCTGGACAAAAGGAAGTTTTACCTTAAAATTCGGCGGCGAATATAAGAGTCACCAATACGACAGCGATCTGCCCGAGGAGCAAGCCACCGAGTTTGAAAAATTTGACTCGTTCACTCAGCTTCTCACGGGCAACGCAACGGAGGCGGACACTCAGTATGGCATTACGTTCAAAGAATTCCGCTTTCAAGACGTCGGACTCTATCTGGCAACCGACTGGAAGGTGAATCGAAAGCTCACGATGAACTTTGGCCTTCGTTACGAACTGTTTATGTGGCCGACAGAGAAAAACGGCTATATGGGCAACTTTGACCTCGAGCCCTGGCTGCCGTGCTTCACACAGTCCGGCGGGACCAACACACTCTGTGACAATCCCGCGCCGGGTTTCCTTGTCCCGAGCAACGCAAAGCTGACCGGAAATCCCGTGGTCGATGGAGCGATCAATGCGACCCAAAAGGCAGACAACAAACATACTCTTAAGGGCCAGGACCTTAACAACTTCGCTCCGAGGATCGGCTTTGCATTTGCGGCCACTAATAAATTCGTGATCCGCGGCGGTTACGGGCTTTTCTATGACCGGCCATCGGCAGCGTTCATTAACACGATCTTCTCGAACTACCCGCATCTGCGAGAGGTCGAGATCACGGTACCAAGCGGAAACGTTCCAATCGCTACCGCATTCTCGGGAGTTCCGACAAACATTCCACTTAGCTCATGGCTGCCATTTCGCATCGTACGGGCCAGCGGCGCAAATGGAAACTATCAGATCCGCGACAACACACCCGTATTCGTGGACTCTCGCGGTACGCCGCAGGGCACCGGATGCGTTCCATCCACCGGTGCAAATTGTATTCGCGGCAATATCGCCGAGACATTCGAGTTTCGGGCGGTCGACCGTAATCTCCGAACACCCTATGTGCATCAGTGGAACGTCGGTTTTCAATATGAGCTTATGAGGGACTTGATGTTCGAGGCTCGGTACGTCGGGACCAAAGGCAAAAACCTCCTTATCGCACGCGCGTTGAACCAGGGATTCGACATGAACGATCCGAACAATCCGGATCACATTTATGAACGGTTCAATCAGGCCTATGTGGCCGCTGGTGCTCCGAACGGGCCGCTCAATAGCGGTTCGACCGCACGGGCACGAGGGCTTGGCCGGGCCTTCGGTTTTCTCAACACGGCGACCGGACAGGTCGATCTTAATCTGGCGAACGCCAGCGGTACCGTGATCGGCTTTGAGGCTAGGGTCCCGATCCTCGGGTTCAATGTGCCGGAGGCTCTCTTGCTTGAGTCAAAGGGGTATTCAGATTATCACAGCGGGCAGTTTGGCCTTACGAAGCGACTTTCGAAAGGGCTGCAGTTCAACGTCGCGTACACCTACTCAAAATCGATCGACATAATGTCGTCAGACCCTGGCAGCACGGCGGGCGGTGGCAAGCCAGATGTTCCGAACGTTGGATTTATTGCCCAGGGCAGTTCCTTCGACCTCGATAACAATCGCGGACCATCCGACTTCGACAGAACACACCGCTTTACGACAAATTTCGTTTGGGACATCGCTGCCGGGCGTTCAAACAATGCATTTGCCAAGGGATGGTCGATATCCGGGTTCCTTCAAGCACAGTCCGGAACGCCTTTTACAGTTTTCGCATCCGAACCTGAGATCGCGAACGTGTCTCAGTTCTCAAGCGTTACTCGAGGGGCCGGGGGGCTACTTCGACTGGGATTCGGGCGCCCTAACATAAACTGCACCGCATCCGAGGCCGTCTCAGCGGCAAGTACGAGGAATCTGAATGTGATAAACAGTTCATGCTTTTCATCAGCATTCGGTTTGTTCGGCAACCTTGGCCGGAACACCTTCCGTGGCCCGATACAAAGCAGATTCGACCTCAGCTTTGCAAAGAGCACCAGGATAAACGAACGGATGAGTTTCGAGTTGGGCTTTGACTTGTTCAATGTATTTAACAGGGTAAACCTTGCAAACCCGAACAACGATCTACAGGACGGCGCGGACTTCGGCGTTATAACTCAGTCGCTCGGCGGGCCGCGTGTCGGCCAGTTTCGAGCCAAGTTCCGGTTCTGATCCGGTTACCGGACAATGGGAAAATGGAAAGCGGGGCCGCGATCGGCCCCGCTGTATATTTAATCTTCGGCTACCTCAGCACAGCACTTCGAATATCACGCGGGTCGTAGGGTGTTGCCTGATACTTCTTGATGGCGTCCTGGGCATTGTCGTAATTGTCGCCGAGGCCCTCGGCGCGGCCATAGGCCGAAACGGCCCGGGCCCGGTCGCCTTTTGCGTCGTAAGCATTGCCCATCTTGATGTTCGACCAGACCTCGAGCCATGGCGGGTTAAGATCTCCGCCTATTGAGGCCTTGAAGTTGTCGACTGCCAGGTCATAATTCCTTTGCTCGAGAAAGAGAAGGCCGAGGTGATAGTAGATCCAGGAATTCGAGCGGTCCAGCTTTAACGCTGCTTCGAATTGTGCCTGCGCTTCCACATAATTCCCTTCCTTGAACTGCTCAATACCCCGCCGAGCGATGGACGACACTCGCAGGTCGGGCGAGATCCGCAGCAACTTGAAGGTCGGATCCACGATGACGGCAAGCGGTCTTCCATCAGATTCAATATTAAAATCGGCAGACGCTTCATCCACGTTTACCGTGACCGTCTTCGAACCGCCTTCGCCTTCTGAACGCAGCTGAATATCGACAGGCAGGCGAAGATTGTCGTAGTTCTGCTTGATAGTGCCGCGTGCCACGAATTTACCTGCGCGCGTCCTTAGAATCATATAATCCGATGTGAACTCCGGCACGCCGGTGCCTTCGACCCATCTTGCAAAAAAGTAGCGAAGGTTCTCGCCGGCGACCCTGGAAGCAAACCTCTCAAATTCATCGATTGAAACCTTTTTCCCCCGATACTCCTGAAGATAGGTCCTCAACAGCTGGTCAAATTTGGCGTTGCCGAGCGTATCCCGAAGAAGCTTGAAAACAAATGCTCCCTTTGCATACATGATGTGCTGATACGCAACAGACTGGTCATCGAGGTTAGACGGAGCCCGCAAAAGAGATGCAGTTTGCTCAAAGGTCAGGGCCTTTTCGAGAAGTTCGCGTCGTAAAAGTTCCGCCTGAGGTGCGTTCGCCGTGCTCTCACGAAGCGAAAAAGCGCTGTATTCGGCCAATCCTTGAGAAAGCCATGCGTCGTCGAACGACTTTAAGGCAACCGTAATTCCCCACCATTGATAGGCAGCCTCGCGCTGCAACCTTTCTTCGGTGATCGGCCGGGCCTGTTCGAACTGGCGGCTCGAAATGAATAACATACCGGGCGCAGAATAGAATTCGAGACTTTCGTCGTCGATCTGAGCGACGATATATCGCTTGCCCATATCGGGGACACCAAATCTCTGGGTATAATTCCCCAAAGCTTTGCCGAGGATCTCGCCGTAGTTGATCGTGAGTGTATCGTTTCCCGGCCGGGTGAAGAATTGGATGTCGTATTCACCAATTCGCATCGGCCGGTTCACGTATTTTCCATAGGCGATATTGCCGACAAGGCCCGGCTTCGACTGGGTAAAACGGTGCTTACCCGCGGCGGGCGTAGTCGTAGTGTCGCTAAAGCCAACAACCTGCACACCATTTGGGGCCGTTATCGCTATATCAGACGTGGCCAGGTCGGCGGCATAATCGTTGAACGGAAACCACCGGGCAGCATACATCAGATAACCTTCGTCCTCGCCTACGTATGCCAAACGCTTTGTCAGAAGGGGGCCGCCGCTGGGTGTGTTCAGAATGCCGCTGTATTTAAAACGAAGCGTGTAAGGTATTCCCTTAGGAATGTTCTCGCCAAGATCTATCCTGACGCTCGGGCCAAGGTCCGAGACTCCGACCTGGTCCTGAACGAAAGTGATGGTGGGCTGCGCAACTGGTGTGGCCGGAGTTCTGACCCTTGCTGACGGTTGCGCGGTGGCGGTTCCCGCGGGAGTCGCTGCCGATACGCGAGTGATAGATTCCAGTTTAAGTGAACCGTTCAGCTCGAACGACACTGACCGTGTATCCTCAGCCGGCACAAAAGTTACATCCGTCGTCGCTGTTAACCTGTTTTCGAGCGGGACGAGCTGGGCGTCGATCTGATAATGCGTGACGTCAAAACGTGTGCGAACCACCTGCTGCGAGACGGCTGCCGAGGTGAGAACCAACATCAGGGAGACTAGCCCGAATAACTTAGTGTGAAATTGTCTCATTTGATATACGAAACCCTTAAACTTCTCAATTATGCCATTTTTTGATGTTTCGACGCGGGTATTCGTTTGCCAGTAGCCGCTTTACTTCTTAGGCATTACCCTGCGACGATCGGCAAATTCGGGATCAACCACTCTTTGGGTCAGCGTTCCCGGCCTCCGGGTCCGAACCCGAGATAGATCGGGTTCGACAATATCCACGGGGTTTGGTCGAACGGCGGCCCGAGTTGGTCGAGATAGACCTCGACGCGGTAGGCTCCCGGCTCGCCAAGATCCATTTCTACTAACAATTCATTCGAACGTTCAAGAAATTTCTCGCCGTCACGAAGCACGACAATGCGTGCAGGCAACGGCGACCTAACGACTGCTCCTTTATGGTTGGGCTTCGAACCTTCTATGAATAAATCGGTTGTCTCGAACCGAAAACCGGTCGAGTCTGCAAGAACATCAAAGCCGATGAATGACTGTCCGCCTTTCAAAGCTTCCAGCAAAGTCTGTTGGGTCAAAGGCTTACCGATTTCGATCAAGATATGCTGGCGAACGAGCCGGAATACGGTCGCGTAATCGTCGATCTTGAAGTTCAGAAACTTGTTTCCGGCATCGTCACCAAGAATATGAAATCCGATATTCGAATGGGCATCAGTTCCCGCTATCATCGAGATCGGCCTGGCGGCGGCCACTTCGTCAAACTTGCGAAGGTTGTCCACGGGCCGGCGAAAGTAAGTTGCCAGCGTTAGTTCCGGATACGCCGGAAAGGACCAGATCGCGTCAAATAGACCGGTGAAAGGGTTTATGCTCTTGCCGTTCGTGTGGACACTGAAAACCTCGATCCCGTCAAAATCGGCATCCCATGATCCGAACCGCTCCGGGTAAGTAACTATCGAAAGCCTTTCTTCCGCCCGCAGCTTTTCGATCACGGCATCAGTCGGCGAACGTCGCAGACCCGCAGCCTCAGAACCGCCGGGAATCATCAGAAATCGGTCGCGCGCGGTTGCAGTATCTATCTCGCTCCCTCCGATAAACAACGTCTTTCCATAAACGCCGTTCAGGGTCAAGGCGGCTGTGTCGATCGTGTCCGACCAGTGCTCGGTCATGATCACGAAATCGAGATCGTTCGCATTGGCCGCCGCGATCAACTCTTCAAAACTGCCGGTGCTGTGCCCGCCAAGCGAGGTATGTGCGTGAATTATGCCCTTGTATTCGGTGAATTGCGGGGGTTCCTGGATCTTGGCACTCTTGGCTTCGACTATATGATTTTGTAGCTCGGCCACTTTTTGGCTAAGCTCGCCGATCTTCCAACGCCTGTAAACGAACGGCACCTGCACCGCCAATAAAACGGCGAGAAGAATTAGCAGTATCCTTTTGACTACCTTTTTCATCAAAGCACTAGGTTCAGGGGCCACGATTCGGCCTTGTTTCCTCCAGCCAACCGTGGCACGTCGTGCCGTGGCCTCTGATCCGGTCTAAGATTCAAAATCGACCGAAACGGCATGCTCGGCTATTTCCTGTCCAAGCGCGGCGACCTCCTGATGCAGCGGATGATCGGTGTATTCATTTAATGCTTCGAGATCGGCGAACGTCGCCACAATCCCGGAATCGAACGAACGTTCAAGGCGAACAATGTCCGCCCCGACGGAAAAGCTCCTGATCGCCGGGATCTGGGCCGGAAGGGCTCTCAGTCGTGCAATGTGCTCTACCTTTTGTTCTGCCGTTGTTTCGGGCTGGTATTTCCAACAAACAATGTGCGTGATCATTTCTTAGGCCGGGCTTTCGACTCACACCATTCCTTCGTCACTTTGTGGCGATAATCAAACATTCTCTCGAGCTTTGGCTGGACGGCGACCGCCGCCGCAAGCCGCCCGAACAGTGGTATCGGCAATTCAAAATCGATCTCGTCGCGAAGAACAGCCCCGTCCGAATGCGGTTTCACAATATGCCGGTGCCGCCAGCTTCGAAACGGCCCCGAGACCTGAACGTCTGCAAACATTCGTGGTGGGTCGTAGGCGGTATGTTCAGCCACCCAACGCGAAGGAAACACACCCAAAATCTTTTGCTCGATGACGGCTTGCGAGCCGACTTGAGTGATGTCTGCCCTCTGAACGATCCTTACGTTTTCCCAAGGCGGCACCAGCCGCTCGAAAGCGTCGGGCAGTTCGTGAAAAGCAAACACCCGCTCAGGCGACGCGCGGATAACGCTCTCTTTAATGAACCTCACCAGAACCTACCATAACACAACAAGAATCATCGCCGCAGGACGTGGTTGCGGCAAGGCAGTACGCGATTTCTTCGGCCAGAAGAGGACATAGAGAAAGCGATTCAGGACGGTGATTTGCCTAGATTTGACTAAGGCATGAATCGCGTCGCATGCCCTTAGTTACTTGCGGGCTGCTGACACTTTGAGAAGATCCCAAACCTTATGCAAGTGTCGTTCTTCCACACGAATACTGCCCACAGACATACGAAGTGTGAATAGGCCGTTTAGCTTTGTGTGCGAAAGATAGGCCTGGCCGGACGCATTGATCTCATTCATCATCTGTTCGTTGAGGGCGTTTAGATCACTGACGCCGGCCGGACATGCACGGAAACAAACCAGTGCAAACGGGACCGGGGCCATCAACTCAAAATCGGGAGACGCCTCGACCCAGTCGGCAAAGAGCCTTGCAAGCCGGCAATGTTCGCGAAGGCGCGCCTGCAGGCCCGTGACGCCGAAGTATCGAACCACGAACCACAGCTTCAGCGCTCGGAAGCGACGGCCAAGCTGTATCCCATAATCCATCCCGTTTTTTACGGCCGCCTCATCGCTCGTTTTCAGGTATTCGGCAACCAGTGAAAACGCTTCTTTCAATTCGCCTAGACCCCGGCAGTAAAGTACCGAAAGATCGAAAGGCGTAAATAGCCATTTGTGCGGGTTTACCACGATCGAGTCCGCACGTTCCCAACCGCGGAAATGCTCCCTCATTTCAGGCAGGATCGCCGCCGGGCCGGCATACGCCGCATCAACGTGGAGCCATATCCCGTGTTTTTCGCAAATGTCGGCGACGGCATCAACCGGATCGATGCTCGACGTCGAGGTCGTCCCGATCGTCGGGATCACGCAGATCGGAAGAGATCCTGCCTCGATGTCTTCCTCGATTGCCTCGGCAAGGCGATCGGGTATCATTTCAAAACGGTCGTTGCACTCGATCTTCCTTAAGCTGCGAGTGCCCAACCCGAGCGTGATGCAGGCCTTATCTATCGAAGAATGAACATGTTCCGAGCAATAAACACGGAGCAGAGGCAAGTCAATGCGGCCGCTCATTCCCTGGTCGCGGATGTTCAGGCCCGCTCGTTCGCGGGCGGCGGCGATGGCGTGCATCGTCGAAACCGAAGCCGTGTCGTAGATGATGCCTTCTAAATGGTCGGGGAGCCCCATCATTTGCCGCAGCCAGTCCAGCACAACATCCTCAAGCTCGGCCGAGGCGGGCGATGTCCGCCAGAGCATCGCCTTCATATCGAATGCGGCGGCAAACATCTCGCCAAAAACGCCAACGGAACTGGTAGAGGTAGAGAACAGGCCGTGAAAATTCGGGTGGTTCCAGTGGGTTACCGCAGGCAGGATGAGTCGCTCGACATCTTCGAGAACGGCGGCTAAGTCTTCGCCGGATTTTGGAGGAGAGGACGGCAATTCGTTCTTGAGCCAATCCGGTTCGACCTGCGAAAGCACCGGAAACTCTTCTATACGCTCGAAATAATCGGCGATCCAATCGACGATCTGATAGCCGAAACGCCTGAAATCCTCCGCGGGCATATCGCCAAGCGGCGCCAAATTTTGGGAATCGCTCATAAGTCTATTCGATGATAATAGCCGAGACGCGGTAGACAGGCTATTCAAATCGGGTATAATGCACGTCGGAAAACATTTGCACGCTTTGCGACGTATCTCCAGCGCAAGCAAGGATCCTGTTCCCGGCGTTTTGCCTAAGACGACATTCTAAAATCCGATCGTTTCTTTGAGGTGAAAATGAATCACAAAGTCTCCAGATATTTGTTCTCGGCTCTAGCTGTCCTTGTACTTCCAATCTTGTCTTTCGCTCAGGAACAGGGAATCGACCAGCGGATTGACGCGGCATTCAAGCCCTATGCCGATGGCTGGGAAGCGATCGTTTTCTTTCAGGCACCATTGCCGGAGCCATTCAACCTACCGATCGTCTTGTATTTATTGATTATCGGAGCAACCTTCTTCACGGTGGTCTTTGGCTTCATCAATATTCGCAAGTTCCCTTTGGCATTGCAGGTTGTTCGCGGCAAGTACGACGACATCGAGCTTGCGGCTGATCCGGCACACACCGAACCTCATGTCGAGAAAGCGGAGGTCAACATTATCGAGGGCGATATTCCCGACACGATCAAGGACGAAAGCCAACACGGCGAGGTCAACCACTTTCAGGCCCTCGCAACTGCGGTTTCGGGTACGGTCGGCTTAGGTAACATCGCGGGCGTTGCCATTGCGATCGGGATCGGCGGGCCCGGTGCGACGTTTTGGATGATCGTCGCCGGCCTGCTCGGAATGTCGTCCAAATTCGTCGAATGTACACTGGGTGTGAAATATCGCGACATTGACAAGAACGGCATTGTTCACGGCGGCCCGATGTATTACCTATCTCGCGGTTTTGCCGACATCAAACTTGGTCCGCTGGGCAAGGTGCTCGCCGTTGTATTTGCGGTCTTCTGCGTCGGCGGGGCTTTCGGTGGCGGCAACGCTTTCCAGGCGAATCAGGCAACGTCGCAGCTAACCACCATGCTCGGGATCGGAAGCGGCGGTGCTGCCCGAACCGTGATCGGCCTTATCATGGCCATCCTCGTTGCGGTCGTCATCATCGGCGGTATTAAACGCATCGCGAAGGTTACCGAAAAGCTCGTTCCGCTTATGGCGATCATTTACGTCATCGCCTCGCTGATCATAATCTTAGCCCACTTTACCGAGGTGCCCGCTGCGATCGGTATGATCATTTCCGGAGCGTTCACACCGGAGGCGGGAGTTGGCGGCATTGCGGGCGTCATTATCCAGGGCTTCCGGCGTGCCGCGTTCTCGAATGAAGCCGGTGCCGGATCGGCAGCTATAGCTCACTCGGCAGTTAGAACAAAATATCCTGCTAGCGAGGGCCTAGTCGCACTTTTGGAACCGTTCATCGACACTGTGGTGATCTGTACCATGACTGCGATCGTCATCGTGCTGTTCAACATGCAGGGAGACTTCTTCCAGTACGGAGGTGTCGTAGATGCGACTGGGGCACGGAATGTCATGATCGACGGTCAGGCGGTCAACGGTGTCGACCTAACGGCTCGGGCTTATAACGATGTTCTGCCCGGCTTCAATGCAATTCTCACGGTCGCGATCGTACTGTTCGCCTTCTCGACCATGATCTCCTGGTCGTATTACGGGCTTCAATCGTGGAAATACCTCTTCGGCAGGTCCGCCGCATCGGACCTCTCGTTCAAGATTCTTTTCTGCATCTTCGTCGTCATCGGTGCCGCAGCTTCGCTCGGTTCGGTGTTGGCGTTCTCTGATGCGATGATCTTGGCGATGGTATTCCCGAATATGATCGGCCTCTTCTTCCTTTTCCCGAAGGTTCGTGAAGAGTTAGCCCGTTATTTGAAGGCAATTGGCAAAGCCTGAAACAGGTTAATAGTTCAGGTCTGGCGGAGAACTGGGGTTTACCCGGTCTCCGCCAATTTCTTTGGCCAACCTTCATTATTCGTACGGGCCTGACATCTTTAAAGGCAAATGATAAGGGCCGCCGTTCGATCGGCAGCCCTTTAGGATCGCTATCGGACTTCCTATTGTGTAGGAAATTCGAAGGGAAGGTCGGCGGGAGCTCCGTCTGCATCTATTTTTGCGACGGCGTCTTCATAGATCACGATGCTTCCTTCGCTTTCCATCTTTCGTCGGATCGCGGCCATAAAGTCCATAAAGACCTCGCCCCGCTTGCGGTCGAGCAGATCGTCCCGGAGCATGTCGCGCTCGGTGGCGAATTCTTCCATCTTGACGTCTTCGCGATTGCTCACCCCGACGATCATCAAGCTGTCGCCGACGCTGATCGGCGTTTTCGTGACATCGCCGACATTCATGCCAAAGATCGCATTTTCAAGCGTCTTGTTGGTCGAGGCGGTCGGGCCGGTACCGAGCGGCGACCCCAGCGAAAAGCTTTTCGCTTCGAGTACGTTCATGTTCTTTGAGGCGGCCGCTCCCGCAAGGGCCGAAAGGCTGGTCGCGCCGGCCGCGATCTGGTTCGCTATATCCTGCACCATGCCGCGCGCCTTTTCGAGCTTCACCGATTCCACGACCTGAGCCCGCACCTCTTCAAATTCCGAGTCTCTTGGGTCCTTCTTGTCCACGAGCAACGGTACCGCAAAACCGTTCTGGATAGGGATCTTTGCACCGACGTCGTTTTGATTCTCCAGTGGAAGGATGCCTTCCTCAAATTGCGGCGAGTTGCCGATGTTCGGAACATCGTCGCCCGGCTTAACGTAGGCCGTCTCGCGCACCATCTCGGCAACGCCCATATTTGCTTCCGCTGCAAACTGGGCCGCTGTGGTTTGGACGTCCTTGCTTTCCTTCAGGGCACCCGAGATCTTTTCGGCCAGTTCGGCAGCGACCGTGTAAGCACGCCGGTTACGAAGGCTGACATCGAGCTCCTTTCTAGCCATTTCGAACGTCTTGGGAACATCCTCGCCACGCCGCAAGATAAAGTAGCGTCCTTCGTACCCGATGGGTTCGGTGACCGAATTAGGAGGCATATTTATCAACCTTTGATACGGGTCGGTCGGGTTATTCAGATTCTCGCGGACCGGTGCACTCAATCGACCGCCGTTGCGGGCCGTCGCGGGATTTTCGGACCGACCTTTCGCAACGTCTCCAAACTCGGTCTCGGTGACAACGCGGCTCTTTTGGATCAGGTCCTGATAGATAGTGGATGCCTTTTGATAAACCTCTTGATCCTGTGCCGGTGTCGGGATGCGGAGCACGATCTCCTGCCCGTAAACGCCTGCGATCTTCTTGTCCGCCGGAAGCTTGTCATATTCTTCCTGCAGCTCTGCATCGGTAAGGGTGAGCTTTTCACCGATCTTTGCCGTGTTTACAAAGATGTAGCGGATCTTTTTCTGCGGGGTGGCAATGTAATAGGCCGACTTGTTCTTTTCGAAATAATCACGCAGCTCCTGATCGGTCGGAGTGATCGTCTGAGCAAGGTCGTTGGCGTTTACTGAAACATACTTGAGGTCGAATTTGGTCTTTCGTCGCTTAAAGGCTTCGAGCAATTCTTCCTCGGAAACAGTTAGCCCCGAAGTGAGAAATGACCGCAGCTTCATCGCGCTCAGGCCGTCACGCACCTTTTCTTCGAACGCCGCAATGCTTCCCTGCTCTTCGATGATCATTGCTTCGTAGTTCGCTTGATCGAACGGCTTGCCGTCGGTCGGCGTCATATCCCGTCGGATAGCCGCCGCAACTTCGGCGTCGGACGCCCGTAGGCCAAGCCTTTCAGCCTCAAACCGGGCGATCCGCGAGCTGATAGCGTTGTTAACAAGTTCCTTTGCACGCATTGCCGAGCCCGGCTGCCGCTGGTTCATTATCTGCTTCTGGCGTGCGAGTTCGCCGACGGTGATATAATCGCCCGCTACCCGGGCGGCAGTTTCCTCGCTGTTGATCAAGCCCGCGCCAAGGGCCGGATCGCTCGGCTTGTAAAAAAGCACAAGGCTCAGCACCATCACGGCTGCGATCGTAAGGAGAACGAAATTTCGCGTCTTTTCCAGTCGGGTGAAAAACTTTAACATCTTTTTATTTGGGTCAATTCAAGTAAGATCTCAAAATAGCTAAACCTAAACTTTACCAGAATCGTCAAAGCTATCCAATTTGCGGGTTGCATTCGCACACGAGCCCGGAACCGTTCAAGCCATGCTTTTTCGATGCAATATCTGTATGTTCGGTCGCCCGCATGTTGGGTATTCGGCCTGACATGCCGCAAATAATATAAAACATTAAAATGGCAAAGAGCGTGCAATACCAAAATTCAACACGATTCTGCTTGGTCTTGCGTTTTCGGCCCCGATTATCAATCATTTAGAACGACCGGCCGAGTTATATGTCCAATCCCCTTATAAGATCCGTTGGCATCGTGGTTAAGCCAAACAATGAGGACGCCCTGCGAACGGCCCATGACCTATCTGACTGGTTAAAGGGACGCGACGTCGAGGTTGCCAACGGGCCGTTTGTCGAAACCGAACGGCCGGGCGGTTTGGGACGGGAATATCGCGAAACCGACGGCAAATTCGATGCGGACCTGATCATCGTGCTTGGCGGCGATGGGACGATGATCGCAACAGCCCGACTGATCGGCGACCGGCAGGTGCTGGTCATGGGCGTGAACTACGGCAGCCTCGGGTATATCACCGAATTTCGTATCGAAGAGATGTTCCCCGCGCTCGAATCCATATTGGCCGGCGAGTATGAGATCGACAGCCGTGTAATGCTTCGCGTCGGGCATTTCCGAAACGACGAATTGCTCGGAGCCGGCCGCGTCCTGAACGACGTGGTTATAAATAAGGCCGCGCTTGCCCGCATAATCGAAATCGACGTTTCTCTCAACGGCCAGTATGTAAACTCATTCCGTGCGGACGGGCTGATCGTGGCAACGCCAACGGGCTCAACGGCTTACAATCTTTCAGCCGGCGGGCCGATCGTGTATCCGTCGATGAACGCGATCGTTGTCACGCCCATTTGCCCGTTCACGCTGACGAACCGGCCGATCGTCGTCCCGGACACGGCCGAGATCGAATTGAAACTCGTTCACGAGAACGAAGGCGTCGTTCTTACGCTCGACGGCCAGATCGGCTATCAAATGGAGGCGAACGACCGCGTCCTCATCCGCAAAAGCAGCACTACCTTTAACATCGTCCAGCCACCGAACCGGAATTACTTCGATGTGCTTCGGAACAAGCTTAAGTGGGGCAGATAAACAGGTTGGCCGTTCTGGCCTCCGGTTCGCGTTCAGGGCACGTTCGGGCCGCGTTCCGAGCAGGGACCGAACGTGCAAACGGTTGACACTATACGAGTTAGCCCCTTCAGCAGCCAATATTCCGTCAAAAATGCAAAACACTTTTTCCAGCAGGACGAATGGCACAATTTTCAAAGATCTGCCGATCTATTCGACGGGATAGTGTTGCATATGCGACACAGGCATGTCAATCGTTTTCGCACTCCGATCCTGTCCCTGCATGGGACAAATTTAGTAGCGTAGGCTGCAACCCTACGGTCAAAGGTTTGGAGGAATTCGCTCCCTGAAAGGAGCAACGGTCCGCGTGATAGAGCGTCCCGTTCAGGGACCTAGATTATCGGTGGTCCGAATCGTCGGGTGTTACCCGACGCTATTGAATTTATCCCCTTCGGGGAATGCCAGCACAAGTTCAGGAAAGCAGGCTGGGGTGGATGTCTTTCTCACCTTCGTAGCCTTCCGGATACCACTGATATTTATGCAGGTCGCACTTTCCTGAGGGCTTAAATTCGATGCCTTCGGATTCGAGGATCTCCTGCTGCAGGTTCAGCGGCATGGTCAGGCGGCCGGTGGAGCATTTGCCTTGAGCGTTGATCACACGCTGCCAGGGCACATCGTCGTCCGCTCCGTGCATCACGTAGCCGACCGTGCGGGCGGTGTAGCCTTCGCCGAGGATCCCGGCGATCTGGCCGTAAGTCATCACCTTGCCCGGCGGAATCTGCCGGACAAGGGTGTAAACGCGTTCGCGGTATTGTTTGTCGTTGACGATGCTCACTTGCGCAGTTGAAAGTCGGGAACGGCGATAATCTATTCCCTTAGTGGACTTTGTGTCTGCTCTTGGTGACCTTTGTGTTGAGGTTCTTTCAACACAGAGGGCACAGAGGGAAGACACAGAGAGCACCAAGTCAGATCAAACCTCCCGAAGAAACGTTCTTGCCGGGGCGCCGTCGCCGCTGGCGCCTTCGTATTTGAGCGGCAGGCAGATGATCTCGTAATCGCCGGGCTCGACTTCGCGAAGGTCGAGTCCTTCGACGATGACGACCTCTTTTTCAAGCAGGGCGATGTGGACCGGATGGCCGGGCGACCCGCTTTTCTCGATCGAGAGGTAATCGATGCCGACCAGCACGACGCCATGTTGGACCAGCATTTTCGCCGTATCCAGAGTGATGTAGGTGAAGTCTGCCCGAAATCCGGTCTCCGGCTCCGACCAAAACGCTGAGTTTCGTGATTTGAAAAGCACGCGTTTCACGCCGCTAATATCGCCAACATGTTCGGGCTCGATGGCAACAATTGATTTGTCGATCTCGATCACACGGCACGGGCCGATCAGCTTGTACGGGTCAAGTTCGTGAACGTGTTTCGTGCCGTCGATGAAATGATTTGGTGCGTCAACGTGGGTCGCGGTGTGGACACCGAGGCGGATCTCGGAGACGTTGGCCGCGTCGCCGCGTTCGATCGCCATGAACGACGATACGACGACCGACGGGTCACCGCTATAGATCGGTACCTTTTCGCTGACCGATACCGTTACGTCGAAGATCTTCATTTGGGCAGCGTAAATTTCGATATGATCGCGATCAAAACAGTGAGAAACCCAGCACGAGCCATAGCTGCTGAAGGATATCTAAATATCGCGAAGTTCTCAAGGTTTGCGCTTGTCGCCAAATTGCTTGTACGCTGTAAGTTATGGATATCCAACATGAAGAGCATGGGCGGAAAGGGGCGTTTTTTATCGATGAGGACGGCGAGTGGCTCGCCGAGCTTTCTTATATGCGGAATGGGCCGAACACGATGGTGATCGATCACACCGAGGTAGGTGAGAAGTTTGCCGGCCAGGGCGTCGGTGGCAAGCTGGTAGAGACGGCCGTCGGATTTGCTCGAAAAAACGGCCTGAAGATAAAGCCGCTGTGCCCTTATGCCAGAAAAGTGATCGAATCTAACCCCGAACTTCAGGATATCCTGGCCTGAAGGATCGGCGCGTATGAACACGCAAACTCCGCGACTGGCTGCCTCAAGCTACTCCAACACGGCGCCGCTGATATGGAGCTTTCTTTACGGGTCAAATCACGGCAAGGTCGAGCTGATACTCGACAACGCGCCGTCGCGGTCCGCCGAACTACTCGAGCAGGGCCGTGTCGATGCGGCCCTCGTGCCGGTTATCACCTCACAAGTCATTGATGATATACGTGTCGTCCCCGATGTGTGTGTGGGTGCCAGAAAACGCGTCAGGAGCGTATGCCTGGTGACGAAGGGTGGAGATCTGACGGACGTTCGATCGGTGGCGCTCGATGTCTCTTCGCGGACCTCGGTTGTTCTAACGAAGATCATCTTTCGCGAATTCCTCGGCTTCGAACCAGAATGGCGCGATGCGAACCCTGATATCGATACGATGCTAGCCGGCTCGGACGCTGCATTGCTGATCGGTGACCCAGCCCTGGCGGTCGCGGAACGCGGAACGCGGAATCCGAATCTGGCAGTACCGGGTGCAATAGCGACCGGGTTCTTAAATCCCAAATCCCACATCTCAGGTCTAAAATCGTATGATCTTGCCGAACTTTGGAATAAGTACACAGGCCTCGGGTTAGTTTTTGCGATGTGGATGACGCGGAAGGATCGGATCGATATCGATTTTGCTGCGGCAGCTGCCGAGGGACTAGATCATCTGGAACAGATCGCGGCGAACTACGCGGGTGAATTAACGTTGAGCAAAGAAGAGCTGAAAGAATATCTGACCGTCAACATCTCTTACTCGATGGACGAATCAATGGACGCGGGGATGCGGCTATATTTCGAGCTGGCGGAAAAGCTGGGACTAATCGACGAGTATGTTCCGTTGAAATTTGTTTAAGTAGAGGAGCGTTTAGAAGCAGTTTAGGCTTGTTGGCTGCCTTTGGTAATCAGACGCAATAGACCCTCGAGCGGGCCGCGCCCGGAACTGGCGTAGAAGGCAGAGGCGATCACGGCGGTTACGAACGAGATCACGAGCGCAATGAGCAGCAACCCTGCTTGGCCAATCGCTCCAAAAAGCCCGAGGCCGTAGCCGCCGAATACAAACCCGGCAAAAACGCCCTGGGTTACGTAGGTTGAAAGCGAATTTCGACCGGCCGCCAGCCAACGCGGGGCCAGTTCCAGCCTGCGAACAAGGCGGACTATCCACACCAGATATACAGCGGAAAGACTAGGTGCCCCGATAGAGAGCAAAGTGGAAACCGCCATCGCCGCTCCGGTCCCTTTCGGAAAAAGATAGCCTACAAACTGAGCAGCGTAGATCAGGTTGAGCAAGATACCCGCCACTGCGAGCAAGGGCACGGAAGCGGACAAGCGTTCGAACAGGTCATTATCCTTTTCAAAGAACCCCGACTTTGCGGCGGCAAGACCGAGGGCGAATGCGCCGAAGGCGAGCGGGCCGTTAAACAGAAAAACGAAAGCAAGGGTTCCGGGTAAGGACGACGCCCGTGCGGCAGTAGTCTCCCAAAACGAGCCGCCGAGGTCTGCGGCCTCGGCCATGGCGGCGGCATCGCTTACCGCTAAAGCGATCAATGCCATTGAAGCTGCGGCAAGCGGGATACATGCGGCGGCGATCCTTACCAGTGTTTTAGGTGCGGCACCTCGCAACATGAAGATCGCAGAGCCGAGTATCGCGTAAAGAATGAGGATGTCGCCGGCGAAGACCAGCACGGCATGCGCGATGCCGATGAGCGCCAAGCCCGCCATTCGGCGAAAGTAGCGCGATGCGAACGATGCTCCGGAGCGATCGGCTGAGAACTGCTGAACGGCGACGCCCCAGCCAAAAATGAAGGAAAAGAGCAGAAAGAACTTTCCTTGAAAGAGAGCGGCAACGGTGAACATTGCTGCCTGGTCGAATACGTTATCGGGGGTTGCCAGGACGTCAGGCAAAAGCATACCCATGAACGGGATGTTCACGACGCAGATACCGACGAGGGCAAACGTCCGGAGGGCATCGACCTCGAGATTGCGATGTGTAAGGTCAAGCGCCGACATGGTGTTTGGCAAGGGATTTTAACATATAGCTGTCGGTTTGCGGACAAAATCTTTCTGGACGTGATTCGTGTTCATTGCCGCTGAAATAACACTCGACCGAATTGCGGGGTCAGTTTTAACGACCCAAAATGGCAAGGGATTTTGCCAGAATATCAAAAAACCGGACGCTTTAATTCCTGGGTGAGCTGTTCGTAGATGATCTTGCCGTCGTTCTTTTTGATGTGTTCAATGAAGATGAGTGCGGTGTGAATTCGTTTGTCGACGTCGTTGATCTTGCCGATGAAATACATCATCGAGCGTTTCTTTCCGGGCGTGAGTTTTTCGAACATCTTTTCGCCGTCCGGGTCCTGGTTCAAAACTTCCTGAAGTTCTTCAGGCATCGGCATTCCGTACTTGCTTTCGTCTTTTTCAAGCACAATTTCGACCGTCTGCCCGGCCTCAAGGCCGAGCTCGGTCCGCCGCTGTTTGTTGACCATTATGTAAAAGATGTCGCCCCACGGCATCAGCGCACACGGGAAAGGTTCGCCGCCTTTGATGGTGCACATTACGCGGCGCGAGTTTCCCTCAAAGCCGAACTTTTCAACGACAGGGCGTTCTATCAAAAGAAAATGCCAACCGCCGCCCTGCTCCGCTGCATTGGTAAACTGTGCTTTGAGCTTCTGTCTTTTGACCGTTCTTGGCATATCCTTTGAAATAGATGATAAGTGAAAAGTGATAGGTGTAAAGGACGGGCCGCGGCCTATCCGTTTTTTCATCTAAGTCTATACTTATTCCGAACGCGTCGCTTTGATAGAATCTTGGTGTAGAAGCTGATGGGAAGTTTAATCCAACCGATATTAGACAAGGCTTTGGCGGGCGAGCGGCTGACGCCTGAGGACTGCACCGCTCTGCTCGAATCGAACGATTTTGTGAGGATCGGGCTTGCGGCCGATGAGATACGGCAGCGAAAGAACGATCCTGAGGTCGTTACCTACATCATCGACCGCAATATCAATTACACCAACGTTTGTAACGTCGTATGCACGTTCTGCGCGTTTTACCGCCGGCCTGGGAAGCCGGATACGTACGTCCATTCGATCGACGAGATCTGCAAGCGCATAGACGAAACGATCCAGCTCGGCGGGACGGGCGTGTTGATGCAGGGTGGCCTCCATCCTGATTTCAATATCGAGTGGTACGAGGAACTGCTTTCCACGCTCCACGCGAAATATCCGAACTTTCAACTGCACTGCTTTTCGCCGCCGGAGATACATAACATTCATCTGATCTCAGGCCTTGATTACGTCACGATACTGCAGCGGCTCAAGGCTTCGGGCCTGAATTCAATGCCGGGCGGCGGCGGCGAAATACTCGACGATGAGGTGAGGAAGCGGGTTTCGACGAAGTGCAATACGCAGGAATGGTTGGACGTGATGCGGGCCGTGCACAAGGTCGGGCTGATCTCGACTGCCACGATGATGTTCGGCATCGGCGACCGCATCGAGCATCGCGTCCGCCACCTTGAGCGCGTCCGGCAGGTGCAGGACAAAGCGCTGGCGAATAAAGCTGTCGATCCCAATTACGGCGAATTCACGGCGTTCATTCCGTGGACCTTTCAACGAGAGAATACGGCCCTTGGCCGAAAGATCACCGAAGAACCGACCGGTATCGACTACCTAAAGATGCTTTCGGTCTCGCGGCTTTTTCTCGATAACATCCAGCACATCCAGGCGTCGTGGCTGACACAGGGCATTCGCCTTGGGCAGGCCGCCTTGCGTTTCGGCGCTGACGATATGGGCTCAATCATGATCGAGGAAAATGTCGTCTCCGCCGCCGGTGCCAACAACGAAGCGAACGAACGCGACCTCCGCTACCAGATTCGCGAAGCCGGCTTCCGCCCGCAGCAACGGGATATCCTCTACAACTACATCGACCGCGATGACACGGATACTCTCGACCGATCCGATTCTTTGAAGCTCAAACAGCTAAGCGTGGCGTTTGCGGATTGATTTGGAACAGCCTCACATTGGAGTTGTCTATCGGTGTAACGTTCTGCGATAAATTTAATAGTAAAGGGAGTGAACCATGTTGCGCAGTAGTCTGTTGAATTCCATGTCTTTCAGACGTATTCTCACCGATGTTGCACGGCTTTGTATGTTTGTGGCGATCAGTGCTTTCGCTGCTCAAACGGTAAGAACAGAGATCGTTGAACTTAGTATCACGGGCCACTGGACTGAGAAGGGGTTTAAGGTAATCGATCGGTCAGATCGGTTATTCGACCCTGCAAATCCAAAATTCGATGGCAAGGTTTTTGGTGTAGCTCCTTCGAACGGAAATCTCACGATTCGGTTACTAGTGAACACAGATGGGGCAATCTATTTCGCGAAGGGATTCACAGTCAAGGCGCTCGACTCCAGAGAATACGCACTCGCTCATGATTTCTACGGGTATCGTGATGTGACCTTGGTTGATGGTATTTACTCGTTTGGCAACGCAATTTGGAGATCAGATGGTATTCTGACCGGATTGGAAGGCCCCAATCTGGAAAAGGCCGCTCTCTGGACGGACGTTGATATTACTCGATCAGACCCCAAACGTCTGTCATTCCGAATGTTTGGAAAGGCCGACGGGCTCCAGGCCGATCTTTTCTTTGGCTCCCGAACTCCAAGCTCAATTGGCGGGCAATTCACTGTTTGGGAATATTACCAAGGTGAAGAGATTCGCTCAGATAGCTACACTGCTAAAGCGATCGTATCTGGACATTAGGATCACCTAAAAAATCAGAATCTCAAATCTTCGAAACCGTCGCGAACTTGTCCGTCGTTCAAGCTCTTGGTCGAGCCTGTTGGAACGTCTTCCCTCCGCTGCGTTCTTCCGATATACCCTTAAACATTCGCAAACCACCCGATGCGAACGCATTTTCCCCCTGCAGGCCCGACACGTCACTCCGGTATCTCCCATTTCAATGTCCGCAGATCGGCGCCGATACCGTCTTACTAAAATAGGCGGTCTTTTCGAACAGCGGCCTTTCGGCAAAACCGGTATAGGGCAAGCGTCCTGACATTTAAAGGCGAGATCGAGACCGGACCGATGGAGGAGGGAACACATGTCCAACATTCGACAAAAAGCCATTGCGATGAACGCTGCGGACGCAAAGCTGCTGCTCAATTCGAGCCTGCCGTTCGTTTTTAAGCAGATGACGCCGGCGCAGGTGGCGCAGGTTCAAAAGGTGCTTGATGCCGCGGTGGTCAATCCTGAGATCAAGCGGCGCGCGGACGAGATGTATAGAAAGTCTGTGCGGGCACAGGCTGGAGATCTCGTGATGCGCGACGAAAAAATTGTCGATCAGGCATATCGCCTAGCGAATTCGGCGGTTCATATCACGGAAAACGACTACCGAATTCGACTCGATCACAAGACAATTGTTACTCCTGATGCTTTCCTGCCGCGGACGGACAATCCGGACGAAACCGCATACCTCGCCCGCGTTCGGGCCGCGCTCGCCGATAAGGGTGTTTGGCTGCGGATAAACCAGCCGCTCGTGCGTGTGCCGGGCGAGGCGGGCAAATGGACAAAGGACCCGCGAAAGTTCGAGGTTTGGCTGTCGCTCGGGGCAAACGGCGACGCGATCCCGACAAAAGACGGCCGCTTGGACCGCGAAGCCCTGCTTGCGACGACGGCGATCGGGGCCGGTTATTATACGAATGTACATCGCGGAGATGCTCAGAAGACCCTTGAAAGAGAGATCAGCCGCCTAAGGCACGAGATCGACGCCGGTTTGTCGGAGCATGACCGTCTGATCAAGCGGAAGAGGGACGCGTTCATCGGCGTGGCGGAGATTTCTGATCTTTTGGGCGGTGCAGACCTTCCTGACCGGTCGATCTGGGACCATGCTCACAAACTCGTCCTCCAGGCGGCCAAGCTGAACGTCGGCGGCAACCTATCAGCTTCACAGGCATATCTTGTGGTCGCGGCGATCGTCACCCGCAACTGTGCAAAGCTTGTAGCCGAATATGCAGACAAGTCCAGCCGAGGCGCGGCCCGCGCTATCACCGCTTTACGAGTAATGAAAACCGCAGGCGAGATTGCCGAGATCGGGCTCACTGTGACGGGCGTCGGCGCGGTTGTTCGCGGCGGTGCACGCGCAGCCGGTAGCAAAGCGTCGCAAGACGCTGTCGATAAGGCGGCCGAGAAGCTTGTAAACGAGATCGTAAGAAAGGACCCGTCCATCGCTGCAGACCTGAATAAGGTGAAGTGGGTGCCGGGGCCGAAGGGTACCGTCCTCGGTCGTGGAGTGAAGCCGGGCCAAAGCGCAGGGCACGGCACAGGCTGGCACAAATGGTAGATCTGTCCACAAAATTGCCGGAACAAGAGATGGGCGCATATCGGGATTTGCCGAATCGCATTCGACGGTATATTGTTTCGTACCGACTCCGCAAACGGCAGCTGGTCTAAAGTCGTTGTATTGAGTCTCGAATCGCTATGGGAACTGCGGCTGGGAACATCGACGAATACATTTCAGGCTTTCCGCCAGATGTTCAAAAGGTATTAACGAAGATCCGTTCGACAATCCACAAAGCGGCGCCGAAGGCGGTGGAATCGATCAGATACCAAATACCGACGTATAAGCTCGACGGCAAGGTGCTGATCTATTTCGCGGGATTTGCCAAGCATGTCAGCGTGTACCCGGCACCGCGTGATGCGAAGGAATTCCAGGAAGAGTTGGCCGCTTACAAGGGCGGGAAAGGCACAGTGCAGTTTCCCCTTGATAGGCCTATCGATTACGAGCTGATCACGCGAATTGTAAAGTACAGGTCGGACGCGATCCTCAAATAACCAAAACTAAAAAGCCTGCCTCGACCGGAAGCAGGCTTTTGTTTAACCGAAAGACACGCATTACCACGGCCGCTTTTTATAAAACGTAACGAACGCGTCACCGTCAACGATCAGCATCGGGTCGCCGGTTTTGGGGTGGTTGCGGCGTTCGAGTGTATATGTCGTCGTTTTTCCCGTGTTCGAACGCGCCGTCAACGACGATTGCGTTGCGCTCCAACGGCCAAAGTCGGAACTTTGAGAATTCGACCCACCGTAAACATTCGAGTTGCTTGTTTCGCCATAATACTCATAAGTTCCGTCAGTTTTTAAAGTAAAGCAAATGTCTGATTGACGGCCGCCGCCCTGGGCCTGAACATTCGCCTGATAGCACCATTTGCCGACGAGGTCCTGCACAACTCCGCCGCCGGCCGCGGTACGATTGCCGGTTGCGGGTCCGGCATTCGATCGTTTCGCCGCTTCGACCTGCTTGATCTCGTCTGCTGTCAGTCGCGTGTAGGTTACCTTTCGCATTTCGACCCAAACGGTCAACTCCTCGCCAACGAGCTTATACGGAAATTCCATTTCGCCCTCGTTGTTGCTTACAACGATGGTCGGCCCGACGATCGCATAATCATACTCAGCACCATCGATAGTCATCTTGCTTCCGGCCTTGAATTCAATCAAGGCTTCTGTGCTTTTCCAGTAGCCACGGATCTTCTCTTCGGGAGTTATTTTCGATGCACCGGATCGTGATGGCTGTGCAGAGATTGTCGCCGCCGTTAACAGGCCGGTGACCAACAAAACGACGAGCATACGCAATGTTTTCATAGGACTTTCCTCACGGAAAAAGGATAGATACCGGGAAACACTCTAATACGAAACGGCAAGAATCGCCAGCAAAAGTTTCGGCAGTATAGTGAAGTCTTACCCAACTATTACACTCGGCACACGGCCAACCTGTTACTCTATTGATGTCTTATATTAGCGATCAAAGGGAATTCTTAATGCAAAATGTCCTAACGTTTCAGCGGGCCCGCCGAACGATCAACTGGAAAAACGTCGCAATAATTTCTTCGTTCCACGTTCTCGCAATTCCTGTTTTGTTTACGTTTAGCTGGCAGAACCTGGCAGCTCTTCTGATCGGGAACTGGATCGTCGGCAGCCTCGGCGTCGGCCTGGGTTGGCACAGATTGCTGACACACCGCAGCTTCAAGGCGCCAAAATGGCTTGAATACACCTTGACGATCTTCGGTACGATGTCGATACAGGACTCGCCCGATAAATGGGTCGCGACGCACCGTATCCATCACAAATTTACCGAGTTAGACGGCGATCCGCATTCGACCAATGCCGGTTTCTGGTGGGCGCAGATGGGTTGGATCGTTTGGGGAACGGCCCAGGATCACGACGAGGCGACCCTGAAACGCTACGTTCCCGATCTGTTGAAAGATAGAGGGCAGGTGCTGATCTCGCGTTTCTATTACGTGCCGATTATTGTTTCGGCATTTATTCTGTTCGCGATCGGCGGCTGGACAATGGTCGTGTGGGGTGTCGCGGCTAGAGTTGTCCTTGGATGGCATACAACGTGGTTCGTAAACTCGCTGTCGCATATCTACGGTTCAAAGCCGCACGAAACCGGCGACGCTTCGACCAACAACTGGTTTGTTGCCCTGCTTACATTCGGCGAAGGCTGGCACAACAATCATCACGCGTTCCCGACCTCGGCACGGCATGGAATGCAATGGTATCAATTTGATATGAACTGGATCGCCATTCGGATCTTAGAGAAACTCGGATGGGCGACGCGGATCAAGCTTCCGGACGTCAAGCCAACGAGCGTCGAAATAGAGCAGGCGGCCTAGACTTTTTGTCGCGGCAAACGATTGGTACGATTGATACCTCATACGTAGATGACCTTCGGTACAAAAGTCTCGCGAGAAAAGCTGCTCAGCTCGGCGGGGAAAGGCCTCGGCCTAATGGCGCTTCTCTCGCCCACGGTTTCGCTGCTGCTGGAACGGGTTCGGCGTGCAGGCGAGATCGTAGACGGTGACGGCCCGCAAGATGCCGCCAGGAACGAGGCCTATTGGGATAAGATCGCAGACGCGTTCTCGGTCGGGAAAAAGACACTGAACCTCAACAGCGGCTGGACCAGCCCGAGCCCGAGGATGGTCACTGAGGCTTATATTCGCTACCGGCGACAGGAAGACGCAACCGCATATACGATGTGGCAGATGCTCCAGCCACAGGCGGAAACGATCCGGGCCGGCCTCGCCGACCTGTTCGGATGCAGTTCGGATGAGATCGCGATAACACGAAACGCGTCAGAGTCGCTGCAGATCCTCCTTTTCGGGATCGATCTACGCCGCGGCGACGAGGTCATTTCGACAACACAGGACTATCCGCGGATGTTAACTGCTCTCCGCCAGCGGGAACTGCGCGAGGGGCCGGTCCTGAAGCTCGTCAAGATCCCGCTTCATCCGCAGAGTTCGTCTGAGATCGTTGCCGCGATCGAAGAAGCCATCACGCCAAAGACGAGATTGATCCTGATCTCGCACCAGATCAACACCACGGGCCAGATCCTGCCCGTTCGCGAGATCTGCGAGATGGCCCATTCAAGAGGTGTCGAAGCTATTGTTGACGGGGCCCATTCGCTCGCCCAACTCGACTTCAAACGGGATGATCTGCAGTGCGATTTTTTTGGCAGTTCCCTACATAAGTGGATGTATGCGCCTAAAGGAGCGGGCCTGCTCTACGTCAAGAAAGAAAAGATCCCGAATGTATGGGCCTTGATGGCGTCGGAAGACAAGAACCGGGGCGATATACGAAAGTTCGAAGAGATAGGCACGCATTCGTCGGCCACACGCCTTTCGATAGGCGAGGCCCTGCTCTTTCACGAGGCGATCGGCGCGAAACGAAAGGAAGAAAGGCTAAGACATCTAACGACCTATTGGATGGACCGGATGAGTCCGATCGAGCGCATCTCGTTTAACACGCCCAGCGATCCGGCCCGTTATTGTGCGATCGGCAATTTTTCGATCGAGGGTGCAGATCCGGTCAAGGTCAGCGATTATCTAATGTACAAGCACCGCATGATCACAACGCCGTTTGTGCACGACGAGTTTTCGGGTGTGCGAGTAACGCCAAATATCTTTACCTCCATTGAACAGCTGGATCGGTTTTGCGGGGCCGTTGAGAGCTACCTGCGGGAAAATTGAGTGGCCGTGCTTGTCGACTTTCGGGCGGCACGTACGTGAGAGATCACCTTTTCCCAGGCTGCTCGGGTCGCAGTAAAAGCTCGGTGGTGACGTTGAACATTCCGGTCATAACGGTCAAGCTCGGTGCGGACCTCACGGAATTTCTCGGTCTCGAAAAAATCGACCATTTTCGGTGTGACCAGATCAAGATTGCGCTTCATGTCGTCTATGATCGAAACGTATCGTTCGGGCTGAGTGAGATAGACGAGAAGAGGTTTGTATCGTATCCAGCCGATCGAAGCCCGCACAAACCGCTGCCGCACCTCAAGCGACGACGCATCGACGCCAAGCAAATGAGAGGGAAGCACGCCGTGTAATATTCGTTGATACTTCAAAAACGCATCGTGGAAGGTGTAGCAGGGAACCTTTACGACCTTTTGTTGAGCCAGCGTCGTGCTCATAAATGCGTCCTCTCCGCGGGCTCCGGGAGGATTGTAGAAAGCGGGCATATCGCGGATGCGGGCGAGGTTGAAGCATAGATTGGCTCCGGAAATGAACTTCATCCCGTTGATCTCGTTCACTTCGGACACCGTTTGCCGATCAATGATATTCCGATCGGCATAGGTAACTCCGTCATTCCCGATTATCGTTTCCTTAACGCTATCCCACGAAATGATGTCATTGCTCGTTGCCTCAACAAACCGTCGAAAGTCGTTTTCGGACAACAAAGCGTTAAACTCAAACTTTGGGATCGGCGATATGTAGCCACAGTGGTAGCCGTGGGTAATGTCCGCGTCACTACCGAACCGCAAATGTGTGCCCAAAATACTCTGTCCCATCCAGAGCAAACTATTCGGACGGTTATCGATCATCGCTAATGGATACTCGTCATCGTCGATAAAAAGCAGCCGGTCCATGCCCTTCTTTTCCGCAAAGTAAAGCGCCGCATTTCGTTTCTTTGCGTACCCTTCACCAAAGAGGAGATCCCCCTCGCGTTCGTCGATCACCTTCGATCCGACCAATTCGTCCCGCTCGCGGTCAAGAGCGCTTCGGCCGTAGAAGTTGATTGATTCCACCATCTCCGATAGCTCAGGTGGAATATTGCGGTAGTCTGCCGGCTTTGTATCGAAGTAGTTCGTATCGTAAACAACAAAAAGGTGGAGTCGGACGTTCCTGGTTTCGACCAAGCCATGCTCGAGCCAGTTATTGATATACGTGCGGAGAACTCGCTGGAACTGCTTTCGACCAGTCACAAAGGCTATCCCAACATTTAGCATGGGCCGATTATACCATTTCAGTCGGGTCGAGATTTCATTTGGCATTTTGTGATCGGATCAACTTACCTTTAGACTTTCGACAAATGCGTACGGGAAGCATTTGGGCACTGATCGTCACGGCACTGTTGATCACCGGCTTGCTAGTATCAACGGGAGCGTTCTCGTTCTTTATCTGGGCGTTGGCGCTAAACGGGTTTATGGGACAGGAACGCGCTGTCAATGCTTCGATGATCACGTTTGTTGGGCTCGCTGGCCTCGCGACGTTGACCTGCGTCGTTGCGGGCCTATATTCCCTCCATTACCTTTCAGTGAAACGCAGCTGGAAGCCGGCGGGTGGGGCGATGTTGTCGATCATAGCCTTTACTATCATTGGCGGCGGGCTGCAGCTTCTTTCCGTGCTGGTCAGCGTGATAGTGGCCAGCCAAATGAGGACAACGAGATGATCTCCAACTACTCAGATTTCTGGGATTTTTATGTCCGGGAGCATTCGAAACCGATGACTCGGCTCCTCCATTTTGTGGGGACGAGCCTCGGGCTTCTGTTGCTCGCGTGGTTTATCTGGCGGGGGACCTGGTACTACTTTCCGCTTTCGCTGGTGGTAGGCTACGGGTTCGCATGGTTCGCCCACTTCGTGATCGAAAAGAACAAGCCGGCGACCTTCAAGTATCCTTTTTGGTCGTTCATTTCTGACTACAAAATGATGTGGTATATGGCAACAGGGCATATGGCCGGCGAGGTGGAGCGAGTTTTAAGACAGAAGAACTGACGCTCGTCCATAACTTGGATCTTATGTGCAGAATGTATGTACGGAATGAAAAAAACCGAGCTTACCCTGCTTCCGTACGATCCTGTTTGGAGAGATGATTTCAAGGCGGAGAAGAACCGAATCACTTCTGCTCTTGGCATTCCACCCGAGCGAATAGAACATGTTGGCAGCACGTCTATCGCCACAGTTCATGCAAAACCGATAATTGATATCGCGATCCTCTGCGGCGATATCGGTCTCGGACCGGTCGCTGGGGCACTACAGAAGTTGGGCTACCACTATCGCGGGCAGTACGACGACAACCCCGGTCACTACTATGCTGTGCTTGACCGTGGAGAAGTCCGGCTGTGCCAAGCACATATTTATACGAGCCCCAATGAAGATTGGCGCAAGAAGTTGATCTTTCGTGACGTACTCAGCCGCGAAGTTGAACTAGCGAAAGAGTACTCCGACTACAAACTCACACTCGCCGAGTCGGTCGCCAACAAGTCCGAATATGCCGAGATAAAGACTCGCTGGATGGATTCATTCATTCTAAAGGTACTTGAAAAGCACCAGTCGTGAAGATCGATCACTGGGAACGCTCAAGTGATCGAGAGATAAGCTCAAGTGAGCGGTTATATCGATACGAGATATTGAAATGCCCGTCGTCGAACTCCTCGTGAATATGATCTATGCCAAACCGTTCAAGCCGCTTGCACAGAATCTTCGCTCCCAGGTCCAGGCCAAACTCGTCTCTCGTCCCGGCATCAATGTATAGCAGCTTAAGGGAACGCAGGTTTTCCACATATTTTTCCACAAGCCTGAATGGGTCGTGTTCCAGCCATCGCTCCCAAACGTCAACACGCATTTCTCCGGTCTCAAGATCGAACGGCATATCAAACGATTCGCCGTCCGGTGAATAACACGCTGCCATGCCGATCGTGTTTATTGCGGCATGGTCGTCTTTCCCGTGCTTCTCAGTTGACCAGAAATTTTTCATAAAGCCGATGGGGTCACCTTTGATCAGTCGGAATGCTTTAGCGAAATCCATCGGGTAGCAGTATTCGAAGTATGCATCGCCCGCCGTCGAGCAGACCAGGCCGAAGACGTCGGCGTGCCGCAGGCCCATTATCAGTGAACCGTAACCACCCGATGACTTGCCCATTACCGCCCGTGAATTGCAGTCGTTGATCGTTCTAAAATTCTCATCGACCAATGAGACGATCTCCTTTTCTAGATAGTCTTCATATTTTCCGGTCGCGGTCGAGTTGATATACTGCGATCCGCCGTAATAAGTGAAGCAATTCGGCATAACCGCGATCATCGGCCGAATCGTGCCGGCAGCGATAAGTTTGTCCATCCGCTCCGCTAAATTTGGGGTGAAAGCGCTGTCGTTGAGCAGCATCTTTCCCCGGCCGGTAAAGCCCGTCAGGCAATAAACGGATGGGTAGCGGTCTTCTGAATCGTCATATCCCGGAGGCACGTAAACGTAAAGGTCCCGCTCGTGCGGATCACCGGGCGCATTGCCCTCAAGCGCTTTGCTGATGATAGTTTTTCGGATCACCGTACCCGTGGCTTTTTCTTGATGAGACATAAATTTAGTTTTGTCGGATTATAGCGTAAAATCCGTTGTTATGGCCGCCGAAGACCTTGTAAATGTCAATCCGCAGGTGCTTAGCTCGACCATCGAGTTTTTGACTGCGATGGTTACCCCGACCTTGCTAATTTCGGCAACGGGTTCGCTGGTTCTTTCAACCTCGACACGCCTTGGTAGGGTCGTCGACCGCGTGCGAGCCCTCGAGGTCCGGCTTGGTGAGCTGATCTATGTGCAGAACAAGGATGAGGTCCCGCTATATGAGGAACGGGTCGAGGTCATCGTCGACCTATTGGATAAAGTGACCTCCCGGTCGCGAATCTTGCAGCACGCGATGGCGGCTTTCTATTACGGGCTCGGTTTTTTTATCCTTACAAGTGTCTCAATAGCGATCGTCGGCCTTTTTGGCGTTTATCGATGGCTCCCGATCCCCATCGGCATCATCGGCATAATGTTTTTATTTTGGGGAAGTTTGTTGATGCTGCGTGAAACCTGGATGGCCACTGCGACTGTAAACGCCGAAATGGATTTCGTTTGGGCTTTGGCCAATAAAGTCGCCCCAAAATCGGTGATCGAGAAATACGAGCCAAGAGGCAGATTTAGCGGGATGTCGACTGCCAGGATCAAGAAGCGCCGAAGCTACACGAAAAATGGACCCGACGTATCTAAAACTCTTGGCGGAGAATAGGCTAGAAGAGCGCGTTCGAGCCCTTGAAGAGATGCTCCGCTCGTGCACCGTCTGTCCGAAAGACTGCGGGAATGATCGTCTGAACGATGAGATCGCCGCGTGTTATTCAGGCCGGCTGCCGATAGTTTCGAGCTACACGGCTCACTTCGGCGAAGAGCCGTGTTTATCGGGCACGCACGGTGCCGGAAATATCTTTTTCGGCAACTGTAATCTCCGCTGCGTTTACTGCCAGAATTATCAGATCTCGCAAACATGGCGTGAGCAAAAAAAGAATGAGATCACACACGAACGTCTTGCCGAAATGATGCTCGAGCTGCAGGAACGCGGATGTCATAACATCGGGTTCGTTTCGCCGACGCATTTTGCTCCGCAGATGGCCCGTGCCATCCTCATAGCCGCCGAAAAAGGCCTGTGTCTGCCGATCGTTTACAACACGAATGCCTACGACTCGGTCGAGGTGCTTAAACTGCTCGACGGTATCGTCGATATCTATCTCCCCGACCTCAAATATGCCGATTCGGACGCCGGTTTTCAGTACTCAAAGGTTCGGGATTACGCCACGCACGCCCGCAACGCGATCAAGGAAATGCACCGCCAAATGGGCGACGAACTAGTTTTTGGCGATGACGGCCTGCTGAAACGCGGCCTGCTGATCCGCCTTCTCGTTCTCCCAAACGACATCGCCGGGATCGAAGACAATCTCCGCTGGATCCGCGATGAACTCGGGCCGAAAACCGCCATCTCGCTGATGGCCCAGTACTACTCAACCAACAAAGCCGCTACTGACCCGCGTTACATTTTGCTGTCCCGCCGTATCTCGGAAGGCGAATGGTTCGCGGCCGTGTCGCTGCTGGAGGAGCTCGGGATGGAAGAAGGATTTATGCAGGAATACGAATCGGCGTCATATTATTATCGGCCGGACTTTACGGATGCGGAGAAGCCGTTTAGGGATATTAGGGATTTTGAGTAAGGCGACCATTTAGAAAGTTATGGAAAAGAAAAATGAAATAAAACTTTTTGAAGAACGGAGAGTCAGAACTATTTGGGACGCGGATACTGAGAATTGGTATTTTGTTGTGGCTGATGTCGTGCAGGTATTGACCGACAGTTCGAACCCGACAGATTACATCAAGAAAATGCGTAAGCGTGACACTGAGCTTGCGAAAGGGTGGGGACAAATTGTCACCCCCCTTTCTATTGATACCGCAGGTGGTCGGCAAAAACTGAATTGCGCGGATACGGCCGGTCTTTTAAGAATCATTCAATCAATTCCATCTCCAAAGGCTGAGCCGTTCAAGCTGTGGTTAGCCGAGGTCGGCTCTGAGCGGCTGGATGAACTACAAGATCCTGAAATTACTATCGACAGAGCGTTAGAACAATATCTAAAACTTGGTTATTCCGAAAACTGGATCAATCAGCGTCTAAAAAGCATCGAGATAAGAAAGGAGTTGACCAATGAGTGGAAACGACGCGGGATGAAAGAGGGAATGCAGTTTGCGACTCTGACAGATATCATAACCAAAACCTGGTCGGGTAATAGTACAAAGGAATACAAAAACCTAAAAGGATTGAAAAAAGAAAACCTCCGTGACAATATGACCAACACGGAACTGATCCTAAACATGCTTGCGGAAGCTTCCACAAAAGACATCTCGCAAGCCATTGATCCGAAGACCTTTGACGAAAACAAAAAAGCAGCTCAACAGGGCGGAAATGTAGCTAATGTAGCGCGGCTGGAATTGGAAGCCAAAACAGGAAAAAATGTGGTAACCGCGCTGAATGCCAAAACTGCTCTGAAAGGCTTAAACAAGGCCGGCCGGGACCAATGACGGACAACAAAGTTCGACGGGAGTATCGTTACTGCACGACCTCGACATTGAACAAGGCTTTATGCAGGAATATGGATCGGCTTCATACTACTACCGGCCGGATTTCACAGATGCGGAGAAACCGTTTAAGGATATTAGGGATTTTCAGTGACTAAACCGATTGTTGAAGTTTGGATAGAGGCGGAGCAGTGGGCCGAAGGAGAATGGAACCCACAAGACGATAACTCGGATGTGATCGTCACTTTCGATAGTGGCGAAAAATGGATAGCCAGCTTTTTTACTTATGCAAATATCCAATCATTGACCGCGAAGAATAGGTCTACTGGTCAATGCCTGCATGGAGCATACTTTTGGGCAAATGACATGATACTGATCGATGAACTGACTCGTCCGAGAATCCAAACGGTAATTTACGATCTGATCGAAGCGAAAGAGTTTGAATCCGTTTTTGACCGTATTGAAGAGGAAATATGAATACTACCAGCAAGCCTCCGGATTTTACTCTGAAAGACGACTCCGGCAACGACTGGACTTTGAGCAATTACATTGGACGTACGATCGTTCTTCTGTTCTATCCCGGCGACAATACACCGGTGTGCACGGCCCAGCTTTGTTCCGTTCGCGATCACTGGTCCGAGTACCAGGCCACGGGCGCAGAGGTGGTTGGGATCTCGACCGATTCGGTGGAATCGCACAAGGGGTTCGCGGAGAAGAACGAACTTCCGCTGCGGCTGCTGTCTGACCCGGACGGCAAAGTCTCGGCGGCTTATGGGATGAAGTCGTGGCTGCCGGGCCGGTCGGCTCGCGGCGTTGTGGTGATCGACAAGGACGGCAAGATCGCATATCACAAGGTGCAGACGTTAAGCCTGTTCCGGCCGGCGGATGAGGATGTCCTCGCGGCGATCAGAAAAGTAAATTAGCCACAGAGAACACAGAGGACAAAGTGAAAAGGCAGGTCGAGTATTTTCATCTGCCTCAGTGAGCTCTGTGAACTCTGTGGCTCAATCCTGCTGTGGTAAAATTGCGCCATGGCATTATTTGGAAGCGATAAATTCAAATGCGCCCGGTGCGGGCAGAAGAGTGAGCCTATCGGCTATGCGCCGGTTCCGACGGAGCTGGGGCAGAAGATCGGGGAAGAGATGTGCAAGGACTGCTGGGCCGAGTGGCAAAAGAAGCAGATGCAGTTGATCAATCATTTTGGGCTCGACGTTTCGAACCCCGATTCTCACACCTTTCTGTTCGACAATATGAAGATCTTCTTCTACGACGAAGGCGTCGATCTTGCTCAGATCGACACTTCGAAGGAAGGGTCGGTCAACTGGTAGCAACCTAAGCGAAATGAAAACTCAATGCATCCGCACGTTCGCCGCTTTGCTCATCATCGCAGCGGGCGTTTTCGCTGCCCATTCGCAGCAAACTGCCGAACCGCGGCAAATGTCCGAGACGGAACGTTCCCTCAGGGCTTTTTACGACGCTTACGCCGAGGACCTGCGTGCACACCGGCGCGAAGCGATAGTCGACCGATACGACCGACGCGGAGCATATCTGATGGGCAATGGGTCTAAAAGGTTCGAGACGTTCGAGCAGATCAGAGACGTCTACATGAACAAATGGTTGGGCCCGAAGGCATTCGCGTGGAAGGACCTTTCGGTGGAGCCGATCTCGAAAGATGCCGCTGTTGTGGTGGCGAAGTTCGAGTGGCAGACGGCGTCGGGGCAGACGATGAATTTTTCTTACACCGGCGTACTGGTCCGTCAGGATGGGAAATGGCGGATCCGCGTCGAGGACGAGTCGGCCGCACCGCCGAAAGCCAACGGCAACTGAGCCGGGGGCTCAGCTAGCTTTTACGAAATTTAACGCCGTCCCGTTGATGCAGTAACGCAGGCCCGTCGGCTCGGGGCCGTCATTGAAAACGTGGCCGAGGTGCGAGCCGCAGCGGGCACATTCGACCTCGGTCCTCAATTCTCCCAGGCTTCGATCCTCGTGTTCGGTAATGTTTTTCTTGCTGAAAACCTGGTAGAAGCTGGGCCAGCCAGTTTCCGAATCGAATTTGTGCTTTGAACTGAAAAGCTTCAATCCGCACGCCGCACAACGATAGTCGCCCTTTTCCTTCAGCTTGTCGTAATCGCTGGTAAACGGATATTCCGTCCCGTCTTCTCGCAGAATATTATACTGCTCCTTGGTCAACAGTTTTTTCCATTCATCGTCAGACCTAACGATCTTTACGCCGTCAAAGACATCGTCGGAGCCGGGCTTAGCGTTTACGGGTTCAGGGGTCGGTGCCGCCGTGGCGGCGGTTTCCGGCACTTGCTGCAAGGTCGCCGAAGACGTGCCGCAGCCGACCGCTATACCGATCGCAGCAACCGCGATCAATCCGATAGTTAAAAGTCTGAATTGAAGCATCATCTTGTCTCCACCAAACGATATCACTAATTCCACCAACACCGCTTAATATTCCTATCCTTACAGATAGAACTTATTCAGCGGCGTCGTGTTTCATTACAAGGCAAATCGAGGCCCTCGCCGACACTCCGCAAGCGAAGGAATCATAGAGGGCCTCTGAAAACGGAGTGCTTAGTTTGGTAAAACTACCGCGTCAATGACGTGGATTACGCCGTTGGACTGCTTCACGTCGGCGATGGTCACCGTGGCCCGTCCGCCCTTTTCATCCATCAGGACAACGCTTGAACCCTCGAGCATTGCTGTGAGCTTGCCGCCCGCAATCGTCGTGAACGATGCCTTACCGCCGCCTTTCGTGATGGCCTTCACGATCGACTTCGAGTCGTAGTTTCCTGCAAGGACGTGATAGGTCAGAACCTTCGTCAACGTTGCCTTGTTCTCAGGCTTCAGGAGCGTTTCGACCGTGCCTGCGGGCAGTGCCGCAAACGCCGAATTAACCGGAGCAAAAACTGTGAACGGGCCCTTGCTCTTGAGCGTGTCAACGAGGCCGGCGGCCGTTACCGCGGCGACCAGGGTCGTATGGTCAGGCGAGTTGACGGCGTTGTCGACGATGTCCTTCGTCTTGTACATGGCCGCGCCGCCAACCCTCGGATTGTCCGAGCCCATCATTTGTGCCGAAACGGACGCCGATCCGGCGATAAGTACTGCGAATGCGAAAAAGACCGAAAATGCAAAATTTTTCATGATTATCCTTCCTTGATCTCCCATTGAATAGAATTGATCGCCCGTTTGGGCTTACACACAAGCTTTCGATCCTCAGGCTGCATCAGATTCAAATAATTTTCGGTGACTCCGTTTGGAATGTTTATTCGAAGAAAGGGGATATAGACTTGAAGACGTTCGTACTCGCGTGATGACTTCTGACACAACGGGTGGGATCCGCGTGTTAATCTAGTTGGGTCGTAAAAATGAAAAAGCGGCTTGAAAAGAAACATTCGCTGGCGGTTCGATGGCTGCATTGGATCAATTTTCCGCTCCTCGCGATGATGATCTGGAGCGGGCTGCTTATCTATTGGGCGAACCCGGTGTACTCGGCCTGGATCGGCAACTATGAACTTTTCAAGTTTTTCCCGCCCGGCTTTTTTGAGTTTCTCGGCGTTCCGTTTCGCCTCGCCGAAGGGCTTCAGCTGCATTTCTTTTTTATGTGGCTCTTCACGGCAAACGGTGTGGCCTATGTGATCTATCTTGCGGCATCGGGCGAATGGCGGGCTGTTCTGCCCGTTCCCGGATCGGTCAGCCGAGCGGCCAAAGTTGCGCTTTCAGACCTTATGATCGTGCGGTCGAAGCCGCCGCAGGGCAAATACAACGACGCCCAGCGCATCGCATATACAGGTGTGATCTTAATGGGTGCCGCGTCGGTGGTGACGGGCCTGGCCATCTATAAACCGCTGCAGCTTGCTTGGCTGACGTCGCTGCTTGGCGGTTATCAATGGGCGAGATGGATGCATTTTTGGCTGACCGTCTTGTTTGTACTTTTTTTCGCAGTGCATGTGATGCAGGTCGCGATAGCCGGCTGGGCAAACTTTCGCTCGATGATCAGCGGATACGATGTTATTGACGAGAAAGCGAGTGAAATGGCGGTTGCAGCAGAAAAGGGCGAGGAGTCGAAGGCATGAGTGACGATAACGAAATTCTCGTCGAACAGGTTCGCGAACTTCCACGTGAACAGGACGATGGCCTCGACAACACTGCCCAGATCCTTGGCGAGCGTCGCCGCCTCAGCGAGCCGATGGATCCGGATGAGGCGAGGAAAGAGATGCATCGGCGATCGCTGCGGACATTTCTTTTCGGCGGTGCAACGGCGGCGGTCGGCTTTCTCGCGTGGCGGTGGATGCCGAACGAGTGGAAGTGGAACACGTTTCGTCGGACGTTTGAGTTCAACGAAAAGGTAAGCAATTTTTTCTATCGGCCCACGCGTCTGGCGCCGGAGTTTTCCCGCAGCGAGATCTCGCCTCGCCGGGTGAACGGTTTTGCTGGAATGGAAACGGAGCTCGATGCGGAGCAATGGACGCTGCAGATCGGCGGGCTCTACGGGCGGGATCAGGACCGGACGCTTTCGCTTGATGATATAAAGTCGCTGCCGCGAACGGAGATGATCACTGAGCTGATGTGCATAGAGGGCTGGAGCGTCGTTGTGCACTGGGCGGGCGTCCGATTTTCGGATCTTGCGGCGAATTATCTTCCGAGAACGATCGACGGCAGTCGTCCGGATATCACGAATCATCCCGAAAAACTATTGCCGTATGTTTCGATGGCGACGCCTGATAACGGTTACTTTGTCGGCTGGGATCTTGCCAGCATTTTGCATCCGCAAACTCTGCTTGCCTACGAGATGAACGGCGAACCGCTGCTGCCGGAACACGGCGCACCGCTGCGGCTTGCCTCGCCGACGAAGTACGGTATAAAACAGATCAAGCGGATCGGCCGCATCGATTTTACGGCGGAACGGCCGCGAGATTATTGGGCGGAAAGCGGATACGACTGGTATTCGGGGTTGTGAACTGATGCACGCGGCGGGCGACATATCTGTCTTTTTCATCAACGAAGAGTTCGTTGCGCCTCACGTGAGCGGGCGGCAGCTTGACCGGTTGCTTGCCGAAGGATGGCGCCACTTCGGGCCGCGATTTTTTCGTTATAGCCTGGCGGTCCACGCTAATGAGATACGGCGTGTAGTGCCCCTCAGGATCCGTTTGTCGGAATTTCGCAGATCGCAAAGTCAGGCCAAGGTTGCAAAGAAGAACCGCGATGTTGAGTTCGAGGTTGGGCCGGCTCGAGTGACCGCGGAGGTCGAAGAACTTTTCATCCGACACCGGACAAGGTTTCGGCAGCATCCACCCGATTCGATCTATACGTTTCTTTCGCCGGATCCGGACGCTGAGCCCTGCGAGGTCAGGCAGCTTTCCATTAGAAGCAGCGGCCGGCTCATCGCGGCGAGTTTTTTTGACGTTGCCGAGAATTCGTCATCCGGCATCTACGCCGTTTTTGATCCTTGTGAATCGGCCCGTTCTCTCGGCATCTTCACGCTGCTTGCGGAGATCGAACTTGCCGCAGAGGAAGGCAAAGAATTTTACTATCTCGGCTATTGCTACAACGGCAACTCTTTCTACGATTACAAGAAACAATTCTACGCAACCGAAGCCTACGACTGGGAAGGAAACTGGCACGCGGTTGAGCGCAATGCCGACCTCTGATCACGCCGCTTTCTAAAGACCGGCAACCCAGGCGATATATTTTCGCGAATCGAATTTCTTGCCCGTGCTTCCGCTTGTCATATAACGTATCTGGCCGAAAACGGGCCGTTCCATCCACGGGCGGTCGTGTTTCCCAAAGCACCACAAAATTCCGGCATACGAATTTGGATTGCGGCCGTCGAGGCAATATTTGTTGTTCAGATGAACGAGCGTCTCAAACGCGACCTCATAGGACGGCGACCACGCAATCACGTTCTTGCCCCACAGCATCCTCACATAATTGTGCATCCCGCCCCCGACGACCATCTCCCGCTGAGCGGCGTTCCAAAGTTCGTCATGCGTCTCGCCTGCTTCGAGTTGTTCTAACGTATAGAGGAATTGCCGCCCATCATCGGCATGCTCCCGCATCGTTTTTTGGACCCACGGCGGGAGTGCGGCGAGCGAATCGTAATTCGCATTATGCCGCGTCATATTGAATGAAAGTTCGCGGCGGACGATCAGTTCTTCAAGGTAAGCGTCTTTTGAGGCTTGCGGCGCGTCGGCGTCTTGCACCGCGAGCGCGATCTCCAGCGGCGAGAGGAAACCAAAATGCAGATAGGCCGAGAGCCTTGAAGATCCGTCGCGGTCCGGTTTGCTGCGTGCCTTGTCGTAGTCAGGCAAGATCTCTTCGACAAACTTCTTCAACCGCTCTCGTCCGTTCGCCGTGCCGCCGTGATAGGTCTCCGAGGGCGTAACCGAATGATCGATGTCACATTCCGCGACCAGCTTAGCGATGTTGTCCGAGGTCACGATCGTCTCCGGACAATCGACTTCCAATCCAACGGAATCGATCTCAACCGTTTCTTCAACAAGCGGCTTGAGATAATTCGGCAGCAGTTTCTTTATCTTCGGCCTGATCGTGTACGCAGCGTATTCTTCCTTATCGAACTTCGACATCGGGATGATCCCGTTCGAATCGACAGCGTGAACGGCTATCTCAGCCCGCTCGGCGATACGGCGGTTGTGCTCCGGGATGATGAAGCAGGGAAAATCGTCGGTCACTATCAATGCAGCATCCTTCGCCAATGCTGCGACGGTGTTCTTCGGCGAGATCTCGTCTTTCTGCAGATAGAAAATGTAACGAATGCCAAGCCGCTCGAATTCTTTCCGTTTTTCCTCAACGCCCTCGAGGATGAAAGTATGCAGCCGGTCGCTCGCCCAGGGGTAGTAAAATTTCAGCCCTTCATAAACTACGAGCGGCAACTTCAGCTCATTTGCCTGGCGGATAGCCCAGATCAGCGCGTGGTTGTGCGACGTCCGCTTGAACATTTGCATCCAATACAGCACGTAACGAGCATTACCGTTGATCGGCTTCTCATTGAGTTGGAGTATTCTTTCGTTGATCCGCATTTTGTTAGATATTATAGGAGAGTTTAGCCACAGAGAGCACAGTGCACACGGACAATATGAAAACCGCCTTTTTCGTTAGCCACAAAGTTTCATTCAGACAACGTTTCGTCCAGAATCGTCAATTAGTTTTCGTCCTCAGTGCGCTCTGTGTACTCAGTGGCTATTCGTACGCGCAGGAATGGAAAGCAGTTCACGACGGCGTCGAGTACGCGCAGGTCGACCACAAGATCGGTGAAGACCCAGTGAAGATAAATCTGCTGCGGCTCGACCTAACGAAAGTCCGCCTCGACGTCCACCACGCCCTCGACAAAGCCATCGGCCTCGAAACTACCTCGGCCATCGCAACGCGTAAGGGTGCCGTCGCCGCGATCAACGCGGGGTTCTTTCGATTGGACAGAAGTCAATTCGCGGGTGAGGCCGCAGGCGTTTTAATGATCGACCGCCGCCTTTTGAGCGAAAGCGAAAAAGGTCGCATCGCCGTTTTCATACACAATGGAGCGGATGAAACGTCGGTCCAAATTGCCCATTTCAATATCAACGACGGTCTCGAGATAAAAAAATATAGACTTCCTATTTCAGGGATCAATAGAGAAAGAAAGGACGGAGAAGTGGTGATCTATACCCCGCATTTTCATAAATCAACGCTCACCGGAAGCGACGGAGTAGAGTTCATTGTTCGAGGCGGCCGTGTTACGTCGATAATCGATAGAGAGGGGAATTCAGAAATTCCTGAAGACGGCTACGTAGTCTCGGTTCAAAACAAATCAAAGGGCGATCTGATGATACGGATTAAAATGGGAACGAAATTCGTTTGGCAAACCTTAGTCAAACACAATCCAGGTCCGCAAGGTTTTCCTCAGGACGAGGAAGGTCGACGCGCAACGTTCGCCTTTTCCGGAGCCGAGGATATAACGAATGGTGTTCCACAGCTCATTCGTGACGGCAAGATCGACATCACGTGGGAACAGGAGAAGGCCGGCAAGGCGTTTGTCTTCAATCGTCATCCGCGGACGGCGGTGGCGAAGTTGAAGGACGGCAAGTTTCTGATGATGACGGTGGATGGGCGGCAGCCGGGCGTGAGTGTCGGGATGACGCTGCAGGAACTGGCGGGTTATCTCTTCTCGCTCGGTGCGGTCGATGCGATGAACCTCGACGGCGGCGGTTCGACGACGATGTTCCTTGACGGAAAGGTGGTCAACAAACCGTCGGACCCGACCGGCGAACGAAAGATCGGCGATGCCATTCTTGTTACTTTGCGAAAAAAGCCGTCCAGCAAGTAGCGATGTTTTGATCGAAGGTGACCGCAACGGAATTAATCGGCCCCGGAATTGAATTCCGATTCGTTCCAATGCTACTGTCTCTTTACTCCGAAACTACAACGATATGAAAGCCAAAATAACTTTATTTTTCGTAGTCGTACTGTTGTCGATGTCCGTTATCGCCCATGGCCAGGGCACGCGGTCGATCTCGTCCGTGGTCGAAAAGATGCAAAAGATCGAGGGATTCGTTCCCGTCTACATCAACCCTGACGACGGCAAGATCTATCTCGAGATATCGCGTTTCAACAGCGAATTTCTTTATCTAATCTCGCTGCCGACGGGCGTCGGATCGAACCCTATCGGGCTCGACCGCGCCCAGTTAGGCCCAACGCGGATCGTCAAGTTCGAGCGTTCTGGAAATAAGGTCCTGATGGTACAGCCGAACTATGAGTTTCGTGCACTCGGCAATAATCCCGCGGAGAAGAAGTCGGTCGAAGAATCGTTCGCCCGTTCGGTCATATGGGGTTTTAGGGTCGAAGCGGTGGACGGTGGACGCGTGCTTGTAGATGCGACATCGTTCTTGATCCGCGATGCTCACGGCGTGGCCGAAAGGCTCAACAGATCGAGACAAGGCAATTTCGGTTTTGACGAAAGCCGCAGCGCGCTTTATTTGCCCAACACAAAAGGCTTTCCGAAGAACACCGAGGTCGAAGCCACCGTGACGGTTACGTCGAACGCAGAGGTCGGCAATCTGGTGCAATCGGTCACGCCCACAGGCAGGCACGTGACCGTGCGGCAGCGTCATTCGTTCGTCGAACTTCCGGACAATAATTACAAGCCGCGAAAATTCGACCCGCGAACGGGCTCGATCCCGACCAGCTTCTACGATTACAGCACCGATATTAATGAAGACCTCGAAAAACGCTGGATACTTCGTCTCCGCCTGGAAAAACGAGATCCAAATGCTGCAGTCAGCGAAGCCGTAAAGCCGATCATTTTTTATGTCGATAACGGCGCTCCGAAGGCCATTCAGGACGCATTGGTGGAAGGCGCGGCGTGGTGGAACCAGGCCTTTGAGGCCGCTGGTTTCCGCAACGCTTTTCAGGTCCGCGTGCTGCCGCCGGACGCCGACCCGATGGACGTGCGATATCACGTGATCAACTGGGTACACCGGTCAACACGGGGCTGGTCGATCGGTTCAAGCGTCGTCGACCCGCGGACGGGCGAGATAATCAAGGGCGACGTAACGCTCGATTCACAGCGCGCAAGGCAGGATTTTTTGCTCGGCGAAGGAATGATCCCGCCTTATCGTGCAAGCGAGAATGCCTGCGATTATGGCATGCTGCCCGACCCGAATTATCTATTGCCGGCACAGTCAGAAGACGAATTGACCGCGATGTCCTACGCCCGCATCCGGCAGCTTTCCGCACACGAGGTCGGCCACACGCTGGGCTTTGCTCACAACTTTGCGGCCAGCACATATGACCGAGGGTCGGTGATGGATTATCCGGCACCGATGGTGGAGATCAGAAACGGCCGTCTCGATTTCTCGAACGCATACGCCGTGGGCATCGGCTCGTTCGACAAATTCTCGGCCCGTTATGCCTATACACAATTTGCAACCGGTGCCAACGAAGACCGCGAACTTGAGCGGATCGTGAACGAAGGGATCTCCGCAGGAATGCTTTATATTTCTGACCAGGACGCACGGCCCGCCGGTGCGGCACACCCGCTCGCGAACCTGTGGGACAACGGCAGCGATCCGGTCGCGATGCTGAAACACGAGATGCAGGTGCGAAGGATCGGGCTAAACGAGTTCGGACTGCAGAACATCCCGCAGGGATCGCCGCTGTCGGAGCTCGAAAACCGATTTCTTCCGCTGTACTTGCATCACCGATATCAACTTATAGCCGCTGCGAAAACTATCGGCGGTGCGTATTACACCTACGCCGTCAGAACGGCAAGCGGGCCGAATCCTACGACGGTCACAGAGGTTGTCCCCGCACCACGCCAACGTGAAGCACTCCGGGCCGTGCTTGACACTTTGAGGCCGGAAGAGTTGGTGATCGAGGATCGCATATTGAAGCTTCTTCCGCCGGTGGCTTATGGCTATAACTCCGGCCGGAGCGAGCGTTTTTCGAAGCGCACGAGCCCGATGTTCGATGAGATCGGGGCCGCTGAGATCGCGGCAGATCTTGCGTTCGCAGCACTGTTCGAACCGAACCGTGCCGCCCGCTTGATCAGCTACAACGCACGCGACCGCGCCAACCCTCATTTTAGCGAGGTTATCGATGCGCTGGTGAAGGCCACATGGGGCGCGCCAGCTTCGGTTAACGCAAAGCAGGCCGCCGTCCAACGTGCGGTGCAGAACCTTGCAGTCCAGCGTCTAATGGACCTGGCGGCAAATGAACAGGCACGCCTGCAAGTGCGGGCCGCGGCGACGGATGCGCTTCGCCAGTTGCTCGCGACGTTAAAACGGCCGGTCGTAAATCGAGATCTCGCACGGCATTATCGAGCCACGGCGGATGAGATCGAGCGCTTCCTCACACGGCCGGCCGAGCCGAGAAAGCCCACAACGCCGCTGCCGGTACCGCCGGGCGATCCGATCGGGAATTAGTTTTGTCAATGGCCAATAACTTTAGCTAGTGGCAACTTATTCGCTGATATTATTATGAGCAGTTTCAGACGCACACCCTTTTTCCTTCTATTCGCACTTTTATTTTTTTCGGCGGGAGCTCGGGCCGATCGCGTGGACGATTACGTCCGCATGGTGCTGGCTGAGCGGCATGCGCCAGGCGTCGCCGTGGCGGTGATCAGGAACGGCAAGGTCGTGAAATTGAAGGGTTATGGCTTGGCGAGCGTCGAGTTCCGGGTGCCGGTTACCGCTGATACCGTTTTCGAGATCGGTTCGGTATCGAAGCAAATGACCGCCGCGGGAATAATGCTGCTGGTCGAGGACGGGAAGGTCAGTCTCGACGCTCAGATCTCGACTTACCTTCCGGACACACCTGAAGCGTGGAAGGACGTGACCGTACGCCATTTGCTGACGCACACGTCGGGCATAAAGAATTACACGAGCCTGACCGGGTTTGAGCTGTCGCGGAGGGTGAAGATCGACGGATTTATCAGGCAGCTTTCGCCCCATCCGCTGGAGTTCACGCCCGGCGAGCGGAATATCTACAGTAACAGCGGCTACAATTTGCTCGCCTACATTATCGAAACTCAGTCGGGGAAGCCGTATATGCAGTTCATGCGCGAGCGCATTTTCACGCCGCTCGGGATGACCAAAACCGCTGACCGCGACCCGCAGTTCATCATCCCGAACCGCGCCGTCGGCTACGAATGGTCCATCGACCGCCTCACCGGCCGCGACGGTAGCCTGACCGACCTGATGGGCGCCGGATCGATCATCTCGACTATCTCCGACATGGTGAAGTGGGACGCCGCGTTGAACGGCAGGAATTTCCTTAAACCGGAAAACCGCTCCGAGTGGTGGAAGCAGTACACCTTCACCGGCGGGAAGCCTTCCGTCTACGGCTTCGGCTGGCGGATCTCCGAAATCCGCGGCCATAAACTCATCGGCCACACCGGCCAAACCGCGGGCTTCGGCGCCGCCAACTTCCGCTACGTCGACGACGGCGTAACCGTCATCGTCCTTACCAACCTTGGCGAGATCGGCCTCGGCGGCCAGATCGCCACCCGAATAGCCAAAATCTACGCCCCCGGCCTCTCGCTCAAAGCCATCACCCCAAAACCCGAACCCATCGCCGGCCTTGGGGAAAAACTCCTATCCGTCCTGCGAGCCAGAAACGAAGGTAAGCTCGATTCCGCTCCGCTCACGCCGCAGCTTTTAAGATTATTATCGACCGAACGTGCAAAGGCAGGCTATC
>JBGSYT010000178.1:0-80748 GCA_041750855.1 Pyrinomonadaceae bacterium | reverse complement strand
CCGCCGCGCGGAACTTATGATGCTTCATCTCCCGAGAGATCAAGTCACCGATGTTGTGTGTACGCGTCGGGGCTTCGAGATATGGCGGAGAGCCGGTCAATGGCGTGTCCGGCAACATCGCCGTCGCGGGTTCATCCGCCGACGCCGGGCCCTCGAGCAGCGCATTTCCATCGTCGAGACAATACAGCAGCGTGTCGTCGAAATAATCTCGTCTGCATTCAGGACATCGTTTCATATGTTCCAAATCATTATGGCCCAAGCCCCATACGACGCACGAGGTCCGCGTAGCGCGGGTCGCTGCGGAGATCATCAAACGCGAATCTAAATGTCACAGACGGCAGTTCGTTGCCGCTCTGCTGCTGAAAATCCTTTTCGAGCCAAACGAATGCCTGATCTTTCTCCCCGAGCCCAACATGCACGCCGGCTAAATGCAACCCGTACGCCTCGCGCCGGACGTATTTCCCCTCCAGTTCTTTCAGCACCGCCAATGCATCGCTACGCCGTCCCGTAACTGTATAGGCATATCCCAAGTCGCTCAAATAGAAACCGGCTCTTCCGGATAGTTCGACCGCTCGTTCAAAAGCCGCGGTTGCCTCTGCATATTGCCGCTGTTTAAGGTAAGCCCACCCTAAATGATGGTAAGCCGATGGAAAGTTCGGGTCGATCTCAATGACTCTCTTGCATTGTTCGATCGCCGCCTCGGGGTTATTTTGCAAGAGATTTACAAACGCTGCCGATGTGCCGATGATCGGTGAAAGCGGGTCAAGTTCCTGTGCTCGCAAGATCCCTTTTAGCGAAAGGTCAAACCTGCGCCTCGCCATATTATATGTAGCGTACCAGTGATGCGCGGTTGGGTAATTCGGATTGAGACTGATGGCTCGTTTGAATTGTTCCTCGGCCTCCGTCCATTGCCATTGGGCCTGATGTACGGCTGCCAAAGATACATGAGCCTCCGCCAGCGATCTGTCGATCTGCAGAGCGCGATCGACAGCCTCTCTAGCTTTCGGCAGCGTCTCGTTTGCAGGCACGCCGGCATATTGCACCTGCACGAGGTAGGAATCGGCCAGTCCGACATAACTGAGAGCATAATTGGGATCGCGGTCGGTCGCGATCTTGAACTGCTCAATCGCTTTCGTAATGTTTTCCGCCGTCCGCCGGTTCCAGAAATATCGTCCCTTCAAATAAGCCTGATACGCTTCCGGGTTTACGGTTCCGGTCTTTGTTACATTCGCTTCATCAGCACCCGACAATTTCGCTTTGATATTCGTCGACACATCCTTCGCTATCTCGCTCTGCAGCGAAACAAGGTCAGACTGTTTACGGTCGTACTGCTCTGCCCAGATCACGTCCTGCGTCTGCGTATTGACCAGTTCGAGACTCAACTTCAGATCTTCACCACGCCCGCCGACCCATCCCAGCAACACTGCCTGCACACCCAATTCATCACCGATCTTCTTTGGCGAAGTCTCCTTGCCTTTGTAATAAAAGACCGTGCTTCTCGATTTCACGGCCAAATTCGGCACCTGCGATAAACTCTTGATCAACGTCTCGGTCATCCCGTCTGAAAGGTATTCGAGATCCGCGTTGCCGCTCTCATTCACAAACGGCATCACGGCGATGGAATCTATCTGCCCCGAACCAACTGGCCCAAGATACCGGTAGCCGAAATACCCGCCGACTGCGATCAGTACCCCCAGCAATGGTGCTGCGATCAACCGCTTATCAAATCCTCGAGGCGTCCCAGAAACGTCGCCCGTGCCGGCCGGCAAGACTGCGGTTTGCTCAGTCGTATGAATGTGCGCTCGAGTCGGTGCCTCGCCCGGAGCGGCCGTGGCGTGCAGGATCGCGGTTTGCGGTTCCTCGCCCAACTCACCGCCCACTGACGCATGCGGTTCTGACCTTCCGCTCGCCGGGCCTTCGAGGAGGGCATTTCCATCGTCGAGACAATACAGCAGCGTGTCGTCGTAATAATCCCGTCTACATTCAGGGCATCGTTTCATAGGTTGTTGGTCTGGATTTGAGCATCCTATTCTAACCTATAAACTGCCATTTTGTGCGGGTATATGCGATATGGAAGCCGTTTTTTTGGGCGTTCTTTTGCGACTGGCTGCCCGGAGCGGCGCACATCATGGCCATGCGGCATCCGCGTTCCGAGGCGAAGTTGAGGCGGGCTGAAAGCAGTGCATTTTGTGCCCCTTGACGTCGGGCATCAGGGATGGTTGACGCTCCCGCCAAAATGCAGACATCATCGTAGATAGCAAAACCTCCGGCAGCGATAGGACGGCCTTCGAGTTCGGCGATAAATGGATGTCCTCCGGCGGTGCGAGCTGCTATCTTTCCGAATGCAAGCATAAATTCGCCGAGCATCGGATGTTCGGTCGCCCAGCCTTTCGACGCAACCTCGGCCCAAAGGTCCGCTTCGTCGCGGTTGATAACGCGAGTGATGATATCTGGATTCAATGGCGTCTTTTCGGTCCCGGCAGCATCGACTTCCTGAAACATCACGCTGGTCAACTCGATCGGCCGATAGCCCCGTTCTCCCAACAGCGTCAGTATCGATTGATCTGCCATCGGGCTGACCTCGTGAAAGACCGGCGCGTTTCGCTCATGGTAAAACGCCCCGATCTTGTCTAGATGCGCGTCCGTCGCGTCCTCGAACATTCCCAAACCGAAGGTCTGCGTCAGCGGCGACTCAACACCGTCGAACATCGCATATGCTCCGCCGACCTCGATCCAAGTTGCACCGCTCGCGGGATCAATCCGAGTTCGAGTCTTCACAAAGTCGGCATTCGCCAGGGCCTCGGTACGTTCAAGTTTTTGTGAAAGAATTCGGTCCGAGTAGATCATTGAACATTCGCCTCAAGAATATTTATTGGGGAGTGTTGTTTCTGAGCCACATTAGCGCGTGATCAGCATTGGAAAAGAACTTCACACGCACACCCCGCGACGCTGCGATCGCAATATAAAGCTCGGTCTGGTCGGTCGTTTGGAATCCCGTAACGGCAAAGGCAAGCCAAAGCTTTGGGACTGTCGCGGTCTTTTGCCCGGCATCGATCACGTCGGACGTCTCCTGGTCACCAGACGGAAGAAAACCTTCGACCAGCACCCGACGCGTATTGTGCCTTTCGCATGCGCCTGCTATCACCTTCCACAACGCATCCCGTTTTGCGGAATCGACTTTGAATTCCTTGCCAAGATCGATGTGAACATGATCGTCGCGAAATTGCACACTAAAGCCCTCTTCGAGAACGAGGGGCGAAAGCCATACTTTATTTGTTGGTTCTTTGTCTTCCACTCAGCATTACTCCAAACAACATTTTCATTCAATCCTCGGGCATTTACCGCGCTTGATGAATTGGCAGTCTGCTGACTTGCCTTTCTACTCGCTGAAACTTGTTCAGCGATGGCCAATAAACGGGAGCTATTTCCGAAAGTTCGCCATCCAGTTAACTGAAACCGTTAACGACGATGTGGCATCGGCCATCCGGCTGATGAAGAGGAACCGCTGGCCGTCGGCTGAAACGTCAAAGAGCGTCGCCGGAGTGGTCCTCGCCAGGGCGAAATCGAAAAGCGGTTTTGGCTTTCCCGGTTCAAAGGTTTCTCCCTTTGTTACCTCGATCGCCATTAGCTTTCCGTCCGGTGCGATGTAAAATATTTCTCCGTTTCGGTTCCAAACCGGATTAATACCGCCATTTGTGGAGATCGGCCATTTTCCGCCGGACGCCGGAAACGTTTGGACATAAACCTCATTGATCCCCGATTCGCGCGACCAATAAGTAATAAAGCGGCCGTCCGGCGAGAATCGCGCGTTTGCTTCTGGACGCGGCGATTGAAAGTAGGTGAACGGGACACGGTCGCCATCGAGCGAGACGGCCCGGATGTTCATATCTGTGGTCGGGTCAATATCAGCGTAGAGAATGGTTTTGCCGTCGGATGACCAGTCGGACACATTTATCTTGTTGTCGGAACGAGCTAAGACCTCAATTTCACCGGCACCGCTCGCCAGCTTTCGATTCAACTCCCATTTTCCCGCCTGCCGAGACGACCACGCGAGATAATTTCCGTCGGGCGACCAGGCTACGTTGTCAACGTCCGAAGGCCCGTTAGTCAGCCGCGTACTTGTTCCCCGCGCTATGTCATAAATATAAACGTCAAAAATACCGGTTGACGGGTCTCGACGCGAAAAGGCGAGCCGTTTTTGATCCGGCGATAGCCTTACCGTGAGATACGACGCTACCTCGCCAACCGTTTCGAGCTGTTTGCCTGTACGGTCAAACCAGGCTATCTGCCGATTCTCCAGTTCAGAGCTTGGATCGTAAACCATTGTCCCGTTCTCCGACACCGAAACGTGCGCGCGAGCATTTTGATTTATACGAACCTGATCGGCCAGCCGAAAAGGCTCGCCAATGGTCGTCAAACTGTTAGCGTCAAACCCCTGCGCAAGCAGTACCCCGTCGCGCGCGAAGAAAAGATAGCCGCCGCCGTCCGGCGATGGCGCATATCGTGCATTCGAATCTGACGCAAATAATCGTTTCGGTTCACCACCATCGATCGACGCGGCCATGACCTCGGACGTGCCCTTTTGTGTATTCGTCGCAAGATATATAAAGTCTCGTCCGTTCGGCAAAAATTGCGGCCAGCGTTTCAAGATCGTTTCGTCTTTTTCAAATCCCGGCAGCGGAAGGGCCTCGCCCCCGCTTGCGGGCACCCGCATGATGCCCTGTCCGCCAACGAAAAAGATGATCGTGCCGTCGCGTCCCCAGGACCCCTCTGCTCCGCGGCGGTCGCTGGTGATGTCGCAAATGTTCTGAACGGTTCCGTCTGCGAGGTCGATCCGCTTCAGCTTGTTACCTGCAAAGAATCCGGTCGAACGCCCGTCTGGCGACCAGAACATAACTCCGCCCGCTCCTTCCGTGCCCGGCAGCATTCTGGCCATCAGCGAATTCATCGGACGCAGCCATAACTGAAGCTTGCCGTCGATAATCGTATTGAAGACCAAATTTGCTCCATCCGGTGAGATCGCGCTCTGATTAAACCCGGCCGATTTCTCAGGCGGATCGATCGAAAAACTGACCGGAACGGCTTCGTTCCGGGCCGGTTGGCGAAGATGCTTGACAGCAAGCGGCAAAGCCGCAAGAAGTCCGACCAAGAAGACCCCGGCGGCGATCCAGGGAAGTCGCGTTTTCCAAGCTGAACCATCGGTTTCGGGACCGATCGCACTGGCCGTGGCGATAAATCCGCTACCCGACGGGTTTGTCGGTGTCGCTAACGACTCGAGAGCAAAACCAAGATCCGCAGTCGATTGAAAACGCCTGTCCGGTTTCTTTTCGAGACATCGCCTAACGATCCGTTCAAGCGAAGGGCTGATGTTCGGGTTCGATTCCGTCATCTCCGGCGGCTCTTCTTTGACTATCGCCGACATGGTTTCCGCCAGCGATTCCTCCTGAAACGCCCGCCGGCCTGTGATCATTTCGTAAAGGATCAAGCCAAAAGAAAATATGTCCGAACGATGATCGGTTGCCTGCCCACGCACCTGCTCGGGCGACATGTACCCGACTGTGCCCATCACGACGCCGGGATTTGTGAGTGCCTTTCGTGTGTGATCCTCCGACCCAGTCGCTACCGCTCCCGGTTCTGACAGTTTGGCCAGTCCGAAGTCGAGTATCTTGACCCGGTCGTCGTTCGTTATAAAAAGGTTTTCCGGTTTCAGATCGCGGTGAACGATTCCTTTCTCGTGCGCCGCCGAGAGACCGCTGACGATCTGCTGGGCGTATTCGTTGACCTTGCGCAACGGGATCGAACCCAGGTCGAGACACTCGCGAAGTTCTTCACCCTCAAGCAACTCGGCAACAATAAACGGCGAGCCTTCGTGCTCGCCGATGTCGTAAACGGTAAGGATGTTTGGATGGTTCAGCGCCGAGGTGGCCTTGGCTTCCTGCTCGAAACGCCGCAGACGGTCTTCGTCGCTCGACATTTCCGACGGCAGCACTTTGATCGCCACCTCACGATCAAGCCGCGAATCATGGGCCTTATAAACCTCGCCCATGCCGCCCGCTCCGATCCTTAAAACGATACGGTAATGCCCGATAGACGAGCCGATCTCTATTCTTTCGCCCATGTCATTCGTAGATTTTTTTTGATTCTACAAGTTAACACAGGTCCCCCTTTTGATGAACTCAGCCGCGTGAGAGGAACGTCTTGAGGTTGCCTATTGTCTTATTGAGAGGCTTTTTTCAGTGTGACCTGTTCCCCGACCTCCATCACCATCAAATCGTGGCCAACCTCGACCGGACCATTGTATTTTGTCCGCGTCCTTGTGAGAAGGTCGGACTCGACCGCTGTCGGCAATACAAGATGATAGTAAACGGCCATCTTCGGTTTAACTTTGGAGAAAAGCTCGCCTGCCTGTTCGGGCGACGTGTGATGGTTAATTATGGTCCGAATACGTTCGTCAGAGTAATTTGCACGACGCAGCGAATCGAGCGATACAACTTCATGTATCAGTAGATCGACGCCTTTGGCGAATTTGATCAAATTCTCGGAGTACCTCGTATCACCTGAAATGAGCACGGATCTGCCCGCAAAGTCGACCCGAAATCCAAAAGCCGGCTTGATCGGGTCGTGATCAACGTCGAAGGCGGTGACTTTTACGCCGTCTGAGTCATAGACGAGCCCTTCGACAATGTCTTTCGCTTCGATATGAATCCCTTCCGGCGGCGGACGGTCGTCGTAGAGTCTGATCTTGATGTCGAAATCGAAAGCTTCTTCCAAACGTGCCATCATTCGCACGGTTCCCGCGGGGCCAAAGGCACGAACAGCTTTTTCTCTGCGGCCGTTGACCCATCCGGTCAGCCAGAGGTCCGGAAAGCCGACCAGGTGATCCGAGTGGAGATGGGTGAAAAAAACCGCCGTGATATCGCGGGGCTTGACTGCCGCTTGGGTCAGGCGTTGAAGCGATCCGCGACCGACATCAAAAATAAGCTTTTGATTGCCGGCTTCGACCAGAACGCTCGGACCAAAGCGATCGATCACAGGCGGCGGAGAACCGGTGCCAAGGAGCGTGACCTTGATCGACTGACTTAAACAGGTCGCCCATCCGAAAACGACCAACGCACCAACGAATAGGACTCGTGTCATAACCAAACCTCAAATTTTCACGCATTCACTGCGTTTGAGAAACTGTCCGTCGCCGTGTTTTCCGGTATGTTCTCCGTTCTGAATAACAACGCGTCCACGTGAAAGAACAGTCTCGACTTTCCCGCGCATCTTCCAGCCTTCGTATGAGGAATAATCGACGTTCATGTGCTCGGCATCGACGCCGAAGGTGTGCTCGGTGTCCGGATTGAATATTACGATGTCGGCATCCGAACCGACGGCGATGGTTCCCTTTTTAGGGAACAGGCCGAACATCTTGGCTGCGGCGGTCGAGGTCAGATCCACAAATCTATTCAAAGAAATACGCTGCTCGACCACGCCGCCGTTGTAGATGAGCGACATGCGGTTTTCGACGCCGGGAGCGCCGTTGGGGATCTTGGAGAAATCATCGACGCCAAGCTCTTTTTGCTCCTTCATGCAGAACGGGCAATGGTCGGTTGAGATGACTTGGAGGTCGTCCATCTTGAGGCCTTTCCAGAGTTCGGCACAGTTGTGCTTCTCACGCAGAGGCGGCGTCATCACGTACTTGGCACCTTCCCAGCCATCGCCGTAATCGTCGATCGAATGGAAAAGATACTGCGGGCAGGTTTCGGCGAATGCGGGAATGCCCCGGTCGCGAGCCTGCCGAACTTGGTTGAGTGCATCGGTGCAGCTCAGGTGAACAACATAAACCGGCGACTCGGCCATCTCGGCGATCGCGATGGCGCGATGGACGCCCTCTGCCTCCGCGATCGTGGGGCGCGTCAAGGCATGATATTTCGGTGCCGTTCGGCCGTCGGCGAGGAATCGTTTGATGATCTCGTTTATAACGATGCCGTTCTCGGCGTGCATGCAGATGAGGCCGCCGCGTTTTCCGGCCGCCGACATCGCACGAAAGATCGTCGCGTCGTCCGCCAGAAACACGCCCGGATACGCCATAAACAGCTTGAACGAAGTAATACCCTCATCCATCAGCCGATACATCTCTTTCTCGTCGCCGTCCTCAAACTCGGTCGTGATGAGATGAAATCCGTAGTCGATCGCCGTCTTGCCCTCGGCCTTTTTGTGCCACGCATCGACGCCCGCCGTCATCGATTCGCCCTTCGTCTGCACCGCAAAATCTATGATCGTCGTCGTCCCGCCGTGAGCGGCTGCTCGAGTTCCCGTAAAGAAATCATCGCTCGACTGCGTCCCGCCAAACGGCAGCTCCATATGCGTATGCGGATCGATCCCGCCCGGGATCACCAGCCTCCCCGACGCATCAATCACAACATCGACATCCATATCGAGCGACTTGCCGATGGTCGTCACAGTTTCGCCGTCGATGAATATGTCGGCCGTGTAATCATCAACCGCAGTAATGACACGTCCATTCTTGATCAGTGTTTTCATAAGCTAAGCTGGCCAATTTCTGTACGCTTTCGAAAAAACAGCAACAAAAACGACAGCAATTGCTATTACTAGAAATCCCAGCGAAATGGAGTATATCGCGCCAAGCCACCGAGCGATCAACGAACCGACCACAAACATCGCAGCTATCAGCGCAGTGTTTATCGCTACCTTCGCCGTAAATCTCACGAATTTCATAACAGCTATTTCTCGTCTGGCAAAATCGCCTCCCGAATCGCTTCCAGATGCTTCAATCCAGGAATATCCTTTTCACGTCCTGCCGCTTTTTTTGCTGCAATAAGTCCGTCGACCGAAAGCACGTTTACGCTGAATCCCCATAGCTGGAACTTTTCGGAACTCGCCAGTACATCGGAGAAATCACCGAGTCCTTTTACCTCTGACAATAGATCGATATCGCCTATGCTTGTGTCCAGGGTGAAGACCGAGCCATTCGACAACGTAGATGCATCCCAAATGAAAGGCAACTCCGGCGGGAAACCGCGCGGCCGCGGACTAAACGGAGCTAACGCAGTCGCGATCCTCTCCAAATTATCTCTGCTTCTTGAATACGCGAAATCTATGTCGAAAGTAATATACGCCGTAGCGTGTATCGAGAGAGCAACACCACCGATGACCACGAAATCTACGTCGTTCGAAGCCATCGCGACGATTGCCTTTTCGATATCGATCATTGCTTACATTTACGGAAATTCGCGACTTCGTGTTGGAACTTTTCCAAGCTGATCATAGCGCCTTGAAGATTTTCCAAACGCTGCTGCGGAGTCAACCGCAAATTCTCAACGACAAGCGTTAAGTCGAGGCCGTAACGCACAGCCTCGGCGATCTTGCTTCCCGGACGTGGATTGAGCAGTTTTTCTTCGGGCGTTCTCATGTTTCTATTCTAACTCAAACTCACACTATTGAGACCGTGAACTAGACCCCGCAATCAATCTCCCAACAGCGACTTCCCGCAGGGAATAACAAGTTTGCCTGCGCGATCAATAACACCATCCGCGTTTATATCAAGTGTCTTGCCGAAGGTCGTAACCGCTTCACCATCGATGAAAATGTCCGCGTGGCAGTCGTCAACGGCGGTGACAATACGTCCGTTTTCGAAATGGGCTTCATAAGGAACCGATCTGTCTATTATTGCTTAGGATTTAGGCTATTATAACATTATGGCAAGTTTAACGTTTGAAAAAGCCATCGAACGGAACCATCAAAAGGTCAGTGGAGAATTGATCTTTCGATATACCCGAGTGCCTATCTCGGCTCTTTATGAAAACCTCCGCGGGCGTAAAACGCGGGCAGGTCAATGCCGTTTTGAATCATGAGATCGATGAGTTGAAATGAACGGCAACATCCGCTTCCATATCGAGCGACTTACCGATAGTCGTCACAGTCTCGCCGTCGATAAAAATATCTGCCCGATAGTCGTCCACCGCAGTAACAACTCGGGAGTTTTTGATCAGTGCTTTCATCGTCTTAATGCCTTTCTTCTAGGGTTAGTGGAATATCGTAGTCCTGGTCTAACGTTGAGTGAAGTGTGGGGGCAATGTTTGTGTGGAATCGTACATAAGAACGCTCACGAACTGTTTATAGTCATCATCAGGGGGGGAAACTAATGAACAAACAAGTTCGAATACTCGGAATTGCTGGAAGTCTCCGGCAACAGTCGTACAATCGTGGCGCTTTGCAGGCCGCCACGGAACTTGTGCCGGATGGCGCGACGCTAGAAATCTTCGACCTGGACGGCATTCCAGGTTTTAATCAGGATGAAGAACAGAACCCGCCAAAAAAATCGCGGAATTGAAACGAAAGATACGCGAAGCCGACGCGATTTTGTTCGTCACGCCAGAATACAATTATTCCATTCCCGGAGTTTTGAAGAACGCGATTGACTGGGCTTCGCGTCCATACGGAGACAGTGCGTGGAGCGGGAAACCGGCGGCGATCATGGGTGCATCAATTGGCGGGATAGCCACTGCGCGGGCGCAATATCACCTGAGGCAGATGATGGTTTTCTTAAATATGTTTCCCGTCAACCAGCCTGAGGTGATGATCGGCAATTGCGCAGATAAGTTCGACGAACAAGGCAACCTGACCGACGAGACGACGAAGGATTTTATCTGCAAGCTTCTTCAAAGCCTGGTGGATTGGACACATCGCCTCGGTCAGCCCTAAGCTGGCCTATTGGCGCCGCAGTCTATCCAAAGTTATTCAGGGAGGTAAAATCATGAAGGCAGTAAGATTTGTTGGAGTTGGAAAACCCGCCGCGATCGAGGATGTTGCTAAACCGTCGCCCGGCCCGGGCCAGGTTTTAATAAAGATCGGCGGCGCCGGCGTGTGCCATTCCGATTTGCACGTGATGGAGGAAGATCTGGGCTTCAAGCCGCCTTTCACGCTCGGGCACGAAAACGCCGGGTGGGTTGCGGAACTTGGCTCCGGCGTAACGGGTCATAAGGAAGGCGACGCGGTTGCGGTATACGGGCCGTGGGGCTGTGGCTATTGTCACGCTTGCCAACTCTCGATGGAAAATTACTGCGAGAACTGGGCCGAGCTCGACGGTTTCGGCGGTGGCCTCGGGTTCGATGGCGGCATGGCTGAGTATTTTCTCGTTCCCTCAGCTCGACTGTTAGTTCCGCTCGAGGGATTGAGCCCGGCAAAAGTCGCGCCTCTGAGCGACGCCGCGCTGACTCCCTATCACGCCATCAAGCGCGCTCTGCCGCGAATCAACGCCGATGACACGGTCGTCGTTCTGGGCGTCGGCGGACTCGGACATATGGCGATTCAACTCGTGCGAGCGCTCGCTCCGGTTCGAATTGTCGCCGCCGATGTGGACAATAAAAAGCTGGAGCACGCCAAGTCGCTTGGGGCGGACGAGGCGGTCAACAACCGCAACGCCGACGAAGCCTTCGAACAGATCAGCAAGATCACAGGCAAACGCGGGGCGGGCCTTGTGCTCGATTGCGTGGGAGTGCAGCCGACGCTCGATCTCGGAGCGCGTCTTCTGGGCCGAAATTCGGTCTGGACGATCGCCGGGTTGGGGGGCGGGCATCACGATTTTCATCACGGCAGCACGCCTTACGGCACAACAATGAGCATTCCGTATTGGGGCTCGCGCTCCGAATTGATGGAAGTAATCGCGATGGCTCGCGACGGACGCATCCACGCTGAAACGACCGAGTTCCCATTGGAGCAAGCTGTCGAGGTTTACGATAAATTGAAGGCAGGCGAGATAACCGGCCGTGCGGTGTTAATACCGGACGTTGCTTAGGCCGATAAAGGACTTTGCATTCAGAAATTTGCTATATACGGTCGGGCGCTGCCGAGTATGTTGTTGCTCGAAGTGCGCCGACGCTTTGGTTTGATGTGGACGGCGCACGCGGGAACAAATTGTTCTGGATGGCAAACCGTGGTGAACGAATGAAGCACGCTTAAACGAACAAGTTTGTACCAGGAGGATAGAAACAATGAGTGAAATTGAACGCGGGACAAGTAGCGACGATTTTGTCGCGTTTCCGATTAATAGCCTGATAGCCGCCTTCCATGAGGGCGATTCGATGAGAAGGGTAATAAGCGAACTCAAGGAGAATGGATTTGCGCACGAGGATATTCGATCCTTTGTGGGTCAGGAAGGCATCGAGCAGATGGATTTCGACGGTTCCGCTAACGGTTCAATGGCGGCGCTACTGCGCTCTTTGCAGCACATTGGTCCCAGCCGAACTTTTCTCGAAAGGTATGAAAAGTTTATGCAGGACGGCGATTCCCTTTTAATGGTGCGTGCCCCAGAAGAACAGCGCAAGGAGCTTGCGGCCGACATTATGCGGAAACATTCTCCGCACCGTGTGACGTACTTCGGATTGCTGGTCATTGAAGAGGTGTAAGGGCCATTCTTCCTGCGACCGCAGAGACAGCTAGAATGACGGCTGTCCCCGTCGCGATGCATTGATTTCTATGCATTCTTTCCATCAGAACCGGCTTACTCCGGCTGCAATCCGAATCCCGCGATCTTTCCTGCTTTATCGATGACGACTACGAGCGAGAGATTCATTTCGGCGTATTCGATTTTGTAACGGAAGCGGGTGGCAGCGGGGCTCTCGGTCTTATCCATGAATGCGAAGCTCTTCATCGCGCCAAGCGCTTTGATGTGCTCGGCGAGCCTGTCCGAATCCCTGATCGCCGCCTGCATCTCCGATGTAAATCTATCGAGGTCGACCTTTTTGTCGAGAACTTCCTGCAGCAGGGCCTTCATCTGTGCCGTATGGGCCGGATCGGGATCGGTCATCGGTTTCGGCTTGAGTTCAGGATCAATTCTTGCAGCGATCCCGTGAACGATACGCCCCGGATTAGCCTGGGCGAGATTGGCGAAAACGATGACGGTGAGCTTCTTGTCCGGAAAACGCGCGACGTGGGCTTTGAAACCCTGCCACGCTCCGCTGTGTTCGATGATCCTCTGGTCGTTCACGCTCGAAAGGGCCCAGCCAAATCCATACGGATGTTTGGAGACGTTGTTAAGCTGAACGGGCTTCCACATTTCTTCGTAGGAAGCATTGGACAAAAGTTTTCCAGCGGCGAGGGCGGCTTCCCATTTGACCATGTCGAGAGCGGTCAGATACAAAGCACCGTCAGCGGTCGTATTCAACGTCGAAGCGACCCAGCGTTGATTCTTGAGATCGCCTTTTACAAGCATATAGCCCGCCGCTCGGTTAGGGACAATGTCGCCTTCGCTGATGACGCGTGCGGTCGTCATCCCGAGCGGTTTGAACACACGCTCTTGCAGAAAATCGCCGTAAAACTTCCCGCTCAGCTTTCTTATCAGCACGCCGAGCGTCACGTAGCCCACATTGCTGTACGCCCAACGTTCGCCCGGGGCCGAAGCAGGTTTCGCGGCTTGAAGCTTTTTGAAGATCTCAGCCTCGGTCCCGTCACGCTGAAGATCAAAATCGTGCGGGTAATCGCCCAGTCCCGAGGTGTGCGTGAGCAGATGCCTTATCGTGATCCCGGCCCATTCGGCCGGAACGTCGGGCATATGCTTTACGAGTTTGTCGTCGAGTGCCGCCTTGCCGTCCTCGACGAGCAACATCACCGCCATTGACGTAAATTGCTTCCCGACCGACCCCGATTGAAAGATAGTTTCCGGCTTCACGGCCACGGAATGCTCGACATTCGCCAAGCCGTAGCCCTTGACGAGCAGCGGAGTTCCGTCTCGTACAACCGCGATCGAAACGCCCGGGACCTTCTGGCGTTCCATCTCGGCTTTCACAAACAAATCGACCGACGCGTCAAACGCGTTCTGCGCCGCTGCGGCCACCGAGAGAACAAAAATCAGGATCGGGGATTTGTAGAATAATTTCATTTTGATCAACCCAAAAAATAATCGCCTGTGATCGTCAACGGCGGTGACGCCGCGCCCGATTTGATCAGTGTCTTCATAAGTTCATTTTAGCCACAGAGTACACAGAGAAACTGAGAAACTTCAATCTCCCAACAGCGACTTCCCGCCGGGGACAGCAAGTTTGCCCGCGGCGTCAATGACGACATCCACATTTATATTAAGCGTCTTGCCGATGGTCGTCACAGTCTCGCCGTCAATGAAAATGTCGGCTGCATAGTCGTCCACGGCCGTCACAATTCCTCCATTCTTTATCAGAGTCTTCATACTTTTTTCGTTTCGAGATCCATTCCCATCTTATTCGCGACAATTGATTGTCCTGCGAGCGACGTGTAAAAGCCGTAAGCCGCGACCCCGAGGATCACGATACCGCAAAAGACTGTAGAGTTGAAATAGAAGGCCGAGGTATCAGTGGTCAGCGGAAATGAGTTGGTCAGATTGAAGGAAACGAAATACGCTACGAAGGAAAGCATACCAAAACGTACCAGGGTAACAACCGTAATAGTGGCGATTACCGCCGCCCCCACAAACGTCTGAACCTGGATGGATCCGAAAAAGATGAACGCCAGAATGACAAAATGAAGAAGCCACAGCACCACGATGGCCGGCCAGCGACGCCTAAAGATCGCCGTAAGTATGATTACTAACAGGTAGGCAACCGACATGATGAAGATAGGAAACGCCAGAGTTTCTCCGAATAGGCCAATGATCCCTCGCCACCCTGACAAAGGGGCGGTGTTGGCAAATACCAGGCCTTTTGAATAAAAGTTAAGGAAGTAGATTGTCGCTGTGTGAAGCAGTCCGATCAATCCGCCAATTAAAACATCTCGCCCGACCAAAGGATCTCGCCAGTCGCCCGACAACAGCCGGATCCACGAAACGCTCAAAGACGGCCAATGCTTGCGAATATAAGGCTCGATGGCCAGATAGGCGATCCACGTTGTGGCCCCTGCAAATAAGCTCTCAGCGACTGCTTCGCGAATAAAACGCAGAGTGAAAAGCGACGAACTGAAATTCGGATCGATAAGCAGACGCGGTAAGAGGGAGACTAACACAACGAAAACGAGCAGTTTGAAAGCGGTCTTAGTGTCGGCCCGTCCCCTTTTGTAGTTGTGACGTGCTACAAAGATACCGGCTATCAGGATGCAAACTAGCGCGGTTACAAAAATGGTGAATCCGATGTTAACGGACGCCGCTCTAGGCAGACTTGCAAGTTCTCGGTATGGCGGCTCCCACGGCTTAATGACCTTGAACCAGACCGGTTTGCCTTGGTAGCTGGAGGCTTCGATACGAACGGGAATGTCCGGGTGGTCGACTAGGGAACCTTCCCAGGCTACCCGTTCATCAGCGTACGTCCACGGTGTCCACCTGGGCTCCGTGGGGATGTAGTTTGCGATATCCAAACCCGCTTCGCCGAAAACCCCGGCCCAATCGGTGGAAGCTTTTCGAGATGGCTCCTTTTCGATTTGCGGCGGCACAGCGGTAAATTCCATCAATCGCCCGCGGAGATCCATTCTTATCCTGACCATACCGGCCGTTCCTTCAGCCGACGGATGGTGATAGTCCACCTGCGTGTCGCCATAACGGCTGAACAAACTGGGGCTCTGTCGATACCAAAACGAGATCTCTTCGGGCTGTCCCGTCCTCAACCTCTCGCGCCAATCAATGGAATTTAACCAGCTCTCCGGCGGCTCGGTCTGCTCGGTACGCCGAACGTAGCTGCTATAAAAACGGTACGAGTCGAAATCATAGGCCGAGTCTCTGGGCGGGTCTGTATAGCCCAATCTCTCAGTTATAGTTTTGGCCCGTTCGAGCAACACATCGGGAGACCTTTCGAGCGGCAGCCAACGATTGACTTTAACGGGATGCGAGAAATAGACAAGAAACGCGAAACTGGCGATCACGCTTCCAAGTAATGCAAGCGCCACCGGCGGTTTCAATGCACCTATTTTCGGCGCAGCCGCGACCATTTCGGGGCTTGGCGTCTCCCCCGCCGCGATTGCGGCCTGGATCGGGTCGCCCCCAGGCAATGAGAGTGCAACTCGTAACGCCGATTCAGGCCTATCAGTCGGATCATCCCGCAGGCATCGCTCGATCACACGCTCGACGAGAGGATCGATACCCGCAATGATCTCAGAAGGACTTGTTGGCGTGGTCGTGGTCCGCTTGCCAAGTAGCTCTGGAAGCGAGTCGCCCGCGAAGGCGGGTTTCCCGGTAAATATCTCATAAAGCACGAGACCGAGTGAATAAATGTCACTCTTCGGAGTGAGCTTGCTGCCGTCGATTTGTTCCGGCGACATATAGGCCGGCGTTCCGACCCTTGATTCATTTCCCTGAACCTCGGCTTCGATCGCTGCAATGCCAAAGTCCGTGATCCTGGCTTCGCCGTTCGAATCGATAATGATGTTCGCCGGCTTTAGGTCACGGTGGAGTATTCCAGCCTTATGTATCGCCGCGAGTCCCATGCAGATCTCGCGCGATATCTCGACGGCTTTGTCGGAAGGCAAACGGCCAATGCGTTTGAGCAGTATCGACAGATCGTCTCCGTCGATGTATTCCATCGTGATGTAATAGAGCCCTTCAGTCTCGCCGATGTCGAAGACACGGCAGACATTGCGGTGCGAGACCTGACGAGCGTTGCGCACTTCGCCGCGAAATCGGCGCAGCAATTCTTCGTTCTTTGAGAGTTCTTCAGGAAGGAATTTGAGAGCGACGGTCTGTTCGAGCTCGAGGTCTTCGGCCTTATAGACCTCACCCATCCCGCCTTTGCCGATCAGCCCGACGATGCGATAGCGGCCCGCGAGTACCGTCCCCGAAACAAATCGGGCACCGCCGCCCGTGGTCTTAGTAGGTGTGTTATTTCGTTTTGATGGATTTGAAAATTTTGTTGGAGTGTTCCCCTGCGGATCGTCCGGCAAGACAGCCGTTTCGGCAGAACCGTTATTAATGCTCAAACCGCAAGCAGGACATTTAATGGCCGAATCAGCTAATTCGGTAGAGCATCGTGGACAACTTTCCATTTAAGTTCAATCGTAAACAAAGGACTCGATTCAGAATCGAGGCAATGATAAGACTAAATTCTTGGATAAAATTGAAACTTATGATATCTTGGCGACATTAATTCGCGAAATTGGCATTATCCAACCTGATTCTTAGAGCCATTATTCCATAACCGCTTTACGAAAAGGAGAATGCCAAAGATGAAAGGGACAACAGTACTTGCCGTTGCGGTCTGTATCTTCTGTTTTTTCATTGGATACCTGACCTATCTGGCAGCAATGTTCTTTGTTGATTTCCTAAAAGAACAGGCTAACCCGTGCCAGCAGACGACCGAAATGTGTTCGCAACCGGCAACGGCACCCATACAATAGTGAACGCTGGATGAACGCTATTGCCCAAATGCAGGTCCGAGGTTGATTCTTCGCCCGACGATCTTGCCGGAAGATACGTTCTTTTCTGGTAAGTCTTGCTTATTTTCTTACCCGCTCAAATAACATATCCCTCATTCGCGAGCCGCCAACGTGAAGATTGTCAATCTTACCGGCCCGGTCGCGGGTGAACCACACTACAAAGTTTCCAGCGGAAAAATGGTCCTTATAGAGCGGCGTCATCGGTAGCTTCAGAATGGGCTTTTGGACTACAAATGCCTTATCACCCTCGACGGAAACGGTAAACGTCGCCTGCGCCTCTGGGCTGTGCCAATCGCCTGCAAGTGACGCGAGATCGGCCGTAGTCGGCGTCCACTCAGATTCGGCGATGAAGCGGGAAACGGTTCCTTCGGAATTCGTCAACTCCGCGACTGTGGGTTTGCCGTTCTTGCCGGGACTAAACCGCACACGATTGGCTCCGAGCATGAACGTATTCACAGAATCCGGCCGCATAGGCTGGCCGTTGAATCGCAGAGCTCCATTATCGTATGTAAATCGGCCCGGGAAACGCGTCTTCTCGTTCCGCCAGAGCCCCGTATACTTTTTCAGTTGGTCTTCGCTTAGGGTCGCGTGTTGGTGCACACCGTCTACGTTCAACGGCCCGAAGATCTCATCGGTCACGCTTGCCGCGAGCCCTCCGGCGCTCGGACTCGTGCCGTTGCAAAGCACGGCGACCGAGACCTTCTGATCCGGATATCTAGCAAGAAAGGATTGGTATCCAGCGGTTGCGCCGCCGTGCGAGACATCGCGCATTCCCCGATAAGTGCCAACCTGCAAACCGAGGGCGTACGAGATCTTCCGGTCGTCATTAAGCACACCCTGGGTCTCAAGCGCATCCACCAACGGTCCGCCCATCGAACGCGAATCGAGCATTGCGTTCCATTTCAGCCAATCGCCAACCGTCGTGAGCATCCCGCCATTGCCGTAAACATTCATGAATGGCATATTCAGCCGCCAGGGAGCATTCGCACCCTGTCGGGAATAGCCTTGCGCCCGCCCCGGAACGAGCCGCTGATAATCATCGCGCCACGAACTATCGGACATTTTGAGCGGCTTAAAAAATCTTTCAGCAATATATTCCCCAAACCTCTGTTTGGACACATGCTCGACGATTAGCGCCGCAAGTTGATAACCGCTGTTAGAGTATGAATATTCGTCGCCCGGTTTGAAATCCAAGCCCTTTTGTCGATGGATCACATCGATTGCGATCGCCTGCGTGATCACTCGATTCCCCCGGCCGGCGCCGGTCAGGCCCATAACTGAACCCCAATCGCGAAGCCCGGCGGTGTGATTCAGCAAGTGGCGAATGGTCATCTTCGAGCCATAGTCCGGCAGCCCCGGAACATATTTTCGAACGTCGTCATCAAGATTGAGCTTGCCTTCCTGCTGAAGCAAAACAAGGGCGGCCGCCGTAAACTGTTTCGCGACAGAACCCGATTCAAAGATCGTCTGGGGCGTATTCGGCACATTGTGTTCGATCTCAGCTAGCCCGAACGCCTTTTCGAAAACAGACTCGCCACTAAGCGAAACCCCGACAGCACAGCCCGGAGCAGGCATCGCGTTAGTCTTTGCTGCCTTCTCAAACGCCCGTTCTGCACCGGCAACAACTTTCGCTTTGTCAGGAACCTGCGCATTCAACGGCAAACTAAACAGCAGTAAAACAAGGAAAGTTATAGACTTTTTCATACATTATTCCTCAGCAATGCTCTTTCGCATCTTTAAGATATTTCCTGTGAAGCCGATCTTTTCGTAGGCCCGGATCGCCGAGAGGTTGTCGACGTAAACCTCAAGCCTTATTTCCGTAACGCCTTGTGACAGCGACCATTGTTCGAGAGCCTCGATGATCTTTCGGTTAACGCCTTTGCCGCGATGTTCTGCCGCAGTGAACATAAAACCCAGGTAGGAGTGCCGGTCGTGCCTCAAGTACGGCTTCGACTCTTCGATCCGGGCATAGCCGGAACCGACAAGTTCACCGCCGATCTCGGCAACAACTATGCGAACATGCGGTTCCGCGAGCATCGCTTCGATGTCGTAGTAACGAATATTCTCTCGCTTCAGCGTTATGTCGTACGGCCGTTCGGACTCGATCACGCCCTGTTCAAAGACGAGGAGTTTATCGAAATCGGCGATTTCGGCCGTTCTTACCGCAACTTCCATGGGTATCGGGGTTGCTATTTGTTAGCCCGGGCAAAGGGCATATCGCGCATTCGCGAACTGCCTATGTGCATGCCAACAACCTTGCCGGACATATCGCGTTCAAACCAGAGGATCTGCCCCGAACCGTCAGTAAAACAGTCCTTGTACAGTGGACGCAGAGCCGTTCGTGGTGCATTTTTCAATAGCAGGAACGCATTCGTGCCCTCGGCCACAAACTTGACCTTTGCCTCCGCCTCATCGCTGTACCAATCGCCGGCAAGAGTCGCAAGATCCGCCGCGGTCGGCTGCCATTCGAGTTGGGCGGAAAAGCGGATAGTGTCGCTGTTCGCGGTGGCATCGAACAAGACCGGTTTCCCGCCACTGTCGTTTATGAAAACGACCTTCGTCGAGCCGAACATCATCGAACCATCCGGCATGGCCCGCACCGGCGCGTTCCCGAAACGCAATTCTCCATTTGCTAAACTTATTCGCGTGGCCGTCCTATTTCTCTCGTTCTTCCACAAGCCGACGTATTTCTCAGGGTGGGAAATGGGCAGTTTCTCGGCTTCCGCCGCGGCAGCCGAAGGTGGAAAAGGCCCGAGGATCTCGACTGCGATGCCGTTCGCCAATTCGGTAGGATTTGGTGCCGTTCCATTGCATAGCACAGCGATAGAAAGCTTTTTATCGGGATAGCGGGCGAGAAATGTCCGATATCCGGCCGTCGCTCCGCCGTGGGCGATCTGTTTGATTCCCTTGTACGAACCAACGGTCAGGCCGAGTGCGTAGCTGATCTTTTGTCCGTTGTTTAGTACGGCCTGTGTTTCGAGTGCGTCGACGAGTGATGTGTTCCATGTGCGAGCGTCGAGCATCGCGGTCCACCTCAGCCAATCGCCGACGGTCGTCAGCATTCCTCCGCCGCCGTGCGCGTTCATCATAGGCATATTGATACGCCACGGCCCGTCGCCCGCTTTCGAATACGCCTGTGCCCGGCCCGGCACGATCCGCTGGAAGTCATCGCGGTAACCGGTGTTTTTCATACCGACCGGCTTTAAGATCCGCTCGGCGACGAAATCCGCAAACTTCTGCTTCGAAACACGCTCGACGATCATCGCTGCGAGCTGATAGCCGCTGTTCGAATACGAATATTCAGCACCCGGCTTAAAATCGAGCCCCTTTTGCCGAACTACCGTGTCAAAGATCATCTGCTGCGTGACGATATGCTGGCCCGCACCTTCCCCGCTCAAGGCCCGCACCGAAAACCAGTCGCGTAGTCCCGATGTGTGATTGAGCATATGTCTGATCGTCAGCGGCAAACCGTAATCGGGTAACTCAGGAATGTACTTTTTAACCGGATCATCGATATTGAGCTTCCCGTCCTGCTGAAGCAAAACGAGGGCGGCCGCCGTAAACTGTTTCGCGACAGACCCCGACTCAAAGATCGTCTGGGGCGTGTTCACGATGCCGTGCTCCATCTCGGCCATGCCAAAAGCCTTTTCAAATACCGATTCGCCATTCAACGAAACCCCCACCGCACAACCCGGTGCGGGCATCACGACAGCTTTCGAGGCATTCTCAAAAGCTCGCTCGGCACCGGCGATGACCCTTGCCTTGTCCGGCACCTGAGCGGCGGCGGCGCACGAAAGCAACACAACCATCGCGCCGAAACACGCGTATTCGTTTAGCTTTTTCATAAATCAATTTGCCGATGATCCGTGACAGGGCCAATTCTTTTCGGAATTATATTTACGTAAACCTTTACGGGAAGTTCGCGGTTTTGTTCTGCAACACAATTCAGCTAGAAGACTTAAAAACACTTCGCGGGAAATATTCCGTATTAGGCCGTTGTTCGACAAAATGAACATCTTTTTACCTTTCTGCTAAGTATTGCTGCTCCACAGATTTCACATTTTCGAACGGTCATTTTGTCATCACTCGCACGGGATTTTTCGAGGACTTTTGTAACCTCGATAGTATCTCGTTCATGAACTTTTTCGTGCTCTCGAATTGTGCTCTCGAAATCCGTTATTTCACAATAATTGCATTTTCGACGCGGAGCACATTTTTTGATAATCATGAAGCTCAAACGCCTTTACTCTTGCCCCACAATGCATACAATTTCTGTCTCTAAACACCTTGAAGCTCCTTACCGACCATTACTAAGGCATGGCCCGCTCACCTGCAAGAACGATCGATCTCGAAAGATTCGAGGACTGAAAACCTTTGTGACGAGGGTACTCTAACGGGGTCTCATCTCTAACATAAGGCCAACCCCGCGTCGAGTGCATTGACCAGCTCATCAACCGTTTCCTCCGTCGTGTTCAGCATCATACCCGTGCGGATGACATTTCCGTACAATCCGCCCTTGCCTATAAGAACACCCAGGCGTTTCGTTTCTTCAAATACGCGCAAAACGGCCTCGGGGTTTGGTTCTTTTGTCTGGCGGTCTTTTACAAGTTCGATGCCGAGCATAAGGCCCATTCCGCGTACATCGCCGATGATGGCGTGCTTCTCTTGCAAAGCCAGCAATCGGTTCTTCAGATAGTCGCCGACGACGCGTGCGTTTGTTCGCAGATCGTCTTCTTCGATGACTTTGATCACCGCAAGGCCGACCGCACACGAGACCGGGTTTCCGCCAAACGTCGAGAAAGTCAGCCCCGGGAACGCGTCGGCAACCTCCGGCGTCGCGATCGTCCAACCGATCGGCACGCCGTTGCCCATTCCCTTCGCTGAAGTGATGATATCCGGCTCGACGCCCCAGTGCTCGATGCCGAACCATTTATCGCCTGTACGTCCCCACGCGGCCTGCACTTCATCAGAGATGAACAGCCCGCCGTGCCGACGCGCGATCTCGGCAACTTTGGGGAAATACTCTTTCGGCGGAATGATAAAACCACCGACGCCGAGGATCGTTTCAGCCATAAATGCCGCGATGTTACCGGTCGTCGTCGTATTGATAATGTCCTCTACGTCATCTGCACATGCCACGCCGCACGAAGGATATTCCAGCTTGAACGGGCAGCGGTAACAATACGGGGCGGCCGCGTGAATAATGCCCGGCACTTGCGCCGCTACGGGCCGCCAGGACCTGTGCCCCACAGAAGACAACGCCGTCGCCGAACGCCCCGCATAACTATGCCGAAGGACGATGATCTCCTGATTTCCGGTAGCAAGTTTCGCCGCAAGTATCGCCGTGTCGTCCGCCTCGGTACCGCTATTCGTAAAGAAGGATTTCTTCAAATTGCCCGGCGTGATCTCGGCGAGTTTCTCCGCCAGATCGCCCTGTGGCCCGTTGGCGTATAGCGTAGAGGTGTGGGCTATCTTGTCGACCTGATCCTTCCACGCCGCGTTGACGCGGGGATTCGCATGGCCGATGCTCACCGTCAGCACGCCGCCGAAACAATCAAGGTATTGATTTCCCTGATCGTCCCAGACGTACTCACCCTCGCCACGCGCCAACGCGATCGGCTCCTGGTAGTAATTCGCGACCGCGGGGAAGAGAAATTCCTTGTGCTTTCGCACGGAATCGGAAACGGTTGATCGTTGTTCTTGTTGATTCATAAAAATTCTTGTCCCAGAGATCACAGAGGATCATTGCCTATCTGAGAACTCCATGCTCTTTGTGTCCTCTGTGGCGAACCTGCCTAGTACAAATTTCCCTCTCGCCGGCGGCCGGTGAAATCAACATAGACGACCTTCAGCTCGGTGTAGAAATCGAGTGAGGTCGAGCCCTGCTCGCGAGGGCCGACGCCCGTGGCCTTGATGCCGCCGAAAGGGATGTGGGCTTCTCCGCCGGTCGTCGGCGAATTAACGTGTGTCATCCCGGTCTCGATGTCCTTGATAAACCGGAACATCTGGTTGGCGTCGTTCGTGAATACCGATGACGAAAGGCCGTATTCGCAATCATTCGCCACGATCATCGCTTCTTCAAGATCTTTTACACGAAGCACCGAAAGCACTGGCCCGAAAATCTCCTCGCGGGCGATCCGCATATCGGGCGTCACCTTATCGAAGACCGTGGGTTCGACGAAATAGCCGTTTTCGAGACCTTCGCCTGAAGCACGTCGGCCACCCGTAAGCAGTTCGGCGCCGTCCTCGCGGCCGATGTCGATGTATTTCAGAACGGTGTTGAATTGCTTCTCATCGACCGACGGGCCGATGTCTGTCGTGGGTTTGCTTCCATCGCCCAGCTTGAACTTCTTTGCGCGTTCGATTATCCGCTCGACAAACTCATCCGCGATCGTGTCCATCACGACCGCCCGCGACGTAGCCGTGCACCGCTGGCCGGTCGAACCGAATGCACCTTGGGCGGTCGATTCCACGGCCAGTTCCATGTCGCAGTCTTCAAGCACGACCACAGGGTTCTTGCCGCCCATCTCGCACTGCACCGGAATTCCGCGCTTTGCACCTTGCTGGTAAATCTGAAGGCCGACTTCCGTCGAGCCCGTAAAAGAGATCGCCTGCACGGCCGGGTGGTCAACGATCTCCTGGCCGACCTCGCTCCCTTTCCCGAGGAGCAGATGAATCACGCCTTTGGGAATTCCCGCCTCGATGAACAACTCAAAGATCTTGACCGCGGTTGCAGGCGTTGCTTCGGCGGCCTTCATCACGACCGTGTTGCCGGCAGCAAGCGCGGGAGCCAGCTTCCAAGCCGGGATGGCCACGGGAAAGTTCCACGGCGTTATGCAGGCGACGACGCCGTGCGGCTCCTTGATCGTATAAGCAAAATTTGCAGGCAGTTCCGAAGGGATCGTTTCCCCATTCATCCGCCGTGTTTCACCCGCACAAAACTCGACAATGTTTATCGCGCGCTGCACCTCGCCCCTCGATTCGCCGATCGTCTTTCCCTCTTCACGTGTCAGGATCGACGCCAGCTCTTCCTTATGGTCCTCCATCAGCCGAGCGGCCCGCGCGATCATTTTTCCGCGTGCGGGAGCAGGCGTTTCACGCCAGTCTCTGAAGGCGCGGTAGGCCGCCTCGACCGCAAGACGTGCCTCTTCACGAGTGCAAAGCTCGGCAGTGCCGATGATGTCGTTTATATTTGCCGGATTGATGTTCGGTACCGTCGTGCCCGATCTTGAATCGATCCACTCACCGTCGATAAAACTTCTATAGGTCGCCATAATATAAAGGTGATGAAAATCAACGAGCAACTTCTAACTCGTTTATTCATTTAACAGATTTTTGGATACAATTCTAGGACGTTCGCAGTGGTCAGTTTGACATCATTTCCTTGTTCGGGAAAGTAGAGGGTCTTTTGCGTCCTTTGCGACCTCTGCGAGCTTCGCGTGGAAGATCTTCTCGATTTCACACAAAGTCCGCAAGGTTGAAACTGATCTCTAGATAAATATTTCAAAACCGGCCGGAAATTTTGTGAACTCATATCCGAATATAAGAAAACTCCTCGAACAGCGTGTCGCGGCCGATCCGGCAAAGTCGTTTCTTTTTTCAGAAGCTGATTCTCGGGAGTGGACATATGCTGAGTTCGTTGGTGCCGTGAACCGTACGGCGGATATGCTCCGCTCCCGCGGTATCGGCAAAGGCGATGTCGTCAGCCTTCTACTCCCGAGTTCGGCCGAATACATCATCGCCTATTTCGCTTGTTGGAACATAGGAGCGATCGCCGGGCCGATAAATTCGTTGCTAAAGCCCGCGGAGATCGAATGGGCCATAAGCAATTCCGAATCTAAATTACTGCTCGTCGCTTCGGATTGGAGGGAAAGCATCCCTGCTTACCTCAACGAAAAGAAGGGGACACCCGGATTCATTCTATTCGACGACGTCACCAATGCGACGAACGAGTTTCCGAGGACACTCGATGCCGTCGAACTTACGCCCGAAGACGACGCGATCATCATTTACACCTCCGGGACAACGGGCAAGCCAAAGGGCTGCCTGCTCACCCACTGCAACCTCTTGGCAAACGCACGGCAGATTTCCGAATGGTTAGGGTTCGGCACGGCGGACCGTCTTCTTACCCTAATGCCTCTCTTTCATATGAATGCGGTCACGGTCACAACTATGACCGCGCTTTACTGTGGTGGATCGACCGTCGTCTCGCCCAAATTCTCAGCCTCTCGGTTCTGGGACATCATCGAAAAATATCAAATCACTTCGTTCGGCTCCGTCGCAACAATGCTCTCAATACTCCTAAACGCGAGCAGCGAACGCTCGTCACTTGTCACTCGTCACTCGTCACTTCGTTTTGCTATGTGCGGCTCGGCACCGGTCCCGGCGGAGGTGTTGAAAAAGTTTGAAGAGACCTTCGGTGTGCTCGTCGTCGAGGGCTATGGCCTTTCGGAATCGACCTGTCGCTCGACCTTCAACCCGCCGAATGAGAATCGCCGGCCGGGTTCGTGCGGCTTGCCGATCGGTAACGAAATGAAGGTCGTCGACGAGAACGATAATGAGGTGGACGACGGGGAGTTAGGCGAGATCGTGCTCCGCGGGCCGAACATATTTAAAGGCTATTTCAAAAACCCCGAAGCCACTGAAAAAGCATTCGCGGGCGGCTGGTTTCATACAGGCGACATTGGCTATCGCGACGCCGACGGTTTTTTCTATATTGCCGACCGTAAATCGGACATGATCATCCGCGGCGGCGAGAACATTTACCCGCGTGAGATCGACGACCTTCTTTACACGCACCCCGCCGTCGCCCACGCGGCCGTCATCGGTGTGCCCGACGATCTCTACGGTGAAGAGGTCGCTGCATTTATTGTCTTAAAGACAGAAACGCGGACTGCAGGGAGTGTGCCCGAAGAGCCTCGCGTCACCGCTCAAGACATCATCGATTTCTGCAAACAACATCTCGCGGATTTCAAATGCCCGAAGACCGTCCATTTCGTCGATGACATTCCCAAAGGCCCGACCGGAAAACTTCTTAAACGCGAACTGGCGAGAATATTTTCCATAGACCGCACAAGCTTAAGTTCTTAGCTAATAGCTTTCAGCTAATGGCTATTAGCTAATTTTCTAACTCGATTTGAGGCGTGCGATTCAAAGTTGTAAACTTACGCTTCTTTATGGCCGGACGTGTTTTAGGCATTGCAGTTATTGGCATCGGCGGAGCGGTCGGGACGACGATGGCCGCCGGAATCGAACTGCTTAAGAATGGGCTGATCGACCACACCGGACTGCCGCTGGCCGGCCTTGAAACTGAAGGGCTGGCTGATTATCAGGACATCGTTTTCGCCGGTTGGGATCTTTTTTCCGAGAATCTTGCAAAAGCTGCCGAAGGGCACGAAGTCCTCACCTACAAACAACACGTTGCCGTAGAGAATGAACTTGCACAAATAAAGCCTTGGCCGGCACTGGGCGACGGGCGATTTCTCTCACTCATCGAGGGACAGAACAAGATCGGCCCCGGTGGCCATCGGGCGGTCATTGAGAAACTACGTGCGGATCTGTCGGGATTAAAATCCGAATGTGATTCTGTAGTCGTCATCAACCTCGCTTCAACTGAAAAGCTAGCACCCGAAGGCAACGAGATCTTCAACGACATCGAGGGATTCGATCAAGCGCTCGACGGTAATTCAGAGGATATCTCGCCCGCGATGCTGTACGCGTATTCGGCGATCGCCGAAGGCGTTCCTTACGGAAACTTCACACCATCGGTTGCCGCCGATATTCCGGCGCTGATCGAATATGCGGAGAAGCAAGGCGTGCCCATTGCCGGAAAGGACGGCAAGACCGGGCAGACGTTCATCAAGACAGTGCTAGCCCCTGCACTTAAGTCGCGGGCGCTGCACATCGACGGTTGGTACTCGACCAACATTCTCGGCAATCGCGACGGGCTTGCACTCTCGAACGAAGATTCGCTTGCGTCCAAGGTCAAAACAAAGCAGAGCGTTCTCGACGATATTCTCGGATATAAGGTTGAAGATCACATCGTCGATATCCGCTATTACCGGCCTCGCGGCGATAACAAAGAGGCGTGGGACAATATCGATATCCGCGGGTTTCTCGGCCAGACGATGCAGATCAAGGTAAATTTCCTCTGCAAGGATTCGATCCTCGCCGCCCCTCTCGCCATCGAGATCGCCCGTTGTCTCGACCTGGCAAAGCAGCGAGGAGAAAGCGGAATTCAGGAACAACTGTCCGTATTCTTCAAGCTTCCGATGACAAAAAAAGAAACGCCCGAACATGCGTTTCACAAGCAGGAGAAGCTGCTGCTTGATTGGCTCGCCGGTTAGGCCGGACGCGGGATTCGGCCCTTCCTACTTCCCTGCCCAAAGTTTGGGGTATTCCTTTTTCAGTTTTTCGAGCTTCGGGACATCGTGGTAAACGATGTATGGGTCGTTCGGATTTTTCCGAAGAAAGTCCTGGTGATATTCCTCTGCAGGGTAAAAGGCCTCGAGGGGAACTAACTGGGTAACAATAGGCTTCTTATAAACGCGTTCGGCGGCGAGTTTTTCGATATAGGCGGCTGCAGCGGCTCTTTGTTCGTCGTCCACATAAAAGATTGCCGAGCGATAATGTGCACCAACGTCGGGCCCTTGCCTGTTCAATTCCGTCGGATCGTGGATCACCTTGAAAAAGATGTCGAGAAGCTGTTCGTACGAGACGACCTCCGGGTCAAATCGCACCTCGACCGCCTCGGCATGCTTCGTTTTGCCGTCACTCACCAGCTCGTAATTCGCCGTCTCTTTTGTTCCGCCGGAATAGCCTGAGCGGGCGTCCGCAACGCCGCGGGTCCATTTAAAAACGGCCTCGACGCCCCAGAAACACCCTCCGGCAAAAACCGCCGTTTTCAATCTCGCTGCATCTATCTCCAGTTGTTCCGGAGCGCCCAGTGAGCCCAGACTGCCCGGAGTTTCCGCAACTTCAGACGAACTGACCGTTCCGCAGGACAGCAAGCCTCCGACAAGAAATAAAAAAATTATGGTCAGAACGGGTTTCATCCTTAACACTCCCTAAAGGGTTCGCGACACCGAAAAACTATTACGTCATTTCATTCCCTTGATCCGATCGATCGGATGTCGCCTTGTTCGAGAGCTTCGTTTTACTGTCCCTGCTTCCCTCGATTCAGGTCCGTCTCGGCGGCGATATACCCAAAGCTCGCCCACTGGTTCCCATCCACGATCTTGCGGAAAATCGTCATCGCATTTTCCTTATCACCGTTGTACAGGAAATAATTCCCGATGCCGTAACCGAGTGATGCCGAACCGAGTGTGTCCGCTTCGCCCCGGATGGTCGAGAGCAGGTCTTCGGCCTTCACTTCACCCTTGTTCAATTTCAGCAGTTTAAGGTAATCGGTGTTCTCGATCACTTCGATGTCGGTCGCAAAGCCCTTTAGCAGCTTTTCGGCGTCCGACCGCTTGCCCAGCCGCCGTAGGGTCATATAGTGCCAGTAGGTTGTCGCCGCTCGCATATCGTTATTCTTCGAGACCTTTTGACATTCCTTGTACGCCCGCAAGGCGTTCTTAAAGTCGCCCTTCAGATAGTATGCGAGGCCGAGATGGTACCAGATATTTGATTGCAGCGTGCTTGTCGGAATGCCTTTCGCATTGGGCAAACCATCCGGTTCGACCTCATCGGGCTTGCCTTTTATCAACCCCGCGGCCTTTTCAAAATCCTTGATCGCTTCATCGAAACAACGGATAGATATGTACCTGTGCCCACGATGGCGATACATCCGAGCATCGGCCGGAAATTTGGCGATGCCGTCGGAAAATATTCGAATAGCTTCTTTGTATTCTCCGAGATATGCGGTTCGCCGGCCCAACCAGATCAACGCGTCAGCATCATTCGGGCTCGCCAAAAAAGCCGTTTTTGCATCGGCCAGCCTCTTCTCAAAGTCGACGCGGGCCTGTTCGGAAAGGGCGAGCTGCACGGCCTTTGCAGACTCCGGACAGGACTGGCCGTTTGCGGCGTGAAAAACAAACAGGATAAGGAAAGTGATCAAGATCGCAGGTCTCATACGGGAAATACTAGCAAAATTCTTTGTAAATTCATTGCTAAGCGTGTTTTTTCTACAACATACGTGTGGTAGATTAGCGTCTATGCCGAACCTGATGACGCACTCGCTGCCCGAGAAGCTGAAGCAGTCCTACCGTGCCGAGGTCCAAAACGCATTAGATAAGAAGCTTATCTCCCGCATTTGGGAAAAGGACGCCGCCGTCTGGACCGGCGCGGACGAGGCGAAATGGCTCGGCTGGCTTACCATCGTCGGCGAGGAACTCGAGAACCTTCAGGTTTATCGGGAACTTCGCTCCGACATCGAATCCGCAGGGTTTACGCACACTCTGCTGATGGGAATGGGCGGCTCTTCGCTGTGCCCGGAAGTGCTCGCCGCGACATTCGGCATTGAGAATTTTCACATCATAGACTCGACCGTTCCCGCCCAGGTCATCTCCGTTGAAAGCAAACTCGACCTCGCAAACACGCTCTTCATCGTCGCCAGCAAAAGCGGCAGCACGCTCGAACCGAACTGTTTTAAGCAGTATTTCTTTGACCGGGCAGCAAAGGCGGTTGGGGACGGTAATGCAGGCAGCCGCTTTATCGCGATCACCGATCCCGGCTCGAAAATGGAACACGTCGCACGCGACGACGGGTTTCGACAGCTTCTTTTCGGAAAGCCTGAGATCGGCGGAAGGTTTTCTGCGCTTTCGGCATTTGGGCTTACGGCGGCCGCAGCCATGGGGCTCGATGTCGAACGCCTTCTCAAGTCCGCCGACCTTATGGTGCAGGCCTGCCGATCGACAAATCCGACAGAAAATCCCGGGGCGATCCTCGGCATGCTGCTCGCCGTTTTCCACCGCGAGGGCCGCGACAAGCTGACGATTTTCCTGCCGCCGGAGTTCTACGACCTCGGGGCGTGGCTGGAACAACTGATCGCGGAGTCCACGGGAAAAAATGGCATTGCCATCATCCCGGTGGATCGCGAGGGAATCCAAGGCGCTGATCTCTACGGGGAAGATCGCATGTTCGTGAACTTCACTGTTCGCGGCGCCGCGATAGACGAGGAAGTGCAGGCCGATCTTTCAGACATTTCCGATGCGGGCCACCCGATGATAAACATCGAACTTGCCGACAAATACAGCATTGCTCAAGAATTTTTCCGCTGGGAATTTGCGACGGCCGTCGCGGGCTCGTTAATGGGCATCAATCCCTTCGACCAGCCCGATGTCGAATCGGCAAAGATCGAGACCAGGAAGATCACTGAAGGCTACGAGGTTTCCGGCCAACTGCCGCCAGAGGAGCCTTTTTACACCGAGGACGGATTCTCTTTATTCTCGCGGCCGAATTATGCTGCCGAGCTTGAGAACGCCGCTGACGAACGCTCGCTTGCCGGCTTTCTTGAAGCACATCTTTGGAACATCGCTGAGAATGACTATTTCGCGATCCTGGCGTTCATTGAAATGGACCCGGAGCACGAGGTGATCCTTCAACAGATTCGCCAGCACGTCCTCGAGCACTATAGCGTCGCTACGTGCATCGGGTTCGGCCCGAGGTTCCTGCACTCGACCGGCCAGGCATATAAAGGTGGGCCCAATAACGGCGTTTTTCTGCAGATAACATGCGACGACCCGGTCGACGTTCCCGTCCAGGGCCAGAAATACTCATTCGGCATTGTGAAGGCTGCGCAGGCGCGAGGCGACTTTCAGGTGCTGTTGGACCGCAGCCGCCGTGCTCTCCGCGTCCATATTTCCGGCGATGTTCACAACGGCATGGAAAAGCTTCTTGAAATGATGGGATAGCCGCCGCTACTGGAAAGCCTCAAGATACTTCACACCTGAACCCGTGTTGAACAACACGACACTTTCGCCTTCCGAAACTTCGCCTCGCTCGATCAGTTTTTTAAGGGCGGGCAGACACGCTGCACCTTCGGGTGCGGCAAATATGCCTTCGGCCGCCCCGATCTCACCGACAGCGGCAATCAGTTCTTCATCAGTCACCGATATCGCCGTGCCTCCCGAACCCCGGATAGCATCCAGGATCAGGAAATCGCCTATCGCCTTCGGCACACGCAGCCCCGAAGCGACCGTCGCGGCATTTTCGAATTCATCAGCAAATCGCTCTCCATTCTCGAAGGCCCGAACGATCGGCGCGCAGGTGGCAGATTGTACAGAGACCATTCGCGGCCTATCCCGCCCGATCCAGCCCATTGCGTCCATTTCATCGAAGGCCTTCCACATCCCGATCAGGCCGGTGCCGCCGCCGGTTGGATAAATAATCACGTCCGGCAGACGCCCGCCCATTTGTTCCGCAAGCTCGTAGCCCATCGTCTTTTTGCCCTCGACGCGGTAGGGCTCTTTCAAGGTCGAAACGTCAAACCAGCCTTCTGCCTCCTTTCGTTCCGCGACGATCTTTCCGCAATCGGTAATCAGCCCATCGACAAGCGTTACATTCGCTCCCGTCTGCTGGCATTCGACCACGTTGGCCCGTGGCGTATCGGAGGGCATAAAGATGAACGCTTCCATTCCCGCCCGGGCCGCGTACGCCGCCAACGCACCCGCCGCATTTCCGGCAGAAGGCACCGCAACTTTTCGCACACCAAGCTGCTTTGCCATCGAGATGGCCATCGTCATTCCCCGTGCCTTGAAGCTCTGGGTCGGATTCTGGCCTTCGTCTTTGATCCAAAGATCGAGCGGCAAAGCTATATTCTTCGCAAGCCGGTCTGCCTTGATCAAAGGCGTCCAACCTTCGCCGAAGGTCACCATCGAGCCGTTGTCTCGAAGGGGCAATAATTCACGGTAACGCCACAACGACGACACTCTTCCCTGGAACGATCTCAGCGAAACGGCCCACGCCGCCTGCTCAAGGTCGTATCGGACAAGCAGCGGCTTTCCGCAATGTTCACAGAGATTTAAGAGTCGTCCGGCTTCATATGACGACGCACACAACGAGCATTCAAGATGGGTAACGTACATAGATCGATCCGACCGCGAACTGACCAGTCAGCGTGAACATAAATGTCGGGAACCGCGGCCACGAGTGTTCGGATCAAGTCTCCATCATCTCTTCAGGATGAATTCCCGCACCAGGTTGATGGCCGCATCGACTCCTGTCGAGATCGCAGCGCCTTTCAGGCCGTGGACATAATCGTAACGCGAAGGATACCAAACCTCCGCCGATACCACGTTCGAAACGACATTACCTACCAGTTTCGGCAGGCCGAGGACCCGTTTCCCCTGCTGGTTCCGAGCCGTTACGGCAGAAAAGACCGAATTCCGTGCCCGTGCAGAGACGCTGCGCTTCTTGCTTAGGTAAAAGTGGCTGTCCACCTCAAGGGCCTCGTCCATACCGAATTTGATCGTGTTCTTGATTGCACTCTCACCGATGTTCGATGCGAACCGCCGGGCAAAACCGTCCGATCTTCCGCCCCATTCCTTCGGTGCGTTTCGATAAGTAAGCACACCTGCCACAGCGGCGTACCGCATCAATGCAACCGGGCCCGCGATGCTGGAAATGTAACGATTAAACCGGACTTTCGGCTCGGGGCGAACATACCAGTTGTTGGGACGAGAACCGCGCTCTTCGGCTGACGGCAATTCTGTATCGTTCTCGGGTTCCGGCCTTTTTCCGTCAGATGCTTGAATTTCTGTAACCGCGAGCTTATGTTCGTTTGACCTTTCGGATTCAGCGAGCACGGCAAGCAATTCGTGTCCAAGGACTACCGAAGCTCTTTCCTCTCTATCTCGCCCTTCCCGATCCTGTGAATACCCGATCATCGTCGACCCGACGATGATCAATGTGAAGACAAACCCAAGGCGACCGTAACGGCCCGCTATCGCGAAGCCGTCCACTAAAACCCTCTTGTTCCCCATACCTTGTTCTTTAAATGAGTCCACTATTTCCTCAACAGCGGCCTCAACTCCTTGTATATATTTTCAGTCATCATCTTTGTTCCGGCCGCGTTCGGGTGTATCCCATCGGCCTGATTCAAGTCCTTGTTCGCGGCAACCCCATCCAAAAGGAAGGGAAGAAACGCGACCTCATGCTCGTCGGCGAGGTCGGGAAATGCCATCGTGAACTCTCGTTGATAATCCGAGCCGGCGGTCGGTGGTGCCAGCATTCCGCACAAAAGGACCTCGATATTTCGCTCCTTCGCTTTTCTAATGATCTTGTCGAGATTGTTCTTCATCTGTTTCGGCGGCATCCCTCGAAGCAGGTCGTTGGCCCCGAGTTCGAGGATCAGGATCTCCGCGTTTTCCTGATCGAGGACCCAATCTGCCCTTTCCAGGCCGCCAAGGCTGGTGTCGCCGGAAACTCCTGCATTTATCACCTCATAGTCATAGCCGTCCGCGGCCAACCTTTCCTGAAGGAGATACGGATAAGACTCTTTCTCCGATAGACCGAAGCCTGCTGTAAGGCTGTCGCCAAAAGCGATTATCTTCGGCCGCTGTGCGACGGCCTGCGGCGTGATCAATGGCCTTTCACTGGCACCGCTCATACTACGTTCGGGCCGCGCGGTCGTGCACCCAGTAATGGTGACTGCCAGAAAAATGAAACTTACGAGGCCGGTTGTTCGAATTAACTTGTACATGATGATCAAAACGTTATACGAATGTCTCAGGTTTTTGATGCATCAAATCAGCAGCCTGTCCGCTCTTTTGCGGTAAGGCGTTTCTCGCTCGTGCCTTACGACGATTATCATCTATCTTTATATCTTAAACGAATATGATCCTTCTGCAGAACCTGACCAAGACCGTACGTTCCGGAATCGAGGACCTGACCATCCTCGACGACGTGTCGATAGAGATCCCTGACGGCCAATTCGTGGCCCTGACCGGGGCCTCAGGCAGCGGCAAGTCCACGCTGCTCGGCTTGATCGCCGGGCTCGATTCGCCGACCTCCGGGACGATAACGATTGACGGCGACGAGGTCACGGCAATGTCCGAAGACGACCTCGCAGGGCTTCGCAGCGAAAAGATCGGGTTTGTCTTCCAATCGTTCCACCTGATACCGAGCCTCACGGCATACGAGAATATTCTGATCCCGATGGAGATCCGGGGCATTCGCGACGCTCGCGACCGGGCCGAGATGCTGCTCGCTGACGTCGGGCTGATGAACCGCGGCCATCACTATCCGACCGAGCTTTCGGGCGGCGAACAGCAGCGGGTCGCGATCGCAAGGGCGTTTGCAAACCAGCCTCGCATTTTGCTTGCAGACGAGCCGACGGGCAATCTGGACTCGCGAAACGGCAAGCACATACTCGAACTTATGACCGCGATGCATTCGGCACGGAACGTCACGCTCGTCCTCGTCACGCACGATAGCGAGCTTGCGTCGCAGGCACAGCGGAGCATCGTTCTGCGTGACGGCCGCGTGATAACGGATGAGATGAATATTGGAAATGGTACCGGAATTTAAGCTATTGGGCGGCGGGCGTATAGGACACGGAAGATCGGCATGAACTTTATATTTAGTCTAACTCGGCGGGAGATCCGTTCCTCGTGGCGTCGGCTGCTGTTTTTCTTCCTGTGTATTGCCCTCGGGGTCGGCTCGGTCGTGGCGTTGCGTTCGCTGATCCAAAACCTGAACCGGGCTGTCGGCACCGATGCCCGGGCCTTGTTGACCGCCGACATTGAACTTAATTCGACAGCCGACTTTTCTCCAATGGAGATCGCGAAGATCGAGGAGGTGATCACCGAGTTTGATATTGTCGAGGCCCGCAACGAGGCGATCACGACCTCGGCGATGGCAAGCCCGGCCGATCCCGAAAACCCGAATACGCGTCTAATCGAACTGAAAGGCATCGAGCCGCCGTTCCCGCTGGTCGGGGACTTCGTGATGGACGACGGCTCTGCGTTCGATTTCCGCCTGCTCGAAGGCCACGGTGCGGTCGTCGCAAAGATCTTGCTCGAAGACCTCAACGTCAGCGTCGGCGATGCCATAAGAATAGGAGAGGCCGAATTTAAGATCCGCGGCGTTTTTGACCAGGAGCCGGGAGGTTCCAGTGGTTTCCGGCTTGGCGCTCGTGTCTTTGTCGAAAAGAACGCCTTCGACACTGCCGGCATAACCCGAAACTCAAGCCGCGTCCGCCGGCGGATACTCTATCGAACATCGGAAAATCCGACGGAACTCGTCCGCCAGCTTCGAGAGGCATTGCAGGGCACCACCGTTCGTGTCCAGTCCTATCGCGAGACACAGGAGAATCTCGGCGAACAATTTGCCCGGACAGAAAATTACCTGGCCCTGACCGGCCTGCTGATACTGGTGTTGGGCGGCGTCGGTGTTTGGAATGTGGCGCGCGCATTTGTCGAACAGAAGCGCAAATCCGTCGCGGTCCTGAAGTGCCTTGGTGCGAGCGGGACGAAGATCATCTCCGTTTATCTGCTCCAGATCCTGACACTCGGCCTTGTCGGCAGCATCTTTGGTGTTTTCCTTGCTCAAGCCGGCCTGCTATTTGTTCGATGGCGGTTTATCGAAGCCCTGCCTGAGAATATGGGCTATGTGGTTGGCGGCTGGTCAGCGGTACAGGGCGTGCTGCTTGGCGTCGCTATCTCGATCATTTTCTCGGCGCTTCCGCTTCTTCAGGTACGAAACATCAAGCCCAGGCTTCTCCTTCACGACGCGAATAACGCAAATCTTCGGCGGCTCGATCCGGCGAAATGGGTGTTCGGGGTGTTGTCAGTCGTCGGCCTGCTTGGCCTCGCTGTCTGGCAGGCGGGTTCGATAATCGTGGGTGCCTTTTTCCTTGTCGGTTTGGCGGCAACTGCGGGAGTCCTTTATCTTGCGGCGTTGCTGCTCACCGTACTGCTGAAACGGCTGAAGAACTTTGGCTCGTTCAGCATGCGGCAGGCGGTCAATTCACTCTACCGGCCGGGCAATCAGACACGCATCATTTTGCTCGCGGTCGGGCTCGGGGCATTTGTCGTGCTTGCCGTTCAGTCGCTTCAGGCAAACCTCGTCCGCGAGTTCGACTTTACCCGAAACCAGCGATTGCCGAGCCTCTTTTTCGTCGATATCCAGAAGAGCCAGATCGACGAGCTTGTCAGAATGATTGAGGAACGGATCGGAGAAAAAGCCGAGGCTACGCCTACCGTGCGCGCCCGCATCTCGCACGTCAACGGGGAGGCCTTCGATTTTCAGCAGCGTGAGGTCCGCCAACAGCGAGGGCAGATCGGCCGCGAGTTCGCAGTAACGTACCGGCCGGATCTCGACCTGAACGAAACGGTCATCGACGGCAAATGGTGGGACGGCGACGGCAGTGTTCCGCAAGTGTCGGTCGAGGACGAGATGGCGGCGCGGCTTAAGGTCGGCGTCGGCGACTCTATCACCTTCGATATTTCGGGCCGCAAGGTGACCGCGCAGGTTGCAAATCTTCGCAACATCGACCTGCGAAACACACGGACCGCTTTCATCTTTGTCTTCCGGCCCGGCGTTCTCGAAAATGCGCCGCAATCCTTCGCTGCAACCGTGCTTGACAGGGTCCCGCCCACTGAACGGCAGAGGCTTCAGCGCGATCTTCTGCTCCGCTTTCCGAACATTCAGATCTTTGATGTTGCCGACATAGTCGCCACAGTCCAGCGGCTGGTGAATAATTTCGTGCTTGCTATTTCGTTCGTCGGGAGCTTTGTGATCCTGAGCGGTATCCTCATCCTGATCGGGTCGATCGCTTTGACAAAATCGCAGCGTATCTACGAGAACGCCATCCTGAAAACGCTCGGTGCAAGACGCTCAACACTGGCATCGATACTGCTGGCCGAATACGGGCTCCTAGGTCTTTTGGCGGGCGTTATCGGAACAGGGTTTGCCGTGCTTCTTTCGTGGTCGGTCAGCCGGTTCATCATGGACATCCGCTGGGAATTCGATCCGATGATGACTTTGGCGGGTGTCGGCATAACGGCCCTGCTTGTTGTTTTGGTCGGGTGTTTGGCGAGTTTTGACGTGCTGTTCAGGAAGCCGCTGGGTACGCTTCGATCGCAATAAGAACCTATTTGCCTTCGACGAACGGGTGCGACGCCAGTACGGTCCGCATGTTCACAAGGCCGAAAAGCGTTTCCAGATACGCCCCGAACCGGTGAAGGATCGGCACGAGGTCCTGCGCGCTGCTGGTCGCAAAAACCTCTTCGGTAAATCGCTCCAGCGTTTCGCGGTCTTTATAAAAAAGGAAGTCTATCGGCTCTTCTTTGAACGTCGTCAAAGATTTCCGGACTGCCTCGACCGCCGCGTCCTTCGGGTCTGCTTCCGCGGCCTTTACGAATTGGAGCACCTTCCAAAGATGCCTGCGAAGCCTGATCGACCGCTCCAGTTTGAGATGAATTCCCGGGAACAGGTCAGTGACAACTACCTTTGGATCGACAAGCCGTGCAAAGCCAGCCAGGATCTGCTCAAAACTGTCGTTGAGCGACGCATACGCCGTTTCTACCCGCGCATGTATCGACGGAGCGGGCCTAATCCCAACGATACCGGTCAGTTCCTGCTGATATACCTTTTTCAGTTCAAGAGATGCGGTATAGGACGCGCTGTCGAGCGAAGCAAACAATTCCGCACTCTCGTCCTGAAATCGCGTCAACCGGTTGCTGATAAAACTGATCAGATCGCGCGAAAGCTCGTGTACCTTTGCGAAAACGAGGACCGTCGGCTTCAACGGATCATCGTTCTTCAGCATCTTTCCGACGACGTTCAATGAGCGAATGATGATGGCAAATCGTGAAAGGACCTCTGTCAGGTCGGCCCGGTCGGAAAACGAGAGATTCTTTTTCGAAAGAAGATGTTTCAGGTCGGGCGGCAAGTGCCGCAGGCCGTCGCGTCCCCAGTCACGGGTGAGTTTCATTACCGGCTCCGAGCTTTGCAGGCGGCTGACCATCAGATGGTTCCACGCTTTCCATCCGTCAAATTTAAGATTTCCCGATTCGATCAGGTTGCGGTTCAGTGTGATCAGTTCACGCAGTTCCAATAGAAAAAGATCGCAGTCTTTGACAGACAGGCCGACGCCATCCGCGGACGTTCGTTCCGCGCTGTTCAGCGAACGTCGCAGCTCGTAGTTTATTTCCGAGCAAATCAAGAGCGAGGAAAAGGTGAGCCGGAATTCTTTATGCCAATTCGCATTCGGATCGCCGCTCTTCTGTGTGTCACGCGAAATGCGGTCCCAGTTGCAGAGAAAGCTTTCCAGCCCGGAAAGCCACAATCCGATTTCGAAACGAAGCTCTTCAGGTTCGCCAAGCGGGCGCAACGGCATTGCGTCGTCAGCCCTGAGGCCGGTCGAACCGGTTAGATCATGCTCGGCAATGATCGGCGAAGAAGCAGTAAGTTCCAAAACGGGGTCGTCCTCGCAAGACTAGAAGGTCGGTGGGCAGCGGTTAGTCCGCATTTAAACTTATACAATATCTGCTTAGAATAAGGCAACAAAAAGGTTTTCGAGTGGCCAGGCTGGCCATCGGTGTCTGAGTAGAGCAGATTTTCGCTAATGAAGCTATCAACGGACAAAAATATTCTGATCGCGACCGGAAACGCGGGCAAAAAGGCCGAGATCAAGGCTTTGCTCGCCGGTTCGGGTTTTCGATTCATCGGGCTTGAGGAACTGGGAAATGCTCCGGATGTAGAAGAAACCGGTGATACCTATCGCGAAAACGCCACCCTGAAAGCACGGGCCTACGCATCGCATTTCGGTGTCCCGTCGCTTGCCGATGATTCGGGCCTCGAGGTAGCAGCCCTCGGCGGAATTCCCGGAGTCCGATCGGCGAGGTACGGCGGTATCTCAATGCCCTTCGCAGAAAAAATGCAAATGCTCCTGGACGAATTGGCAAAGGTTCCCCACCTGCCTCGTGACGCACGGTTTGTTTGCTCGATGGCCCTTGCCGACCGCGACGGTTCCATACTCGTTTGCGAAGACGGGATCTGCACTGGTTCGATCACACGCGAAGCTCGCGGAACGAACGGTTTTGGCTACGATCCGATCTTCATACCGACAGGTTTCGATGCGACCTTTGCAGAGCTCGACGACCTCGTAAAGAACAATATAAGCCATCGCGCCCTCGCCGCAGCGAAAATAAAGCGATATTTACTTGGTTTTACCGCACTTTGACTTGACCGCTCAATTTTTCGCTTGTAGAATTCGACACTTGGTAGCGTTGCTCAAAACAACACGGGGCGTAGCACAGCCTGGTAGTGCGCACGGTTTGGGACCGTGAGGCCGCAAGTTCGAATCTTGCCGCCCCGACCAACTCAAACCAAGCGGCCCAGACAATCTTGCTCAATTCTGAATTAGCGAATAGCAGGCAGATCAACCCGATTTAAAACTGACGTTTTTTATATTCTCAATCCCATTGGAGGTTACTCAAAAATTATGGCTCGTATGACTCAAACGGAGATCGTCAATACGTTGGCGGAAGAATCCGGACTGAAAAAGTCCGACGTGAAAGGCCTTTTTGACTCGATCGCGGCACTCGCGGCAAAAGAGGTGAAAAAGAATGGCGAATTTACACTTCCCGGTTTCGGTAAGCTCGTCAAGGCAACTCGCAAGGCCCGCGACGGACGCAACCCGGCGACCGGTGCGGTCATCAAGATCCCGGCCAAGACAACCGTAAAGTTCCGTCTTGGTAAAGCGATGAAGGACGCAGTAGGCGGAAAATAGCCCGCGAAATCAACTATTTTTCGGGGACCGGAGGGCAAACGCTCGACCGGTCCCTTCGCTTTTATGCGATATACCGATAAATATTGCCCTCCGCAAAAAAAGTTAGTGACAAACCTGAAACTCTTTGTTACCATTCCATTACATAGTTGACAGCAAGGCTGGTTTCCCCCCTTTCATTGCAACCGAGAAGTTGAATTTATCAACTAATCAATAAGGCAAAGTACTAAACAAAAACGTACTTTGGTGGGTTACGGCTATATTGAAAACTATTGATATTTGATAACGAAAATCATCCAAAAGGAGAATGAATAACGTGGCAGCAGCTAAACCGATGACGCTGCAAGACAGAATCTTGCAGATCGATCATATTCAAGCTCGTCGTTTTTCGAAACTTACCGGCGATGCGGTTGAAATCGCGACGGAAGGCATCATCAGGCATCTTAGGGCCTGTGTCCGAATGGACGTAAATCCGGATGCTTCAGCCGTTCGTGAGATAATCGACGACGCCATCAATGGGAGGCGGGTTTTCGCCGAAACTTCGAACGACCTCTTAGCAGCCTAAGCAGTATTTATAGAATAGCAATACATATGGACCGTCTCATCTTGAGACGGTCTCTTTTTTTGTCTTTTTTTGGCGGTGGTTCTGTGGATCTATTCCCGCGGGGTGACACGATAGAGCGTGTACTTGCCGATGACCTCACCCTCGTCACGCTGATACCATTCGTCCACGACCGCGAGGTCAGTGCCGGCGTCATTGTTCACGACCACGTATGACAGTAGCGGTTTGGCCGCCTGAGCCTTACCAAAATTTTGCCTATAGGCCCAATAGTTCCCGACCTCTTCGTCAACCTCGCCATAGGTCAACGGCTTCGCATCGAAACTGAGACGGTCCGTGTGCCGCCCCCACCCGAAAAGAGCTATCTGAGCGACAAAGTCATTCTTCAGCATGCGGTCGAGGCCGTGTTCGCTGATGTTCGAGTAATGGAGGTATTGATAGAATCGCTCCTTGCTTTCTTCCCACGAGAGGCCAGCGAAAACGTGTTGGTGCCGCGCCCATATGACATTCTGCGGCGCGACCGACGGAAGATCGTCCGATTGGATCATGTCGAACGCGAGCACCGTCGCTCGATGCGGGTCAGGGTCGTCGAGGGCCAGTTCTTCGAGTCGTTTTGCGACCGGCAGGCTGAGGTCTCGCTCGATATTTGCCTCATCGAGAACACGGACCGTGTAATGACATTCGACAAATCCCCACGCGATCGCGGCGATGGAAATAATAACGCAGACGACCCTCGCAGCCACGCCGTTCTCCCGCAGCATACTCCGCAGCCAAAGCCCTGCCGTTACCATCAAGGCAAGCCCGGCGACGTAATTACCTATGAACACCTGATAGTGGATCGGCTGGAGCGACCTTCCGGTCACGATCTGCTGATTGAAGATCGCGAATGGGACCAGAGCAAGCGAGATGGCGAAGAGCGTAGTACGGTCCCTGATGGCAAACCTGTTCAAAGCGGCTCCCGCAGCGATCGCGATCAACACGAACAGCCCGATATACTCGGGTACGCGGAAAAGATCCGGTGCACGCGAGTAAACCAACAACTGAACATGGTCAAGCGTGTCCGATCGCTGTGAGAGAAGATACGCGTAGGGTAGGGCGATCAGGGAGCACCCGGCTGCGGTCAATGCAAGATCGCGAAAGTCGCGGCGCCAGTTGTCCGGCCTGGCGATCACCCAAACCATCAACACGCAGGCAAGGAATGCCGCGGCGGTCGTCCAGATGTAGAAATATGAGTAGACCGTATAACCAAAACTGATGACAACCACGGCCATCGCGGCGGGGCGAAGATGCCGAGAGAACGAACGGCCTGTGTTATTCGAGACCGGCTCTTGATCCGAGTCCCACCCTTCGACCATCTTCCACACGGCGGCGAACATAACGAAGATGGCGGTCATCGCCAGCGCCGGAATATACCGACGAAAACCCGGAAAATATGGATAGGAAAACCCGCTGAATAGGATCTCAGGGATAGCTCCCTCTCCGGCCGCCAGCGCACCGCCGGCAAAAACAGTCAGCGAGGCCGCCATCCCGAACCAGTTGCTGCCTGTAAACCGTGCGGCCAGCCAAAAGCATGCAAGCGCGGCAAGAAATCCGGCGGCCGCACCGGCTATCGTCATCGCCCACGGTGTTCCGATCCCGAAGAGACGGGCCGGCAGGGCTATCGTGTAAGGGGCGGCGAATTGAATGGAGAATAGCGATTCGGGCTGCGGCGTCGACGGCGAATCGTCCCTTCCGCTGTATGGGTCGTTCTTTCTCGGCCTGCCGTCGATCAACGCCTTGACATAAGACGCATACGCGACCTCGTCGATATCGTTATAGGCATAATGCCCGTTCCAGTCCTCGCCGCGCAGATAATGCATCTTGAACTGCGGAAAAAGACAAAATATCGCAAGGAAAAAGGCGGCAATGATGCCGAAACGCCAGGATATCTTCATACGAAAGACGAATTGTCACTTTACCATAGCTTTGACCTGAGGGACGGCATCGGAGAATGCCCGGTTGGGGCCCGCCCGTCAGTGCTGAAGTGCTAAGCCAAAAATGGTGACGGTAAACTCGAAACTGGCAACTGTTTAGAAATTTCTGTCTACAGTTGCCAGTTATCGATTTTGAGTTAAAAGTTGAGGCCGCTATGCAGCCGCACCACCCGCTTTTGTAAGGCGGCTGCTCACCGCATCCCAGTCGATGTTCGAGAAGAACGCCTCGATATACTTCGGCCGGTCCGCCGGAGCGTAATCTTTGATGAACGCGTGCTCCCAAACGTCCATTATCAGGATCGGTGTGTAGCCGGCGACGTTTCCCGTCTCGTGAAGGTTGATCCAGTGGTTCGAGATCGCCCCGTTCGACGGGTCCTGATAGGTCGCGGCCCAGCCGACCCCTCGCATCTTGCCGGTGGCGACAAAATCTGCCTTCCAAACGTCGTAGCTGCCAAAGCTTTCCTCGGCTGCCTTCGCGAACGCCGTATCCTTGCTCGGATCGCCGGTGCCGTTCTTCACCATGTTCTCGAAATAGTACTCGTGAAGCACCATACCGTTGTATTCAAAGCCGTAACGACGCCGCAGTTCAGAGAATGCGGCCACCTTCGTCGCGTCCAGTTCGCCGCCGCCGATCAACTCGGCGATCTGCGAATTCAGCGTGTTCGTGTTCGTGACATAGCCCTCATAGAGCTTAAAGTGCATCGCCAGCGTTTCGTTCGAAATTCCGGTCAGGTCGCTGAGGTCAAATGTCCTTGCTTTATAGACTGTGTTCAATCCCATTGTAGTGTCTCTCCTTTGTCAGTTCGATAATCGCATTATAGCAGACCGCCTGCCCGGGCTACCCCCGCATCTATTCTTCAGGCCTCGGCCCCGCGTCGATTCCCTTAACGCTTGCCTGGTTTATCACCCGAAGCTTGAGGTCGTCGAACATCCGCACCTGGCACGAAAGCCTCATGTGGTCCGTCATATCGTCCTTTGTCATCATTACAGCTTTCTCAGCCTCGCCGATCGGCCCCGGGTCGCCATGGAGTATCTCGACCCGGCAAGTGGTGCAGCGGGCATTGCCGCCGCAGCGGTGGAGTATGTCAATACCCGCGTCTTCTATGCAAAGCACGAGCTTGCGGCCTTCTTCACAATCGATTGCGACACTTCCGGCCGCGGATTCAGCGAAAACAGTTGGCATTAATTTTTCTCTCCTGTCGAGCGATATTATTAAATTTGATTCGAATTTGGCATAACGGCCGAATGAACGCAAGCCCGGCCAACAGCGTTGTTATTCTTCGCCCTTACCGCCGATCTTGACCTTCTCGCGATTCTGATTGATGGCGACAAAGGTCACCTCAGCCGACGTTACCTTGACGCGTTGGCCCTGGTTGCCGAAGCGTTCGGCCTCGACGTCTACGGACACCGTGATCGAAGTGTTCCCGACCCGCAGCGTTCGCGCGTAAAAGCTGACCAGATCGCCGATAAAAACGGGCTCGTGGAAAATCACCTCTTTCATCGCGACGGTCACAAACCGTTCGTGCTTTGTATGGCGGACGGCTTCGACACCACCGGCAACGTCGATATAGCTCAAAATTATCCCGCCAAAGACCGTCCCGTGGGCGTTCGTATCCCTCGGCATCATCGTCAACCGTATCGCAGCATCACGTACATCTTCATTAATTGCCATAAGTCACTTCGTGCACTTTGTGTCTTCAACTTTGTGTTCTTTGTGTTGAAAAAAGTCAGTTTTAAACACAAAGAACACGAAGGGAAGACACAAAGACCGCAAAGAGAGATCAAAGTGTTCCGTTTATAACTCGTTTGATCCCGTTCTTTAATACTTCCACGTTGAAATTGATCAGTAGTCCCAACTTATAATGGCCCAATCTGAGATAGGTCAATGTCTGCGCAAGGAATATCGGATGTAGTGTTTCGCAGCTTTTGACTTCCACAACGAGCGAATTCTCGACCACGATATCGATCCGATAGCCACATTCCAGATGTACCTCCTCATAAACGAGCGGCATCGCTTTCTGCTTTTCAGCCCTCAATCCGGACTGAAGGATCTTGAAATAGAGACACTCTTCATAAGCACTCTCCAACAATCCTGGCCCCAGCGCTCGGTGTACCTCGATAGCCAGACCGATCACCCTGTTTGAAAGCTCATTCTCATTCATAAAATTCTCTGCGACCTTTGTGTCTTCCCTTCGTGTCCTTTGTGTTAAAAAGATTCTTAAACACGAAGGCCACAAAGTGAAGACACAAAGGGTACGCAGGTTATTGAATGGCCTTGTTTGTCCAGGTTTTTATTGCGTCCCTGAGCTCGTTCAAATGTTCATCAAAAAAATGCCCGCAGTCGTCGAACACTATCAGTTCCGTCTCGGCCGTCTTCGAAACCTCATCGACCAGTTTCTTCAGTTCATCGACCGTCCCGAACTCATCACGGTCGCCGTGAACGAACAGGATCGGCTTCGTAAGGCCGATGAGAAAATCGTAGTCGTCGTATTTTCCGACCGGCGTTCCGATGCTGATCAGCCGCTGCACCCTTTCATCGTCTTTTCCGACGGCCATTCCGGTTCGTGAACCGAACGAGAACCCCGCCAGCGTCAGGTCTTCGCCCGAATACTTTTCGGCCAGAAAGTCGAGCGCGTCGCGTACGTCTTCGATCCCGCCCTCGACATCGCCGTGTACTCCGGTCGAAGCACCCACGCCGCGAAAATTGAAGCGGATGGCGGCAAGGCCCGCATCTACCAGCCCGGCCGCTGCGCGAAAGACCACCTTGTTGTGCATCGTTCCTTCTCCAAGCGGATGCGGGTGGCAGACGAGGGCCGCTCCCCGGCGTTCGCCTTCCGGCTCCTTCAGGATGGCTTCCAGCCGACCGTGGCGCGCGGGAATAAAAAGATTGCCTTTAGGGTACATAAGTGAATCTCTGATTTTAGGTTCTGCAAACTCGATTCGCAAACCTGCCGCATTTGGCTTCAGCGTCGCTTTTCGTCCCGATCAAAATTCGTCCATTAGATTAGTCAAAGCCTTATATGGTAATTTTTCCTTTTATTCGATTCATATTTGCCGCAGATCGACCGCATAACAGATGGACGAAACCCTCGAACCAAAACCAGAAGAATCACGGCCTTCCCCGCCGCCCCCGCCCCAAAAGCCCGGCTGGCGCACGTACCTCGAATCTGAAGAGGCCACACGATACGTTTATCTCGTATTCGCCTTCATCGCCATCGCCATGGTCATGAGCTTCCTCCAGTTTCGCACCGATGCGATCTGCTGCGGCGATTGGGACGGCTATTACCACATTCGCTGGAGCCAGCTTTTATGGGAAAGCCTTTCACAGGGGAAGTGGCTGCCGACGTTTGAATGGCTGCCGCTCACCGTCCTGGACCCGAAGCACTATAACGACCATCATTTCCTGTTCCACTTGCTCCAGATACCGTTCCTGTGGTTCTTTGAGCCGGTCATGGCGGCAAAGGTCGCGGCGGTCGTTTTTTCGACCATCGCCATTTTCTCGGTCTATTGGCTGATCCATCATTACCGCATCAAGTATCCGCTGCTCTGGCTGGCAGCGATCTTCACCTGCGCGAACATGTTCTATTACCGGATGAGCATGGCAAAGGCTCCGCCGTTGACGATCATCATCACCGTCGCCGGAATCTATCTGCTTTTCGAGCGAAAGTACAAGTGGCTGCTCCCGTTGATGTTCGCGTTCGTCTGGACCTACAGCCTATTTCCGCTGCTTTTCATTGCGGCTATCATCTGGGCCGCGATCATCGCCTGGAACGACCGGCGGCTCGAATGGCAGCCCGTCGCCTATACATTCGCCGGGATGGTGCTCGGAAACGTGATCAACCCATATTTCCCGAACAACATCACGCTTTTCCTCGAGCACTTCAAAACGAAGCTCGCGGTCGCCGGGAAGTTCGCGGTTTCGGTTGGCGGAGAGTGGTATCCGTACAGCGGGATGGACCTGATGACGCATTTTCCCGTCGCACTGACCGCGATGCTCGTCGGCTACATACTGTTCGTCCCGCGAAACGGCAAGCTACCTGAAAAGGTGACATTCTTCCTGGTTTTCGCGACGATGCTGCTTGCCGGGCAGTTCAGTTCCAAGCGTTACGCCGAATACTTCCCGCCTTTCGCTATACTTTTTGCGGCGTTCAGTTGGCAGGCGTTTCTTACATCGGCAAGGCTCGAACTGCCCGACGAGTTTCGCCGCGAGATCGAACCGTTCCTTGATTCGAACAAAAAGACCCAGCGGCAGGAATGGCTCGAAGCCGGCAGATCGGCCGCCGTCTGGGTGCTCGGTGTCATTTTGATCGTCTACTTTTATGTGAACATCATCGGCCTTTCGTGGCTTGGCGTCGATCAGCCCGGCTTGATGAACACCATCAAGGACAATGATATAAACGACAAGTACCGCCGCTCAATGGAATGGGCTCAAGGTGTCGATCAGCAAGGCCGGCCGAATATTCCGCCGGGCGCTCGCATCTTCAACTCGAATTGGGACGATTTCCCAAAGCTCTTTTTCCACAACACGCAGAACAGTTATATTTACGGCCTCGATCCAAACTATCTTTATTCGCGCAACCCCGATCTCTACAAGCTTCTGCTCGAGATAACCGAAGGACGGGCGGACGACGTCGGGCCGTTGATCCGCGAACAATTCGGGGCGAAGTTCATTTTTGCGGATGCCCGGGAGAACGAACAGATGATCGCAAAAGCCCTGGAGAGCGGCTGGGTGGATATGGTCTATGAGGACGACGAGGCCCGAATACTTCGGATCCGTGAGCAGAAGGGCGAACCGTATGTAGAGACGGCAAAGGACGAACCTGAAACGCCCGAAGAAAGACGTTTGCTTGACGAAATGGAGGCAAACGACGTCAGGAACGGCAATGCCAACATTGATGAGGAAAACTAAGACTCTGGCATCGGGGCCCGCATTGATAGGCATTGGGCGGCCTAGAGACGCAGTTCGCCGTAGCGAACTGGTTGACCCGATCGACCTCGATCCCCGGGCGGCTCAAAAACGCTCTCGCTGTGTCAGGCGTGGCTGGTTCACCGGTGTGTTTTTCCTCGTACTACTCACGTTCTTATCCTTGTCGTGCACGCCGAATCCTCGCATCGTCGAATCGGTCCCGACGCCCACACCGCCACCCGCGGTCGCCGCCACGCCAAAAGTAATTACGCTCGACGACGATCTTCAGGCGATGCAGAACGCCGATTTCAAGTTCATACTCGTCTTTAAACGTAAGGACGACGAGCCGATGAATGCCGAGGACAAGGCATTTGTAAACGAGAATACCCCGTACGACACGAACCGTCGTAAACTGTCCGACGATGGCAAGGCGATCATAGTCGGCTCCAATTTCCCCTTTGTTCCGGGCACGATCGGCAAACTGACCGACCGTTTTGTAATGGAAGATCATTCCAGGTCCGATGCGGGCCCGCTCGAGGTTAACCGCCCGGTAAAGGAGACCAACGCGAACAAACGATAGGAGATGGAACGAGAGGAAAATACTTCTAACCGCTCGGAAGAGAATGCCGCCCCCGAACCCAGGCCCGCGGCCCGAAGGCCGCTGGTGGTCTCGCTTGACCGTTCGACCACCTCGACAGCCACCGTCTTTCGCATTGTTGCGGTCATACTTTTGCTGCTCTTTGTCGGCGGGATCCTTGCAAGCACGCTCAGTGCATTGAAATATGTCCTGTTCCTGCTGGTGGTTTCCACCTTTTTCGCCTATCTCATCGACCCGCTCGTCAAGTTGCTGAGGCGTCCGTTCAAAACGCGAAGCCTTGAGCGGTTCATGCCTCGGCCGTTGGCGATAATACTTGCCTACGCCATCGTCTTTACGGTGCTTGCCGTTAGCATTTCGAACATAGCGCCGCTGGTCGCGGAGCAGGGCCGCGAGTTCGGCTCGAACATACCCGCCTATGCGACAAGCATGCGCCAAAACTTTAACGAACTAAACCGCCGCTTTGACCGGCTTAGCATCCCGGAGGACCTGCAGACCCGGATCAACGAACAGGCGGTCGCGGTCGGCGAAAGAATAACGGGTGCATTTGGCAACCTGCTGTTGGGCTTTGCAGGTTACTTGCCGTGGTTTGTGATAGTGCCGATACTCGGATTTTTTCTGCTCAAGGACGTCAATCTCATTCGTCTCGCCGTGCTGCGGATCTTCCCCGCGGGCCCGTACAGGTTCCGTGCCGAAGCGGTAATGCAGGATGTGAATTCCACGCTCGCGGCATACATCCGAGCGCAGCTCATTTCCTGTGTGCTTATCGGGACCCTCTGCACGGTCGGGTTTTACGTGATCGGGCTAAAGTATTCGCTGCTGCTCGGCATCCTGGCGGGAGTGTTTGAGTTCGTACCGCTGCTTGGCCCGGCGTCGATCGCGGTGATCGTCACGCTGACGGCCCTATTGTCAGACGATCCGTGGAACGCGGTCTATGTCGTCATCTTTCTCGTCGTGCTGCGAGTGGTCCACGATTATGTCACGTATCCACGCATCGTCCGCGACGGGCTTCACCTTCATCCGGTGCTGATCATCCTGTCGGTGCTGGCCGGCGAGCAGGTGGCCGGCATCCCGGGCGTGTTCCTGGCCATACCGCTGGTCGCGATCGCCGTGGTGGTGTATCGGCACATCGTCGAGCACAAGGGGAGCAAGGGGCTTGTCGCCGATATGTTCGATTCGAACCCAAAAACAAGCGAGGAGTCGCAAACCTGATGTCACCGACCGCCTGGCTTATTATTTTCTTTTTCGTTCTGCTGGGACTGAGCCTCCTCGTCTATATCCTCGTGGTCCGTGCCTTTTACTGGGGCGACAAGAAAGGCCCGCCAACGAAGAAGCGTTAATTCGCAGGTATCCCCCGAACTCTTGATTTTTTTGTATACAGGTGAACACCGGCCCGAAAGTCTATCCTGCGGTGTTGGCGATCAATTCCCGAAACTCAACCTCTTTGTCTATCCGCACCTCAGCGATCGCAACAAATACGGGCATTTCGAATCTCAAACCTGCCAGTTTCACCGCGTCCTTTGCGGTCGTGACAAGTGCGGCGGCACCGGCCTCCTTTGATTCACGTTCGATCACTTCAACATCTGCCTGAGTGTAGCGATGATGATCGCGAAACTGCTTGTGTCCCGAGACCTTGAACCCGTCGGCCTTTAGTTGCCGGGGAAAACTTGCGGAATTGCCCAGGCCGCAGAACGCAAAGAACGCGCCGGCCTCCTTGCCGCCAGTGCCGGCCCTTCCTGCCAGAAGGTCGCCAAGCCCTACGAGACGTGCAATGTGAATGTGGGCCTTAAAGATCGGAGCCGTCGGGTTTCGCTTCCTCAAACGGGCGACGATCTCATCCGTCGTATCCACCAGGTTCGCCCTTGTAAGGACGATCGCGTCCGCTCGGCCCAAACCGTTGAAAGATTCGCGCAGCGTGCCTACGGGCAGCAGCCGGCCGTTCCCGCAGGGGTTGGTCGCGTCGATGCAGACGATGTCGAGATCGCGTTTCGCCCGTCGATGCTGAAAACCGTCGTCGAGCACAAAAGCCGTGATGCCGAACTTCTCTCGTGCCCACCGAGCCGCCGCCACGCGGTCGGCATCGGCTACCACGACCGCTTTCCCCAGCAGCCTCTTTGCAAGCTCGACAGGTTCATCGCCGCCGGTTTCGGCATCGGCCAGCACGGTTTGGCCGTCGGAGACCACGACACGTTCTCTCGGCCTCGCCCGCCCATATCCGCGCGTCAGTATGCAGACTTTCGCCCCGCTCTCCGCCATGATCTCAGCCGTCAGTGCCACCAGCGGCGTCTTGCCGGTGCCGCCCGTGGTCAGATTGCCGATACTGATCGTCCTCGCCCCGAGCGAGTGCACCCGCAGAAAACCGCGGTCATACAACCGGTTGCGCACCCGCATGGCCAGGCCGTACACGTATCCGAACGGGGACAAGTGGTTCACACCAACGAGGTTACAGAACAACCGCCTCAAACACCAGTATCACAAGCCCCGCAGGCAAACCCGCGCAAAACTATATCGGCAGCAAGGTAGTATCCTGGATCCATGTTGTTTTGCCGTTCCTTCGCCTTATGCTTTTTGAGCTGTTTCGTGTTTTTCGTGGATGAACGAAAGATCTTTCCACAAAATACACAGAACAAGAAAATACGATCCGAAAAAGGAATCGCTGAACAGGAACACGACTCTAAGGCACTACCGCCAGCGGATTTGTATTGACGAGAACGTGCCATTTATGGGACACTGTCCTGTCGATATGACGGCCGGCCGCAGCCATCGATCTTTGACAAATTTATTGAATCGGACGCCACGGGAGGTGCCTGAGGAGTTTTTCACAAAATTTGCAGAACGGGCGGTATTTGACGGGCTAAACTTAGTCGTGTCAATAGCTTGCACGTTCCGTCGCCGGTCGGAACGCGGCCTGAACGGGGGCCGAACGCGGCTGAACGGAAGGGGCGGGCAGCTGTGGGGTTTGGTGGTTCTGAGTGGCAAAGGCATTGATGTTTACGTACAATTACCTGCTTATGACCATTGATGAGCAGTTGGCATATTTGAAGAAGGGTACGGTTGACCTGATCCGTGAAGAGGACCTCCGCCGGAAGCTTGAGCGGTCGGCCAAGACAGGCAAGCCGCTCCGGGTAAAGCTCGGCCTCGACCCGACGGCGCCGGATATACACATCGGGCACACGGTCGTCATCCGCAAGCTGAAGGCGTTTCAGGACCTCGGCCACACGGTCATTTTCCTGATAGGTGATTTTACCGGGATGATCGGCGACCCCTCGGGCAAGAACGTCACGCGGCCGCCCCTCTCCCGCGACGAAGTAAACGCGAACGCCGAGACCTATAAGCAGCAAATGTTCAAGCTGCTTGATCCGGAAAAGACGGAATTGCGGTTCAACGGCGAATGGATGGACAAATTCACCGCCGCCGATTTCGTCAAGCTCTGTGCCAAAACGACGGTCAAACAGATCCTCGAACGCGACGATTTCAGTAAACGGATGCAGGAGGAAAAGCCGATCTCGCTTCACGAACTGCTTTATCCGCTGACGCAAGGGTACGATTCGGTCGCGTTGGAATCGGACGTCGAGCTGGGCGGAACGGACCAGAAGTTCAACCTGCTTATGGGCCGCAATCTGCAGCGTGAGTTCGGCCAGGAACCGCAGGTGATCATAACCACGCCGCTGCTCGAGGGGCTCGACGGTGTGAACAAGATGTCGAAATCGCTGGGCAACTACATCGGCATCGAAGAGCCGCCCGGCGAGATGTTCGGTAAGGTGATGTCTATCTCCGACGAGCTGATGTGGCGATACTATGAATTGCTGACCGACCTCACTGAATCGGAGATCACAGATCTGAGAACTCAGATCGAAAATGGGGCAAACCCCCGAAACATCAAGGTCGAGTTGGCAAAGCTGATCATCAAGGACTTCCACTCAGAGGCCGCTGCGGAAGAAGCAGCGAACGAATTCGACCGGAGATTCGTAAAGAAAGAGGTGCCGGACGAGGTCGAGGAACGGACCGTCGAAACCCGGAGCTACCGCCTCGCGGAACTTCTCGCTGAGACCGGGTTGGCAGCATCTAAAGGAGAGGCACGGCGGCTGATCGAACAAGGCGGGGTGAAAGTGAATGGCGAAAAAGCCACTGCGGCCAACGCCGAACTGGATATTTCCGGCAACGGCGTACTGATCCAGGTTGGGAAGTTGAAATTTCTGCGGGTAAAAGGGTTATAATAGGACAAGCCCTCGATAGACGCCCAACCCCTGTTGTCTTGACACTTTGCCCGCAACCGATATACTGATGCGCAATCGAATGCAGACAATTTTCACACGACGGGTTACGCTTGCAGAGCGTTTCAACACGTTCGCCGCGTCCGAAACACCGCTGAGAAAACTGGCCGGCGACCTTTCGAAGGTGGCGAAATACGCCATCGACGAGGCGAACAGCCTTTCGCTCGAACGTGTTTCCGTCACGCTCGAACGGCTTCCCCGCAAGCTGGACGGCTTCAAGATCATCCATCTTTCGGACATTCACCACAGCCCGTTCACGAGCTCTGACCACATCGCCCGCACGGTAAAGGTGGCGAACCGGCTGCGGCCTGATATGTTCGTGCTTACCGGCGACTACGTTTCGCACGAAACGAGCTATATAAAACCCGTGGCTGAACTTATGGGCCAGCTACAGGCGGAGTTCGGCACCCACGCCTGTCTCGGGAATCACGATCACTGGACAGACCCGGACATGATCGTAGATGCGTTCCGAAATGTGGGGATCAATATGCTGGTCAACGAGGGCCTCCGGTTTGAGGCTCGCGGTGCTTCGTTCTGGCTTGCCGGCGTCGATGATCACATGGTCGGGAAAACCGATCTGGCGATGGCACTGCACGGCTCTTACCCGGACGAAATGAAGCTCTTGCTCGCCCACAATCCGATCATCTTCCGAAAGGCCGTCCGCAACGGCATCGACCTCACTCTCAGCGGACATACCCACGGCGGCCAGGTCCGTGTCCGCGATCGTCAGAAACGCCTGATCCGGCGACGCAAGTTGTCGAACGGCCTTCACCGCCGCCGCGATTCGCAGATCTACATCACGCGCGGTATCGGCACCGTCGTCCTTCCGGTCCGCTACCAATGCCCTCCTGAGATCACGCTGATAGAGCTAAAGTCGACTTGACGGGGAAAGAGAATTTTATCGAATCAGTAATGTAGAAACGATCTGCTTTCTTGGCCGGTGAACAGCATACTTACCATCCCAAACCTCCTCACCTTCCTTCGAATGGCGCTGATACCGGTCTTCGCAGTGCTCCTTTACTATGGGAACAGTGGGTTGGCCCTGGCAGTATTTGTGATCGCGGGTTTGTCGGACGGGCTTGACGGGTTCGTTGCACGGCGGTTCAAGCAGGAAACCGAGCTCGGCACAGTTATCGACCCGATCGCCGACAAGCTGCTGATGACGACGGCCTTCATCATCCTGACGATGCCAAACGTTATGCAGCCTTCTCACCATTTGCCCGTGCCCTTTTGGGTCACAGCCGCAGTCATCGGTCGCGATGTGTTGATATTGACGGTCGCCGCTGCGATAAATGTCATGACCGGGTTTCGCGGATTTCGGCCTTCAATGTTGGGGAAAGTGAGTACTTTCGTTCAAGTCATCGCGGTCGGTCTGATCCTGCTCTCCCCGGTCACCGGGTATAGCTTCTATCTAGCGACGGTCTATACCCTGGTCGTCATTTTTGCCGTGATCTCGGGTATACATTACATTTTCTTCGTATCAAATTTGATGCGACGGTCTGAGGACGACCCGAACGACGGTACACGAGATCTGGAATCGCGGCCTTCAAAAATCGAACCGGACGCCTAACCTTATATTCCTTTGCCTGTAAGTCCGCGTCGGCACCAGGAAGTTCTGACGGGCAAGCAACTGAGCGGCCGTCGGCTGCGTACCGTCGTTCCGTAGAGCAGCAAAGTTGATAAACTCCGCACCGTAGCTGAATACGGACGCATTGAACAGGTTATTGATCTCAAGCACGGGGCGCAGTCGCCGACGGTCTCCAAATCGCCATTCGCGTGCGATGTTCAGGTCGAAAACGAACAGCTCAGGCCCCGTCCCTGCATTGCGAGGAAGGTTTCCGCTTCTCGCCCCGATCGGCTGTAACGAAAATTGGGCAATCAGCGCGTCAGGAACCGGCGAACCCGGCTCGCGATAAACAATGTCTTTGATGTTGCCACTGAAATTCAGACGGTCGTTACTGAGGTCGTCGAGATTTCGGTCGCTTCCGCCGGCTCCAAGATTAAATCGCGATGCACTTGCCCACCGCATCAGCGGCGAAAAACGGAGCTTCCCGAGCCAATAAGGCGTCTGAAGCGTGCCGGTCAGTGCGATCCGATGGCGGCGGTCCTGCAGTGATCGGGCCCATTCGCGTCTAAAATCCCCGTTTATTTCAGCATTCGCGGTGTTGTTCAATCCGTCGTCCTTCGTGCTGGAAAGCGTGTAGGCCAGACGCATCGAGCTGCCAAAACCACCGCCCAGATTCCGGAAACGCCTGCGAAGCTCAAGCACTAGCCCGTTGTACAGTGCGTTGCCGCGCGAGCCTATGCGTGACGTCTCTTCGACGGTCTGGTCGGGCCGAAAGCGTGCAATAGCCGCGAGTGCGATACCGATCGGGGCTCCGGTCGCATTATTGTTCTGACCGGCAACTGCCACGGCCGGCGTGGTCGAAGCTGTGTTTATCGTGTTCAGATTGACGAAGCAATTCGGCGTCGTTGTCCCGCACTGCTGAGTACCGTTCGGTGTGGTGTGAATCCCGCTGCCGTCGGCTGTGTTCGTACCCAGATAGAACGTGTAGCGTCGCGTAGGAGAAAGGTCGAACGGATTTGCGATCAGGTATGCGGTCCAGTCCGCATATCCGGGAGGGAGGATCGGCACATTTGGGTTATAGTCGCGCCATAGGCTAGCCGTCTTATTGTAAGTATAATTTGCCTCGAACACGAAAGCCTTTCCGATCTCACGCTCGAATCCTACATTGAACTGATAACTTTCCGGGATCTTCAGGTCGTCATCGACCGAGCGAAGCGGATTTCCGGTACTTGAGACATTTCCAATCGAAAATCCGGTATTCGAGCTGCACGGCAACGAGCCCGGGGACCCAGCCGCGGCATAGGCCGCGCAAGCTGTCGCCACGGCGGCCCGCGTCTCATCGAGCGACGCAAACGAAGCCGGAAACCGATTGGAAATCACCGATAAAAAGTAAGGCCTTCTCGGGTCACTTGCTGCCGGCCCAATAAAGTTCGTATCGAAATTGACCAAGGTGCCGCCGCTGTTCTGGATCGAATCGCCAACGGTTCTGAGTAGGACTCGATTATAGAAAATACCCGTTCCAAATCGCACCACACCCTTTCCTTTCTTAAACGGGTCCCATGCAATACCAAACCTGGGGCCGAAGTTGTTATTATCATCGATCGCTGTTTCCCGTTCGTAACGAAGCCCGAGACTCATCGTCACATTCGCTGCCGGCTTGAACTGGTCGTTGAAAAAGAGGCCAACGTAGGTGTTCGTGACATCCTGGCCGGTTCCAAAATTCTGGCGGTATCGGGTGACCTGATTATTCGAATACTGAAGCACACTGCCAAAATTAAACGTGCCCGTCGCGTCTCCTAAACCGAGCACTTTAGAGACGACGTCCTGAACGTCAACGCCCATCTTGAACGTATGGTTCTTCCACACATGGGTTACGGAGTCCTGTATCTGCCAGCGAGTTTCCGTCCGTGAGTCTGCGAAATTGAGCGACGTACTGGTGGTCGAGTTTCCCGCGATCAGCGTCTGAACGGAGTTGGTCACCGGATTCCGAAAACCCACAAGTACTACCGGATCAAGCGGTTCCGCTGTCTGGAAACTCGGTTTGAACTGTGACCACTGGGCGCGGAACTGGTTCACAGTCGAAGCCCCGAACACATGGTTGTCAGTCACGTTAAACGCTAGCGTGTTATTGTTCCGCTCCTGAAAGGCCTCTTCCAGCCTTGTCGTTGCGGACCCGTTCGTTCGGCGATTGCTCCGATCCGCAAACTGGACGCCGAACGTCACGTTGTTGTTCCTGAACAATTTATGGTCGATCCTCGCGGTGACGACGTGGTTCAAGTTAGGTGTCGAATGAAGGGATGAATAAGCGGATACAAACCCGGCGGTTGGCGGGTTTGCCGTGCAGGCTGTGGCGCTCGCATTGTCACAGAACTGCTGCGTCCCGGTGGGCGTCGGCAATGTGTAACGCGGGTTCGGCACTACCGGAATGTAAGTGTCGATCAGTGTCGTGTCATCCATCTTCGCAAACTCGTAGGTTGCCGAAAAAAATGTGCGACGACGGCCATTGTAGATGCCGGGCACGACGATGGGGCCACTGAGCGAGAATCCGGGCACCCATTCGCGAAGGTCAGGCCGTGGAATGTTGCGGCTATTGTTATACCAGCTGTTCGCGTTGAATGAATCGTCCCTGAAGAAAAAGAAGGCCCGGCCGCGTAACCGGTTTCCGCCGGCACGGGTCCGCAGGTTCACACGGCCGCCAGATGCTCGTCCATACTCGGCGGAAAACTGGTTCGCAATTACCTGGACCTCGACTATCGCCTCGAGCGATGGTTGGAAGCGGTCGCGTGAAGATCGGTCATCATTGTTGTCGAGACCGTCGATAGTGATGTTGTTTGAGTACGCCGTACCGCCAGAAAGTGAAAAATTGCCCTGCTCCAGCGGGGTTCCCTGCGGATTAGCATTGCGGTCTTCGGCAAGGCCGCTGGTCGAGAGCTGTTCTTCGGAAGTGCCGCCCAGCGTCAGAACCAGGTCAAGCGGGTTGCGCGAATTATTCGGTATTTCTTCGATCTCGCGTTCCGTCACCGTGCTGCCCACAATTATCCGGCTTGTATCGACCGGCGGCGCGTCTTCGTCGGAAACGGTCACGTCTGTCGCAGCCTGCACATCGGCCGGCGAGAGCTGAAAATCGATCTGCAGATTCTGGCCCAATATCGTGTTTAGGTTCGAGCGTTCCCTCGTTCCAAAACCGGACTGCGCGGCAGAGATGCGATAGAGCCCCGGCCTTAGTTCCAAGAGCCGATAGCGGCCTTCGTCATTCGTGATCACGGTGCGTTCCGTACCTGTTTCGATGTGGGTTGCTTTGACCGTCGCTCCAACGACGGCAAGAGCGTTCGAGTCGGTGACGCGTCCCGAGATCGAGACGTCGTCAAGGTCCTGCCCGGCGACCGACACCGCAAAAATAAGAAAAATGAACGAAAGCAGGACGCACGTCCGCCTTTCTGGAGAGTTTGGCATCGTAATACTCCTGAATTCAATTACTCGGGTTCGAATGAACGCAATATTTTGCACTCAGTCAGGGCTGAAAGTAAAGTGAGGCCTGCAAGGGGAAATTTCGTCTTGTATTTACTCTTCTTCCGAGCTCGACTCGCGGTAGGTGATGCGGCGAAATCGTGACACTGGAATCAGGGCGTCGGTTTGATTTAGGTTTTGCACCTGTTGTGAGAAGTCGCCCGCGTGCGTTTGCAGATATTCAAAGAAACGCTCAAATTCTGTTTGCATCGAAGTCATCTTTTCCCGCATGTTCAAGATGATCTCAACCCCTGCAAGGTTGACGCCAAGATCGCGGGTTAGCGAGAGGATGATCTCAAGCCGTTCAAGGTCGCTGTCTTCATAAAGGCGCGTATTTCCGACCGAACGCGATGGTTTAAGCAGCCCTTCTCGCTCGTACAGCCGCAGCGTTTGCGGATGAATGTCGTAAAGCTCCGCAACGGCGCTGATGGTGTATGTCTTGACCTTCCGTTTCATCAAATCCCAATTTAATCCAATCCCATCGCCCTGCGGGGATTCTCGGGGTTGAGTTTTTCAAACTGTCGAAGCAGATCCTTCGTCTCTTCCGAGATCACCCGAGGTAAAGCGATCTTTACTTCAATAAATTCATCGCCTCGCAGCTGAGGATTCCTAAGGCTCGGGAAGCCGCGTTCTCGCAGCCTGAATTTCTGACCCGATTCAGTCCCGGCAGGTATTTTCAATTGCGCTTTCCCCTCGACCGTCGGCACCTCGATCTTCGCGCCAAGGGCAGCCTCCGATACGCTTATCGGGACGGTCACGTAGACGTTGTCGCCCCTGCGTTCTAGAAACCGATGCTTGCCGACGTTAGTCAGAATGTAAAGGTCGCCTGGCTCCGCTCCGAGGCGGCCGCCATGGCCTTTCTTCGGTATTCGCACCCGCGACCCCGTGTCGACACCGGCCGGTATCTTCACCTTTACCTGTTCCGTCTTCGGCGTGACGCCCTTTCCATTACATTGCGAGCAGGGTGATCGGCGACGGCCTGTACCCTGACAGTCAGGGCAGTTTTGGGAGAATTGCAGACGACCACTGGATCGCATCACCTGGCCGGTGCCGCTGCACGACGTACAGGTCACAACCGGGCCGCCTGTGTCCCCGGCCCCCTGACAGCGAGAACACTGCTCGGATCGGTTGACCGTGATGTTCGTCGTCAGTCCGGTCACTGCTTCCTCGAAACTCAGGGCCAGCGGCATCTCGATGTCGCGTCCGCGCTTTGGTGTCGCCCGCGGCGGTTCCGGCTCGGGCTGATACCCGCCACCGCCGCCAAAAAGGTCTGAAAAGATATCACGAAAGCTTGAACCGCCTGGTCCAGTCCTGCTGCCCGAAGACCCGAAATCAAACCCCGAAAAATCAAACCCCGGCGAACCTCCGGCAGCGGCTCCTGCTCCGAATGGCGAGTCGGGATCCAGGTTTTCGTGAAAATATCCGAATTTGTCGAATACTTTGCGCTTCTTATCGTCCGAGAGAACATCGTAGGCCTCCTGGACCTCTTTGAACTTCTCCTCGGCAACCTTGTCGTTGGGGTTAACGTCCGGATGATACTTGCGCGCAAGTCGGCGGTAGGCCTTTTTTATTTCGTCCGCCTTCGCATCCTTCTTGACCCCGAGAATTTTGTAATAGTCCTTTTTCGCCATTGAAAACCTGGACAAGTTTAGAGGGACAAGCGACGAGAGGCAAATCTAACGACCACTCGTCACTTGTCCCTCGTCACTTTCCTTGCCTTTATTTCTTCTCGTCCTCGACATCAACGTATTCGGCATCGATCACGTTGTCGTCTGTAGCGGAGGTCGTACCGCCGTCTCCTTCCGCACCCGCACTTGCCGAAGAGGCCTGCTCAGCCGACGGTTCGCCTTGCTGAGTGTTTGCGGTCTGGCTGTAGATCGCCTCGGCAAGTTTGTGCGAAGCTGTCTGCAGCCGCTCGAAGGCGTTGTTCATCACATCTGCATCCGAGCCCGCAAGGGCGGTCTTCGCCTCAGCAACTGCCGTCTCGATCTCTCCGGAAGCAGATGCATCAAGCTTGTCTTTGTTCTCAGAGAATGTCTTCTCTACGCTGTAAACAAGACCGTCGAGACGGTTTCGAGCCTCGATCTCACCCTTCTTCTTTTCGTCTTCGCCGGCGTGCGATTCGGCATCCTTCATCATCTTGTCGATCTCATCCTTCGACAAACCGCTCGAGGCAGTGATCGTGATCTTCTGCTCGCGTCCCGTGCCTACGTCCTTAGCCGAAACGTTTACGATGCCGTTAGCGTCAATATCAAACGTCACCTCGACCTGCGGAACGCCTCGTGGTGCCGGCGGAATCCCCACTAGGTGAAACTTGCCAAGCGTTTTGTTATCCGGGGCCATAGGGCGTTCGCCCTGAAGGACGTGAACCTCGACCGACGTTTGATTGTCGGAAGCCGTCGAGAAGATCTCCGATTTGCGGGTAGGGATCGTTGTGTTCCTACCGATCATCTGTGTCATCACACCGCCGAGCGTCTCGATGCCCAGCGTCAGTGGTGTAACGTCGAGAAGCAAAATATCCGTCTTCTCGCCACCCAACACTCCGGCCTGGACTGCCGCGCCCAGCGCGACCACTTCGTCCGGATTCACAGACTTGTTCGTGTCTTTCCCGAAGAAACTCTTGACCATTTCCTGGACCTTCGGAATGCGTGTAGACCCGCCGACCAACACGATCTCTTCAATGTCTTTCGGCTCCAACCCGGCGTCCTTAATGGCCTGTTCGACAGGCGGCATTAATCGCTTCAATACAGGTTCGACCAATGCTTCGAACTTTGAACGAGTAAGCTTCATCACAAGATGTTTCGGCCCGGAAGCGTCCGCAGTGATGAATGGCAGGTTGATCTCGGTTTCCATTGCCGACGACAATTCGATCTTCGCCTTTTCTGCTGCTTCCTTCAGCCTCTGAAGCGCCATCTTGTCGTTGTGAAGGTCGATCCCCTGATCCTTCTTGAACTCGTCGATTATCCACCCAACGAGGATTTCGTCCACGTCGTCTCCGCCGAGGTGGGTATCGCCATTGGTCGATTTAACCTCGACTACGCCCTCACCAACCTCCAGCACCGAGATATCAAACGTACCGCCTCCAAAGTCGAACACCGCGATGACCTCGTCCTTCTTCTTGTCCAACCCATAGGCCAGAGCGGCCGCAGTCGGCTCGTTAACGATCCGCAGAACTTCAAGCCCTGCGATCTTTCCAGCGTCTTTGGTCGCCTGCCTTTGCGCATCGTTGAAATAGGCCGGTACGGTGATCACTGCCTTATCGACCTTCGATCCGAGATAGTCCTCCGCCGATTGCTTCAGCTTTTGCAGGACCATTGCGGCTATCTCCGGCGGGCTGTATTGCTTTCCTTCCGCATTGATGCGAACGTCTCCGTTCGATGCCTTTTCCACCTTGAACGGGACCTGCTTTATCTCGTCGGTCACTTCATCGTACTTTCGGCCCATGAAACGCTTTATCGAATAAAGTGTGTTCTCAGGATTTGTTACCGCCTGGCGCTTGGCCACCTGGCCGACCAGCCTGTTTCCGTCCTTTGTGAAAGCGACGACAGACGGCGTGGTCCGCCCGCCTTCACTGTTCGTGATGACCACGGGTTCCCCGCCTTCCATTACTGCGACGACAGAGTTGGTCGTCCCCAGATCGATTCCGATTATTTTACTCATCTCAGGTTCTCTCCACTAAACTTTTTATTATGCCCCTCAACTTATCAATTCGAAATACATCAATATTTGAGCCTGAGGTGAGTATAAAGATTGAGTGTATCGTTGTCAAGTTTATTCAAGACTCATTTGAAGTGAATCAAACATCAAACCATGAGCCACGTAAGTCATTCCACGGCAGTATTTTAGGTACGCATTTCACAACTATGGCAACCCGATTGAGGTAGTCGCTCAAATAAGGCTCGGTTACACGACTGGACGTAGATATTAAGTTGTTGTATTAACAAATCTCAAACGTTAAGCGCACTTTCGGAATCACAAGAATTGATATTGCGGCTATCGTTCGAGCTTGGCACTGGGCGATAATTTTCGATCCTTAACTCGCGGTGTCCACTATCCTTGAATGAACAAGGGAAATCCCTTATAATCCACGCGTTTCATCCGCTGTCGCATCATTAATCAGAAATTACGGGACCTATGTTAGGCATTGTAAAGATGCCCTCCAGTTCGGCACATTCTCAGGAGAATTTATGGTACGCATCATACTCGGAGTTATCGTTGGATTTATCGTTTGGACTATCTTGTGGGTCGGCAGCGATCAGGTGCTCGTAAACCTATTCCCTGAATGGTACGGTGCCCACGATTTCGAAATGCAGAGGGCCATCGACAACCAGACCGCGTTTACCGCGGACAGCACGATCCTTACCATTGCGATCGTCCGGAGCATCATCTTTTCGCTGATGTCGGGATTCCTAGCTGCAGTGGTTTCTGGCGAGAATCAAAAAGCGCCCCTGTTCCTAGGAGTTTTGCTCCTCCTGTTCGGTCTGTTCGTCCAAGCTTGGGCGTGGAGCTATTTTCCGATCTGGTATCACTTGATATTTCTGGCACTTTTGGTGCCGATGACCGTCGCCGGTGGCCGTTTCAAGTCGAAGGACTGACGTTCGTAAAGTTACCTTTGGGATCGATGGCCTATTTCTTTAATCTGGCTGAAACGGCGACCGGCAAAGAATCAGGCAACTGTCTGCGCCCATAGACCTGTTCGTTCAGTTGGGCGACCTCTTTCTCGGCAGAAGCCAGAAGATTTTCAGGCGGCAGATCGATTGGCTGTTCATAGCATGCATGTGCGATGCAGGGAAGGGGTTTTGCGGTTGTGTGAACCAGACATCCGGTTCCCGGTTCGAACAGCGGACACGCGAAAGCCTTCTCCGAAGCGTCGTCTAAGTCGCTGAGTCCGAATCGCTCGATGGTCTGGACAATTCGCCCGGCCAGCTCAACGAACTGTTGATTCCCCATCTTGGCCAATTCCCGGGTGATCGCCTCGGCCTCGATGCGGGTAATCCGAACATTGACGAAATGTTCGTCCAGGCAGCAGATCCCGGGAGTTTTGCATTCGCTGCATTTTTTGGCCTTATTCTCGTAGGCTCGTACGCTGGATACAAATTGAGACCGTATCCGCGCAAGTTTTTCCAGTGCTGATGTTTCGGAAATGCGTTTCATGCCTGACAAAATATTGTATACCTAATTGATACCGGGCATGGGCTCCAATGGAATTTTAGAGTCAAGGTCACAGTACTCGGGTTATCGTTACCGGCATTTACAGAACATGGCGCGAAATCGCTAGAATTTGACGATTGGCAGGATCGATGATGGTTAAATTGCTGATTCCATTGATTGTTGTGGTGTTGGGCCTTGCAGGAACGGGCGTTGCCGAGGAGGTTGTCTTAAAGAACGGCGACCGTATTTCCGGCAAGATCGTCTCCGAAACCGACGAGGCCGTTGAGATCGAAACGGTGTATGCGGGTGTCGTCAGGATCGACCGTAACCACATTGCAAAATTCTCGGAACCCGATCAAAAACGGGAAGATGCCACACCTGCTCTGGCCGTGGCGGACAAGCCGAAACCGGTTGACAAAACCGAAGGGACGGAAACTCCCACCGTTTCGCCGACGTCAAGGCGGAACCGAATAGGAAACCACTTCGCCTCGCTTGTCGACGGTTGGGAAGGCAATGCAAACATCGGATTCAGCTTTACCTCAGGCAACTCGAACTACACCACGCTGGCCACTGGACTTCGAGCATCGAAGAACATTGGGAACGATAAGCTAAATGTTTATGTTCGAAGCTTATGGAACCGCAATCGCGGGTCCGGTCGTATGATCACTACCCAGAACGCCTTCTGGGGCGGTGGAAGGTACGACAGGAATATAAACCGCGAGGTCTTTGGATTTGTATCGTATGATTTTGAACGCGACAGGCCGAAAAGGCTCAATTTTAGGTCGGTCGTCGGAGGCGGCATCGGCCACCATCTCGTAAGGTCTGAAAAAACCCAGATCGAACTTATAGCGGGCGGGGCCTGGAACCGCACGTGGGTTCCAGGACCAAACACCGACACCCCGGAAGCACTTGCCGGTTCGACCCTCAAGCACAGGTTCAACGACCGCCTTCGGGTTCAAAAGTCGTTCACATATTTCCAGAACGTGACCGAAGCATCGACATACCGATTATTGTTCGACGCATCGGTCTTGGCTGACGTGACTAAGCGGATCGGATTCTTTGTAACAGTCGGTGACCGTTTCAACAATGACCCGGTCGGGACAGCCAAAAAGAACGATTTCCTGTTTACGACAGGCATGAAATGGAATTTCGGGAAGAAAAAGTAGATATAGCCAATTGAAAAAGGCCCGGCCGTTCGAGAATATATAGAAAGTAATCGTGTCAGAAAGTAACAAGGGATAAGCGATGTTAAAGGAAGGAAGCAAGGCACCTGACTTCACCTCGGTGGATCAGAACGGAAAAAAATTCAAGTTGTCGGACCATAAAGGTAAAAAGGTCGTTCTATACTTTTACCCCAAGGACGATACACCTGGCTGTACAAAAGAAGCCTGCTCGTTCCGCGACGCTGAAGAAGTCTACAGGAAAAAGGGCATAAAGGTATTTGGCGTTTCTACAGACGACGAAAAATCGCACCAGAAGTTCATATCGAAGTACGATCTGCCGTTTGACCTGATCGCCGACACCGATAAAAAGGTTGTCGAGAAATATGGCGTTTGGGCCGAGAAAAGCATGTACGGGAAAAAATATATGGGAACGCTGCGGAAGACCTTTCTTATCGATGAGGAAGGAAAGGTCGTGAAAATATTTGATAAGGTGAACGTTTCTGAGCATGCCGACGAAGTTCTGCGTGCCTTTGGTGAAGAGAAAGCATGAGAATTCGATCAACTCTGGCCGTATGCGTGGCTCTAGCAGCCTCGCTCTATTCCGGCGGATGTAATAAAGCGACTGAACCCTCTGGTAACGCGGCAAACACGGTGAACACCTCGGCCCAACGATCTGCCGGTAACGCCCAAACCACGCCTGCACCGGCCGTTGCCGAACGGATATCACTGGCCGACGCAAAGAGAGAGTTCGACGCCGGGACCGCAGTCTTCATTGATACACGCAACCGGGAAGCGTTCGTCGCGGAAAGGGTCCAAGGCGCGCTGAACATCCCGATCTCGGAAATTGCCGCGAATATTGACAAGCTCCCCAAAGGCAAGAAGATCGTCGTTTACTGTTCCTGAGTTAACGAAAGCAGCAGTGCCAGTTGGGTATCTGAAGCGAAGAAAAAAGGGATCACAAACGCGGTCGCATTGCTCGGCGGGACACAGGTCTGGCTTGATGCCGGTTTTCCGACGGAGAAGGGCGGGTGACACACCGCCGTTCTCCGATTCACAGCTGAACCCTAGAGCCTTACGATCTTGGCCTTGCTTCCGTTTCGAAGGTCTGGAGACAGTGCGTTTCGCGTATCTACGATCAAACCCGCAAGCTCGCAAACGCGGTTATAGTCTATTGAGCTGTGCTCGGTGCAGATGATCACACAATCACTGTTCTTCACAAGATCGTCAGTCAGTTCGCTGTTATAGAGCGGTTCTGCGTCTCCGATGGTATACGCGTGGTCAAACGTTACCTCGGGCACGAAAGGATCGTGATAGGTAAGGTCGGCCCCTGTGGATCTGAGAAGGTCGATTATCGACAAAGCCGGCGACTCCCGCATATCGTCGATGTCCTTTTTATATGCAACCCCGAGCACGAGTATCTTCGATCCGTTCACCGCCTTCTTCACATCGTTCAACGCCGTTGAGACTAGCTTTACCACGTACGCAGGCATTCCCGAATTGACCTGCTCAGCCAGGCTGATGAACTGTGAATCGAACCCGTGCTGCCGAGCCTTCCATGAAAGATAATGCGGGTCGAGCGGAATACAATGGCCGCCGATGCCGGGCCCGGGATAGAAGGCCATAAATCCGAACGGCTTTGTCGCAGCGGCCTTTACGACCTCCCAGGTATCGATGCCGAGCGTATTGCAGAGCCTCGCCATTTCGTTCGCCATACCGATGTTTATTGCGCGAAACGTATTTTCCCACAGCTTGCAGGCCTCAGCGACTCGAGCCGAAGAGACTGCGTGGACCTCGTTAACGATCTGCTGATATAGAAAGGCGGCCGTCTCGGTCGAATCATCCGAAACGCCTCCGACAACCTTCGGGATGTTGTGGGTTTGAAACTGCGGATTGCCCGGATCGACACGCTCGGGGGAAAACGCAAGAAGAAAATCTTCGTCAAGCATAAATCCTTTTTCTTCCAACATAGGCTGGAGCACCTCGTCGGTCGTCCCGGGATATGTCGTTGACTCCAAAACGACAAGCTGGCCCTTGCGCATATACTTTTGTATCTGCTCGCCGGCCGCGATGATAAACGACATATCCGGGTCCTTGGTCTTTCGCAGCGGTGTAGGGACACAGATGATGATCACGTCGCATTTCGCCAACTCGCTGAAATCGGTCGTTGCGTGCAGGATCCCGTCGTCGACACAACGCTTAACATTTTCCGTCGGCACATCGACGATATAGGAAGTACCCGAGTTCAGTTGATCGGCCTTTTTCTCGTCAACTTCGAATCCGATCCCTCTAAAGCCCTTCAAACAAAACTCAACGATCAGCGGAAGCCCGACATAGCCGAGACCGATCACACCGATGCAGGCTCGCTTTTCTGCGATCAGTTCTTTAAGTGTGTCTTTTATCATTTGTAAATTTTATTAAAGCAACAGGTAACGACTTTTGTAGAAACATCGATTCGCCGGTCATTGGCGAAAGTAATGAATAATACCGATTGTGTTAAAATTCCGAAAACCGGTCAATTTCCGGTTCTCCTTTTCTACGGAACTTTTACAGCAAAGCTTGAGAGCGGCCTATGGCATTCCAGATCGAGTCGCCGAACCCGGTAGTGCGGTCCCTCATTGAAGGCTCGGCTCCGCGTCCGGCAGTGTTGGCCGCATCCCGTGGTGTACTACCGCTTCCCCTGCCAGACATGCTTGAGGTGCTGGTCGCGTTTGCCCGCTCGGGTGACAACGAACTTTCGGATCACGCCCGCAACACTATATTTACACAGGATTCTTCCTCGATCGAATCTTCTCTCAGAACTGAGGATATTGCCGCGTCCGTCCTGGATTTTTTCGCAGAACAGGCCGCGTTTCCGCCTTCGGTCCACGAAGCGATCGTAATAAACCCCAAAACACCGGCACCTACTCTCGTAAAATTTGCCCGGTCGACCTCAAACGCTGACCTGATCGACCGGATCGTACTTAACCAGCAGCTGCTCATCCGCCACCCGGACCTAATTGATGCTGTGCTGGCAAACCCGAATAGCCGCTCGGACGCTGCCAGACGCGCCGCTGAAACGAAGCGTGAGTTCTTTGAGAAGGAGCGAGGTGCCCAGCAGATCGCGAGCGAACTTCGGGCACAGGGAAAAGAGGCTGCAGCTAAATTCATCGAACAGTCTGAATTTGGCCAGGACCTCGAAGGCTCGGGGATGGACCTCGATGACGCGATGTTTCTTGCCAGCATGATCGAGGTTCCTGACGGCGAGACGGACGACTCCTGGCTCGGCCTCGAATACATCGAAGAGATCTATGAAGAAACATCAGCCCAGCGTCAGGGAATCGTCGATAAGATCATCGGCGACATAAGGCTGGACGAGTCAGACATAGGCAGCGAACGCATCTCCGTTATCAACCGCATAATGAAGATGGGGATGAAAGACCGCGTGAGGCTGGCGACGAAGGGAGATCGCGAGGCTCGAAACATCCTGATCCGCGACCCGAACCGGATCGTCTCGCAGGCCGTCGTACAAAACCCAAGGATCACAGAACAGGAGATGGAAAAGATCGCATCGATGCGGTCTATATCGGAAGACATTCTGCGGCAGATCGCCAACGATCGGCAATGGTCCCGAAGCTATGCGATCGTCCACCATCTGGCCCGTAACCCGCGGACGCCGATAGCCAATGTTCTCACGATCCTTTCCCGGTTGCACCTTCGCGACCTGCAGGCACTGTCTAAAAACAAAAACGTGTCCGACGCGGTTCGCCGCCAATCGCTGCGGCTGTCGCAGGCCCGTACGGGAAAATAGCTGTCGGATGCAAAGGTACAACATCGCCTTCCCGTCTCTGAGGCATGCTCTCGCGATTCCGTGATTTCGTGCCCTGTTTGCTAGAATCTGTGCGTGATGGCAGCCGTATTTCGAAAACTCGCGACCACCCTGTCGATGATCAAGTTCGAACACACTTTGTTCGCGTTGCCGTTCGCGTTTCTTGGGGCCGTGCTTGCCGCAAATGGTTTGCCGACTTTGTGGCAGATCATTTGGATAACCCTGGCAATGGTCGGGGCACGATCGGCCGCGATGACCTTTAACCGTATCGTGGACCGCGACATAGACGCCGCCAACACACGAACCGCGGGCCGCGAGATTCCGAGCGGCAAGCTGTCGGTTCAGTTTGCGTGGATTTTTCTCGCGGCGTCTATATCGTTGTTTCTGACGGCAGCCTATATGCTTAACTGGCTGGCCTTCGTGCTCTCGCCGATCGCCCTGATAAGCGTTCTCGGCTATTCGTATGCAAAGCGGTTCACCGCTTGGGCGCACGTGTTCCTCGGTTGGGCTCTGGCAATTTCGCCTTCGGCGGCCTGGATCGCGGTGCGGGGTACACTTGATTCCGAGGTGCCGTTGCTGCTTTCGCTTTTTGTTCTGATGTGGACGTCTGGGTTCGACGTTCTCTACGCGTGCCAGGACCACGATTTTGACAAACAGGCCGGGCTCCATTCGATACCTGCGAGATTCGGCCTCAAAAACTCGTTCTGGATTGCCCGGCTTTTTCATTTTCAGGCGTTTTTTACTCTCTTGATCCTTTATCTGGTTACGGGCCTGGGCTGGATAGCCCTCGCGGGCGTTGCGGCTGTGGGCCTCTTGCTCTTGTATCAGCACTCGATCGTAAAACCAAACGATCTTTCCAGAATGAATGCAGCATTTTTCACGACGAATGCCTTTGTGAGCGTGATATTATTTGCGACCTTCGGAGCGGCAGTATTTCTGGCAAAATAGGCAATTATGGCTTCGCGAAAACGGAATATCGCCTGTCTCGAATCGATGTGGACGCGGCAAATCGAAAACCGGCTCAACGTTTTGCCGACGCTGGAAGTGGTTTCCAAGACAATGGAAGCCAGGTTTAGCCACCTGACCTGTAACACACGGGAGGAGCTTCGATACAATCTGAACCTGCTTTGCAAGCGAAACTACGGCGTTCTTTATTTCGCGTTTCATGGCTCCCCGGGCAAGATACACCTCCACAGTGGCAAGGTGACATTGACCGAGCTTGCGGAGATGATGGCCCAAAAGTTTGCCAATTGGATAATTCACTTCGGAACGTGCAGCACTATGCGGAAACCCCGAGAGGTGGAGTATTTTGCAGAGGCAACGGGTGTGGCTCTCGTCACTGGCTTTACACGCGATGTCGATTGGATCGAATCTTCAGCGATCGAGCTCCTGCTTTTCAAGGCATTTCAGACCTATCAGAGTCCCCGTGTTATCTGCCGCCATCTGTTGAGCAAATATCCGGACTTGACGGAACTTACAGGCTTCACCTATTTCCCGGAAAACCTGTTGTCAGATTAGGCCGACCTGATCTGTACTTGTCCGTTCGCAACATCAGTGCGCTCTCGCGATCTGTAGGATCTAGTTATCGTTTGAGTAACCGGTAGACACTTTTCGGGTTGGCGGATCGCAGGGATCCCAAGGGCACCTGACGGAGGAGTTCGGTGCCGATCCACCTTAGAATGCCGAATGAGAAAATGCCGCGAAAAGACTCCAGAGTTTCTTCATCAAATTTCCTCCTGACCTCCGACAGGCCGCTCTCTATCCGGCTTTGAATTTTGTTACGAGCAGGTGCAGGCTGCTTATTGCCTCGGCCTCGTGCTCTACATCGGGTTCGAGCGTGATCAACGTTCCCTGTGTGAGTTCGATCGAATCTTCCAGTTCCGGACCGGCACGAAACGTTCCTTTGCCCGAAAGGCACAGCACCGTGATAGGTTCCGTCGCTTTATGGCGTTTGAGTATCGCTCTGGCTCGCATTCTGATGTGCAGTACTTTTCTATACGGACCGTCAAAGAGCTGCTCCGCCTGGAGATCACGCCCGCCTTCGGGCTCGTCGCCAAATGTTAGCCTTCCAATTTCTTCTATGTATTTCATTTTCTTGACCTTCCGTTGATTCCAGCCTATCAAACGGGCAGACTATAGAAAATGGCCGAAATCAACTTCCTGTGTTCGACTAATTCTCAGTTCTTTTTAGATAAGAGCGATCTCATTTCACGAGGCGTCAATTTTAATCGTGTCCTAACGATCTCGGCATACTCGGCTGGCGTGTAAAGCGGATAATCGGTTCCAAAAGAAATGCGTTCTAAGCCAAGTCGCCGGACATAACGGCCCAGCACTGCAAACTCGTCGTCCGTTAATTTCCGAACACCTTCGCTGTCCTTATCAAGAGCCACTGCTGAGATATCAAAGGTGATCCGATGCTTCTTAAGTGCAGCCTCAGCCGCAAACTGGTCAATAAATGCGTTCAAGAATCCGCGTGTCCGCTGGCTGAATCCGCCCGAAGTGCCAAAATGAGCGATCCTAAGCGTAACTGGTTCTAGGTCTCTCAGGATCGAACCAACGAGCAGTTCCACGTCCGGGTTGCCGAAACGCCGGTGGCCGTTGTCGAAGTGCATCAGGACCGGCATCTTGTGCTCGGCTGCGAACTCGAAGACCCGCTTCACCTTTGCCAAATGGGCCGGGACAGCTAGGTAAACCTGATTTGCATTGTGATGGAGCTTGATGCCGTCCATTTTGAGCTTAGTGCGGCAACGTTCCAGTTCGTCGAGTGCATATTCGCGTAAAGGATCGATGCTGCAAAATGCTCTACTTTTCTTGGGATACTTGTCCCTCGCGGCCGCGACATATGAGTTCTCGCCTTCGACGAGCTCGCGTTCATTTTCGAATTTGCCGAATTCACTCGACGAGAACACGTGTGCCATCGAGATCAGGTCGATCCGCTTCGTACCCGTGTTCCGAAGTATCACATCGATGTCCGAATAATACTCATCCGGCCGTGAAAACGGGATCCCGAGCCCCTTCCATATCTTTATCAGTTCCGGGCTAAGAATATGAACGTGGCCATCGACCGAATTTGCGAGTCGTCGGTCTGGGAGCTGGCCTTCGATCAGAAACGGTGAGATCAGAACCGTAAAGACTGCAAGTACTATCTTTGACATAGTTTCGAGATCTATTTCTAGTTGCCCGATAGTATCGCACAAACAGCCCGCATACTTGCAGAACATGAACTGATAATCTGATAGAATTATTGTTGAGATGCGGTTTTCATTTGATAAGAATTTGGTAGACATCGCCTTCAAGGTCGAGGACGGCGGGCGGTTGTCGTTGGACGAAGGCGTCGCACTATACAACACGACCGACCTTAACGCGCTCGGCAAACTCGCCGACACCGTTCGTCGCCGCAAGCACGGCCTGACGACCTACTACAACGTCAACCGGCATTTTAACCACACGAACATCTGCGTCGCCGATTGTAAGTTTTGCGGATTTTATAAGCGTGCCCGGCAGGAGGGTGCGTACACGCATTCGATCGACGAAGGCATCCAGATCGCACGCGATGCGGTGGCCGAGGGTGCGACCGAACTGCACATCGTCGGCGGGCTCAACAGCAAGCTGCCCTTTGAGTACTACACCGATCTTTTCTCGTCGCTAAAACGCGAATTCCCAAAGCTGCACCTCAAAGCGCTGACTATGGTCGAGCTTGATTTCTTTGCACGGTTTTACAAGATGTCGGACGAGGACGTGATCGAACAACTGAAAGCCGCGGGAATGGACTCGTGCCCCGGCGGCGGTGCCGAGATCTTTGCCGAACCGACGCGTTCGCGTATCTGCGATCACAAATGCGACGGCGACCGGTGGCTCGAACTCGCCGGCAAGGTCCATCAAGCGGGCCTCAAAACCAACGCCACGATGCTCTATGGCCACATCGAAACGATCGAGGACCGCATCGACCACCTTGTCCGTCTGAGAGATCAGCAGGACCGCACCGGCGGCTTTCAGTGCTTCATCCCGCTCGCCTTCTACCCGCCGGGCACCGCCCTCTCTTCCCTACCCGGCCCCGACGCCATCGACAACCTAAAAACCATCGCCGTCTCGCGCCTGATGCTCGACAACTTTGACCACATCAAAGCCTACTGGGTCATGCTAGGCAAACAAACCGCCCAAACCGCCCTCCACTACGGCGCCAACGACCTCGACGGCACCATCACCGACGGCGGCGAACTAACCGAGGCCTACGCCGTCGAAAACGGCGAGGTCAAAATGACCAAACAAGAGCTGATCACCATGATCGAAAACGCCGGGTTTGAGGCTGTGGAAAGGGATACGGTCTATAATCGGGTGGTGGCGGTGTAAGCCGTCCAGTTTCTTATGCTGAGGTTTGATTCACTTCTAATTTGCATTATATTCTTCACCTTTTCGATTTGCGCGCAGAAACCAGAAACTGAACAATGTCATTTGTTCCAAATCAACCCCGGTGGCAAAGCTGGTTACATCGACAAGACTGGAAAGGTGATAGTGCCGCCCCAATTTGACTACGGTTATGCATTCTATGAAGGGCTTGCGGCAGTGAAGCTAAAGGGAAAATGGGGATATGTTGATTGTGAAGGGAAATTGGCTATTCCGGTAACACTCCCAGATGGCTATTATTTTGCGGACGGGCTAGCCCGAGTCAAAGTCAACGGAAAATATGGATTCATAGATAGAAAAGGTCAAATCGTAATTCAACCTCGTTTCGATTCTGCGTGGATGTTCTCCGAAGGACTGGCGGATGTGGTCTTCAACAAGAAGGCGGGCTATATCGACAAGACCGGCAAATTTGTAATTCCGCCGAAATTCGAGTGGGCAAGTTCATTTTCGGAAGGAATGGCTAGAGTCATTTTCAGAGATAAGGAGTACTACATAAATAAATCTGGGAAGATTGTAGTTAGATTCCCCAAAACCGTTACCGCCATAGCGCTGTTTTTCTCGGAGGGACTAGCTAGCGTGAGGGTCGGAGAAAAATGGGGTTTTATTAATAAATTGGGACGTGTCGTAATTACGCCCCGGTTTGGTCAGCCCGGTTCGTTTTCGGAAGGGCTGGCGACCGTAGCTATTGGCGATGATGAGGGCTATATCAATAAAGATGGAGAGGTAGTTATTCCTGCAAAATTTGACTCGGCCTATGGTTTTTCTGAGGGCTTAGCGATGGTGCGGGTTAATGGAAAGTATGGCTACATCGATAAATCCGGTGAGTTTGTGATCGAGCCAATTTATGATTTAGCTTGGAGTTTTTCAGGAGGCTTGGCAGCCGTAATGATCGGAGAAAAAAGGGCCTATATCGATCATAAAGGCAAATATGTTTGGCCCTTAACAAGTTAGGCACTTATTACGGGAGTTAGGCGTGCGTCGAGGATGGTTATTAATTCGATACCACGCCGGGCAACGTCCATGAAGCCCTGAAAAGTTTGTGACGAAGAGGGTAAGTTTCTCACGAACCCTAACAATTGTTAAAGAGCTGGTCAGAACCGGGAGCGATAGCGACTGGGTTCCGTTAACGTTGCATACCCACAAGCTGCGAATCGGCACCTGTTAATGTTTAACAAGAAATTTATTTGGTGGTCACGCGGTTCATAACCTCTTCAAAAAAGGTCCCGCCTAATCTGCTATAATTCCGTTATGATCACGATCAAATTTCAAGACCCCGAGACTGAATTAGAGGCACTTGGTTTTCTTCTCGGTCGTTTTCCGGGGCGTGCTCTGAAAACGGGCGAGGTGCTCGTCCCTGATGCCGCATTGCAGGCACTTGCTCTCGAAGGATATCAATTCACCGTTATCGGAAAATCTACCTATGAGCAGCAAATTGCGTCGCTTCGAGATATTGTTCCCTCAGCAGTATAACGACGGCAGCGAAATACCTCGCAAACTTCGTGGACGCGCGCTAAGAGAGATCATTGATCAGTTCGGAGCGGCCAGCTTTGAACCTACCACTATCGAAGGCTATTGGCGTTACGAAGGAAATCTCTATACTGACTCTCTTTCAAAGATAGTTATCGACGTTGCGGACACTGAAGAGAACCGCGAGTGGATGCGTGACTTCAAAGCACGTTGGAAAAAGGCGCTCGATCAACTCGACCTGTGGTTGATCAGTTACGAAATTGATGTCGAATAGTCGCGCGCTGAAGGCGAAGTAAAAATAACTAAACAAAGACCATCGAAACGATCAACCGCGCCGGCGTCGGCCCCTCGAAGTATCCACTGTGTACAATCAAGTGAAAGGCCTTATTTCCGTCCAGGAGTCAAAATTATGGCTCGTTTGTTGACGGGGATATTTTCAGAAGTACTGGTCAATGAAACGGGTTACGATCGTACGTGGCATTGCTAACGCTCGTTATTGCCCAAGTTGCGATGCGGATACCGTTTCGCCGCGCAAGTGTAGAATACGGGGTGGAGATTGCTCGATGAGACAGGATCGGATCGACATTTGGTTAAGGCCGGTAAACAGGTTCATCAAGAATGAGACCGCCGGCGGGATCGTCCTTTTTGCGGCTGCGGTTCTGGCGCTGATAGCGGCTAATTCACCGTTACAAGGTTACTATCACCAGATCTGGCAGTATCCGGTCGGCCTCAATTTCGCGGGTTTTGAGATCTCAAAATCCCTGCATCACTGGATAAATGACGGACTGATGTCGGTATTCTTTTTCGTCGTTGGCCTCGAGCTTAAACGTGAGATCATCGGCGGCGAGTTGTCCGATGTGCGAAAGGCGACATTGCCCCTGGCTGCGGGTTTTGGCGGGATGTTCTTTCCCGCGGTTATCTATGTTTTATTCAATTGGGGCACGGACGGCATCGCCGGCTGGGGCATCCCGATGGCAACCGACATTGCTTTCGCTTTGGGCATTTTGTTTCTGCTCGGAAGCCGGGTGCCGGTTTCTCTTAAGGTCTTTCTGACCGCCCTGGCGATCGCCGATGACATCGGTGCCGTCCTTGTGATCGCTTTCTTCTACACGTCAGATATTTCTTTATTCAGTCTCGGACTGGGAAGCGTTTTTATGGCGGTCCTAATAGGCGGCAATCTTCTGGGCGTACGAAGTCCGATCTTCTACGGGATCATCGGTATCGGGGGGCTTTGGGTCGCGTTCCTTCTTTCGGGCGTACACGCGACCATCGCGGGAATACTGGCCGCCCTGACCATACCGGCTACGGTAAAGGTCGATTCCGAGAGCTTCCTGTCGAATCTTCGTTCTCTGGCCGACCGGTTCGGCGAGGAATCTCCCGGCAAGAAAAACCTGATCAGCTATGAACAGCTCCATATTATCGATAGCATAAAGCGATATACGAACGCCGTCGATACCCCGCTCCAGCGACTAGAGCACGGGATGCACTCCCTTGTGGCATTCGTCGTTCTGCCGGTTTTCGCGTTTGCAAATGCCGGGATTACGATGACCAGCGACCTTTTTGCCCAGGCGGCAAGCTCCGTCACATTGGGAGTCCTATTCGGACTCACTTTCGGCAAAACGATCGGTATTATACTGATGAGCAAACTGGCCGTCTATTTAAATCTAGCTTCGCTGCCTGAGGGAAGTTCCTGGAAGCAGATCTATGCGGTCTCATTCCTGGCATCCATCGGTTTTACAATGTCGATATTTATTACCGAGCTTGCATTCGATGATGCCCGGCTTATCCTTCAGGCAAAGCTCGGCATTTTCATAGCTTCCGCGATCGGCGGAGTAGTAGGCTATCTGCTGCTGAGAAAATCCACATCCGAAGGCGCCCACCCGGTGAAAAAGGATACCGTCGAAATTGATAGAAAGTAAGCGAGAGTGATCTGTTTCGGGATCAAATAGGTATCCAGGGCGGAGTGCTAAACCGCATGACGAAACAATGCGTCAGGTGCAACTAGACCACTGGTTCCGACCCGTAGTACAGGCCTCTTCTTCACTACAATCCGCGCGGAGCGAATTATACTCCGCATTCGAGTCAGTCGTTCGTCTTTGATCAAGAATCACATATCATTTCGAAACCATTCGGTTGCATTTGACACCTGCAACCGTTTGGTTGCATACTTGCGCTCGCAATTATGAAACGAGATATTTTCCAGGCCATAGCTGACCCGACGAGGCGGGCGATCATTGCTTTGATTGCGATGCAGGCGATGACGCCGAATGCGATCGCGGAGAATTTTCACACGACGCGGCAGGCGGTCTCGAAGCATCTCCGGATATTGACGGAATGCGAGGTCGTTACGCAGGAGAATCGCGGGCGAGAGATCTACTATTCGTTGGAGCTGGAAAAAATGAAAGAGATCGACGAATGGCTGGAGCAATACAGGAAGATCTGGGAGTCGCGGTTCGAGAAGCTAGATACGTTGCTTGCCGAGCTAAAACAACAAGAGAAAAAGGAGCGAAATATATGAAACCTGCTGAAGTGAGCACGCCGTCTGATCGAGAAGTACTAATTAAGCGGAGCTTTGATGCTCCCGTCAAATTGGTGTGGCAGGCGTATACCGTTCCTGCGTTGATGCGTCGGTGGCTAACGGCTATGCCCGGATGGTCGATGCCGGTGTGCGAGATGACGACTGATGTCGGCGGCAAGTACCGCTGGCGATGGCGTGATGACGCAAACGGTGTCGAGTTTGGATTTACGGGAGAGATGCTGGAGGTCGCCCCGCACGCGAAGATCGTGCACACGCAGGTTTACGACCCGGGCAGCATGGGTGGGTCGATGGGAGATGGTGCGTCCATTATCACCGTCACTTTCGATGAGACCGACGGGATGACGAACGTGGCCACCTTGATCAAGTTTGCATCGAAAGAGGATCGCGATGCAGCGATCTCAACCGGCATGACCGACGGTATGGAAATGAGCTATAAGCAGCTCGATGAAGAGTTGGCAGTGATGAGTGCGCAAAAGAATTAGATTAGACGTCGATCGTTCCGCGAAGCGGCACATAGCCCCGTCGTTCACGGCGGGGTCGAGGATATCCAGAGACCCGTAGCCCGCTTTAGCGGGCTTACGATCCGGCGGTTTAAGCCGAAGAAGGGAAGGACGTTAAAACGCCCTCGGGAACTCGCTCCAATTCCGACCCCGCCCTAAAGGACGGGGCTATGCGCGGCCTGCGGAAAAGCAATCTGCTTCGAGCATTACAAATTAGTATTGATTATGGAATTCATAGTAAACAAAGAGACCAAGACGGTCACGATAACCAAAGAGTTTGATGCCGGGCTGTCGTTGGTCTGGGACGCTTATACAAAGGCGGAACTGCTCGACCAGTGGTGGGCACCGAAGCCTTACGCTTCGCGGACAAAGGTCATGGATTTTACCGTCGGCGGCAAGAGATTTTACGCAATGGTCAGCCCCGAAGGAGCCGAGCGTTGGGTCTTGCAGAAATTTACTTCGATCACGCCGAAAAGCAATTTCAAGCTCTTCAACACATTCGCCGATGCCGACGAGAATGTGGAATTGCCCGGCTCCGATTGGGACTTGAGTTTCAGCGAGCAGGACGGAATGACAAAGGTCAGTATTTCTATCTACAACGAATCTCTCGAACGCCTTGAGAAGATGATCGAATTCGGCTTCGTCGAAGGAACAAAGGCTCAGTTGAAAAATCTGGAAGAGTTGTTGAAAGAGATGTCGGTAGAACGCGGCGTCGCATAGCACATCAGGACAGAACTATGCAGAATCTTCGAGAAAAATTGGTTGAGGTGACGCTTGAGTGGGAAAGGGCGTTTGGCAACGCCCCTCACATCACCGCTTCGATCTCAGAGTTAGACGCAGCGTTGCTCGTCGGGATGACAATGGATGAGTATTCGGCTTGCATGCAAGGCTCGACTGCGGTTCAACGGGGACATGACTTCGTATGCAATGGCTCTCGATATCAGGTCAAAGCAACAAGGGCGAGTGGGAAGCCGGGCAGTTTTATAACAAAAGTTCCGAAGGCCTCAAACTACGATTGGGATTACCTGATTTGGATTCGGTACAACAATCTTTATGAAATCGAGGAAGCATGGTTGTGGGAAGTAGATGAATATCGAGAAGCTTTTGACTCAATGACCCGGCTATCACCTCTCCATCATCGAGCAGGAAAAAAACTTAATTAGAGGAACTAACTAATATGAAGACAAACTCTATTGCCATAACTATGCTCTTGATGATGCTGTTCGCGGGTGTCGTATCGGGACAGCAAAAACCGACTAATGGCTACGCTCCGGTTAACGGACTAAAAATGTACTACGAGATTCACGGCAGCGGCGAGCCTGTGGTGTTGCTGCATGGGGCGTTCATGGCGATCTCGGGTGACTGGAATGATTGGATCAAGGAACTTTCCAAAACGCGGAAAGTGATCGCCGTCGAAATGCAGGGACATGGTCGTACGGCAGACATCGATCGCGATATGACTGCTGAAAATCTTGCCGACGACGTTTCCGCGTTGCTCGATCATCTAAAGATCCCAAAGGCAGACATCATCGGTTACAGCCTGGGCGCCGGTGTCGCGATGCAGTGTGCGATCCGACATCCGGAGAAAGTGCGAAAGGTCGTCAGCATTTCTGCCGTGATCCGCCTCGACGGCTGGGTCAAAGATGGGCGCGAAGCTCTCCCCAATCTTACGGCGGAAGTGTTCAAAGGCTCGCCGATGGAGGCCGAGTACAAAAGACTGAGCCCGACACCTGACAAATTCCCAGACTTCATCAAGCACGTCGTCGCGATGGTTGCGAAACCGTACGACTTCGGGGCCGAGAAATTCAAAGCGACGAAAGCACCGATGTTTTTCATCCACGGCGACGCTGACGGCGTGCGGTTCGAACACATCGCCGAAATGTACCGCCTAAAAGGCGGCGGGAATATCCATGGTGACATGCAACCGCGCGTCGATTCGAAACTGGCTATTTTGCCCGACACAACCCACGTCACGTTAATGAACCGCATGACAACGATCGTCCCGTTGATAAACGACTTTCTCGACGCGAAAGCTCAAAAGTAATCGATAAAAGCACCAAGGAATTTTTTACAGGATAGACAGGATTAGAATAAGAATGAAACGCGAGCCTTCGATAAAAGCGACGATAGAGAGAAAAATCGCACAACTTGTGTCGTAAGTTATAATATTTTTGGAGAAATTTTATGTCAGAAGTTGTCTTAACATTACCGGATGATCTTGCAGCCGAAGCGCGGGAGATGGGCCTGTTCAAGCCGTTCATCATTAACTCGCTGCTAAGAGAGGCCATACGCCGACGAAAGGTCAATCGGCTTTTCGACACGATGGATCGTCTCGCTGCACTGCCTGACCCGCCGACGGAAGACGAGATTGCCGAGGAGATCGCGGCAATCCGGCGAGAGAGAAGGGAACGACAGGTCTCATAGATGCGGGTCACGGTTGACACCAATTTGGTCGTTTCGGCCTTCCTCTGGGGCCGCAATCCTCGTCGAGTTTTGGAGGCCGCCCAAGATGGCGTCATTGATCTCTTCACCAGTCACGATCTGCTCTCCGAGCTAGATGAGGTTCTGTCTCGCGACAAGTTCCGACAACGTCTCGAAGCGGTCAACTCCTCGGTGAGTGAGATACTTGACCAGTACGAAGCACTCGCCGAACTGATCGAAGTACGTGAGATACAGCCGGTCGTTCTACGCGACCCCGATGATGATGCCGTTATCGCTTGTGCCGTTTTCGCCGAATGTGAGCTGATCGTATCCGGCGACAAAGACCTATTGGATTTGAAGGAATACGGCAGCATTCGAATCTTAACTGCCGCCGAATTTCTTCGAGAGCTCGGGCTCGAATAAGCCTGAGCCCAAACAAAATCGGCATCTCTGTTTACATCCTTGGTTTAGAAGACAAGACATTCTTGAGCGCGACCTACGCAAAAGACCTCGGCAAGGCGAGCGTGACCGGCTATTGCATACGATTCAAAACTCTAAAAGATATAAACACCGACGTTCTCGAAGCGGCAATTCGATTTGGGTTTGAGAATAAGAATGAAAAGTGAGCAATTGAACATTGGCGACCGAGTGCGTTTGTCGGGCGGATACTCTTATGAGCCCGTTTGGCTTGCCGGAAAGGACGACTGTTACGGGACAGTCGTAGACTCTATTCCGGGCCAGAATCGGCAGCCTGCTATGGTCGTCGAGCTGGAACAATCAATATCCGCTGAGGGCATTATCGGCAAGTTTCTGGTTTTGGAGCTTCGCTTTGTTGGAGCTACCTGGGCAGCCACGGGAACCGTCCACGTCGAGCTTTGCGATTTCCGACCGGAGAAGAAGCGTTGGCAAGATCGTCGGCAAGGCAAATGGGTTGAATCTCACGCGACCTACGAACGTTCAAACGAATATTCACAAATTTAAACAGGAGAAATATGCGAAAAATAGTTGCGGCTGAATTCATGACGATCGATGGTGTCATACAGTCGAGCCCGGAGGACGGTTTTAAGTATGAAGGCTGGTTTTTCGGATATACGGACGAAGAATCGGGAGCCGTGATACAAAAGCGGCTGGGAAAAGAGGTGGCTCTGCTATTGGGGCGAAAGACGTTTGATATTTGGGAGCCGTATTGGCCGACGCATTCGCGCTTTCCGGCCCAACGTGATGACCGCAACGAAGTACGTCGCCTCGAACACTCGCACCGCAAGCGATTGGCAGCCGACGGTCTTTTTGAGCGGAGACATCGCGGAAAGCATACGCGAACTACGAGAAACCGACGGGCCCGATCTGTATGTATTCGGAAGTGCGGATATGCTCCAGACGCTTTTCAAACATGATCTGGTCGACGAAATGGAGTGATGATAGTGCCGATAACGCTCGGTGAGGGGAAACGACTATTCCAGGATGGCACGATCCCCGCGTCCTTCAAGATGACCGACAGCCTAATCTCGCCAAACGGTAACATCTGCATAACCTATAAACGCGACGGCGAAATAAAAACCGGAGCACCGCAGATAGAACAGAACGAACAAGGATAGCCAGGTAAGAACCGGGAGAGATAGCGACTGGGTTCGGACTTGTCGAAAAGAAAAAATAATATGTCTTCAAAGAAATTATCGACCATCGACTTCGAGGATTTGCTCGCTGAACTCAAGAAGCGCTTCGACGAGAACGTAAACCGTCACAAGGGCATCAAGTGGAGCGACGTGGAAAAGCGGCTTGAGGCGGATGCGGGGAAGGTTTGGTCGCTCAGTGAGATGGAGCGGACGGGCGGTGAGCCGGATGTTGTTGGGTTTGACAAGAAGACGGGTGAGTATATTTTTTATGATTGCTCACCGGAAAGTCCGAAAGGGCGTC
>JBGSYT010000177.1:0-8938 GCA_041750855.1 Pyrinomonadaceae bacterium | reverse complement strand
GCAGGCGGCGCGAACCCCGGAGCACGGTGTCTGGCGACGGACCGGCAGAAACACTTACCTGTTGCGGTTCAAATCTTTCAATTTTGACGCGTCGGGCGTTGCCATCAGCTATTCAGTAGTAACGCATTCACTCATCCTTGACCATCGAGCGGACGAGTACTTTTCCCAAGGCACGGCTCAGTTTTACCTGCTAGACGGAACACCCACGATGCAAGGTTGCTCAGACGCCTCGGCAACGCGTTTTGACCTTGACTAGCTCAACAGGCGGCGGACCACACTCGCATTTGGCTCCGCCGCCTTTTCCAGGTCTTCTTTCAAAACAAACTCATCCATTGTGTGGGTAACCGGTATCGAACCGAGATCGAGGAAGAGCGACATGTCCCATATGAACGTATGCGGAAGCATGCGACGTTAAGTCTTTCGGGCTCGCTACCTGAAAGCACGTAGAGTTAAATGAGAGATAAATATGAGAAAAGCCAAGTGGATTCCCTTTTTATTCTTTTCGCTGATCGCCAATATCAGCGGACAGACTACAAACGAGATGAGCAAAACTGAGAGAACTATTCGAGGCCTGGAGCAAGCATTGGTGGATGCAGTTCTCGCTCGAGATGTTCGGATTCTGGAAACGCTGTTTTCTGATGAACTCATCGTAAGCTCACCGATTAATACTATCTCTAAAAAACCAACAGTTCTGCAGCTAGTTCGAGAAAAGAAGATCTCCTATTCGGCGTTCAAGGTGCAGATCGAGGAAGTCATAATTCTGGGTGACGCCGTAATCGTTACCGGAAAAGAAAGCGTCAAGCCGGTTGATAATGCTCCGCTTGCTGGCATGTCGGTCGAGCGCCGATATAGTCAGGTATGGCGACAAAAAGCCGGCAAATGGCAACTGGTCTTTCGCCATGCAAACGTTATCTGTCCATAATGATGGATCGTTGTGACATGATCACCTCTACGGTTTCTGCAGGCGGCGAAATTGGATTCATTGCGAAAAGTTTGGTCTTGCCTTAGTTTTATTCGCCTCACCATTCATCCGGCAATGGTTATTGTCCGTGGGCGTCTGCGGCAATAAGCACTCCACGGCAACGTCTCGAGGAGTTTGGTGGGAAAATACATTGCCCTCTCGCCATCGCAAGATCGGCCTTTAACACCATTCTCGCGAGAATCTCCCAACGCGTAACCACCATTTTCCTAGCCTTAACTACTTCAACTTTAAATTGAAGATAATGTGAAGATAAATCCAAAGACAAATTCATCACCTCACTCCTAAAATCAACCTTTAACGAGCAGATCGTCACAGACATCGACTATGGCCATCCGGCTATAGAGTAAAAACGAAACCCTCTGGAATTGTGGGGTTTTGTTCAGGTCAAAATCGCTGCTCACGCAAATAAACGGTGCCGTGCTGGCTGACCCGGGTCACGACTGATCGGTAATGGGCCTAACGGCAAATGACATTCGATAGCCTCGGCAGACACTTCGGATCCATCGAGTTTACGGCGGCGAAGCCTCTTCCGATTACCCCAGAGAAGTTCCATACGGAGATAAAGTGATGAAAAATAAAAAGCAATCAGTTATCGCGATCGCCACACTGATCGTGGGCGCGTTTATCACATCGGTTCTGGCAGGGCCGGCAGTACGGATCCAGGCCATAGAGGCTGCACGGTCTGCCTTTAGTGCCGCGTTTGACAGCAAACTTGATCCCATCGCCTCGGCGCCCAACCCTAGTTCGACTACAAATCTTCCTTCGTTCCATTTTCTCCCGCCGCTTGCTCAGGGATCGGGCAACAATGGACCGCTTGACGCAACCCTCCTAAACTACCTCAAGCTTGAGATCTGTGTGGAGAACCGGGGTACTTGCTCGATCATCCAGACTTTCACTGTGCATAACTCGGTTAACGAAGGTATCCGCTTGACAGGCGACCACTATCACGTCAACTGGAGCCCTGCCGGGGCCGATCCGAACCTAAACCGCACGGTCCGCGTGGTGCTGGCTGGGCTCGAGCTGGGCTCGATCACGCTCTCGCCCAACGAGTACGCGATGCTCGGCAGCACATGGCCCATTAAGTTCCGCGTGGAACCGGACCCAATGATACGGATCCGACTGCTCCGATCGCTGGGAAAGAACGCTTGGCAGACCGCGGCGGCCCTAAAAAAAGAGTTCAACTTATGCGGACAGGAAAGTGCCGCATTGATGGCTGCGGACCTCGAGCCGTATCCGGCCGACCAGATCCAGCAAGCTATTGGCGGCGTCTGCCAGGATGTGATAATCCCGGAGACCACCAAGATAGCTGACGACGAAACGATCGCCGCGCACACCGCCTACGATCCGGTGACCGGGCGAATGGTTTTCGCTTATCGCACGGATTTCCTGCGGGATGTGCGAATCGACGACGTATTCGTAAGCGAGTCGACGCCGGCCGCACCTTTCGGTTTTCTGCGGAAGATCACCTCAACTTCCATGCAGAGTGGCGGCCAAGTGATCCTCGAGACCGTTCAGGCGAAACTTACCGAAGCCATATATCAGGGTTCCGTGGACGCCACCGGCGAGCTTATTCCCGACGACGGCACCCAGTCGTCGCGGGCTTTCTCGCAGATTAACGCTTCCGGCTTCGACAAGGAGTCCGCGTTTGTGCCCAACATTGTCATCGACGAGGGCGACACATACAACTTCCACAGGGACATAGATGTGACGGTGAACTTCAACGGCGGCGAAGACGGCGTCGAAGGTTCGGGGACGGTGCGGGTTCAGGGATTCGCGTACTTCAATGCCGGCTACAACGTCGGTATAGGGATACGGTCCTGCCTCGCGATACCTCCCGCATGCCCCGACCGCTTCGAGGCTTGGGCAGGTATGGAGGCGAAAACCCGCCTCCGCGTCACGGGCAATTTCGACGGTCGTATCAACAAGGAACAAACCATCTACCAGATTCCGATGAAACCTATCCTGTTTTTCATCGGTCCTATTCCCGTGGTTCTGGTGCCGGAGATGAATCTAAAGCTCGGAATCAACGGGGAGGCCCACGTGGACTTCGCGTTCGAAGGTGAAGCGAAATCGACATTCAAGGCGGGAGCCAAGTGGTTGAACCCGGACTATGGCGGCAACGGGTGGAACAATATTTCCGAGTTCGCTCCGTTGGAAAGGAGGCTGATCGAGGCAAATGCGAACGCCAAGTTACGGGTCGAAGCCTACTCGAAGGTCGACGCTAAGATAATGCTCTACGGCGTCGTGGGGCCGGGAATCGACGGAAGTCTCGGGATCCTGATAGACGCCGATACTAGCCGCAAACCTCTTTGGTTCGTAGAAGGCCACGTCACCACGAACGTGAACTTCGAGGCGAGCATCGCTGAGATCATTGAACTCGGCAGGTACTCCACCCCTATCCTCAACGAGTACTTCCGCATCGCGGACTCCCCGAATTCCCCCCCGATATTCAGCAACGTGAGGACCGACACGATCTTCGTCGATATCGGGAGCCCGGTCGTTCTCGGGCCGCGGGCCGGATTCCAGGGTTACTTCGACGTGGTCGATCCTGAAGGCGATGTGCCGATCCTCACGGCGTTCTCTGACCGGGACGGCAACATCCCGCTTACATACACGTTCCAGACGGCTGGGTTGAGAACGATAACGGTAACGGCCCGCGACAGTGAAGGGGCCACCTCAACCATCACACTGCGGATCGATGTGAGGAATTCGCTTCCGATCGTGAACGTTACGGTACAGACCCACACTATTCCGGCAACGGTTCAGTATTTTATGACAGCCACAGCCTTTGATCCCGAAACAGGCTTTCTCACCTGCAATCTCATAGACTTTCAGGTTCAGGCTCCAGACACGCGCACCTTGACCGGAAGCGGAGGCACCTGCGGCGCGACGGTAATATTCAACCAACAAGGGACTCGACAGGTACGCGTAATAGCCACCGATCCACAAGGGGGGGTTGGCGAAAGCGTGGTCACCGTGAACGTGACGAGTCCGCCAGCGAACCTTCCGCCCGTTGTCACGGGGTTCTGGGTCTCCGCCTACCGAGGGCCCCTATCGCACGTTTGCCCTGACCCGAATTACCTCTGCGAAGCCCCGAACGGTGCATTGATCAACAACGGTTCGCCGGGTTCCGGCGACTACTACCCGCCACTGTACATTTTCGTTTACGGCTTTGACCCCGATGGAGACCCGGTTTCCGTCGAGAGAAACTGCCGTACCGGCGGCAACACCTGGCCGGTAGTCTGGGACGACACGTACGGAACGTTCAGATGCGATGTCGGTTATTCTCCGCATAGCCCCATTACCATCGACGTATGGTTGAGCGACGGCGTTAATCGAGTACCAGCAGGCTCTCGAACCTATAGCATGTTGGTCCGCCCAAACTGATCGACTTCTACTTCGTTCGGGCTAACAGAAGTTCTACGAGGCTTCTATATAGCCCGGACGCTTTTTCCAGGTCCTTTTTTAGCACGAACTCGTCCTTTGTGTGCGCGACGAGTATCGAACCGGGCCCGAGCAAGAGCGGTTTGCCCCAATTCGGCATGTGCGGAATGTCGGTCGTGAACCGCACGACCTTTTGCGTAAAGCCCTCGATCGGATGGAGTTTTACAGGTTCGCTGCACGAAAGCACTTCGATCTCGCCGCGTCCGCGAATTACATTTTGCAAAGCGGTTTCGATCGGTTCACGTTTGGTGGTTAGCCGAATTAGCAAGCCTGCCTCGGCCTTTGGCGGAATGATATTTAAGGCAAGCCCGCCGTTTATCTCGCCGATATTTACCGTCGTGTCGCCAAAGAAATCGTCGTGGGGAAATTTTGTGCGGCGGATGTCCTCAAGAATATCGAGCAGCTTTTCTATCGCCGAATCGCCCTGCTCCGGATACGCCGAATGCGCGGCCTTACCGCTCGTTTTGATCTTCAGCCGAAACGATCCCTTCGACCCGATCGCAAGATCATTATCGGTCGGCTCGCCGTTGATCATAAATTCGCACTTCGCCGCAAGCGGATGTTCGTTCACGGCTTTCGCTCCGGTACTCGAACGCTCTTCTTCGACCGTGTAAAGCAACCCGATGTCGGTGATTCCCTCTTTGCGAAGCTGTTCGGCGCCGGTTATCTGAGCGGCAATGATTCCCTTTGCATCGCAAGCACCGCGGCCGTAGATCTTTTCGTAATCTTCGGTCGGCGGTATGAACGGCGGAACCGTGTCCATATGCGTCGACATCCAGACACGAGGATTGTCATTCAAAGTCGCGATCACGTTGTTCTGATTCTCGCTAACCGGTTGCAACTCAACGTTCCACCCCTGCGACACCAAATGATCACGCAGCCAAAACCCGACCGCTTCCTCTTCGCCGGAAGTTGAAGCGATCGACATCAAAGATGTTGTTAGTTCGAAAAGATTCATGTCTTATTTTTGTGGTAGGGATTTTGCCAACATCGCCCTTAGTTCAACTAGTTCGCTTTTAATATCGGCAAGACACGGCTCCCCGCGTTCGGGGGCAGTTTCGGTGTCTCGCTGTATGAAAAAAGTCGCAAGCGTCGCCGTCATATATCCAAAGACAGCAAACCCGTACACGGCAAGCAACAGGCAAAGCATTCGGCCCTCCGCCGTCTGAGGAAAATAAGCCGACCCGATCGATGTGATCAGCATCGCGGTCCACCACAAAGCGTCGGCGTAGTTCACAAATCCGCCTTCGACACCCTGTTCAAAGTTATACATTCCCGCACCGCCCGCTAGGATAACTATCAGCGTCAGCATCAGCACATAACCCAAGCCGCGGCGGCTGAAAGCAGAACCAAGGGAGCGCATCCCGCGATTCAAAGAGGTGAGCAGTCTTACCAACCGCAATCCGCGAGCCGCCCGGGCCGCACGAAGCAATTTGAACGCCTGAAAAGCTCGAAAAATTCGCAGTGCCGGAAGTGCGAGTGCAAGCAGCGTGAGCCAATTCTGTTTTATATACTCGATCTTCTCCGGCGCTAGCAGTAGCTTTATCCCGTAATCTATACCGAAGATTATCCAAATGACATTCCCGAGTGTTTCCAGAAAGGGGCTGATTCCACGGGTCATCTCCAGCACGAGCAAAACCAGCCAGATGATGCTCAACACCAGCATCGGGATCTCAAGCCATTCGTCCAATTGGTCGACCAGCGCCCACCGCTCAGCCTTGATCTCTTTCTTTACAACTTCTTTTTCAATTGGTTCCATCCGTTAACCTCCCTTGTCATGTCTACTGGCGATTATTGCACAGCGGGAAATTACGCTTTAGGCCAACCGGACTGACCTTAAATCAAAACATTTCGTTATGGAGCCGAATGATCACTTTTTCGACGTCAGTCTCTTTTACTACAAACGTGAGATTCACCGCCGATGCACCGTGCGATACGAGAGCGACGTTTATGTCTTCGATCGTCGAAAAGATCTTAGAAGCGAGTCCGGTCGAAGCCCGCAAGCCTTCACCAACGACACATATCACCGCGTAACCGGTTTCAACTTCTACTTCACCGAGCCGCCGCAGATCTTCGACGATCTTTTCCAGCGAGTCGGAATTATCCAGCGTCAAGGCTACCGAAACTTCCGATGTTGATATCACGTCTATCACTGTTCTGTGGCGGTCAAATACTTGAAATACCGCGCTCATAAAGCCATATGCACCAAGCATACGTGCCGAATTGATGCGAATAATTGTGATGTTTTTCTTACTGGCAATCGATTTTATTTTGTTCTTGGTCTCGCCCGATTCGGCCAAGACCATCGTTCCGATCTCGTCGGGATGAAATGTGTTGCAAACGCGGACGGGAATTGAATTATTGACCGCGGGCTTGATCGTCTTCGGATGCAAGACCTTGGCACCGAAATAAGCGAGCTCGGCCGCCTCTTCGTAAGAAAGCACGGGGATCGTTCGCGCGGTGCTGCATATCCGCGGATCGCATGTCATTACGCCGGTAACGTCGGTCCAAATTTGTAACTCCGCCGCTCCAAGCGACGCCGCAACGATCGCCGCCGAATAATCGGAACCGCCGCGGCCGAGTGTTGTGGTTTCACCTGCGCGATTTCCGGCAATAAAACCGCCCATCACCGGCACTTCGCCGGCTTCGATCGACGGCGCGAGCTCAAGCCTAACGAGTTCTATCGTCTCGTCCATTATTGGCTGAGCCGCCCCGAATTCATCGTCGGTCACGATCAGCCGCCGCGAGTCGAAATGACGAGCGTTAACACCCTTTGACTTCAATACCTCAGCAAGCAACCGCGAGGAAAGCTGTTCACCATAGGAAACGATCGCGTCCTTGAGCATCGAAAGCGGAAGCGAACGCCTCGCAGCACGTATCAACAGATCGGATAGCTCGCCGCGTGCGTATTCGAGCTCGCCGCTGAATGCGTTCGCCGCTCCGTCGGGGATAAAGTGATTGGAAACCTGAGTGTGCCTTTCGTAATGGGGCTCTAACGATTCGATCGCTGCCGCAAAATCACCCTTCTTCGCGATTTCAAACGCGGCCAGCAGAGCATCAGTAAATTTTGTCATCGCCGAAACGACTACAACCGATCGCCGTTCGATCTGAGTCGAAACAATGTGAAAAACGCGCTCGAAAGCCGCCACGTCCCCCACCGACGTGCCCCCGAATTTCATTACAGTTGGAGTTGCTTCGTTGGTCACAGAAGAGGATTTTGCCACGAATCAAGTCGATTCGCACGAAAGCAACAACAAATCTTATCGGTCGTATTTGTTTAGGTTGTAGAAATCGGCTACCCGCAAAGCACCGCACCGCCGTTTACGTTCATGATCTCGCCGGTGATATGGCGTGCCCATGGCGATAGAAGAAAGCAGATCGAAAGAGCAATGTCGTCGGTCGTCGCGACGCGGTTCAATGGTATCGTCTTCAATACGCTTTGATGATATTCCTCGTCTTCGAACGCGGGCCGCACCATCGCCGTTTCGATCCAGCCCGGAGCGACGCAATTTACTCTTATTTTCGGACAGAGTTCGCTCGCAAGTGCTTTTGTAAAACTGATCTGCCCGCCTTTTGAAGCGGCATAATTTGAATAATTCGCTTCGCCCCGTTGGCCGGCGGTTGATGACACGAGTACGATAGCGCCCGATTCGCGTTTCTTCATTGCCGGAACGCACGCCTTCGACATCGCCCACGCCGCTTTCAGGTTTGTGTTAAGCACGCGGTTCCACGTCTCCTCGGACATTTCCTCGATCGGCGCACCTTCCCAAATCCCAGCGTTCAGCACCAGCAGATCGATGCCGCCAAATTCCTCGACCGCTCGCTTTGCGATCTCGGTCGCCGCCACAATGCTGGAAACATCGCCCTGCACCGCGATCGCCTTAACAGCTTTTTCAACACACAACCTTACGGTCTCATCAGCTTCGGCATGCCGTTCCAAATAATTCACAACAACGTTCGCCCCGCCCTCAGCCAGCCGAACCGCAACCGCCCGCCCAACTCCACGCGACGCACCAGTAACGACTGCAGTTTTACCCGCGAAAAGGCTTTTTGGAAGTTCGATTCCAACAGAAAGTTCGATCATAAGCGAAAGAAATTAACCACAGATGGACACAGGTTAACACAGATTTCTGCAAATTCTTATCCGTGTATATCTGTGCTAATCTGAGGCTAAAGTCCTGTATGAACGACACAAACCTACTTGAAGATCAGCCGATCGCATGGACGCCAACGCCCGATGTCATTGAACGGGCGCAGCTTACCCGATTTATGAAACAGGTCGGGGTGTCTACCTGGGATGAGCTTTATGAGTTTTCGATTCGCGATGTCGAGAATTTTACCGAAGAGGTCCTGAAATTCCTCGACATAAAATTCGACCCGCCATACGAAAAGCTGCTCGACACTTCGGACGGCATTGAATTCCCGACATGGCTCGGAACGCGGACGCCCCCCGGAACGCGGACGCCTCCGTCCGCGAGTGGCGATGATGCTCCACACGCGGACGATGGCGTC
>JBGSYT010000176.1:0-72234 GCA_041750855.1 Pyrinomonadaceae bacterium | reverse complement strand
CGAAGAGGTTTTTAAAAACGAAACCGACGCGGAGTTAAAAAAGGGAAATTACATTTTTGCTGAGCGAGATGGCGGCATTGTCCGCTTTCCGTCGGGCTTTGAGATGTGGGTTTATATCGCAAGCCAGCGAATGCCGACTACAGGAAATAGATATCTCTTTTTTCTAAATAGAGATTTTCCACTGATTGGCCCTCAAGATAATGACCTATACATCCTGACCGCGTACGAAATTGAAGACGACGTGGTAAAACCGCTTGACTCTCCTGGTGGCGAAACGTCGCCATTCCTCATCTTTTCTGGAAAGAAGTGGCAGCTGCTGCTTGAAAGTCTGAAAAAGGAGTTGAAGGGATCAAAAAACAACGATGCTCAAATTTTGAGCGATGGAGGCGGTATATGAACCGCCTCGTACTCTTCGCGTTAGCGACCCTTATTGGCTTTGGACTCGGACTATTACATTTAGCCCGTTCACATCCCTATCCTCGAACCTCAGAAAGATCCCCGCTCGCCGTTTCCGGATCGTGAGTCGCTGGTGATCGACAGGACCGACGTAAGCGCCGAAAACGCTGCGAAGACCATCATCGACAACTTCGCCCTTGCCGCGACCCGGGACGCTTCGAAGCAGCAGAATATGTGATATTATCCTTGTTCGATTTCAAGACAGAATGATTCGGGCCAGTGCGGCCGGTTCCATTCTGTCTTTTTTCGTTGGAACGCGGAGTTTAGTCCGCAGATGAGGACGCTATGTTACGCAAATATAAAAATGAAGCCGAGATCTACGAACTATTAAGGCTCTTCGAAACGGGGACGATCTCACGCGGTGAATGGAAGCACGCCGAGCATCTCGTCGTAGCTTTGTGCTATCTCAAAGAAATGAGTCTTGACGGCGCGATCGTCAAAATGCGGGAAGGGATATTAAACCTGCTTCGGGCGTTCGAGGTCGACCTGAAGAAGGAGATGCCCTACCACGAGACGATCACGGTCTTCTGGATGCGGACCGCTTACGGTTATATGCTGATGAACGAAAAACTCTCGTTAGTCGAAATGGCGAATGGTCTTTGCGAGTTGTTCGACAAAGACCATCCGCTTAAATTTTACAGCCGCGAGCTGCTGTTCTCTAACCGGGCTCGAGCCGAATACGTCGAGCCCGATCTGGCGGGAGTCGCCTCTCTGGCGGAAATGAAATAAGGGATTCAGTCGGCCCGGCTGAAAAATGCCAAGACCGCACCAAATCCCGATCGTGCAGCGACAAATTCAACGCCGCCACGCGTCAATGCACTAAATATCCATTGTCAAAAGGTCGGCCCTTTTCCCGTATGAGAATCCGCCCATATGCGCGAAGATGCTTTGCATTGCCGACCTCGATGGCCCCTTATCATGATTGACGGCGCGGAAGTTCGCAGGCCGCGGGCCGATACAGCCGACAAGCCAGCCCGGATGGGGTGCCTCGTGGATCAAAATGCCGGCCATATAACCCTTCGAATTCAACGTGTTGTGGCCGAGCACCCTGAAACAATGTCCGCTGCCGTTCAGTTCCTTTACATTTTGCGAGATGTCCATCTTAATGGTGTACGGTTCCTGCGGCCTCGGTTTCAATTGAACGTAGAATTTGCTCTTGTCGCTGTCCGTGCGGTAGCGCTCAAGGGTTTCGTATCGGCCGATTACCTCAACGCCGCCTACAGCTGTATCCAGGCAGATCCCCTGCTGGCCGACGCGTATAGTCGTCGTTCCGATGCCCAGATGCGAATTGGTGTCGGCGCAACCTTCGAATACTCCCGAAGCTGACGGAGCTACGGCCGGCGAGAACAGGTCCGGGAGACTTCCCGGATTGACGACGCGGCCGCCCGTAACGAATCCTCCGCGCACCACGACCATCCGTCCCCAACGGCCATTCTTCTTTCCGAAATTCACCTCTTCCAACGGTTTTCTGGTCATTATGAATGTTATGTACGACATATTTTTACTCCTAATAAGAAATTCTCGAAGATCGCTCTTCCTACTAGTGAATGCGGTAATTCTCGAACGAAACTATCATCCGTTCCGAAATAGGTTGTAGAGCCGTCGCGTTTGCTGGAAATCAGAAAGGAAAATGCGGACTTTTAGGCCCGTTCGAGATGCAATGCGAAATTAACCTGGAAAAACTATCATCGACTCAGAAAAAATATTTTTCGTGTGGTAAATTTATAGCGACAATTGGCCAAAAACCCATTCAGCAATGGCGGAAGAAAACACCCAGGAAGTCACACAATTGCTTAAGCGATGGAGCGGCGGTGATGCCGAGGCCCTTGAACAGCTAACGCCTATCATCTACGCCGAACTTCACCGGATCGCACACCGATATATGGGCCGCGAGCGCGCCGGGCACACCCTGCAGACCACGGCGCTTGTGAACGAGGCTTATATTCGTCTTGTCGACTGGAAGAATGCGAAGTTCGAGAATCGGGCGCACTTCTTCGGCGTGTCGGCGCAGTTGATGCGTCGAATTCTGGTGGATTTCGCCCGGAAACGCCCGGGAAATAAGGACTCTCCTATTTATTTGGTCTCGGTCGATGAGGCGATGGCGGTCACTAACGGCCGTGACCCTGAGATCGTCGCCCTTGATGAGGCCCTCACGGAACTAGCAACTTTCGATGAACGCAAGGCGAAGATCGTTGAATTGAAGTTTTTTGGCGGCCTGAAGACTGACGAGATCGCAGAGGTCATCGGCGTGGCGGAGATCACCGTGCTTCGTGAATGGCAAAAGGCGAAGGCGTGGCTATTCGTGCAGTTGAACAAGTCCTGAGCCTCGCGCAAGCGATGTGTCTGATCGAAATCCTCAAGAAACCTTCGCTTTTTTTCTAGACATCGCGCCTTCTTTCATTGTTCGGGCCAGCATGCTGTAGGCCGCGTTCCATGCTTCCTTCGTCTCGGCGGGATAATTCGGGCGCAACGCTTTTTCGAACGTCCACAAAAGAGCTGTTCCAACCGTGTCATAATGGTACTCCTCGACCCCGTACGCGACGTGACGAGCACCGAGCGAACGCAACTCAGGTATGAATTCCTTCTGGCGGTCCAGGCTTTCTACGACCACGCGAAGCATTTCCATCAACTTCGATCCTTGTTCGCGGATGTCGTTCTTAAAAAGCGGCCGCAGCCGCGGGTCGAGTCTAAACAGCCGGGCATAAAACAAAACGGCAGCTTCTTCGGCAAGCGGTTCTATCCTCTTGAAGCTATCTTTTACCAGCCTGATTTGGTCGTTCGTCATTCAGTGTAACCTTATAGCCGTGATCATCCTTTGGACACGCCAGGACGATCACCGCTTTCTCGTTTTCCCTTCTTGTCGTTCCGCCCCGGTCAGTATTGAGCACAGAAGGATGATTGTCATACCAGCAGCCCCCGTATGGGACAACGTCCGTGCTTTCGTAGATCATCCACTTATTAATGCGGACAAAGTATGAAAAATCCCTCATTTAACACGAGAAAATTCCATTTTCGATTTGGCCTGTGATAAATTTGGTTCACGGTAAAAACCGGACGCCGCACGCCGCGAACTGTTCGCATTTCAATGGATGTAAATCGTTGGAAACAGATCGATGATCTTCTCGATGCCGCCCTCGAGGTATCGCCGGAAATGCGTGTCAATTTTGTTACTCTCAAAGCCGGAGATGACCACGATCTCCGAGATCTGGTGCTTGAGCTTCTAAAAGCACTGGGCGATACCGGCCATTTTCTCAACCATTCCGCGATGCACGTCGCCGCGAGGGCGAGGGCGATGGCGGACGATCAGACCGAGGTCTCCGCATTCGCTTTTATCAATAAAAAGATCGGAACCTATCGCGTGGATGGCCTGCTCGGAGCGGGCGGGATGGGCGAGGTTTATCTCGCATTCGACGAAAAGCTTAAACGCAAGGTCGCGCTAAAACTGCTCCCGTCGGAGTATGTCACCAACGACGAAAGGGTAAAACGTTTCGAGTTGGAAGCCCGCGCGGTGTCGATGCTGAACCATCCCGGTATTGTAACGATCTACGACGTCGGCAATTTCGAAGGTGTCAATTACATCGCTACCGAATTCGTCGAAGGCAAAACGCTTCGCGACCTGATCGGCGGCGAGTTCAAACTGCGAAACATCGTATTGAACTCTATCCAGATATGCGATGCTCTCGCGGCCGCGCATAAGGAAGGAATAATCCATCGGGATATAAAGCCGGAGAACATAATGATCCGGAAGGATGGGTACGCAAAGATCCTGGATTTCGGACTTGCCAAGCTGACCGACCCCGGCCAGCAAACCCTCCGCGACTTTGCTGCAACGACGAAGGGCGTGATCATCGGAACTCCGGCATATATGTCGCCGGCCCAGATCAGCGATGAATCGGTGGACCATAGGACCGATCTTTGGAGCTGCGGCGTGGTGCTCTACGAATTTCTCACCGGCAAAAATCCTTTCAAAGGAGAGACCCGGCAAGAAACGTTTCAAGCCATACTCTCGAAGGAGATCACGCCTCCGAGCATGTTAAACCCCGACCTTCCCAAGGAGGTCGATATGATCCTCCAGAAACTGCTCCACAAAAACCGGGATCGGGGTTATCAATCGGCGCTGGAACTAAGGGCTGATCTGAAGAACCTAAGACGGGAGGTCGAATCATCGCCGTCGCTCTCGCCATTCTCGGGCTCTTCGAGCCTGTTCGGGCGGGCGTTGACCAGCCGTCCGTGGTATGTCAGCGCAATGATCGGCGTTGTTCTGATCGCTGCGATCGCTTCGATGACTTACTTTATCGTCGGCAGCTCCGGACGTTCGTATCCCGGCCCGGACTGGCTTGCCGCCAAACGCGTCCAATTAACGAATCAGGCGGGGACGGAATATTACCCAAGCCTATCGCCGGATGGAAAGGACGTGGTTTATGCGGCCGAGGAGAATGGAAGGTTTCATATCTTTCACCAGCGTATCGGAGGTAAACGACGAACGAATCTGACCCCTAATTCTACCGGCAATGACGTCCAGCCGGCCTTCTCGCCCGACGGCAACGTGATCGCATTTCGATCGAGCCGCAGTCCTCAGGGGATCTACACAATAGAGCTATCGGGAGAAAATCTACGCCACATCTCGGACGAAGGCCACCATCCGTCATGGTCGCCGGACGGTAAGGAGATCGTGGTTAGCACGTTTGGCCGCGACCAGCCGTCCGTCAGGGAAACCTCTCCTCAGGCACTTTACATTATCGATGTCCAAACCGGAGCGAGAAGAAAGCTGATCGACGGCGAGGCCACGTTTCCGTCGTGGTCGCCGAACGGACATCGCGTAGCTTACTGGTTCCACTCCGGTATGTTCGGCCGACGCGATATCGCGACCGTGCCCGCGGGCGGCGGCGAGCCGGTGGTGGTGGCTAAAGATTTTGCCGTGTCGAACTGGAATCCTGTTTGGTCTCCGGACGGCAAGTTCCTCTATTTTGTAAGCAGCCGGGCCGGAAGCGTAAATTTCTGGCGTGTCCCGATAAACGAATCGACCGGCGAGGTCCTCGACGAGCCGGAGCCGGTGACGACCCCATCTTCCTTCAGCCGGCATCTTAGTTTTTCACGCGACGGCACGCGGATGGCGTATGTTCAAACGAACAATCGGGCGAATATTCAAGGCATCGAATTTGACCTCGCTTCGCTCCGTACTATAGGGGAGCCTTTTTGGATAACCGAGGGTGACCGCGAGGTGTCGAGGGCGGAACTTTCGCCGGACGGTTCCCAGTTCGTAATGCGCCTTATTCGCAGAACTCAGGACGATATCGCAACGGTAAGCCGTGATGGACGCGAGTGGCGGGATGTGACGAACGACGAGCCGTTCGACCGGTATGTTCGCTGGTCGCCGGACGGCCGAAGGCTTGCCTTCTACTCGGATCGCGATGGCGGCGGGCAGGTATGGATATGTAATTCCGACGGGACGGCTTTGACCCAGTACAGCTTCGAACCTTCGCCGGTATCCGCGGGGTTTCCGATATGGTCACCGGATGGGCAACGGATAATAATTCATACCGACGGGGTGCCGAACATCTACGACATCTCCCGGCCCACTTCCGCACAGACACCTCATAGACTTGCCCGGTCGGATATCGCTGAAAGGATGGTGGTTTGGGACTGGTCGCCGGACGGAAAGCTGCTTGGCGGTGTATTGGCAAAAGGCGACGCTCGCCATCTAGGTTATTTCTCGCTTGAAACGAATAAGTTCGAGATCGTGGTTCCTGATCGAAATACTACACCGGCGTGGCTTCCTGACAGCAGGCATATGATCTATTCAACGGACGATACGATCTTCATCGCGGATGTCAGGACAAAATCTGTCCGTGAACTTTTCTCCAACTCGTCGGTTGTGATCCGAAGCCCGTTTGTGAGCCGCGACGGAAAGCTCTTGTACTATACGGCAGCTAACCTGGAATCGGATATCTGGCTTCTCGACCTCTCGGAAGAAAAATGAAACTTCCGCATGGGGGTGCGCGTTTAGGTATTCATGGGACAAACCCTATGGAACGCTCGGCCCTCATGCTAATTCTTACCTTTATCCCCGGCTGCTGTCGCAGCTAATTTCTACGCAATACAATTTTCCTTACTTTTCACCTACAGTGCTGAGGGCCGGGCACTTTTCGCACTGTTTGGGTTATCATTGAAAGCTTGTAGATCGTTGCCGCTCGATTATGCTCAGATTCTTTAATACTTTGTCGCGAAAGCTGGAGGAGTTTCACCCGTTGGAAGAGGGAAAAGTGCGGATGTATATCTGCGGTCCGACAGTTTGGAACTTTGCCCATATCGGAAATTTTCGCACCTTCATTTTCGGCGACATCCTGCGTCGTTACTTAAAATTTAAGGGCTATGCGGTCACGCACGTCTTTAACCTGACAGATATTGACGACCGGATAATAAACGAAGCAAAATCTCGGAACATCAGTATCGACGAATTTACGGCTCCGTATATAACGGCGTTCTGGGAAGATTTCGACGCACTCGGGATGGAGCGGCCGGAGGTAACGCCGCGTGCGACCGAGCACATAGCCGAGATGATCGAGATCATCCAGAAACTGATCGCTAACGGCAAGGCTTATGAATCTGAGGGGTCGATCTACTACCGCATAACGGCGTTTCCCGAATACGGCAAACTGTCGAAGATAAACTTTTCCGGAAACATTACCGGCGGCAGCGAACGCGTCGATACGGACAAATACGACAAGGAAGATGCACGCGATTTCGCCCTATGGAAGCTTGTCGGTGAAAACGAGGAGCCGGGCTGGGACGCTCCGTTCGGACGGGGACGCCCCGGTTGGCATATCGAATGCTCGGCAATGTCAATGAAATACCTCGGTGAGACCTTTGATATCCATGCAGGCGGGCAGGACCTGCAGTTCCCTCACCACGAAAATGAGATCGCCCAAAGCGAAGGTGCAACCGGCAAACTGTTCGCTAAGTACTGGATACACAGTGAGTTCCTGAAGATCGACGACGTGACGATGTCCAAGTCAAAGGGCAATTTCTTCACGTTTCGCGACCTGCGAGAGCAAGGCTATTCGGCATTGGCGATTCGTTATCTGTTGTTGTCGGTGCCTACTCGTAAGCAACTGAATTTCACGTTCGAGGGGCTGCAGGGTGCAGAATCGACGGTTGAAAGACTGCGTAATTTTCGCTTGGCCGTGAAACTAGCTAAAAAGCGTGTTGACGACTCCAAAGCCTCCATTAGCGATTCAGACCTAGAAGTTCTTCGACTGAGGCCTTACGTCATTGTTCAAAGTGCGTTGGCAACCTTCGGTCTTGCAATGGATGATGATTTTAATACGGCGGCTGCCCTCGCTGCACTTCATAACATGGTTCGTGACATTAACATTGTTTTGACGCATAAAGGGCTTGATGCCGAAGACCGCGAGACCGTGCTATACGCCATTCAAAAATTCGATTCCGTACTTGGAATTTTCGGCACGGAAGAAGCGGCGGGCCTGGATTCGGAGATCGAGGCACTTGTGGAGGAACGGCAAGCTGCAAGGCGAGACCGGAATTTCGCTCGTTCCGACGAGATTCGCGACCTGCTCGCGGAGAAGGGCATAATTCTCGAAGACACGAAAGACGGGGTTCGGTGGAAGCGAAAATAGTCAGCGATTCGCTTCAGCCAAAAATGCATTCAACCCGCCGGCTTCGACGGTCGCGACCCGGAAAATACGATAGCCTCGGGCTGATAGGCCGTTGATCGGCGGATGGCGTTCATCCCATCTCGAATCGCGAAACGCGAACCAGAATCGGTCGCTCGCAATCGACTCAAGTCCGGACCTGCTGACCGCGTCGAAGCCTCTCGGCAAGAAATAAGCCTTGTCTTCGACTATCCCTGGAACGCCGTCCACTTTCACGACCGTGACATTTCCCTGCTTCCGAGTCGCAAACCACAGGTGATAAGCGTTCAGGTCTTCGAAGACATATACAGATGCCGGTTCAAGGTCCGGCAAATGTGTCGCCAGCTTTTCCCACGCACACCAGATCTGCTCCTGATACGGCGTGACGACCGAGCGGACGAACGCAGCGATCGAGACCAGAACTATGACCGCCAGCAGACCATTCCGAAGTGCCGTGGACCGGATCTCGCCGAGACAGATCGCGAATAAGATCGTGATCGGCGCGAAGATCACGATCAGGTGCCGCGAGCCCCAAACCGAATACGGCGACAGCCAACTGATCAGAAATGCTGCCGCCACAGGCAGACCGATAAAAATCGAAAGAAGCACGATGCGCTCGCGGCCTTCGTCGTTTTTCTCGGCAAGATAGGCAGCCTTCGCAACTATGAAAGCCATGACAACCGGCACCGACGCCCACAGGATAGTTCGGGGGCCTACACTGCTGTCCTGAAAATAAAATGGTTCAAAAAGATCGAAGATAAGGTCGAGGATCTCCGGAAAACCCGGCCGCCCGATCCACCCAATATTCTGCCCGACATCGGAGCCCGCCGTGGCTGCACGCAACACAGAGATCAGCCATGGCACGACGGACAGTGCGGCGATCCCCGACATGATCAGCACATGCCGGATCTTTATCCGCTGTAGGATAGCGATCGCCAACACTTCTGACAAAACCACGAACCAGCCAAAATAATGCGTGTGAACAAGAAGAACGTTGACGACGGCTAGTATCCAGATATTCTTTCCGCGATAAAAGAAACGCGTGAACAGCCAGATCGAGAACAGCGAGAGACACAAGAGCAGGCTGTACATACGCACCTCCTGTGCGTACTTTATCAACGCGCCGTTGACCGCAAACAACCCAAGAGCGATGGCCGTCGCATTCGTTTTCAAGCTCAGTTCACGGCAGAGATATAAGAACGGAACGAGAGCGAGGACCGAAAATAGCACCGGAAACAACCGCAGCCACAATAGCCCATCGCCAACGACCCCGATCCATACCTTTAGCAACGCGTAAAACAGCGGCGGATGGATCAGGTCTTGTACGACAAACCACCACATCCCGCTCCACGAATGCTCCGACGAATGTACGCCGAAGATCTCATCAAACCACAAACAGGCATCCGTTAACCGCCATAAACGCGCCGCGACATACGCAAAGCAAAGCACTGCTATCAAGATCGCAGGTCGTTTTACCACTAAGTTGGATGTTACAGGACAATATCCGATTGTTACTAACCACTAGTAAATGGATGAAAAGGGATTTTCATTGGGTAGTGCGAAGTGGTTGGCGGATAGTTCAAAGCTGAACGCCGTCGCATAGCTTGCCGTCAACGCTCGTGTAGTACAACTGCACCTCTTTGAACGTGTCCGTGTCGCGGCAATAGGAGAGACATCGGTCGTAGGGCTTGGAATAAATGTGAATGCTGACGGCCCTTTCGTCGAACTCGGCAAGGTTCAATATCTGGTGGATCGGCTCTTCCAGTTCGACTTTTGCGGCCAGGCATTCGGACAATTCGAACGTATCGGTCTCTCGCAGCCGACAATGTCCAGATGCCTCATCGATAGATTCGACCGCAAAATTCTGGCCTTTCAGCCGGCCTACCGGAACGGTCATCCAACATCTCTGGTCCCAATGGTTGTGAACGCGCGACGCAACGCCGCGGTCCCAACATATAACCATCAGCTCGAAACGATCGTCCTTATAAACCAGGTTCCTCGTGTAATTATGGGGATGCCAGAAGTAATATTTCTCGATCGAATCGACAGCGACCGGATTTCGGCTGAGATAATCGTAAACCGTTCCACAAACGAACGACTCGTCGGGAATCGCCCGCAACCCTTCGATCAGAGTGTCGATCTTTACTCGTTCCATAGCCGTTCCCGCCGATAATTTTCTTTATCTTCGTACAGAATGTCAACGCTGGGCCATCTGAGGCCTCAGCCCTCGACCCTCAATAGCACGCGGAAAAATCCACGAATTTTGCACATTCGCGTCTATCTTTATTATACTGTTGCTCTTACGGTTATCTCATTTTTTGATGTCCGGAAAAGCCTGGAGGTTCTGAACTTGGCAAAAACAGCAGCAGGCCACAAGAATGTGTCTAATAAAGAAGTGGCCGCCAAAAAAGCGAGCACGGCCAAATCCGTCTCGGGAAAAACCAACGGCGAGACTGATCTGTCGATCGTAGAACTGGTCCACGCGGAATACCTCGATCGGAGGGCTTCGCAGTTGGAGACCATCAAGAAGACCGACAAGGCCCTCTTGCGAAATATGTTCTACCAGATGGTGCTTGGCCGCCGTTTCGAAGAAAAGTGCGCCGAAGTTTACCGAATGGGTAAGATCGGCGGTTTTTGCCATCTTTATATCGGCCAGGAGGCGATCGCCGTCGGCTCGATGATGGCACTCGAACCAAGCGATATGGTGATCACGTCGTACCGGGACCACGTGCAGGCGATGGTCAAGGGCATTTCGCCCGAAGCAGTAATGGCCGAGCTCTACGGGAAGGAAGGCGGCTGCGTAAAGGGCAAAGGCGGCTCGATGCATATGTTCTCGAAGGAACACGAGTTTTATGGCGGCCACGGCATCGTCGGTGGGCAGATCGGCGTCGGGACGGGTATGGCATACGCGGCGAAATACAAAGGCTCCGGGCAGGTGACGCTCTGTTTCTTTGGTGAAGCTGCCGTCAACCAGGGCATTTTTCACGAATCGCTCAACATGGCTCAACTGTGGAAGCTGCCGATCATCTATATCTGCGAGAACAACCAGTACGGCATGGGCACCTCGCAGGACCGTGCGATGAGCACGCGAAACATCGCAAAAAAAGCCGACGCGTTCGAGATGGCGAACGAATTTGTGGACGGCATGGACGTGATGGCCGTGCGGGAAGCGTCGCTGCGAGCGATTGACCGGGCTCGTAACGAATCGCTGCCGACTCTGCTCGAAGTACGCGCTTACCGGTATATGGGCCACTCAATGTCCGACCCGGGAAATTACCGCACGCGTGAAGAGATCGCCAAGTATCAGGAACGCGACCCGATCGTTTTGTTCAAAGGAAGTTTGAAAGAAGCGAAGGTGCTGACCGACAAGGACTTTGAAACGATCGAACAGGAAGCGATCGAAGCGACAGAACGTGCGATCAAATTTGCCGAAGAAAGCCCTTATCCCGACGAGAGCGAACTGCTGACAGATGTTTATGCGTGAGGCAGTGGTCGGTGGTCAGTTGTCAGTGGTCGGTCGGAAATGAGCCTGCAACACTATCGACAACTTGTCGTCTGGCAGAAGGCAATGGAATTGGTTAAAGCGATTTACGAAGTGACGGAACGCTTCCCGAGACATGAAGTTTATGGTCTTACAAGTCAAATTCGCAGAGCGGCTATTTCCGTACCTTCAAACATTGCCGAAGGACAGGGCCGCGATTCGACAAAGGAGTTTTTGCATCACCTATCGATGGCATATGGTTCCTTGATGGAAGTTGAGACGCAGGTATTGATTGCTGAAAGCTTGACGTATATCGATCAAACTGATTCAGCCAAAATTTTAGAAAGGACTGCTGAAACTGGTCGATTGATCAATGGACTCGTACGCTCGCTGCGGCAGAAACTCCGACCACTGACCACCGACCACTGACCACTATGGCTACTTTGACCATCCGCGACGCTCTGAATCAGGCGCTCCGCGAAGAGATAATAAAGGACGAGAATGTTTTCGTCATGGGCGAGGAAGTTGCCGAGTACGACGGCGCCTATAAGGTGACGCGCGGTCTGTGGAAGGAGTTTGGCGACAAGCGCGTCGTTGACACGCCGATCACAGAGCTTGGCTTTGCGGCGGTCGGCGTCGGAGCGGCGATGGCGGGTTTGAGGCCGGTCATCGAGTTCATGACCTGGAATTTTTCCATACTTGCTGCCGATCAGATCATCAATCACGCGGCAAAGATGCTTTATATGTCGGGCGGCCAGTTTAAGATACCGATCGTTTTTCGCGGCCCGAACGGGTCAGCATATCAGGTCTCGTCACAGCACTCGCACGCTTTAGAAGCGATGTATGCGAACTTCCCCGGCCTCAAGGTGGTGATGCCCTCGACGGCCGCTGATGCGAAAGGACTGCTCAAATCGGCCATTCGCGATAACAACCCGGTCCTTTTTATGGAACAGGAGCGGATGTACGGCTTGAAAAGTGAGGTGCCCGAGGATGAAGACTTCCTTATCCCACTTGGCGTGGCCGACATCAAACGCGATGGCACGGACTGCACGATCGTGGCCCGCTCAATGACCGTTCCGCTCGCCCTGCAAGCGGCTGAAAAGATAAAAGAAGAGTTTGACGTCGAATGTGAAGTGGTGGATCCGCGAACGATCAAACCACTCGACATCGACACGATCGTTAATTCGGTGAAAAAGACCAGTCGGCTCGTGATCGCGGAGGAATCGCACGCCTTTGCCAGCGTCGGCGCCGAGATCTCGCACACCATAATGGAACACGCCTTCGACTACCTCGATGCTCCCGTCAAACGAATATCGACCGTCGAGGCCCCGATGCCGTATGCTAAAAATCTTGAAGCAGCGGCATTGCCGGACGTCGCAAAGATCGTCGGTGCGGTGAAAGAAGTTTGTTATTTGTGATGGAACGCCGGCAACTTGCCGGCAAACGCACAGCCGGCGGGACGCCGTCGGCCCATTTGATATGGCTGAAAAATTCTTAATGCCGAAGCTTTCGCCCACGATGGAAGAGGGCCAGATCGCGCGATGGGTGAAGAACGAGGGCGACGCGTTCGAAGCGAACGAGACGCTCGCCGAGGTCGATACCGACAAGGCGACGATGGAGATGACCGCGCTCCAAGGCGGCACGCTCCTAAAGATCATTAAGGGCGAGGGCGAAACAGCCGCGCTGGGTGAAGCCATCGCTATCATCGGCAAGGCCGGCGAGGACATCGCTGCTCTTCTCTCCGAGATCGGCACCAATGGCAATAAGTCAGAACCACCTGCCTCAGAGGGTGATAAGGCGCCCGCAGATTCGTCAACTGAAGCAAAAACGGAGCATCCGCCGGCCACAACGATCGAAAAGCCCGAAGAACTGGAGTTAAAGAAAACGTCGGAAGAAACACCCGCTCCAAAGTCAGCACCGCCTGCGGAAGCCCGTGTTTCAACAGATCCCGCCGACGCACCAAAGGGTGACGGACGCCTGATCGTTTCACCTATCGCCGCCCGCATGGCCGCCGACAACGGCATCGACCTACGCTCGATAACCGGCAGCGGTCCGAACGGCCGCATAATTAAACGCGACATCGAGGAAGCTCTCGCGAGCGGAGGCAAAGGCGCAAAGGCCGCAGGCCGTGAGGCAAGGCCGTTTACGCCTTCGACCATCGTCGGCGCTTCGCCCTTCCGCGACGAGCCGGCCTCAAAGATCCGTCAGATCATCGCGAGCAGGCTGACCGAATCCATCGGCCCGATCCCGACATTTTATCTGACGGTCGAGATCGAAATGGACAACGCCCTCGCTACGCGCAAACAGATCAACGCGAACCTTGACGAAGACGCGAAGATCAGTGTCAACGATCTCATCGTCAAAGCCGCCGCAATGGCCCTGATGAAGCACGAGTGGGTAAACGCTTCGTATCAGGACAAGACCGTACGCTTTTACGAACAGGCCGACATCGGCGTTGCTGTTGCGATAGACGAGGGTTTGATCACGCCGGTCGTACGTGGGGCTAATCTCAAGGGGCTGGCCGAGATCTCAGCGGAGATAAAGGACCTTGCCGCAAAAGCAAAGTCGAGGAAACTTCAACCCGAGCAATACACCGGTGCGACCTTTTCCATCAGCAATCTCGGCATGATGGGCATAAAGGAATTCACCGCCATCATCAACCCGCCTGAAGCGGCGATCATCGCGATCGGCGGTGCCAACCCGACGCCGGTTGCCCATAACGGCGAGATCGTCGTCCGCAGCATTATGAACGTCACAATGTCCTGCGACCACCGCGTGGTCGATGGTGCGACGGGTGCCCGATTCCTTCAAACCTTCAAACAAATGATCGAGACGCCGGCGATGATGCTGCTTTAGACGGGATCATTAATGGTGAACTTACTGCGGCTCAACTGGAGCAGAAAGCGCCTCAAACCGCTTCCTGTCTGCCGCCGCCCTTCTTTCATCACCAACCGCCTCGTAGGCAAGCGATCGGATCTCATAAGCTGCGGCAACTTTCGGATCCAGCTGTATAGACCGCGTCGAATCGGCAATCGCCTTTCGATGCTCACCGGTCCGCAAATGGACGATGGCTCGGTTGCTAAAAGCAGCACTATCCTTCGGGTCGATGGAGATAACCTTGTCAAGATCCTTTAGAGCATTCGCATAGTCCTCGATCTCGATATAAACGTACGCTCGCGAAAAATAAGGCCGAGCAATCGAGGGCTCGAGCGTGACCGCCTTTGATAGATCACCTACCGCCTTGTCATACTCCCCGACTTCCGAATACAGCTCGCCGCGGTTCACATAAGCATAGTAATTATCGGGTGCAAGCTGGAGAGCCTTGTTCAGGTCGACGAGTGCAGACGTCAACTGTTTCCTCTCGATCAGCGAGATCGCCCGGTTGACGAAAACCTCTTCGTTCTTGCCGTCTATCTCGATCGCTGCTGTGTAATCGGCCAACGCCTTGTCGTGTTCGTTCTGTTCGGAAAACGCGATCCCGCGATTGTGCAGGGCAAAGGCGTTCTTCGGATCGTGCTTCAGAGCCGAGTCGAAATCGGCATGAGCCTGGTTCAATCTTCCCCACTCCCGATAAGCCCGCCCGCGGCCGGCAAAGAAATCGGCATTCTCGGGTTCGAGAACAATCGCCCGATCAAAATCCCTAATCGCTAGGGTGTACTGCTCTTTCTCGATATACGCGTCGCCGCGGGCCGTCAGACAGCCGGTATCCTTTGGTGCGAGCGTGATACAGCGGCCAAAGTCCCGTATCGCGGGATCGTACTTACGATCTTGATAATGAAGGTTGCCTCTGTTGAGAAAGTGTCTTGGCTCCTTTGGAGCAAGCAGAATTGCTTGCTCATAGTCCTTCAAAGCAAGTTCCTTCTCACCCTTCGCCGCGTAGGAATTGCCGCGATTTCCATAGGCATCGGCATCCTTTGGCAATAGTTCCAGAGACCGTGTGTAATCGAGGATCGCACCGTCATGATCGCCCGATCTATGCCTGGCAAGGCCTCGGTTGAACACTGGTTTGTCGTCGTCGGGGTGAAAGCTCAAAGCCTTGTCGTAGTTCGCGATCTGACATGCAAAATCGTCTTCGGGACACTCATCTGCCCGCTTCATGTAACGGCTGCAAAGCGATTCGCGGATCGCAATGATGAGGATATCGTCCGCTCCCGCTTCCCGCAGCCTTTTCTCAACGGCATCATCGATCTCGAAACTCAGGCCGCGTTCGGCGATCTGCTTCGCGAGCGACCGGTTAGTTGTTGGAAGGCCGGCCTCAGAGCCGCGCAAAGCCCCAGCGATATCAGTCGCGGTAAGGGGTGCGGAAGCGCCGGTTTGACCCCTCACGGCAGACGCTCCCGCTAAGGCTGCGAAAAAGATGGTTAGAGAAACAAAAATGATCGAGAGGTGGCGTGCGGCCATATTAAAGCTCCCACGTATATCGGCGATGTTTTGCACCTCCGATGATAGCACTGAAGGCGATGATAGCGCTGAAGGGCGAAGTCGTTGTAGCACTTATCAAGGGCAGATTTGGCATGAACTCTTGCATGTGTTGCAGAAAAGCGAAAATGGTCATAGGAAAAACCACTCAAAGACGATCCGTTAAAGTCTTGCAGCGATGGTGACGCCACACCATGCCGGCCGGCTATATTTGCCAACGACTCTGCTATCATCGCATTTCGTATTCGAAGTTTGACTTGAACGAAAATACCTCAAAATCGAATATCGGTGCCGTGGCGGCACTGCTCGTCGTGCAGGCCGCTTTCGGGACGTTTCCCGTTATCGCCAAATCGGCGCTCGCCTACATTTCCAGCACCGCATTGGTCGGTTTTCGCGTTGGCATCACGGCCGTCGTGTTTTACCTTTTTCAGCGTTCACGCGGAGACATTTTTCTCAAGCAACAAGAGGATTATGTCAGGCTCGCCATCCTAAGCCTCTTCGGCGTCACTTTCAATCAACTCTTATTCGTCGGCGGCCTTTCGTTGACTACGGCTTCTAATACGTCGCTGCTTGCCGTCACCATCCCGATCTTCGCGCTTTTCATCGGCCTGTATCTGGGAGCTGAAAAACTTCACGCTTCAAAGGTTGTCGGGGTCGTACTCGCGGCAGCCGGCGTCATTTTGCTGATCGACCCGCGAAACGCGTCGTTCTCGAACCAAACGACACTCGGCGACCTGATGATCGTCGCAAATTCGCTGTCGTACGGTATCTATGTGGTCACGTCGAAAGAAACGATAATGCGGAATGGCGCGGTGAGGTCGATGACATGGATCTTTCTATTCGCGGCCGCGATCTGCGTACCGCTCGGCCTCTTCGCCATGGCGCGGGTCCAGATAACCGAATTGCCGATCGAGGTCTGGGCGGCGATCCTCCACGCCGGCCTTGTCGCCACCGCAGTTCCCTATCTGCTGAATGCATGGGCCCTAGCTCGCGTGAACCCGTCGATGGTCGCCGTTTTTATTTATCTGCAGCCGCTGATCGGTTTTGTGATGGCCGTCGTATTTCTTGGCGAACATATCGGCAGCAATTTCATCTTAGCGGCAGCAGCCATTTTTCTGGGCGTGTTTCTGGTCACAAAAGGCCGGGCCGCCCCGCGAAACTAATTCTTGCATTGACCGTAGAATTATTATTTAATCACTCAGAAAGCGATGCCGACGCATATCACACAGATCGACGACAATGAACATCAGCGGACAGTTCTTCGTGTCGAGGGAGAGATGCTGATCGACGACGCTCTTCTGCTTGAACGCATCGCATCGGATATTCAGACCGACCTTGATACCTGCGTAACCATCGACCTCGCCGACCTCGATTTTCTGGACAGCGATTCGGCAGCCGTGCTGCGTCGGCTCGATAATCGCATCGGTGTCCGGATCGAAGGCATGGAAACCTTCCTGCAAACCGCCGTCAACGCCGCTGAAAAACTTGCGGGCTAGTTTTTTTTCGTCAACTACCGCTCGAACATCCGTCCCGGTGTGCTGCAAGTGTCTGTGAGTATGAACACCTGTCAACGCCTTACTTTGTGAACTTTGCGTCTTCGGCTCAGCGGCCTTTGTGTTTGAAAGCTCTTCTCTACCCCAGAGACCACTAAGAGAAGACACAATGAACTAAATAGATTCTCGAACTGCAATGTCCTCGATCTGCAATACGACCTACATTTCGATCAATCTCTAGGTCTTTTTGCCTGATGCTGCGTCGGCAACTCGCAGCACTGCCTCTGCCGCCCGCCGTGATGCTCCACCTTCGCCGAGCCGTGCAACCGCCGTCTTTAACCGTTCGCGCATCCTGGCATTTTCAGCAGGTTCGAGCAAACGGAAAAGCTCGCTCGATAAGGCTACCGGCGTGAGGTCATCCTGGATAAGCTCGGGGGCGAGGCGTTCGCCAGCAATGAGATTGATCAATCCGAAATGCTCCACATCGATAAGTGGGCGAAGTAGCCGATAGTTGAAGCCTGACGCTTTGTAAACCACCACCATCGGCGTTCGGAGCATTCCCGTCTCGAGCGTCGCGGTCCCGCTTGCGACTGCAGCCGCGGCAGCCGCATTGACCGCATCGTAAGTTTGTCCCTGAACGACGATCATCTTTTCAGGATCCATTTGGTACGTGGCTCCAACCTGTGCTGCAGCGTCGTAAAATTCATCCTTCGTTCGACCCGGAGCAAGTGCGACGATGAACCTGATTTCCGGTGCCTTTTGCGACATCAGGGCGGCGGCCTCAAGCATCGGCGGCAGAATGCGACTGACTTCCTTATGGCGGCTTCCGGGGAGAAGAGCGATCAATTGGTCAGTCTCGCTGATGCCCAGGCTTGCCCTGAATTCGCTCCGGCCGACGGTTGGCCGAACCTCATTGACCAGCGGGCTGCCGACATATTCGACATTCGTAATTCCGTGGCCTTCGTACCAGCTTTTCTCAAACGGAAGTATCGTCAAAAGCAGGTCGACATTGTCGCGAATTGTCTTACGCCGATACTTCCGCCAACCCCATAATTGCGGGGAGATGTAATAAACAACCGGAATGCCTTTTCGCTTGAGAGTGCGGGCCAGCTTGAGGTTAAACTCAGGAAAATCGATCAGTACAGCAACATCCGGCCTCCGCTCGATCGCTGCCGAACGCAAAGCGCGAAACGCCCGAATAAACATCGGCAAGGCCTTCGCGATCTCCGGCAGGCCCATTATAGAAAGGTCGTCGGCCATAACGACTGGATCTACCCCGGCTTTTCGCATTTCCGGTCCTGCCGAGCCGAAAAACTCCAGTTCGCGATCGGGCGCCACGGACCGCATCGCGGCAACGAGCCGGGCCGCATGGGCGTCACCTGACGGCTCGCCCGCAACCAACATAATTTTAAGCTTTCGGGACATCCTAACTGCGTCCTAGCCACCTAAGTTTGAAGCGTGCGAAGAGAATTGTAAAATAACAACCCTTTCCGCCGTAACCCGCATCAAAGCTTTGTTTTACGCAAACCGTAGACAACATTTACCCCCATTTGGTTGCAGAACGCTTTTTTAACCATTAGAATGCAACTTTTGTGCAGAGGGTATTTATTCGTCAAACAGTGAGTAGATTGACGATTGTAATTGGTTTCAGCGGGAGGAGTTTGTGACGTTTCGTCTGGTATTAGTTCTTGCCTTAATATTTTCGGTCATCGGCGGCTCAACGGCCCAGGTGAACACCCTGATCGGTCAGGTCACTAATTCTCAATCCGAATCGTTCGCCGGTGCCATCAGCGGCAATGGCCGCTTTATCGTTTTCGAGTCGCGGGGCAACCTTGCGACGGAAAATCCCCGCAACGAGGACGGCAATGTCGAGATATTCCTGTTCGACTACGCCCAACGGCGTATCTTCCAGATCACGGATACAAAAAGTGTTCTATGGCACCGTTCGCTCGGAGTTGTCTCTACCAATATTCGGGTTGAGATCACAAACCGCCGGCCGGTGATAAGCAACGACGGACGCTGGATCGCATTTAGTTCGAATGCGACAAGTTCTACGCCGACCGTGCCCGATTCGACAAATCCGGGAAGTTTTGACGGCGACGCGCTGACATCGCCGACGCCTGAACCGAGCCCCACACCGAGTCCAAGCCCGAGCCCGACCGTTACGCCGACACCGACGCCGGGCAATAACCCGTTAACGACGGACGCGAATCTCGAAATGTGGCTCTATGAGATCCCGGCATACGCCGAGGCCGATCTTACATCGGGAGAAGAACTCCCAATAACCAATTTGAGCGGCGGGAATTTCATTCGCGTGACCAACACGCCGCCAAGCCGTCTGCCGGTCGGGGCAAGCTCAACAACGGGTGCTTTCGTCGCCGACGACAATCACGATGCGAGCCTGAGCGATGACGGCAGCGTTCTCGCATTCGGATCGACCCGCAACTTGGTGCCATGCGAAAACTTCGGAAACGCATTCCCGGACAACGACAACGATGAAATATTCGTATATGTCCGTGGAGCCGGAACCTCGACCTGTGCAGAGGCCCATCCTGGCGTGCGACAAGTGACGAAAACGCCGCGCGGACCGATAATTGATCCCATCTACAACAAGAACCCGACGATCTCGGGCAACGGAGCGCGCGTTGTTTTCGCCAGTACGGGCGACGACCCGATCGCAAATCCCGACAGTCCGACAAATTTCGACACCGGTTCGAACCCCGCGTCCAGCAGGAACGAGGAGATCTTCTATGCTGATCTCGCCGCGGGCCTGCCGACCGGCGGGTTGCAGATCACGACAACGACCCCGACCAATCCCGGCGACCCGGTCAACATGCTTGACAGCGGCAAGCGGTTGAGCCGAGACGGGCGTTACATTGCCTTCGATTCTTACGCCGACCTCGCCAATGAGCACAATGGCGTAAACCAAACGTCGTTCGCCCTTTATCTTTTTGACACGACCATCACGCCGCCCGCCAACGGTTTCCGGCGGGTCGGGCCGCGAAGCGACGCAGATTCAGGTGCGTCCGGCGGCGACGTGCAGCACTATCCCGGCTTTACGGATTACGGTGAAAACGGTGCCCCGCGTACGCTCTTGCTTCAGACAAGGCTAAATATCAAAGCCGACGGGACAATACCGACGACGGTCGAGGACGGGCTAAATCCCGATGCGACAAGGCCGGTGCAGGTGTATTCCTATTCGCTCGATACTGAGGCTTCCGCCGCGACATTCACGCGGCTGACAAAATTTCCGATTTCCATCGCGTTTCTCGCTTCGACGCAGCCGTTGCCGAGTAATTCGTCGGACCGAATTGCATTCAATTTGTCGTTGACGGAAGTTGGCACAGGGAATCCCGACCTGAGCGCAGAGGTTTACTATCTCTTCCGGCCATTGGCGGTGATCGAGTCGGCAGGGACGATGAATTTCGCCACCGGAGCATCGCGACTTCCGGTTACCTTTGCGACGCCGACGCCCACCCCCACGCCGGGAGGAACGCCGACACCAACGCCAACTCCGACGCCAACGCCGACTCCGGAACCAACTCCGACACCGACCCCCGGAGGATCGCCTACACCGACACCAACGCCGACGCCGAGCCCGACGCCGGTCACTCCGTCCGCCGTTTTCGGATTAGCTCCGGGTATGCTGGCGATACTCAACTACGATGCGGCGCTTAACCCGCCGGTCGTTGCTCGGACCGCGGTCGGCTCTCTTTCGCGCAGCTTTACGTTACCGATACAGTTGAGCGGCGTCACGTTGTCAATTAACGGAATTGCGTGTGGCCTGAAGAGAGTTGGCCACCGGGAGATAGTCTTTGTTGTTCCCCCAGCCCTGCCCAGGTCCGGTGCAGGCACCGAATATCCGGTAATAATCAACAACAACGGGACCGAGATAAAAAGCACCCTTAAACTGGTCCCCGCTCGGCCGGATATATTCACCGATCTGCCTGTGCCCGGCCCGTTCGGGCGGGCCGACTTGAGAAACGTGACGAACCGCGTGCATACGACCGAACCGTTCACCGTTACGACGATACGCATCAGGGGCGGAGTGCGCGTGCCTACGCGCTTGCGAATGCGTGTTACCGGCATTGCGACTACAGGTCTTTCGATCATTACGATCAGGATCGGGGATGTCTTGATCGGCGGTTCTGCCGTTCTGACGGAAGCCCTGATCGAGTCGCCCGGAGTTTATACGGTCGATTTTGAGCTTCCGCCAGCGCTGAATATGGGCGGCGATCTGCCCGTGATACTAAACGTCACGACTGACGACGGGGCGTTTGATTCGCGGCTCGACGACACTGCACCCAGGGTATTCATCCTTTAATTCAGTAAGAGACCAAACGAAGGGGCACGCTCCGATACGTGCCTCTTTTTTGTTTCGCCAGATTGTTCTCCATGCGGACTCGATGTCTTACTAACTGGCAATTAGATCTCAGCTAAAATAGTTTGAGTTGGCTTTCTTCGTGAGCTTTGTGTCGTCGGCATTTCGACTTTTGCGTTCGACAGCTTTTTACATCCGGAGATCCCGCAGCGAAATTACGAACAACACCAGGATTTTCGTATCGCAGCCTTCCGGTGTTACTTTGCGGATTTTTTCACGGTGTAATATCCTAATCTGAATGAAAATATCACCTAAAGTTTGGCGAAACGGCGAGTTTATCGATTGGGACGATGCCCGTGTTCACGTCATGTCTCACGTGATCAACTACGGCTCGAGTGTTTTTGAGGGCATTCGTTGTTATAACACGGTCAAGGGCCCGGCCGTCTTCCGATTGACCGAGCACATGCAGCGGCTGATCAATTCCGCGAAGATCTACCGGATGGACACACAGTATAACCGCGGAGACTTCTGCCAGGCGGCGGTGGAACTGATCCGGCAAAGCGGTATGGACGAGTGTTATCTGCGGCCGATCGTATTTCGCGGCCTTGACGAGAACAACCCGTCGTTCGGGGTTTATCCTCTCGACAGCCCGCTTGAGGCCTATATTGCCGCTTGGCGGTGGGGGAAATATCTCGGCGAAGAAGCGATCGAAGCGGGCATCGACGTCTGCGTGTCGAGCTGGACGCGGTTCAACACCAACGCCTTCCCTGCGATGGCGAAATCGGGTGCGAATTATATGAATTCGCAGCTTATCAAGATGGAAGCACGCCTCGGAGGTTTTTCGGAAGGTATCGCTCTCGACGACCGCGGCTACGTGTCGGAAGGTTCGGGCGAGAACATCTTTTTGGTCAACAACGGCCGTCTTATCACGCCGCCGCTCGGTGCGGCAATTCTGCCCGGCATCACACGCGATTCGGTGATCGAGATAGCCCGCGAACTTGAAATAGAGGTTGTCGAAACGACGGTCCAGCGAGCAGCTCTTTATTTGGCGGACGAGCTTTTCTTTACAGGAACGGCCGCCGAGATCAGCCCGATTCGTTCGGTGGACCGCATCCCGGTCGGCAATGGCAAACGCGGCCATATCACGAAACGGCTGCAGGAAGAGTTCTTTAAGATCGCCCTAGCCGAACGTCCTGCTCCGAAAAACGCACCCTGGCTGACATTCGTTCACGAAAACGAGGCCGGCCAGACCGTCACGGCGAATTAGATGCTCCGTAATTACGTATCCGGGAATTATCCGGCATAGCGTTGTCGACGCTATTCCTGCCTCTGCGTGCTTTGCGGCTTTGCGAGTAGTTGTGTGTACATCACGTAATGATGCAACCACTCGCCAGCTTCTCTTGGGGGGCTACGATTTTTCTGTGGATGAAGTCGGGAGTGTAGACGAGACGCCATCCATCTTCGATTTGTGACGACGCAATTGTCGGGCTTGTTTTCTCTGCTGCTCCAAGGAGGATGGATGCTTCGAGGAGTACTCGGCCCCCCGCAATACGGCCTTCTTCAGCTTCTCTGGTAAGGCGGCTGATTTGATATACTCCAGATGCGACTCTGCTGGCGGTATTTTGAATTTCTTCATAATTGATGACCTCTCCTTCTTCATTATACATCTCTTCTAGGTCTTTCGAGGCCCGGAGAGTGTTCTTCGCCGGCGACACACATCTAAAACATTATTCAAAAGTTAGTTCGACATGCCCTCTATAGCGTAGTTCGTCGCCGCGTGTTTCTGAGATCACCGTCTCCCGACTCCCGCTTTTTCATTGAACTGGGCTAATCTTTAACCAATGCGAGCTCTGTTCAGCCGATTTGCACTTGAGGCCGCGGTGTTTCTTTGCGGAGCGGTCGTGATGATCTATGAGATTACGGGGTCGAGGATCGTCGCACCGTTCATCGGCACTTCGACGTACGTTTGGACAAGCCTGATCGGAGTCGTGCTGGCGGCATTGAGCCTCGGTTATTGGATCGGCGGCAAGACGGCTGACCGAAGGCCCGACCCAAAGGTCCTTGCGGCGGCGGTATTTCTCGCAGGCGGGGCGGTTTCGCTGACGGTGCTGATCAAGGATGTCGTGCTTGCGGCGGTGGCCTCTGCGGGCGGGCCGCTTGAGCTGAGGGCTATGGCGGCAGCGATGGTGCTGTTCGCTCCGGCAAGTATTCTGCTCGGCTTTGTTGCCCCGTACGCAATGAAGCTGAAGATGCGATCGCTGGACGACTCCGGCAAAACGGCGGGCCGCTTGTTCGCCCTTTCGACCGTCGGGAGCATTGCCGGCACCTTTCTCGCGGGATTTTTCCTTATCCCATTTGTCGGGAGCACGCGAACGCTTTATCTGATCGCGGCAACGCTTTTCCTCGTCAGCCTACTTATCGCCCCGATTGCTGTGACCCGGCGGAATGTCACCGTGGTCGTCTTGTTCGGCCTTGCTGTCGCGGCTGGCGAAGCGAGTTCTTATTACCTCTATCGGGCACGCGGGTTTGTCGATCTCGACACTGCATACAGCCGCGTTCAGATCTATGAGACCGTGAACGAACAAACAGGCCGGCCGTTTCGAGCGATAGCGACCGACCCATATTTCGCACAGTCCGCGATGTATCTCGACGACGGCTCTCCCGTTTTCGAATATATCCCGTTCTATCATCTGATCCGGCATTTCAAACCCGCACACGTGCATTCGCTGATGATCGGCGGAGCTGGTTACACCTATCCGCGTGAATATCTTTCGACGTATCCGTGGGCGAGGATGGACGTTGTTGAGATCGACCCGCAGATGACCGAGCTTGCACGGCAGTATTTTCGCCTCGAAGACGACCCTCGGCTGACCATATTTCACGAGGACGGCCGCACGTTTCTGAACCGTGCTCCGGCGAACACTTACGATGCGGTGATGGTCGATGCATTCGGATCGCTGTTCTCGATCCCGCATCAGCTTACGACGGTCGAGGCCGTGCGAGAGATGTATCGCGTGCTTCGCGACGACGGCATCGTAATCATCAACATCGGCTCTGCGATCAGCGGCCGCGGAAGCCGCTTTCTTCAAGCCGAGCACGCTACTTACGCGACGGTTTTCCCCGAGGTCGTGATCTTCAAGGTCCGCCCGGAACGACGCGACGAGGAATTGCAGAACGTGATACTCGTCGCTCGTAAATCCGACCCCACGCTTCCCTGCCCGCAATGCCCCGACCTCTCGACCTCTACGGACGACAGGATAAGCAGGATGCTTTCCACCCGCTACACCGCCGACCTGCCGCCTTCTCACCCGATCCTCACCGACGACCTCGCCCCCGTCGAACGGTACAATTCCCTTGCCCTAGGCCAAATGCAGACCCGCTGATCCTAAAGGAGTGTAACAGTTACACCCGTTACATCCTGTTACACTCTGCATCGTTCAGGTAGAATCTATTTATGTCGAAAATGGGTCTGGCAGTACATGGCGGAGCGGGGACCATTTTTAAGTCACAGATGACGCCTGATCTGGAACGCGAGTATCGGGGCGGCCTTGAAGCGGCCCTGAGCGCGGGCTGGGATATCCTCGCGAGCGGAGGGACATCGCTGGATGCGGTCGAGGCATCGGTAGTTTCGCTGGAGGACTTTCCGCTGTTCAACTCCGGACGCGGGTCGGTGTTTACCCACGAAGGCAGACAGGAAATGGACGCCGCGATAATGAACGGCAGCGATCTGAGGGCCGGAGCCGTCACATTTGTCCGCAATATCCGCAACCCTGTCAGGCTGGCCCGACTTGTGATGGAACGTACCCAGCACGTCCTGCTTGCGGGCGAAGGTGCCAACCAGTTCGCCGAGCAGGTCGGCATCCCGACCGAACCGGACGAATACTTTTTCACCGAACACCGCTGGCTCCAACTTCAAGATGCAATCGCCGCCGGCCGCGTGCAGCTTGATCATTCAGCCGCAAAGCCTGTCGGAACGGTCGGTGCGGTGGCATGCGATGCAAACGGGAACCTCGCGGCCGCAACCTCTACGGGCGGGATGACGAACAAGAAATTCGGCCGCGTCGGCGACACCCCGTTGATAGGTGCGGGAACCTATGCGGACAGGACCTGTGCCGTCTCGTGCACCGGACACGGAGAATTCTTTATGCTCGGCGTGACCGCCTACGACGTCGCCGCGAGAATGGATTACAAGGGCGTGAACCTCGATGAAGCCGCCCGCGAGACCATCGACCGGCTTACATTCATCGGCGGCGAAGGCGGCCTGATCGCCGTCGATTCCTTTGGCAGCGTTTCCCTTCCGTTCAACTGCGAAGGAATGTACCGAGGCTGGATCGGGCCGGATGGGGTGATCGAAACCGCGATCTATTCCTGAACTCACCTATTCCGTACAAAATATTCAACTGCGAGGCCATTCCCATCAGTGCTGAACGAGATAGTACCGCCCTCGCCCGTTGTCAAAACGTTCGCACCGGCAGCCTTCCAGCGTTCGACAACCTCGGCATGCGGATGCCCAAACATCGAATCGCGTCCAACCGGGAACACGGCGAACTGCGGCATAGTCCGGTCCACTAAAGCTTGGCTTGAGGACGTTCGGCTTCCGTGATGCGGAACCTTTACGACATCGGCTCGAAGATCTGTGTCGAGGCCCGTGATCTCTTTTTCCGCAAGCCCTTCGATATCGCCGGTAAAAAGGAAAGTGCAATTGCCGTAAGTGATCCGCATTACCAGCGACCGGTCGTTCTCTTCCCAATTTTCAGCACCGATAAGAGGTGGGTTTAAAATATCTATCACGACACCGCCGATCTCAAGCCGCTGTGGCCGTACCGTCGTTACTATCGGTATTTCATAACGCCGCAGAACTGTCATTAATCTCTCGCCATCCTCATCGTCAGTGGGAAGCAGGCCGAACCACGCTCGTCCGATCTTGAAGTTGCGTGCCGTATCGGCTAAACCCTGTATGTGGTCCGCATGGGCATGCGTTGCAACAAGATGATCGATCCGCGAATAGCCCCGTTCCCAGAGGAATTCGGAAACTACCGTCTCACCTATCGAAGGACTGTCGGGTTCGAATCCGTCATCGTTGTCCTTATTGAAATTTGCCCGGCCGCCGCCGTCAATGAGCATCGTTTCGCCGTTTGGGAAAGTGATAAAGGCCGAATCGCCCTGTCCGACGTCGAGGAACTCGACGTGGAGCCGACCGTCAGGCCTCGGCGAACTGAACGGGTGCAGCACGATCACCGCCGCAAGGCTTACCGCCGCAGTTCCCGCGAACGCGAGGTTTCGAAACCTGAATATCTTTTCGAAATTACTTTTAGATAAGCGGAACGGGTCCCACGCAAAGGCCGCAAGGCAGACGAACCCAATAGCCGCGAAATATGCAAGGTAAAGCCAGCCCTCAAAACCTCCATAGACCGGCACGCGAAAGCTCAACCAACCGAGGTCGTCACGCTGTGCGGGGAACGACATCATCATGCGATGTACAAGCTCTGTGAGGGCGGCCAACGGGGCGGCAAGCGTCTTGCTGAACGAAGCAACGGCGATCGCCAACAATGATGTAAACGCTTCGACCGCGATGAAAAAGCCCGTCCAAAGGTTCAGCAGGATCCCGATCGGCGTAGCTCGATGGAAATAGTGCACGGTCAGTGGCAGCATCGCGATCTGTACGATCGTCGAGATCAGGACGCCCTCAAGAAGAAACACGGTGCCCTTGCGGAGAGGCTGATACGGGTTGAGCCATGTGATCGGTTTCTTGAACAGACCGGCCTTCCAAATATTTCGCGACGCTTCCACCTGCCACTTATGCTCATTCCAATAAAGAGTTTCGCAAAACCGGCTGAGCCATCGCGGCACGTTCGCCGGGAACGGTTCGCTTTGGGTCGGAGTCCAGGTGCCGATGCATCGTAACGTGGCGATCAGCGGAAAGCTGACAATCACGATCGCCATCACGCTCACAAACGTCAACTGAAACGATGGCGTGAAGAGGTCAGCTGGCCTTAAAACAAGAAGCACCAGCCCGCATAGCCCAAGTGCATTTGCCAGCGACCGGTCACGGTAGATTACATGTGAAAAGAACAACACTGTAAACATCAGGCAGGCCCGGACCACAGGCGATTCGGCCCCTACCGCGATGGTATATATCCACAGGAACGAACAGACAATTATGAAACGTATCCATCTTCGATCGGTGAACCACCCGACGATCAAAACTGCGACGCCTCCGATGAACGTAACGTGCATCCCGGAGATCACGAGTATGTGAAACGTGCCGCCTTCGCGAAAGGCGTCGGCCGTCTGTTTGTCCAGGTAATTGTCGTTGCCGAGCAGAGCTGCACTCATCACTCCGGCGACCTGCGGGCTGAACAGGCTGCGGAATCGTTGGATCAGCCCTTCGCGAATTTCGAACACAGAAGACATCACTGCCAGCCCCTGTGGCTCCGCCAGCTTCTCGATCAGCAGCGGGCTTTTGACGGACGCGGTTGCATCGATGCCCTGCCATTCGAGTATCGTGGTTCGCGGGAGAACACCGGGATTCCTGAAACCGTCGTCTCGCATCAACCTGCAAAAGACCCGCAGCCTCGAACCGGGCGAAATTGTGAGTCGGGCAAAGTCTTTGGCAGCTTCAGGTGTCTTGATCAAAAGGAACAACCGCACCTTACCCGAAACCTCTCGCGTATCACCGCGATGCAATAAGGTATCGGTTTGGATCACGATCGAAAATCCCTCCGATGCAGATTCCAGCCCGCCCGAAACTACGCCTTCGATCTCGACCGGATCGCCGGAAGCGATCGCTTTGTTGTCATAGATCGTGCGGATGCGGTCTTCGCTGATCGATGACCTGTCGGCCTGGTAAGCAAATGCACCGGCGAACACGAAGGCTATGACTATGAACACCGTCGCGGGCGTCCGGTTCGCGAGGATATAGGCCAGCAAGGCAGCCGTGACAGCGGCTGCAACCGAAAACCAAATTCCCCACGAAAACCAGCTCGACACGGCGATGCCCGCAGCAAATGAAAACGCGAGTAATAACAGTGGAGATCCGGACAGAGGTGAGGAGGATTTGCGGGTGTCCATTTCGCGAAACTATTCGGTCGTGATCAGGTGTCGTATTCGCCGGAAACGCGTGTCGCTGATACCGTCCATTATCATCAGATGCTCGGTTTTTCGGAATGGCCCAAACCGCTCGCGATGTTCGACAATGCGACGTGCCATCGCATTACCGATATGCGGAATGCGTTCGAGCTGCTGGACCGTTGCGGTGTTGATGTTTATCCTCTCGACATCGCCATCATCCACCGCCAAACTTTCCGATGCCGCCAGAATGTCAACCAGCGATCGTTCATCATTCGAACGGCTTCGCTCCCGAGTTGTGCATCCATAGGCGAAGAGCGTCGCCGCCGCCAAGCAAACAAAGGTGATGCAAACTTTTTTACGCCAAACAAACACGGTTCGATTTCGCGAATTCAATCCAACGGAGACGTCGGATTGCACACGCAATGTGCAAAGTGCTAGAAGTTTCGATATTACAAAGACTTGAACGAATTCTTTCGTGCGAAAACACAACCTTTTCCACATTTTCTGTGGAAAAGTCCGGCGAGACGAACACATCAAACATCTGCACCCATTTCGACAACGTCCTGCAGATCTTCATAGGCTTTCGCGAGAACCGGACGGGCACGCGTCGAGCCATCCATGTCGCCGATATAACCTTCGCGGACCATCGCATCGAGTATCGCTGCGGCCCGGCCGTATCCGATCCGAAGGTGTCGCTGGAGAAGCGAGGTCGATGCCCGCTTTGCATTAACCACCGACTTGACCGCATCCCAGAAAAGCGGATCACGTTTGCCCGGCATGTCATCGGCATCCTCAAGCTCTTCTTCGGTTTTTGTGATCGAGGTGTCGTAAACCGCGTTCCCTTGTGTCTTGACGTGATCTACGATCCTGGCGATCTCCTTTTCGTCAACGAACGCACCGTGCACGCGAACCACCTGCGAACTTGCCGGCGGCAGAAAGAGCATATCGCCGCGGCCGAGCAGGCTTTCGGCACCGTTCGCATCGATGATCGTTCGCGAATCTACCTTCGACGAAACACGGAACGAGATGCGTGCCGGAAAGTTCGCCTTGATCAGTCCCGTTATGACATCGACAGACGGCCGCTGCGTCGCAAGGACAAGATGAATGCCTACGGCACGTGCCATCTGAGCGAGGCGTGTGATCGACTCTTCGACTTCCTTTCCGCTGACCATCATCAGGTCGGCAAGTTCGTCAATGATGCAGACGATGTAGGGCAACCTCTGGTACGGCTCGCCGTTCTCATCGAGCTGGTCCAGGCTCTTGCGACGCTCGATCTCCGCATTGTAGCCATCGATGTTGCGGACGCCGAAACCCGCGAGATGCTTGTAACGCCGTTCCATCTCGCCCACGGCCCAGCGAAGAGCAACTGCGGCACGCTTCGGATCGGTGATGATCGGTGTTGCAAGATGTGGAATGTCAGCGTAAACGCCAAGCTCCAACCGCTTCGGATCGACCATTATGAACTTCACTTCGTCGGGTTTCGCCTTGTAGAGGATAGATACGACAAGCGTGTTCACGCCGACAGATTTTCCCGCTCCCGTCGCACCTGCGATCAGCAAGTGCGGCATCTTCGCAAGGTCCGCAACGTAGTTAAGGCCGTCGATCGTCTTGCCAAGTGCGAGCGTCAGCTTTGAATCGGATTCCTTGAACTTCTTCGATTCGATCACGTCACGCAGCCTGATCGTTTCCCGTTTCTTGTTCGGCACTTCTATACCGACATACGCCTTGCCCGGTATCCGGTCGATGCGGATCGACTCCGCCTTCAGCGCGAGACAGAGGTCGTCCACAAGCCCGGTGACACGTGAATATTTCACTCCGGGATCGGGTTTAAATTCGTAAGTAGTCACTACCGGGCCCGGACAAATGTGCATCACCTTCCCGGCCACGTTAAACTCACTGGTCTTTTCCGAAAGTTCACGGGCGATACGCTGAAGTTCGGCCTCTTTCTGTTCGATGTGCTCGTCGGCCTGGTGGAGAAATTCCGTGGTCGGCAGCAGGTATTCTTCAAAACCAGCTTTGCCATTGGCAGCGGTTGGAAAGGGCAACAGGCCGGGTTCGCCGTCGATCTCAGGCACGTCGGCAGCGTCGAGCTCGGTTGTCGTTCGTTTCGGTTTGATCGGCACTGCGAGCAGATCCGCTTTTTCGCCTTTCAGTTTTTGCTGCGGCGATCGTGTATCGTCGGAAACAATTGTGTCCGGAACAGCCCCGTCACCGGTTGGACGTTCGGTGTTGATGATGGTGGGAACTACGGGTTCCGCTTTTGTTCGAGCTGCAGACGCGCCGGTGTCTGAATAGGCATGCGTCGACGAACCGCCCGCGGCCGCACCTTTTGCTTTTTGGACCACGACTTCCGCTGCTTCGCCCACGACCAGTGTTGAAGGTGGCTCGTCGGCCGGTTTCGCGAGGCGGGCCTCCTTTCGCTTTTCACCCCTTAAGACAGCCTGTGCGTGCATTTCGGCCCTCGCCTTTCTTCGCTTATCGAGCCATTCGTTGACGCGGACCATCAGGTTTTCCCACGCCAGCTCGAAGCTGCTTATCACACCGGCGAAAGAAACGTTTAGGATGAGGATCGCGGACGCAACAAGCGTCGTCAACATCAGTATCGCGGCGCCGACCTGATTCAACAGATATGTCGCACCCTCTGAATAGGCCGCACCGAGCAGGCCGCCGTACGAGCCGACCAAACTGACCAGCCCGGCGAACGATGCGACGAACAAAAGGTAGCTGATGACGCGGCTTACCCGCGGCCGCAGGCTGTCCGTTCGAAAGACCCGCCACGCTATCAGGGCAACGAGTATCGGGACTAGGTACTTGACCCAACCCACTGCCTGAAACAGCCAGTCGTTTATCATCGCTCCGACGACGCCGATCCAATTGGACGCCCGTTCCGAGGTGGACGAATTGAAGTTGGGGTCGCTGTCGCTTGCCGAAATAATGCAAAGGAAAACAAGAAGCGAAAGGCCGACAAGTGCGATAGCGGTTATCTCGTTGCGCCGTGAAGGCGGCCGTCGAGGGACGGTCCGCTTCTTGATAAGGGTCGCTCCATCGTCCAGGCAAAAGTTAATGCCGTCGTCGTCGTAGCTTTTTTTACAGGTCGGACAGATCTTCATCTGTTCAGTTGCGGTTCGGGGGTCTTAAGCGTTTGTTGGCGTATGCTTTCCAAGCAATTAAGCAAGAGTTTAACAGGAAAGCCGCATTCTGTGTCAACAATTTGATGAAGTTTTAGGCAGGCGGTAGTTTTACGTAACGGCGGCCTTCCCCTTTTTGAACAGCAGAAATTCCTTGATGAACTCATCGATCTCGCCATCAAGCACTGCATCAACATTTGTATGCTCGTACTTTGTCCGAGTGTCTTTTACGAGTTTGTAGGGATGCAAGACGTAGTTGCGGATCTGCGAACCGAAGGAAATGTCCATCTTGGTTGCCTCGTGATCAGCGGCGTCGGCGCGGCGTTTTTCGAGTTCGAGCTCGTAGAGCTTTGACCTCAGCACGTTCATTGCGACGATCCGATTCTGCAGCTGCGAACGTTGGTTCTGACATGTTACTACGGTGTTCGTAGGAATATGCGTGATGCGAACGGCACTGTCTGTCACGTTTACATGCTGGCCGCCGGCACCGGACGAACGGTAGGTGTCAATGCGAAGGTCCTTATCTTCTATATTCACCTCGATATTTTCGTCGATCTCCGGCGAAACAAACATTGACGCAAAAGACGTCTCACGGCTTCCGCCGGAATTGAACGGTGAGATTCGCACAAGCCGATGAACCCCTGCTTCGGTCGCCAGTAAACCGTAAGCGTAATCGCCCTCGACGCGGAACGTGGCCGACTTTATACCGGCCTCGCTTCCGGATTGCTCATCGAGTATCTCCACCTTAAAGCCCTTTCGCTCGGCCCAGCGCAAGTACATCCGCAGAAGCATCTGGCAAAAATCCTGAGCGTCCGTCCCGCCAGCTCCGGCCTGCAGCGAACAGATCGCGTTGTTCACATCCGTCTCGCCGGAAAGTAGCGATCGGATCTCTGAGTCGGTCACTTCCCTTTCGAGCCTCAGGATAAGCGTCTCAAGTTCCTTTGCCGAATCCGCGTCGCTCTCGGCAAACTCGAAAAGCACCTCAGCGTCCGAGACTCCTGTCTCAAAGTCTTTTTGCTGCTGCAGTGCTTTTTCGACCCGGCTCCGCGCAGCCATCACCTTCTGCGCCTTTTCCTGGTCGTTCCAGAAATTCGGCTCGGACACCTCGGCCTCTAATTTTTCGAGTTCTTTTTGCTTGGAGGGCGCGTCAAAGAAACCTCCCGAGTCGGGAAACCTTCTCTTTGATCTCTTCGTGTTTTGATTGCAGTTCTTGTAGTTCCATGTTCTTCAACGGACAATGGCCAGCAAACAATGGATAGTGGACAGTGGATAATGGACAATGTACTACTGACCATTGATCATGAACAATTCAAACTACGATTTGAATTGTCCACTGTAAGTTATCCATTTTCCATTACGTATTTACGAATTCCTTCAAATGTGTTCTTCCAGCCCGTCTTACACGCCGCGTAAAAATCATCCGCAACGGCATCACGCGGAAAGCCGGTCTGTTCGACGCGCAGAATGCTGCCGTCGCCGTCCGGTTCGACGGTAAATATTGTGACCGCATCATCGGCAAATTTGAACGGCAGCGAGCCGGTCTTTGCATAGTACTGGCCAAACCTCATCGCCAACCGACGCGGCGGATCGAACTCGACCAACGTTGCGGTCGAAATGTAATCCGGGTCGTCCTCATCGCCCCACGCCGCCGTCCAGACTCCGCCTTCCCGAGCATCAACGATCGCTCGAGATGCTCCCCACCACACCCTGATCGATGATGGCGTGATCAACAGATCGAACAAACGCTCCTTTGAAACGTCGAACGACTCTTCGTGAATGTGCGAACGGGTTTCCATAGTAGTCCCTGAAAGGGACGCCAGATAATAGCCCAGGGTAAAGTGAGCAAAGCGAACGGCACCCTGGGTTAGCGACCCAATTAGCCATCGTCCCTGCAGGGGACGAACGAATTACGAAACACTATTCGACCCCTTCAGGGTCGGAATCACGTGAATTGCAATGACCCAGGGTTGCGGCCTGTTGGCCTTACCCTGGGCTATTAACTTCTGTCCCCTTCGGGGACGCGTCGCAAAAGCGCGTATCCCAAGAGGCCTAGCGTCACAATCGAGCACAACCACGCGAACCAGTCGCCATACTTTACATAAAAGGTCTGCGAGCCGTCACTTTTCGCGACCGTCCAAATGCGAGTGTCCTCGACATAACTCTCGGCCGGGTCCAGCACCTCGCCGCGTTCGTTTATGTATGCCGTGATGCCGACGTTAGTCACACGCAGAACGGGCCGATTTGTTTCGACGGCACGGAACACGGCATTTGCGAGGTGCTGGCGAAGCACCGGCGTCGGGCCGAGGTAGCCGTCGTTCGTCATTTCAATGATCACGTCCGCTCCGTTGCGGACATATTCCCGCGAGAGCTGGCCGAAGTGCGATTCGAAACAGATCATCACACCGGCTTTGGCCTCACCAAGCGGCAAAAGGTCGTATTCACTACCGTAAGAAAAGCTCCCGACAAACGCCGGCACCATAAAATCGAACGGGAAAGGCACCGCCTCGCCAAACGGCAGAAGGTAGATTTTATCATACTGGGCCGTCTTCTTTCCGTCCGGCCCGACCATCACGGCGGAGTTAAAATACTTTCCGTCGGCGTGATTCGGCTCGGCGGAATTGAACAGCACCGAGACGTTATTCTTCCGTGCAAAGCCATTGATAAATTCCTGAGTTTCAGGATCGTCGCCGTACATGAAGTTCATCGGTGATTCGGGAAGCACAACCGTGTTCGGTAGCCGGTGGTCAGTGGGCAGATTGGATTCAAGTTTCTCGAACGTCGATTCGGCAAGCTGTACATGACGCCGTCGAAGCTCCCGCCACTTTTCGAGCGAAAGGCCGGACATTGGAACGTTGGGCTGCAGGGCGACAACTGAAGCGACTTTCGGAGGCTCGCTCTTCGAAGTTGGTTCTCCGAATTGGGCCAAACTCCAAACGCCCACGATGGTGGGGAAAACCAGTACAACGAATATCAACCCGGCAGATACGGTTCTTAGCCCAAGATCGCCTGCTTCTTGTTCACGAAATTCGAGCCGGACGAGTATACGACGGACTATGCCTAGCAACACACCGTTCACCGCCACTACGTACGCGGAAGAAAGCGAGACACCGCCAAGAAAGCTCGATTGTAGTGCGGTAATTCCAAACCAACTTTCATTTGCGAACGCCTGCGAGTACGCCATCGCGTTCCAGTTGTTCCCGGTGATCCAGTATCTTGCAAACTCGCTAAAAACCCATACAACAGGAATCGCAAGATAAGCGGTCGAGCCGAAACGCCTCAACAAAAAAGCCGTGATCGCCGCGAAGATGCCGGGAAATATGGCGGCGGCCGAAGTCGCGCAAAACAACAAAAGATAAGCCAGCGGAGCGGGAAAAGCGGCGTACGTTATAGGGGCGAAGGTCAGCCACCAGCACGTGCCGAAGAAAAAGATATTGCCGAAGATCCAGCCGAGAACGAAAGACCGCGACAGCGTTTGAAAAACTGTTGACCGACCGTCATGGTTGGTTCGCCCTTCGGGCTCATGCGGAAAGGAGTGTCCGCGCTCCGTTTCCCGTTCAATTGCCCAAAGCAGCGGGACCAACGCGAACCAGGCCACAAACCAAAGCTCAAAAGGCGGGAACGCGAGTATGAGAAGCACCGCAGCCAGCAATGCCAGCAATGCGTTCCCCCTTGATGGCAAGAGTTTTCCCAGCCCGCGAATCTTCATTTGTTCATCTTACCAGACGGTCAATTCGCGCAACCAACCTGGCAGAAGCCTGCGAACCGAATGTAACGACCCCGGCGTTATTTCAACCGTTCATTCAGATTGATCGGTCACGCTTTCAACCTGACCGGTGCCTTAAGCACTCTGCACAAATTTTGTCATCAGAGAAATGACGAATTTTGTCATTTCGGTGCGGCGGCCGTCCTCACACGTGTCAGATTGATCTGAGGCAGCAATACCCGGTAACGAAATACAACCGCATTGACCGAATTTCTCTCAGGTCTTTAAATACTCAATAAATAACGGGTTTAAAAGGATAGAGCCCGATCGCTATCGACCAGGCTCAAAATCGGAAGGACAACTGTAGGAACGCTCGGAAGGTGTACAAGCACAGTGGCAAACCGCGCTCGGAGAAGTGATGGCGGCGGGGTCTCGATAAACTTCATCAAGCTAGCCACTTCCTACCAATGCACGTATCGTGCCAAAACTTCTGAATCTATGAAGGCGTGAGTTCAGTAACGGCAGGAACGAGCGGGAAACAGTCTATAATCAATAGTTTATAAGCGAAAAGAGAGGCTCGAAACTATGAACGGAGCTATTACCCGGACATTGTTTAATCACACTATTTGGAGCATCGCTCCGCTTGGCGCTTAAGAGCAAGGACGTCTTGATTCTCTGGCGAGATCTCCGCCGCCGAGACCGAATAGTTCTTGACCTGCAGGCACTCGCCCTTTTCCAGATATATCCGGCCAAGAGAAACATGAGCATCGACCAATTTGTTGTCCCAGAAAAGTGCGGTCTTAAATGAACTGATGGCCTGGTCGAGGTCAGCGCGGCGGAGATGGATCTTGCCCAACAGTAAATAGCTTTCCGCGCTCATCGGCTCGCTGGCCAACACACGACGAAGCGTGATCATTGCGTCGTCGTCGTTGCCCCCGGCAAATTGCGAACGAGCCCTAACGAGTAGGTTCTCACTCTCGCTCGCAGCGGCCGCCACCGGAGCCGTCGGCCTGCTGCTCAAGACAACGCTTAGAAAATCCTGTCGCCTCGGCTGCTCGACACGCAGATCGATCTCAGGAAAGCTCTTCGATCTGACCCACTCCTTTTCCAAATTCGCGTATCGGTTCGCGGCCGTCAAATAGGTTCTCGCCTGTGCGTCCACCGCCGCGGCGGTTGGATCGTTCTGGCCCGTAAGGGACTTGGCTAGGGCATAATATGCGTCGCCATCAGTCGGCCTGGCTGCGATAACACCACGCAGCTGTTCGGCGGCCTCGGGCAGCCGTCCTGCCAGGAAAAGTGCAACGCCGTAATTGAACCTGATATTCGCGTCGTCCGGCGCCGATTCGTTTGCCGTCTTTAATAAGTCGATACCTTCGGCGAGGAGTGCCGCGGCCCGTGCCTCGTTCTTCTTTTCTGCCCGCGACGATTGAACAGCGATCGAACCCAATATGTTGTAAAGGCTCGTCAATTTGAGGTCATCCGCAAGCGGACGGAGCACGGCAAGGGCCTGTTCGTAATTCTTCTGCCGCCACCGGATCAGCCCGATATAAAATGACGATTCGGCAAAGCTCTCGTCGTTGCATTGCGATACGCGGTTCTCGCCGCGTGCGACGGTCCTGCAAGCCTGATAGGCCGACACGACGCGCTCGAATGCGTCGATCGCATCCGTATACTTCTGCTGGTTGAGATAAAGATGGCCGAGCTCAAGTGAGGCGTCCGAATATACACCGTCCGGCGAGGCATCGGTGTAGAGCCGCATCGCGTTCTTAAAGAAATTCTCCCGTGGATCCAACGCAGGCGTCAGAAGCCCCTTTATATATGCTTCGAATGCTCGTGCAGGGACCTTGTTCGCCGTTTCGATCAGTTGGTTTTGCGAGAAGGGGAGCGCCTTGTCTCGCTGATAAAGGATCTGGTAAGCGATCTGCCCCTGCATGGTCTGGAGGTTTCCCAAAGCATCGGTAAGGCTTATGTCACGAGTCACGCGGCGCCCATCCGGCAGTTCTTCGCTCAAAAAACGCCCTTCGTTAGCGCGAATTATTTTTACGACCACGTTGAGCGTAGCAGCCGTGTCGCCATGCGCAGGGACCAGGCCGTAGCGGCCCGAAATAAGCAGAGTGGCCTTACTTTCGCGCGCCAGCTTGAGCGACGTCGCGACGCTTGGCAACGTCGAAAGCGGAATACCGAGACGCTGCTGGGTCAACTTTCTCTCGGAATTCGAGACGACATTTATACTGGGAAGCCGAAGCAGCTCCGACAGAGAGAGTGCGAAACTCTCGCCGATCCAGTTGAATTCGGCCTGGTCGGAAGTGTTCTCAAACGGCATTATAAGAATGTTGTCTGTCGCCGTTTGTGCCTTGGCCGCAGTCAACCCCAAAACCAGAATGGCCGTCGCTAAAAAATATTTAGTCATATCCCGCGTCAGAACCGTCTGCCCAAAACAAAAGATTCGCCTGTTGTGCAAGCGAATCCGTTTTCTTACGGTTTGATGCACAAACCGCCGCTAAAGATGGTATCCGGTACGGGATTTGAACCCGTGTTGCCGCCGTGAAAGGGCGGTGTCCTAACCCCTAGACGAACCGGACATGCGCCTGGCGGCCAATAACCCGCACCCTCAGGCGAACGATTAGAATACCGTTTTGTGAAAATCGTTGTCAAACTGATGCTCGCCAGGCCTTGCTTACGAATGAATTTGGAAAACGAGCGGATCATAGGTTCCGATTAAAATGAGCTAATCTAAAGCGTGTTCTGTATCTCCAAACCAGGCCGCGTCGAGGTAGAACGCTTTATCGCCGCATCTGCAACCGGCGGCTTCTCGTATCCGTATGTTGGTGCGACTCGTGATCGGGACCCGCAGGCCCAACACCGCGACGAGCTTCGATCATATACCATCGATCACAATCGGATCGTTATCGGCGCTGGCGAAGGCGACTGGGGAAGGGCAAAGGAAGCGATTCGCGGCTGGAAGATGTTCGACTTCTCGTGGGTAGAACTCTGTTGGCCCGACACGCCGATTGAGGTGGGACAGAGCGTCGCCATCCTCGTTAGCCACCTTGGATTTTACTCGCTGAACGCCGCACAAATCGTTTACACGCTCGACGAGCATGACCGGTTCGGCTTCGCCTACGGCACTTTGGCCGACCACGGCGAATCAGGCGAGGAACGCTTTTCCGTCGAACTCGACCTTGAAACCGGCGAGGTCTGGTACGACCTATACGCCTTCTCACATCCGAACCATTTCCTCGCGTGGCTCGGCTATCCTTTTACCCGGCATCTTCAGAAGCAATTCGCCGCCGATTCAAAAGCAGCTATTTTAAGGGCCGTCAAATCCGGATGACACGATGTCGGGTTACGCTCTTCGTTCGATTCAGCAAACTGCACACGGTCCGAACGCGAATGGCAGCCTTTGGCGTTCAGGCTGCCATTCCTCGTGCGGTCTTTCTGAACGAAAACGATCAGCGGTCAATCGGGCCGATTTCCCGAATTCGAGTTGGAGTTTGAGTACGTATTCGAGTTCGTGTTCGTGTTCGCCGTGTTAGTCGAATTCGAATTTGCCGCTGTGTTGCTGTTTAAGCTCAGATCGTTCGGGCACGTTGCCTGGCATGACCCGTCAGAACATGCCTGATTCGGATAGTCGCAATAATGCCACCTAAAACCGGAACTTCTTTCGGCCGGCGAGTCCAAATTCGTTCCCCACGGAAGGAAAACCACCGTGTGAACGCAGTTCACGACCATCATATTCTTGATCTTGTTCGCAAAATCATCCATCTTGCCGCTTTTGTTTATATGACCAGCAACGTAGACAGTCAGGAACTTGGGCGTGCCTTGATGTTTAGTCACAACAACCCGAAAATCGAAGACCGGATCCTTATTTTCATTAGGTTTCCCGCGATACATATCCCTCAATTCACTATCATTGACGATGTTTTGCGCGATCCGATTCTCCACTGCCGTCCTTTTAAGTTCAAAGTCGGAAATACCGCAAGCCTTAGATTCCCCTGGAATATCCGGCGTTTTGCTCGCGTTTGTCGCAAGCTCCACATCCTTGGTCTCCGCCTCGTTGGTGTTTTGCGGCGTGTTTGTGCTCCGCGGCGTTTCGCCGCACGAAAGCGACAGCAAAAAGCTTACAAACAGGAGCGTTGCCGCTCCTATCCTGATCGATCCGTTCTTCATTGTGTTCCTCCGTTCAGGGTCGATTTCGAACCAACATAGAAAGTAGATTGGTACGGGTCTGTTTGCCAAATACGATCGACTGCCCGTCGGGCGACCAGGCAAGCTTTGAGAACAGCACCTTTGGATCGTTCTCAACGGACAAGCTTCGCGGCGTTCCGCCAACAAGCGAAACGGTCCAGAGTGCCGTCACATCATCCTTGCGTGAGACAAATGCTAAGGATCGCGCGTCTCGGGACAGATGAATGTTATGAAAATACGCATGCTCTAAAGTATTGATCTTCTTTAAGGCCTTTGTTGAAAGCGAGACCGAATAAATATCTATCGCCTTCGGCGTTGCAGACAGATCGGTCGGATCTGCAAGTTGCGCAAAGATCAGGTTCTCGTTTTTCTCATCTAGGCCTAGAAGGCGAAACGACTCATTGGTCTCGAAAACGGTTCGTTCATTTCCGGTTTCCGTCTCGATCATGGAGACAGCTATTCTCGATTCCCTACCGGTGGGCTTGGTATTTCGTTGTCTAACGTAAACGATCGCCTTGCCATCCCGTGTCCAGGTAGGTGAGTGACTAAACACCCCGGACTCGGCGTTTGAGGTAAGCTGGCGTTTTTCCTGCCCGTCCACACTTGCCAGCCAAATACCTCCGTCGGTCCGAATGGCAAACGCAACGGTTCGGTCATCGGGCGAAAACGATAAATAGTTCGAATCGATCACGAGATATGGTGTGGGTAAATAGCCGGGAACCCTGATATCGCCATCGGCGATCTTTACGGCCCCGGAGCCTGATCTGCGAACTCGCCAAATGGCCCTGCCGTCCTGACTTTGCCTGAAGAATGCGACCCATTCCCCGTCGTTAGACCACACCGGGTAAAAGCCTTCTGGGGATACTACTATTGGTGCCCCGCCCTCGATTTGCTTTACGGCGATGGAACTGCTGAACGGCCTGTCCGGATAAATGGCTTTCTGGAATGCGACGTATTTCCCATCGGGCGACACATCCGCCCAATACTCGGACTCAACCGCATTCGCTAACACCACTTCACCTTTCCCGCTTAGATCGGCGGACCACAGATCCGACGTCTCGGACACCGAACCATAAAGAATTGTGGAACCATCGCTTGAAACGTCCTGAACCTGCACATCAGCTGCACCGTTCGATAGCTGTATAGGAGCGCTTCCACCTGTAGCCGAAACCTTAAACACTTGATAAAGGCCATCGATCACGCTGCTAAAGACGATCTCGGAACCGTCTTCCCGCCATGCGAAATAGTCTATCTGCCTGGGGGATGAGGCGAGATCGACTGAATTCGATCCATCTGAACTCATTGCCCTTAGCTTCCAGGTTTCGCCTTCCAGAACTGAATAGGCGACTGAGGTCAGGCCCGGCGAGATCTCGATCATTCGCGGCTTTATGCCCATCGCCGCAAAATCTGTATGTTTCTTTACCTCACCCGCTTTTTCCCCGATGTAAAAAATCTCGCCGCCATCTTGAAAGTAGATCCGGCTGTCATTTCCCCAAAGGATCACGCGGATACCATCTCTGACCCCTCCCAAGATCTGCGTTTGCGGCCCGCCGAGAAATGATGCCTTCCAGATGCCCCGTTCGCCGCCTCGGCTGGAAAAGAATGCGATCTCCTGGCCGTTCGGCGACCAAACCGGGTAGTGGTTTTGAGATCCGTTCTTGGTTACCGCGATAGGTTCGCCTCCTGAAGTCGGTTTTACCCAGATCTCGGTCGCGCCGGTCACCGTGGCCCCGTATGCGACCAATTTAGAATCCGGCGAAAACGATGCCCTCACGCCCAACTCCCGTGCCCCGCTGCTCCAGCTCGAGATCGCGACGGACCGATACGTCGAGGCTGTGGAAGTCAGGCTTGAGCCGATAAGTCCATAGATCCACCAACCGGCGATAGCAAATAATACGATCAATGCGGCAGCGACAAGATGGTTTTTATTCACCAACCGCTGCGTCAGCCTTGAGGCGAATGTGTTGTGCTGCGTATCCCTCGCCGCGGTCCCCGCAGTAATGCCCTCAGGAAACGAAGCATTTGTGATCTCGCGTTTCAAGTCGTTCAGGTCCGAGACCATGTGCTCCATCGTCCCGTATCTTTCGTTCTTGTCCTTGCGAAGCGCTTTTCCGATTATTCGAACGAGGGCCAGCGGCGGGTCGTGGACAAACTCTTCGAGCCTCCGCGGCTCCTGTGTCAGGATCGCGGCTATCGTGTCGGCGGTACTCTCGCCGGAGAATGGAGGCCGGCCTGTGACCATCTCGAAAAGGATGATCCCAACGCTGAACACGTCGGAACGAGCATCGAGGGTGTTTCCGCGCGCCTGTTCGGGCGACATATATTGCGGCGTGCCCAAGATCAGCCCGGGCGAGGTGGACACGCGGTCCAGCGTCTTGGCGTCAAACTCGTAGGAATCGGTCACGTCCTTGTGAGTTTCCTTTGCAAGACCGAAGTCGAGGACTTTCACTGTCCCGTCCGTCCGTACCATTACGTTGTCCGGTTTGATATCGCGGTGGACGATGCCGGCCTTGTGCGATGCAGCGAGAGCGGATGCGATCTGGGTCACGATCTCGACCGCCTCAAGTATCGGCAGCTTCCCGCGAGCGATCTTTGACGTGATCGTCTCACCTTCGATGAACTCGCTGACGATGTACTGGACGCCTTCGGCTTCGCCGATGTCGTGAATGACGAGGATGTTCGGATGCGCGAGTGCCGACGCGGCCCGGGCCTCCTGATGGAAACGCCGCATCCGCTCCGGGTCCTTGCGGAACTCGCTGTTAAGGAACTTGATCGCGACACCGCGATCGAGCCTTTCGTCTTCAGCTAGATAGACCTCGGCCATGCCGCCCCGTCCCAACAACCTGATCAGGCGATAATGGGCGGGAAGGGCCTTTTCATAATCGTTAAGAAACGCTTCGGTCTTTACAGATCTCTGCGAGCGTGGAAGTACCATATTGACAAGGCGGCGGTCGCTATCGACCAAACCTTACGAGTTGACAACAATTGGGGCATTATTGCACAAAAACGTCAGATCGTATTAAGTTTTTTTACAACCAGCCGCTTGCGTCACTTCCACGGTGATATCACCGGTGAATTAGCCCGGAATCAGGTTGTTCAACACTGAGCAGTCTCTTTTCCCGAATCGAAATACCTCACTCTTGGGCCGGGCAGAAATGCCTGTCGGTATTTTTTTATCAAACGGAGCTGTTTGCGACGCTCGGGCAACATCGCGAGGCCATTTTTGCGAAGAACTTGTACGTAAGTCCTCTGTGCCGCAGCGGCGCTTGTCCAACAGTTGCCCAACTGACAATAGATAAGGAGAGGGCCATAGCGCGCCCTCTCCGTTAAAGTGCAATTTCAGGTTTTTGCCGGGCGAATTTACGGCACGGGCGCCGACATCACCAGTGAAAACCGGAAATTAAACCCGGGTTGCAGGGCCCAAGTTGCACCGCCATTCGTCGAGATGTAGGAGGCCCCCAAAAGCGGGGCCTGATTACTAAGCCCGATCAGCGGCGGCTGGCCGCTCACACCCGGAAAGGGTGAGTTGGTCGGCACCTGGAGGACGAGGAAGAGATTTTCGATCTCTCCGGTTCCGATCGCCCCCCGGACCTTCTTGCCGAGCAAATGCGGCTGAGGAAAGTAAAGCGTGCCAAAGTCACTTTCCTGGCTCAGAAAATTGCTCGTCACCTGAAGCGGTTTAGCGAGGTTGATCGTTACCGAATTGTCCGGGTTCACAACTCCGGTGGTCAACATCGCCTGAGCGAAGTGGACCGGCACGGACGAATCAACCACAGTCGTATCAAACGAAACACCCTGAATACCGATGTCCTGGCCAGGAGTTATCGCCGCTACTTGGGAACCAGGTATTCGCATCGCGTACATAAAGCCGGGAACGACATTGATAAACCCAATATTGGTCCGCGCCCCAAAGTTGTTGACGCTTATAGAATTTGCGGTCCTGAAATTTACCTTCGGTACCGGATTGCCCGCTATGACCTGAACTGCCTGCCTTTCGCCAAAAGTTCGCAGGCCGTTAGTGTTCGAGGCCTTGTTCCAAAACTCCTCAACGAAATTTTGTTGGCCGTAGGCTCCTCCTATCTGACAGGTAAAACTTATGTTGCCCGGGGCAGCGGGAGCACCATCAACGGCTTCAATTCCGACGAAGTAGATTCCGGTGGGAACCGGAATTACGTAGTTCCCGTTCGTAACCCCATCAGCGACGTTCGGAAGAAAAAACAGCCCGCCCGCTGCGCTCCGTGACAGGAACGTTGTGCCGCTGTATCCACTGGCAACGGTATAAGACTTAGTGGACTTAGCGTCGACAGCGTAAACGCTGCCGCCCGCTAACGGTTGGTTTAAGGGTCCATGGCGCAGCTCGCCGGTGATCAAGCCAAAGGCCTGATCAAAAGCCACATCGCCGGGCTGCAATGCGGCCGGGCCTGACGCGGCTGAACCTTCAGGATAGACATATGAGCTCCAGGCGATGTCATCCTGAGCAAGTATAGCCTGTTCAAACTCTGCCTGAGGGTCACCGGTATCAATGAACGGAAACATCGTCGCACCGTCGCCGTTCCCCAGGCTAGATTGATTGTCCATGGAATGAGCCAGTCCATGCGAGTGGCCGAATTCATGGGTCGCCACCGTGTTAATATCCACCGAACGCGTGACGGTGTCCATATTCGCAGCGCCAATGGTGAATCGAAAGCCGTTGGAAACCTTTGTATTGAATTGAACGTCGTTATCGAGGATGGTTCCGGCCTTGTAGAATCCCGCCGGAAACTCCAGATCACCATCGCTGTCAACATCGGTGACCACTGAGATAGCGTTGGACACGTCAGAGTCACCGTCGCCGTCAATGTCGTCGCCGTCCACGAGCGTCACGTCCCTTATCAGCGTAACCGACGGTGCCGATGCGATCGCACCAAATCCGGCGGATGTGCGGAAAGTGATCTCGTTAATAAAATCAAAACCAGCTAGAGAAGTCTTCGCAGTGCTCTTGGTGATCTGCATGTCGATGTAGGACGTCGGGATATTATTCCACTGGTCAAACGAGTCCTGCATTGCAGCCTGGGCATCCGCGACCGAGAGAAAGGCCGCTCCCAGCGGATTCGGAACGGGATCAAGCGACGTGTTCATCGAGTACTGAACCGGAATGCTGCGGCTGTCCCATTGCATCCCGATAACTCGTGCAAGCGTGTGTCCCGCGATAGGCGACGGGATATTGCCGGTAAGATCTGTGGTTTCCAGACGGCCGCCGGCCATGATCGAGACAACATTGCCGAGGGCTAATACAGCAATAAGAAAAACGGACGAAATTCGGGGTTTCATAATGTGCATCTCCTTTGTGTGCCAGTCGGCAATTACTGACCAATATACCGTCGGACCTGGTTTCTAAACTCGGCTAACGCCGCGTATCGCTGATGGCCGCCGATCGATCCCGGGTCCGCATTTACGGTTCCGCGAATATTGATGCGAGAAACCAGCCTGTTCCCTGTCTCGTCTGTCAGGATCGAGAACTTGCCCTCGTTAAAACCGCTGACAGAAAATCCGCCGGGTACTAAGCTCTCATCCGTCAGGAACAGGAAGACCTCTTCGCCTTCCATAATATTCGGTGCTCCGGGGTACGTCATCGCGACCGGGATCCGCCGATTTGAATCAGATCCTCCGGGCAGAACGATGGTCACCGTCGATGCAGAAGTACCTTTTAGGGTTTCCTCGACCTCGATCTTGGCGAGGGTAACAAGGATCCGATTGTTCTCGACCCACTGGCTTCGTGTTTCGAGGCAACGGCCCGTTACGATCAGATCAGATTCGGCAGCAATCGCCTGGAGCCTTGCATCCTCTTCCGTAGGAAGTTCGACGATGGCTTGCGCGGGCGGCTGTTCGACCGCTTTTGTTGTCCAATACCACGACGATGCCGTCGCAACAATCGCGAGGCAGCCGGCCAGATAAAGTGTTTTTCTCATGTCATGTCCTCCAAGGCCTGGTTTCGAAAAATAAATGCGAAAATCCCCTGGAATTAATGGTGGATCAGCCATGGGGTGGGATCCCTAACCATTTTGATTTGAAGAGATGCTTAATGCAGTTGGAGAATTATCTGCCTAACCGCTAACCCTGTCAAGAAGAAAATACTTATGCCGTCGTATTGGTTGAAATAGGCAGCCGGAAAGTTAGAAGACCTTCCAAGATAGCGAGCCGGTGCCAGCTCCCGACACGGATGAATTACGAGGCTCCGGGAACGGGAAATGGTGCAACGCCAAGCCGCGAGGGCCGCTCGCTTCTGATCGAAATCCCATCGTCGTGCGAATAGTCAGGTTTTCCGATAAAATGGCCACGATGGAACGGATATTCCTGATCGATTCGATGTCGCATATTTTCCGCGCGTACTTTGCGCCGATGGGTGCCCGGCAAGAGCCGCTGCGGAACAGCCAGGGCCAGGTGACGCAGGCCGTATTCGTGTTTACGAACATGCTGCGGAAGCTGATCAACGACGAGCGGCCGGAGTATATCGCTGCCGTTTTCGACACGGCGGCGCCGACTTTTCGCCACGATTCGTTCGAGGCGTATAAAGCAAATCGCGAGGAGATGCCCGAAGACCTGGCCGCCCAGCTTCCGTTCATCGAACGCATATGCGAGGCTTTCAACCTGCCGATCCTTAAGTACGACGGCTTCGAGGCGGACGATCTCATCGGTACCCTCGCTAAAAAAGCAGCCGAACGGAAGATGAAGGCCGTGATAGTCTCGAACGACAAGGACCTCTGCCAGTTGGTGAGAGACCCGTACATCGTGGCGATGCGGCAAAACTCCCAGAATATGAAACGCAAGGTCCCGGTGCCGCCCATCGAGTGGTGCGACGAAGCGTGGGTCGAGAAGAAGTTTGGCCTGCCGCCCTCGAAGATCATCGATCTGCTCGGGCTGATGGGCGATTCCATCGACAACATTCCCGGCGCACCCGGGATTGGCGAGAAAGGCGCGTTGAAACTCGTTCTGGAATTTGGCTCGGCGATCGGAGCGATGGAGAACGCGGACAAAGTAACGCACAAGACCTATCGAGAGAGCCTGCAGAACAATCAGGACATCATCCGACAATCGCTCGAACTCGCGACCGTCCATTGTGAGGTGCCGATCGAACTTGATCTTGATCAATTAAAACGCCGTGAGCCCGACCGGAAAAAGGCATACGACCTTTTCCGTGAGCTCGAGTTCAACACGCTGACGAAGGAATTCTCCGACGCCGCAACGCTCTTCGACATGCACGACACCGACGACGCAGAACAGCGAACCGAGCAAATGTACGAGGTGATCCGCGACCGGCCCGCTCTCGACCGACTGATCCGCACGCTTTGGGAAAAAGAGAAATTCGCCTTCTATGTCGATGATTCGAACGAGGGCAAATGGCACAGCTCATTCGATAAACAACCGCCGCTCGGTCTCGCGATCTCTTACGGCGCCGGTCTAGCGGCCTATGTCGATATACAGAATTTCGAGGGCGGCCGCGAAGCAGCGATCAGGCCGCTGGCCGATACGCTGGCGAATCCTTATCTGGAAAAGCAGACCCACGATTACAAGAAGAACCTCGCGGTGCTCAGGAAGATCGGCGCCGAGATGCGTTCGGTGACGGACGATCTGATGATCGCATCCTACCTACTCGATTCCGGGCGGCCGCACCATGAGATCGAATTCCTTGCACAGACGTATCTCGACGCCTATCCGAGAACGGAAACGCCCGACGGATTCACCCAGGCGGGCTGGCAAGCCGCAACGCGCGCTGATTCGGTCTTTCGAATGACGCCGCTCCTGCGAGGGAAAATAGCGGCGGACGGGCTGACGAAGGTCTATTCCGAGATCGAAATTCCCGTCTCGCCGGTGCTTGCGGATATCGAGACGGCCGGGATGAAGGTCGATACCGACGCGCTTCGTAAATTCTCGGAATTTATTTCCGGCGAGCTTGAGACCCTTCAGAAAAAGATCTACGAGATCGCCGGACACGAGTTCAACATCGGCTCGCCCAAACAGGTCGGCGAGGCCTTCGCGGAACTGAACATCGCTACCGGCAAGAAGACCGCGACCGGGCAGATCTCGACCAGCAAGGACGTGCTTGCCGAACTCGCGGTCGATTACGAGATCGCTCAGTTCATCATCGATTATCGCGAGCTCGACAAGCTCAAGGCCACCTACGCCGATGCGCTGCCGAAAATGGTCAACACCGACGGCCGTATCCACGGGGTCCTCAACCAAACCGTTGCCGCGACCGGCCGATTAAGCTCAACCGAACCGAACCTGCAAAATATACCGGTCCGCACCGAGCTCGGCCAGCGAATTCGAAAGGCTTTCATCCCTGAAAAAGGAAACAAACTGATCTCGGCCGACTACTCACAGCTTGAACTCCGTATTTTGGCTCACATCACCAAGGACCCGGTGATGCTCGAGGCATATCAGAATAACGAGGACATCCATGCGAAAACCGCCAGGCTCGTGTTCGGAGCGACCGACGAGAAAGACCTAAAGGAGAAACGCCGACTGGCGAAGATAGTCAATTTCGGCATAGCGTACGCGGTCGAGGCGTTCGGGCTGTCGCAGCGTGTCGGCATTTCTAAACAGGAAGCCCGGAAAGTGATCGACGATTATTTCGACACCTACAAGGGCATCCGGGCATATATGGACCGCATACCGGAAGAGGCCCGCGACAAAGGCTACGTTACTTCCCTGTTCGGCCGCCGACGATACTTCCCCGGCATCAAGGACCGCAACTTCGCCGTCCGCTCGCGAGCCGAACGCGAAGCGATAAATATGCCGATACAGGGCACCGCGTCGGACATCGTAAAGATAGCGATGATAAACGTCGCAAAAGCGATCCGCGACGCTGGACTGAAAACTCAGATGATAATGCAGGTCCACGACGAACTGTTGTTCGAAGCGCCGATCGACGAGGTCGCCGCCGTCTCCGAGATCATTAGACGCGAAATGGAATCTGCCGCGACCCTCGACGTGCCTCTAGTCGCAGATATCGGGGTGGGCGACAACTGGATGGCCACGAAGTGAACGGGCCGTTTTTTGTTTGATTCGATTCATTTCGTACCTGACTTTTTGATTCTTTTGAATCAAGGTCTAAGAGTTACACGAACTTTCAACAACTTACGGTCAGTGCGTATGTTGATTGTTTCGTTTCATTTTGCGCCTCACTTTTTGTTTCATTTGAAACAGGGTCTAAGACTTACACGAATTTTCAACAACTTACGGGGACGCTTGAGAGCCAGTTTTCACAGGTCAATTGTCAAAGAACACCGGACAATGAGGCCGGGTTGAAGACTATGCCATAGCTGCAACGCTGTGTCAATATACTATTTGGTATGGTTACTGAAATGATCAAGATCGCAGAAAACGATGAAGAGATCGATAGCTGCTATGCGGTGATGTCGGAACTCCGGCCGCGTCTGTCGCGTGAAGAGTTTCTGGTGCAGGTGAAGCGGCAGATGGAGGAGTCGGGTTATCAGCTTGTATTTTTAATAGACGAAGGCGAGGTTAAAGCTGTCACGGGGATCCGCATCGCCGAATGGCTCGCCCGTGGGATGTCGATGGACCTCGAAGATCTCGTCGCGACGGAGGCCGACCGCTCAAAAGGCTACGGCGGGCAGCTATTCGATTGGCTCCTCGACTGCACCCGCGAGCGCGGCTGCACCGAGATCCGACTCGTCTCCCACGTCACCCGCTTCCGCGCCCACCAGTTTTATTTGAAAAAGAAAATGATCCTCGACGGCCACTTCTTCTCAATGCCGTTGAACAGAGAAAGTTAGGTGTTCCTAACTGATGCCCCGTTGCAGCAGTTCTCATTATAGAAATGAACACCTAAAGCGCCACTGCATTGCAGGTTGGGACCTTAAGCCGTGTAAGACACTTCCGATCAGGTCAACCGGGCTCTCGCTGGAATCATAACGGAAACTTACGACACCACCTTTTTCGCGCTTTATCTTACCGGCGTGAACCGCCGCGGGACAGATGTGCGAACGCGAAGAATAAAACTGGGGTCCACCTTCTATTTCATCGAAGACCCAACTGTCGTGAGGGTGGGGTGCGCAGTAGACCGTATAAACGTCTTTCGTTGTCCAATGCATGACATATGCAAAATCTGTATCCCAGGCGATCCCGATCCTTTTGAGATCTTCGTCAGTGTTCAGGAAATAACCCCGCACTCTCGCAATGCCCGCGAAACCCGACTCCGTGTTGTTTGACCAGGTTCCCCTATCCGAGTCGACGATCGTGTAAGTGCCCGAAGGAACAGTGAAGTTTGTTTTAGCCGTCCAATTCACGTTGGGCGCACCGCCGTGACCGGATGACCCGGACGCACCAAATGGACCGTATATCGTTCCGTTCTGATCACGCAAAGCTATAGTGCCGGGTCGCGCACCTCTGCCATCATTCCAGTGGTAAGTGATCAACGTGGTGATCTTTGCCTCTCGATCTAGGCTGAACACTGTCGGGCGTCCCGGGCCGTTCAGGGTTCCGGCTGGGTTGGAATTATTGAAGAGATAGGTTTCTGGAGGTGTTTCGACTGCATCGGGCTCTACGCGGAATGTGACGGATGCCACTTCCTTTCCACTTACGGGATCGTTCATTCTAAGGTCATAGCTTCCTGGTTCGTGGGGTGCTGCAAATCGCGTCTGACCCTCTTGCCGCCGCTGGAGTCTCTGTTTTCGCGACGTGTTGTTAGAGTTTGTTGCCTCGCTCCCATGTGGAACACTGCTCTTCACAATTCCGATCCAGGAATCAGGTGAGTAGCATGCAGGAGTTGTAAAATCGGCGTCAAATTCCTCGCTTGGCTTTACCCTCGACTTGGCTACCCTGATCGTGGGGGAAATCTCCCGAATATTAATCGCCGCCAGATTTTTCGACAAAGTGCTGAAAACCCCATTGAAATACTGCACTGCGCGCCCCCATTCGCCGGGGCGGTCCGCAACCGCGAGATCGAAGTTGTCTCCATAGAAAGTGACCTGTGCGAAATCGGGAACGCGGCCGGTTGCCGTTGTACGAAATGCTCCGCAGGCGATGGACAACTTACCGGTGCATCGAGCCCAGGAACCGGTCTCGTTCGACGAGTACAGATCCTTCATGAGGAGGTAAATATCCTCGGCTTGATTGCGCCTGTTTTGATATCGAACCCAGTCACGAAATGCCGCGGTCATAGCTCTTTCACCGGAGGCGACCTCCGTCGATAGGGAGTCTGCCAGTCGCTTCCGTTCCTCGATCTCTGCATTCGCGAATACCTTTGCATAACGTCCAACGATCTGTCCCAGCGCACCAATCGCGTTGCCCGACCTCACCGTCGCTCGCCAGTCACGACCGTTTCGCATTGCCTCTTGTGCCAATGTGCGAATATCGGAGACGGTACTCTTGTGGTTATTAAGCTCCTCATTTGAAAGATTAAAAACCTTTGGCCCGTTGCCTCCGGATCCCGAGATCATGTTCGCAGCGCTCTCGAACGACTTTGCACCTTCGTAAAGCGTATCGAGGTGGCCGAGAAACTCTGAAGCAGACATATCTTCGAGTTTTCGCGTGTTTTTTGAAAGTGAATCCAGGCTCGCCGACGCGCCGGCTATATCCAGCATCGCGCCCGCGATGTTCGTTACATATTCCTGATAGGCGACTATCATTTGAAGGCGTGCTTGTCTTGCCGCATCACGTGTCACGCTTTCGGCCGCGTTGCGATAAAGATCGCCGTGGTTCTTCGTAACTACGCGAAGCCAGTAATATTGATATTTGGAGAAATATAATGCCTCGATGAGCTCGTCGTTTAACTTTTGTGCCGTAGGGCAGTCGATCGGCGGACAGTTGTCGCCTCTGCATTGGAGCGAATAGCTCTTTACGGCTCCGGCCTTAGCCAGAAACCGATCAAGAGCATCCGTGTTTGGAGTTTCAAAATTAGGCACTGGCCGATTTCCCAAGCCATCGTTTGCAGCGGTGTTGTAAGACAATATAAGTACAAGGGGAAAGATAAGAAATAAGCCGGGAAAGATCCGAGAGATGGTAAGCGCACTGACAAGCGGGCGGTTGGGAGATCGCGGCAGACGCCGCAGCGCAAGGGCATCGATCAACATAACAATACAAAGACCTCCACAAATTTCGAACAGGTATTCCTCTGCTCGATAACGGCGTGACGTAAACCGCGGCCGTTTTTTGCGAAGTCTCATTGAAATCTGATGGCTGCGTCGAACAACAAGAGCATTTAGGAGGGATAGATTGGATGTCAGGTTTCGTCTTTCAAATTGAATATAACATTTGTGTTTAATAGGCTTGAAGGTCCGCTCGAAATATTCTCGATACCAATGGACCCGTCCTGATCAACGACGATCTAATATATGTGATTGAAATGGACACATCTACTCAAACCAATCGAACAAAAGTAAAAAGGCTCCCTGCCCGCGGGGCATATGACAGGGAGACGATCTACGCGATTCTCGACGATGGCTTTATTTGTCACGTCGGGTTCGTGGTTGAAGGCCAGCCCTATGTGATACCGACCGGCTATGCACGGATCGGCGACGATCTGTATATCCATGGTTCGTCGGCCAGCAGGATGCTGCGAAATCTTGCCGAAGGTGTTGAGGTATGTATAACGGTAACGCTCGTGGACGGCCTCGTGCTCGCGCGTTCAGCGTTTCACCATTCGATCAACTACCGGTCGGTCGTCGTTCTCGGAAAGGCGATGCTTGTCGAGGATGCAGACGAAAAGTACGCTGCGCTTGAGGCATTCACCAACCACATCATCCCGGAACGCTGGCCCGAGATCCGCTGGCCGAATGAACTTGAGCTAAAAGCCACCTCGGTCCTTAAACTTCCGATAGAAGAAGCCTCCGCAAAGATCCGCACCGGCGACCCAAAGGATGATGAAGAGGATTATGCGATGGACGTCTGGGCCGGAGTGCTTCCGATTTCTCAAGTCCCCGGCGAACCCATTCCCGACTCCCGATTGGCGACTGACATCAGCCCTCCGGAACACGTCACCGGCTACCGCTTTTCGGCAAAGTAAAACGGCAGGTAGTCGTCGCAATCCCACCTGCCGTCCACCTTTCGGTTGACTTGTTTTCTATTCCATCGCCGACGCGCATTCGAAACAAAAAATGGCATCCGGCAATGCTTCAAGTCGGGTTATCGCGATGTCGTTTTCGCATTGCGGACAGGCTCCGTAGTCGCCCTCGTCCAGCAATCGAAGCGCCCTTTCGAGACGACTCTGCAGTGCCTCTCTTTGCCGCTTCGCTTCGAGCGACATCTGCTGCACCTGCATCGCATCCACCCGCGAAAGCCTGCCGATCGACGCGTCCGGTGTTATCGGCTTGGCGGTTTCGTCCTCAACGGAAAGTTGTTCCCTAACCTCTGCGAGATTTGCTTCAACAAGCGGGCGAAATCTATTTTGATCGCTTTGTTTCATACTCAATAAAAAAGGCCCTCAATTGATGAAAGCCCTTCCAAACAATTGGTGGAGATGAGGGGGATCGAACCCCTGACCTCGGCATTGCGAACGCCGCGCTCTCCCAGCTGAGCTACATCCCCAATGCAGTAATAATCGCATAAAATCGGGATTTCGAACAAATTCAAAGTGCTTAAAAGTGATAGAAAATGATACGATGCGGGAAATTGGCTCTACGCCATTTCTACCTTGTTAAGCGCAGGCTCACGGATCGGGCACTTCCAGTTCGTTGATATGGGAGAGCGTATTTAAGGCGATGCCGTTCCATTCCGCGACGTTCGCGATCGGCGTTTCATTCCATTCTTCTATTGTCGGCGCAGACGGCCCACTAGGCGGAGCCGAAGCCCCGCCCATCCACCACGCTAAAAATGATCTAAATCCGCCCATAAATTACGCCGGGTCGTTGCCCGTTATCGGATCTGCACTTGCATTCGTCGTGACGGTCGAGGCCCACGCCGATGCAGTGTCATCTTCCTTCGTCACGGTCAGCGTCGTGCCCGAAACCGACCACTTATTACGAATAAACCTCAAAGCGTTCAACACGCTCCGTGATGCCTCGCCGGTCAGCCCTGTCCAATCGCGTTTGAGCAATGCGTCGGCATTCTCATTCGCAGTCGGTATATCATCGAGGGCCGTGGTAAGTTCCGCGTTTGTCGGCAAATCGTCAACGCTGGATTGAGAAGCCCGTGCGTCAAGTATCAGATCCAGACGGCCGCCATTGGCCCAATCGCCCTGTAACTCATTCGTGTCTGCAAGTATCGCCGTCTCGGTCGCGTTCGCGTTCGTATCGACCGTGAACCCGAAGGCAGACAGCGTGCGTGTCGCCGCCGCCCAAACTGCCGTTGCGATGTCTGAGACCAGCGTGCCAAACGATGTAAGCGTTCGCGTGCCAGCCGCCCATACCGAGGTCGCATTTTCCGCCGCAGTTGGTAGTGCATCAACCGCCGCCGTGAATTCCGCGTTGGTGGGCAGGTCATCGACGCTCGTTTGCGTCGCCCGGCTTGAGATCGTGGCGTTGATGTTATCGCCGATGATCTTGCCCGCCGAACCTGCCCCGTAAGCACCCGGCAATGTCGTAGTCCACGGATCGCCCGCCGCTCCCGCCGCGTTCAATGCTTCGGCGGTCGAGCCTGTCGTTCCGCTGTGGTCAGCAATCGCTTCCAGCCAAACCGCATCTGCGATCTGTGCCGCTGTCGGTGCCGAGCCGCCCGTCGGTGCCTGTTCCAAAGCGTTCGCCGTGAAGCGTGAAACTCCGGCGTCGGATTCGACCAGTTCATTCAGCAAAGCCGTTGCCGTTCCCGGTTTTGATGCCGGGTCGTAATCGACCGCGAGAAGATGGTCGAGGTGATTCACTTCGATAGCGTCCTGAACCTCTGATTGCACCTCAGCATCCCAAGCTGCGTTCCACGGTACGGCTGTTAAGCCCGCTCCCGCCGCCCCAACCTGAGTCTGCAAATCCTGCGTGTCAACCTCGATTGCCGCCGTCTGAGTTTTGACCGCCGCGACATCAGCCGAGACGCTTGCACCCGCCGGTGCCCCTAACCGTGCAAATGAATCGCCCGTTTGCGGTTCGTGAGTTCCGGTTGCCAGCGTTCCGACGATGCGGGAAAGCAGTGTCGTGGTTCCCGCTGTGTCGCCGCCCGCGTAGGTTGAACGTGAACTAATCGTGGCGTTGATATTATCGACCAGCAGTTTGCCGATGCTCGATGCTGTCGTTAGTGCCGAGGTCAGTGCATCCCAAATGGCCTGTACGCCGCCTGCTGATAACGCATAGCCTGTCTTGCCGATGTTCCAGTCGCCCTTGCCGTTTAACGATGAAGCGGCAAATTTAGCGGCTGTAAAAGCATCGGTTGCGATCTTAGCATCGGTGATGGCGTTCGAGGCTATGCTTCCCGGTGTGATCGCACCCGAACCCCAAGCCGTACCCGCCGCGTGCGTTGTGTTCACTTCCGGGCGTCCTGTCGCGAACGTTCCCGCCGAGCCGCCAAAGTGTGAAACATTCACTTCCTGCCTGCCCGATGCCGCCGTGATAGCCGTTCCCGCGTTCCTGACAACGTTGGCATCGACCATTCCGTTCGCAGGCTGATTGATCTGTCCTGCACCCGTTCCGCGAGTGTAGAGGCCGCCTGCGGCTTCTGCCGCTGCGTTTGGCAATGCGGTCAATCCCAACCTAACCGCGTCCGTTGGGTCAGCAGCAGTGGTGATGATATTGACCGTCTGCGGGACGGCTCCTGTGCCGGTGAAGTTGAAACCGATGTTGTTGCCGTTCGTGTCCGCTTGGCTCATTGCGAACTTATACCAGCCCGTCGTGCCGTCCTCTGTGACAGTCCCCGTTGCGGCCGCAAAAGTGCCATCAATACATCGCCGCACCGTCCACGTTACGCCGCTTTTAATGCCGCCCGTCGCAGTATCGACGCCCTGGAAATGGAAGTGCTGCGAAGCTAAATTTTTTCTAAACATCGTTAAAAACTACCTCCGATCATTCGTGTCGCTTGCCCTGCCCACGCCGCATTGAAACCACCGCCTACAAGGTCCGCGTACACGTAAAAACACAAGTCCTTCGCTGAGACGAACCACGATCCGCCGCCATAGACCGCCATATTTCCAGGGTGCGTTGGCGATGAACCGTCCGCACCGAAGTTGATCCTGTTCGTCGCACCGCCGCCGGCGTACTCAACCACGATGCAGTATTTCGTGCTGGGCGTCATTGCGTATCGGTTCGCTCCGGTGAAGTTGAACGTGACCAATGCCAGCGATGTCGTCAACGTCGATACGTCAAAGTTATCTGACGTAGCCAAAGCCGAACCGGTTGGCGAACTCGATGATCCGAAGGTCCCGCTGTGAGCAAAAAGCTTCGCGACAGCGTTGCCCGTCGGCGAACCCGTGCGGCTTAAAAAGAACTTGGCCGAGTCGAGCGTCCCGTAGCTACCCGAATCGAACGCCTGGGCCGCAGCCTCCCCGAATACGTCTTCAAACGCTCCGCCGGAATACAATCGACCGCCGCCGTCATTGTTCGATTCCGAATAACTGTCTAACAGGTTCGCCATATCCTAATTCACCGCCTCCGCGTGTCCGTTCTACGCTACTGTCGCCATATCTCTTGAGAAATCGAAATATGCCACGTCTGCTGATAGAGCGAACCCGACGACCTGCACCCTGTCGCCCGAGGTGGCTGGGTCCGTCTGTGTTAATCCGCCCGGCGTGTCGGACATATAAATGTTTCCGTTCGGTATCCAATTCCACGTATCGTGCCGCACAGTCCCCTGCACCAAGACCGACGTAGCATTTCCCGTCAAAACCGTTGCTAAAGCCAATCCGCGGGCCGGATACGTATCGGAACCGTCGGCGTCCGCTTTTATCCACTGTGAGGAAGCATTGAGTGTTACCGCATCCCATTGATCTACGCCACCAAGGTTATTTAGTCCTGTGATCGTGAAGCCGTCGTAGGTGTTATTTGCGGGGTGTGCCGCAGAAAAGGATATATCCGGGGATGGGGCGCTGCCTTCAAGCGTATCGACCCGCACTTCCAAAGCGTCCAAGTCCGCTTGGTCCGCCTTGCCCGAGATCAATTCAGCCAGCGTTGCGGCCGATGACGATCCCGCAACCACACCAAGGTTGTAGAGTTCGTCTAATGAGGTCGCAGAACCCGCTACAAGGTCGAATTGGAACGTATCCGGCCCGATCTGGCACTGATAGGTAACAAATGCCCCTGGAGCGTCCAGCGTAAGCAGATTGACCGTGTAAGCCCCGCTGACGTTCGTGGTGATGCGCTCGATTATCGTTCCGACCAGCGTACCGTCAGACCCGAACGGACTTAGGGCCGAAATGCGAAACTCAAGGTTCGCCATCAACGACCCGTCGGCGTCTTTCAGGACGCCCGCAATTTGGCGACTAACGGTAGGCATCGGTTCTCTTATCTATCCACTTACCAACTCCAGCAGCGATGTCGCCGCACCCGCCGGAATCGCGACGGTAATGACCTCTTTTCCAATCTTAAAAACGTAAGGCACGGCCTCATCGCTTTTCGTCAACACCTGAAAGGAATAGTCGCCGTCCGGTGCCGGGGTTCGCTCAGGCTTGGTCCCGACGAATACACCGTCAGCCCCAAACGGCTCGACCGGGCGATACGTGATCTTCGCGCTAGCCCCAAGGCCGGGGTAATTGCCTGCAATTGTTCGTGCGACTACCATATCTAAACGAAAAAAGCCGTCCTTCGGAAAAGGTCGCAACCTCTTCGTCGGACGGCTCATAAGCCGGTGAATTTATCAAAAGTCGTGGCTATTCTACCACGGCTTGCCGCTGTTTAATCTCGTCCTTTTTCGCCTGTGCGATCTTGTTCTGCCAGATCTTGATCCGGCGCTGAATTTCCTTGCGTTCTGCCGGTGTAGAACTGTCCGTCAGCTTTGACCGCTCTTTATCCAGCAGGCCGCGAAGCTCCTCGACGCCGCGATACCGCGAACTGCCGATACCAAAAAACTCCGGCACGGTCTTAAGTATCCCCGGAAGTCCTTCGGCATTGGCCGCATCAAAGAAGTTATCCACCGAGATCGGCACGATCAGCTTTTGAGATTCTTCCGTGAGTGAAGTGGGTTCGCCGATAAAGTCCTTGCCTGCCGCCGCGCTGTAGGCCGCCGACGGGACCGGTGATAGCTTGGAGCGGACATAGCGGCTTGTCATGTAGGTCATACGATCGACAGCGGGCCGCTTATCCCTTTCATTTTTGGCTCCTGCGGCCGCTGCCACCATACGGGCAACGTACCGGAAGTGTCCGATCAATCCGGCGGTCATGTCATAGCGGTAGTTGCCGAGCCTTAGTTTCAGAAGATCGGGGTTCTCTTCGTCGCCAAACTCTACGTCAAAGCCGGCGAGCTTCAAGAAAAGCATGATAAGGCCGACGGAACCGATGAACGCCGCCATATTCTTCATTGCCGCTTTCCGTGCCCCTGGCGGCAGTTTGCCGTAAAACAGCGGGTTCATCACCTGAAGCCGGGACATCCAGTAGCGCGGAGCAAAGAAGATGGTGTTGAGCATCGGGGCCGCGTTATTGAGCATACCGAGATCGCCGCGACCAGTCGCGTAGTTGATAAACTTCGCAAGTCCCTTGAATTGCTCGATGTCGTGTTCGCGACCTCTCCGGGCATTGAACTCACCGATCTCGCGGGCGAGCTTCGAAAACACGTTGATCCTGAGATCGTCGAGAAACGTCACGTAGGCCCGCTCGGATGCCCTGACGGGGTACGTGACAAGCATCCGGGGCTTCTCAAGGAACGGGCGGCTGAAGTATGGATCGTCGCCAAGCAGTCGGGACATAAACACTTCTTCGCGGCCTGATATCTTGCCCTCTTGCAGCGATGACAGGAACAGTCCGCTTTCCTCGGCAAGTTCGATTGCGGGGTGCAGATCGAGGTCGCGTTTGAATTGTTCGTAGGCTTCCTTGCCCTTTTTCGGCGGGATCATGTGCAACTGCTTAATGAAGGCCCTGCCTGCAATGACCGGATTCGCGGGAACCAGGATAAGCCCCTGACGGCCGGCGGCGGAAAGGTCTGTGGATGCTTTTATCGCTCTCGGTGCGTTAAGGATATCGAGGGCGACGCCTTTGGCCTGTTCGTAGCCGCGGGCGTAGAGAACTTCGTCTTTGAGGTCGCGTGCGAGAGCGGTATCCGTTCCGGCGTTCCGTGTGATAAAAGCCGCTTCCTTCGCCGTGATCAGGCTTTCAGCTTGGCCTCGATCTGGCGGAAGAAGTCCGGTTCGCTGAAGTTTGGCGAATCGATCGGTGTCTCGGTCAGCAAACGGTCGGCTATCGGGTAACCTTGCTTCCCGTACTTGTCGCCCACTTTGCGAATCAAGATCAATTTCTCCCGTTCGCTCGGGCTGAGTTTCGAGAGCACGTTGTCGAGGTTTACGGGCAGCATCTTTGGCATATCGTTCAAACTCCGTTCCTTGCAGTTCTGCGTGTCGGATGTAAGAGTCAGTGACGCCTGCGTTATCCAAGCCGTTCCGCAGAGCATCCCAGATTTCGTACTTTTCGGCATCACTTATTCCTAACTCGCTTTCAGCGTCGTCGCGTAGGCTTTTTGCAAAAGCCTCATCAACCTTATCGACTATTTTGATATTAGCATAGCCTTTCTTATTAAGGGTCTTGATCCCTTTTTCAAGCGCCGGGATAGCCGCAACTTCGGTAGTGAACTCCGATCTGATCCCGGTTCTCGCATTCGCCCTGTGACCAAGCTCTTCCTGCCTTGTAAACTTCGAAACCGCAACACTGTCCGGCGTCGCAACAACTATCGTCAGGTCGCGATGTTCGCCCGTCTTTTTGAAGGCGTCGTTGACGATCTCAGCGAATTTAGTGTACTCGGGATTGCCCTTCGAGGTCTTTAGTAGCTGATTCACCAGCGGCCCGGCGATCCTGCTGTTGCCGTACATTCCGAGTGAGGTCGGGGCTTTTTGATTGACCAGATCGGCAATGGCTTTGTTGATTATCACCGCTCCCGCCGGATTCACGGTCAGAACGGCGTCGCCGTCAACTTTCGCCTTCGCGGTCTTTGCCAGCAGTTCCGGCGTCAGCTTCGGGTTGTCGGCAAGCCGGTTGATCTCACGGGTAAGTTGCGCCGCTCCGGGAAGATCGTTGTGCAGGTCGTTTCTATTGACAAAATCGGCTTCCGTTAGTATCTTTGAATTGTCCCGTTGAATAGTTCGATCTAGCCAGGGCAAATCTGTGCCGTAGCCATCGAGCCATTCGCGGGTTTTCTCTTTGTTCGCGTACCGTAGTAGCCCGTCTTTTGTCCATGTATCAAAAATATCCCGCTGTTCTTTCCCGTACGCACTGGTGATAACGTCGATACCGTAGGTCTCAATATCTCCGCCAGGCTTTCGTTCGCTGTACTGGAGATTCGGCTTCAGAACCACCACAACAGGATCGCCCGCCGAGTCCTTGAGAGAAGTTAGAAAAATAAGGTTCTTAGAATCGTTTCTCGTCGATTTGAATACGGCAACCGGATTTTCTATCTCGGCAGGTAACGCCTTCAAATTTTCCTTCGAAATAACGTGCTTCCCGGTTGTTACTTTGTGCAGAACGTTCTCGTTCATCACGACGTAGCGAGTTCGCGATCCGGCCAATCGTTTGAGAACATCCGGCGAATTCATGACAACCTGATTGCTGTTTCGCTTCAAATTGCCGTCGAAATACTTGTCAACAACGTCGGCAAAATGCGTTCCAGGGATGTCGGGCTTCGAGTACAGAATGTTCGGGTCGTTCGGGTCAAAGGTTCCGCGATTACCGATGGCGGATTTGATTTGTTCGGATTCAAAGGCTATATAAACCGTGTGCGGCGAGCCGTGCCATGCCGTCATAAACCGGACATCGCCCAGCGTCGGCGTGTTCGCACTCGGCTGCATCTTCGCTTCCGAGACCGCCCGATTCAACAACTGAGGGAATCCCTTGCTCGCCATCGCTCGGGCGAACTCGTCCGCTCGCGGGCTGATCTTAGCTTCGACACCCATCCATTTCTGCCGAAGCATGTCGTCGATCGGCGTCTTCGTATGAACCGATCTTGCGAACAGGTCAAGGGCAGTTGCCGCATCTTCAACGACTGGAACCAGGTTCGCCTGTCGTTCGGCGTCGTAAGACAGTTGAACCAAAGCATCGGCGTCACGGGCGATCTGTTTGTTCGCTGAATCTCGTAATGAGACCAGGAAGTTGAATGTACCGGGATCGACGTTCTGCGGGGTGTGCTCCGGGGCGACGGGCTTGAAGTCGAATAATGCGTCCTGAGTTGCGATCTCGGTAACGGGATTGCCGAACAGGTCGGTTTGTCCGAACGCGAAGCGGAAGTCACCTAACGTCGGCTGGTCGGTCTTTTCCGCTTCCGTAGTTTCGCCTCGATCCGCTCGTCCTCCGCTTTCTCGATTTCTTCGAGCCAGTTCTTCGCTAGCTGTTCGGCGAACCGCTTCGAGAAAGGTGTTCTTCGTGACTTCTTCTGAGAGTCCATATTGTTTACCTATATTGCGAACCTGCTTTTTCAGGTCGGCGGGCAGGGTCGAGACTTTCTGATTGCCCCATTCGACTTTGGCTAATTGCTCAAGGCCGCCGGGTAGCTCCGCGATCTCCGCAACCTTCTGCATTAGTGTTGCCACGCCGGGGTCTTCTCTGAACCCCTGCCGACGCCTGAACCAGTCCGCTTGATGATCCAGTGCCTCGCTGACGATCTGGTTGAATTCTTCGGGCAAGTCCCAAGTCTGCAAGATACGGGTCCAATCACCTTCTTCCAGTTCCGACGAACGTAGTTTGCCTGCATCAGTCGCGATAGTATCGAGGATCGCATTGATCGAACCTTGGCGGTCGAACAGGGGATTGTTTACGTGGATCCGGGCCTGTGGGACCACTTGCTTTGCGAGCTTGTTTATCAGCGTTCCCGCATCGTCCGGCGACAACGCCTTGCGGATATAATGCGAGGTCTGCCCGAACTTGCCGACGTTCTCCTGCGTGACGGCACGAAGCTTCTTGACCTCATTCACGTCAAGGCCGTAGAATTCGGCGATCTCTTCGTCGGTCGCATCCTTCTTGGCGCGGCGAACCACGCTCCGTAATACGGTCGGGATGGGCTTGCCTTCGGGTTGGTTGGCGGGGATTTCAGACGCGGGAACGGTTTCAGGAACCGTCGCGACTTCTTCTTTTACGGCTTCAGTCCGAGGTTGTTTTTCTTCTCCTCGTCGAGCTTCCGCAGTACTTTCTGTACCTGCTTGATCTCCCGTGGGTCGGGGTCGTACCCCTTGATCTTTGAATAGACCGGCGGATTCGCCCTGTACTTCTCCAGTTCTGGATCGCTCGTATTCATTGACAACACCTTCAAATAACGATCTTACATCGGGATTACTGCTTTCACCAAACAAATTAACCTGGTTCGGGTCGCCGATCCGGTCGGCCGCATCAAGGAAATTCACGAATAAAGTCCGCATCGCCTTCGGGCTCCGCTTATTCGCGTCGAAGACCTGCATCATCCGGGTCTGAAATGGAGTCGTGTCGGTTCCGAACAGGTTGCCCTGGCTTATGTATTCCTCAAGGTCTTTGAACTTCGAATCGGGCGATTTCAGTTTCGCGTACTCGGCAACGGCGGCGGCTACATCATTGCTGATCTCATATTCGCCGTGGCGTGTCCCGCTCTTCGCGGCTTCCTTATAGCTTGCCATCGGCCCGGCAATGCCCAACATCGCGGTCGTGACATTCTTGACCGAATCATTGGTCGATTCCGCCATTCGCTGGATCGCCTGCTGGCCTTTTTCGGTCTCGCCGAATGCTTTTGCAAAGATGGCGTTCCTGACGCGATTGACGCCATCCTGATTCAGAGACCCGTCCGGCATAACGAGTCGAGCCTGCTCATTAGTACCGATCGCGTCGAGGAACGCTCTTGTGAAGTCGCGGTTCGCTCCGGTGTGAATCGAGCCATCATCGGCGGGAACGAACCGTGCCATTATCTCGGGCGTGAGTCGTTCCGCATCAGCACGGGCCTGCTCGGTCGCGGACATCGTGGCAACGCTCGATTCGTTGGCTTCGCGGGCAAATTCTGCAAGGTCGCCGATCTCTTTCGGGTCGAGGATGCCGACGTAAACGGGTTGGTTAAGGTCGGCGGATTTTGCACTCCCCTTTCCTGCTTCTAAAGTTATGATCTTTTCGACATCTCGACTGCGATTAGCTGAGGCGAGTTCCTTCGCGGCAGTGTGAGCGTCGAAAGCGTTGACACCGAATTTCTTTTCAAGCAGTTTTACCCGGTCCTGCGAGACACCTGAATTCGTGCCACCTCGCATCGCTTTACGCATCCGCGAACCGGCTTGTATCAGTTCGATCAGTTCCGGATCCCCGACCAGTCGAACAGCTTCGTATCCGATTCCTTGGTTGAACTTTAGTTGCTGACCGGGCGCGGCATAGTCCGCAACGCTCGCGACCGTGATTCCGTCGGCCGTAGGCATTCCGCCTTTCGATGATGCAAACTCCCGATACTTCTGCGACGGCTCATTTTCCGCACTATACGCCTCACGTATAGCCGCTGTTCTGCCGTTTCCGCTGATCACGGCATATTTAGTCGAGCCGTCCGGCATCTCCACCGGAACAACCAGCGGCCGGCCATCAGAGGCCTTCGGTGAGTCACCAAGGAATTCAGGATTAAGCTTGTTCGCGATCTCGCTGATCTGGGCTCGCGATGCGATACGAGACCGGTCGCGGGGCTGGAACTCTGCCGGATAGCCTTCATCGAGCGATGTCAGAATATCCTTCGCGTCGATAACCTTGGGTTCGATTGACGCCTTGGTCCCGCGTTCGGTAAAGACCTGCAAGAGCTTCGCGGTATCGGGCCGTTCGGCTGTGATGACCTTTGCCTTGGGCTTTTCGACCGGGGCTTCCTGTGGCTTCTGCTCGGGCAGCTGTTCGTACTTCTGGGCGGTCTCGGTTTGAATATCGGGTTGGTTGACGTCAAGACCATCTGCTTTGTTTGCAACGGTTTTCGGCGAAACCGCCTCGGTTGACGCCTCTTTGGACGTCAGTACCGATTCATCTGGCACCGGAGCCAGTTTATCCTTCGCCAGTGTACGCGGCTCCACTTGTGATTGCGGTTTCGAAACGGCTGGCGTTTCCGGCGTCTGACCATAAGTTTTTGCTCGTTCAAATAGATCTGTGGATTTTACCGCCGGGGCATCTGCGATGAGTCTGACGCGGTTTCCGGGCAATAGTTCGACCATTCCGGCACCGTATAGCGTCATCACAACATCCTCGGCAAAGGTGCGGTTTACTTTCGCGGCCTTCGAGATTTCCTCAATTGTGGAAAACTCCTGCTTGTTTCGAAGGGCATCGATTACCTTCCCTGCCCTCTGGACCGCCTGCGGGTCCGGCGTCTCGATCCTTTGCGGGTTGAATTCCTCAAGCTGCCGGGGCTCCGGGGTCTTGGTCTCGATGCGGTTTCCACGGTTGCCGACGGAATATGCTTCTTCTTTGGCACGAACCGGAGTCGCGTCACCGGGCTTTTCGTACATCCCGGTTTTTTCATTGAATCGCAGTTCGATGTCCGGATCTTTGGGCGGCTTGCCTTTGAGAAGCCGGACTTCACCTTCCGGAGTAACTGCGGCGTGAATCTCTTTTCCTTCCGGCGTCGTGGCTCGCACGGTCTTTCCTGAAATCAGCGTGCGTCCGCCTTTGGTCATCAAGTGAAATAGGGCATTCACGATACCGGCCTGCGTAGCTTCATCGTCCGGTGTGCCGAACGCCTTTTCGACCTGCTGTGTGCCGAAGGCGATTCCTACGGTTTCGCCGGTCACTTGAGCCACCGTTCCCGCCCTGCCGGTAGAGCCGACGCCATATTTGATCGCGCCGCCGAATCTTTGGGCAACGGGGAATACGGTTCCGATCAAAGCTCCCTTCGCGGCCTGCTTACCAACCTCTGCCCAATCATCTTTGCGGCCTGCTGACTGAGTGGCATGCTCCAGCGTCATTCCGGCGATAATGCCGCCCGGCAGAGCCGATAACAGGACAAGTCGAGAATAAACACTTGGGTCAGAGACTTTGACGATGGTGGAAACAATGCCGTCGTCGCCCCTGGTACCTGCTCGCAGAGCGTCAGTCGATGCCGCGATCGAATCCGCCCACGACTGTACTGCATCGTATAGACTGTTATTGACCGGTCCCAGTCCTCCGGCATTTGCAAGCCTGGTCAGTCCGGCAATTGTTCTTGCCGTATCTCCGCCGCCGCCCAGAACGACTCCTGCGAGCTCGGATCCGATTGCATCGCGGGTCGCTTTCGAAAGCGTGCTGAAGATCGGGCTTACAGCAATAAGGGCCTTCCCTGCGTTCGATTTGAGCCATTCCGCATCTTCACCGACGTTCCGGTATCCCAAGCGGCGATATGCTTCGTCCGGGCTTACTTCCAGATCGACACCGACTCCGGGGGCTGTACGGGCCTCTGCCTGCTCCGAGCGAATGTCATATCGGGTCGCATCTTCGCCTTTGATCTCCGAGATGACCGAAAACGGCACTTGGATCGCAACTCCGGGCTTGAAGTTCTCGCCTACGATACCGATCCCGTCCTTATGGCGAGCCGCAGCCCATTCCCTGACTTGTTGGGGGGTTATATCGTGTTGACGGCCGACCTGAATGACAGCGTTGATTGTCGCTTCTTCCGGGTTCTCGTTTGTCGTTGGCGTGTATTCGCCCGCGACGGTTCTAAAATTCTCATTTGCTCGTCCGGCCTGACGAGGAATTGAAACGGACGGCTGGCCCTGCGGAGTCTGCGTCTTTGCTCCCCGCACGCTCTCGACCGCCTGCCTCAAGCGTTGCGAGCCTGGGGACACCATCTTCTGGATTTGCTTACCGGCTGGCTGGCTGGGGTCGTAAGTGTACTCCACTCCCTGCTCGTCCGTGTACGTGCCGCTGTCGGTACGGGTCAGGACCTTACCACCCTGAAGGGGGATCTTCGCGGGAACAGGGGTAATATTTTTCCAACTCCCTTTTTCTCCGTCAATCTGTAACTCGTATTCGTCGCCATCCCCGTCCTTGGCATAGTGCTTATCGTCGGACATCCCGAGATACTTTAGGTCGTTCCCTGCATCACCGGTTTGCTCGAACTCAAAATACTTGTCGCCCGGCTTGATTTCTCTTTTCGTGTACTGGCGCTCGGGCAATCCCGACACTGGACGAGGTTTCGCAAGCGTTTGCCGAACCGTCTCAAATTCCTTTTGCGATTCCGGCGAGTCCGGAAGTCCGGTTTGTTCTAAGAAGTCAGCATAAGCAGGATCGGCTGGCGACGTTCCACCAAGCGTATCGATCGGATGACCGAGAACCCTGATCTGCTCTTCTCTGAGAGCCGCGTCGTCATCTCGTTTCTTGACGACATCCTGAGCATCCACGACTTGGCTATTAGCGGCCTGTGGATAGCTTTGGGCATCGACCTGCATCTGAGCATCCGTTGCTTCCGGCGAACTCACCCTGGACGCCGACAATTCGTTGCCTTGGGCATCTGTGGTCAGAACCGTCGGGCCTGCTGCCGTATTCTCATTCGGCTCGACTTTGCCGATTAGGGCCGGGATGCTGTTAGCATAATCCGTCACGCCCATAGCTTTCGCCTTGGTCGGATTGACGTAGAGAATACCCTGTGGGGTCTGTACCCGTTTGAAGCCGGAAACCTGGTCTTTGAACAATGCGTCCTGTCCGGGGTCGGTGATCAAAACTCCGGCCTTCGGGCTGTTCGCATCGCGCAAGCTAATCAACTGCTGTTCGATGGTCGTCGGCATTTCCGGGACCGGTGCATTGCCGCCTGTCGGGTTTGTCGGTGTAGGCTGTCCGAGAATGCGCTTCACGGAGTCCAGCACAGGGTCTGATGCTGTCGCCGCATTCAGGATTCGGTCAACGCCTCCGAATAGATCGGCGTCATTTCCTTTGAACTGCTTCAAGTAGCCCGGACCTTGGTAGTTCGATCGGATCTTCTTAACATAGTCTTGGGTTTCGCGATAAGGTGGAATCCCTTTATACTTCTTCACCGCTCCTTCGCCCGCGTTGTAGCCCGCCAGAGCCTTATCAACGTCACCGCCAAACTCGTCGAGCAGCCATCGCATGTACTTGGCTCCGCCGCGAATATTTTGGTCCGGGTCCCAAACGTCGGCTACTCCGAAGCGCTGGGCGGTTTCCGGGATAAGCTGCATTAGCCCTTGGGCGTTTTTGTGAGAACGGGCCTTCGGGTTAAACGAGGACTCTTGCCGCGTCATCGAGCGCAATAGGTCTGGATCGACACCGTTCTCCGTCCCGTGTTTTTCGAATAGATCATCGAAGTTGCTACGGGACTGCTTTGGAGCCTTGAACGGCTGGCCGGTTATCGCGGCAACTCGTTTGAGAATGTCATCCATTACTAATTATCGAGAGCGTCGTATTGTTCTTTCAGTTGCAAAAGCCGTTCGCGATTAGCTTGGGCCTGAGCCTGATTTTGAGACCGAACCGCCGCGTCGTACTGTTTGATCGCAGCATCCATTTGCATTTTAAGAGCATCGCGTTGAAGCGTAAGAGCCCGATTCTTTTGGTTCTCGCCGGCCGTAAAGTCTCTCTGACGTTCGCGGTCGTTGAGGTTGAGCCCAAGTGCATGCATCTGAGTTGCGAAACTGGCAGCGTCCTTCTGAGCGACCTTGTAGGTTCGAGTCTCACCGTTCGGCATCGCGACCGTGTAATCGGTAAGCGTCTTGCTTTCGTCCAAAGGCAGATTAGTCGGCTCATACGCTCCGGTCTGTCGATTCAGTCGATAGGTCACGCCAGCAACCTGCTTCTCGACAGGATTACGATCATCCCACCCTTGGAGGTCTTCAGGGGATAGTCCTGCGGACTGAGCGGCGGCCGCGTGAGTCGGGTTCTTCGGGTCGAAATGCTTCAGGCCCAGAATGCGGTTTAAGGCCGTGGATCGAATTCTTTGAGTACCCAGCTCCCTGCGTATCTTTTGATCTTCGAGTAGCCGGTCGTTATCGGCACGAATGTTCTCATTTCGAACGCGGCCATATTCCTGATCTGCCTCGTACTTCCCGATCTGCTGTTTCGCCGCGATCTGCGGAAGCAGCCGTTCCCGCTGAAACTGGTCGCCCATCTTCTCGAAATAGTTTCTGTCGGTCGCGGCCTTGATACCGCCCGCTAAGCCGCCGGTCGCCCAGCCGACGAGCGCGGAGCCGATCTTGTCCCAGGTTGACCATCGTTTATCTCTATCCTTACCCGGAGCAGTCACCACTTCCGTAAATCCCGGCTTATTGGGCTTGCTCGTAGTCTCCCCGGTTTCCGGGTTCCGCCAGACGCCTTTGTTGTATCGCTTATTATTAACATCCGCGAGTTCCTGTTCCGGCGTCGTAGGCGGCTCGATGGCCGGGAGTGTTTGCTGCGGGGCCTGATTCCGCTCCTGATCTGCCTGCCACGCCTGGTATTCCGGCGTATCCGGCGGGTCGGTGTTTAAGGGGATTTGCGGCAAGTCAGGGCGTTCGGCGGTCGTCCCTCCAAGGGTTTCAATCTGCGGCAACTGCTGTTGTTGCTGTGCCATCTCCTGCCGGGCATCGTCGCCCTGCTGTATCGCGGGCATTGCAGGCGGCGGTGCCACGGACGTTGGCGACACCTGCCTCTGCTGGGCCTGATTAAGTAGTCGTTGAAGGAATGCTATATTTTGCATCGCTTTAGCCTAATAAATAACCGTGATCATATAATCCGAGTTCGCGGGGTCGATAGCTCCTGCCGATATATTCGCCGCCCGTACCGTCACTTGGTTCGTATTAGAAATAAACCCGGAAAAGACCAAGCCAGCCGTCGGGCTGCTACTTCGTGTCGTCACTATCACAACGGCCTGATCTGCCGATGCCACGCCCGTAACCGTTGCTGTCAGGTCAGCGGTCTCACCGGCGGCAATAGAGCCGAAATCAAGCGTGACCGTCGCCTTCAGGATCTTCGTGATCGTCGCTCCTGTGCCTAGCTGAAGGCCCTGTACGCCAAGTATTCCCGTCGGGCCAAGCTGCATCAACAGATCAAATGCCGGTGTGCCTGCGGTCGCCGCTGCCCTGTACCAACGAATGTAATCGTTGACGCTGCTCATCAACTGCCACCAGCTAGGTTGGGCCGTCCGTAGCGGCACTTGCAGTGTGCCCGCATTATTAAAGGTGTTGGTGTATATGGATAACTGGTTGCCGTATTGCTGGATCGCGGCCTGGTCTTCATCATCAACCATCCGCAGCATCATTTTTTGTACGGCGTCAAAACCGTTCAGCGTGATAGCATCGCTGAACGTTGAGGGCCCGTCCACGTTCAGTAGCTTTAATCCGGTCAAGTGTCCGTTATTACCGAGGATCACGGCATCTGAATCGTAGCTCCAACCAGCGCCGGACCATCCGCCCGATAGGGTCGGTCCGCTCTGTCCGAGCATCTTCACGAGTTTTGATGAAGGTTGGTTGCCTTCCGTGTAAATGCCCGCAATATCGCTAGACGAATCCGCATACAACGATCCCATACCGTTAGAGTCGCCGTGAACACTCTGATAATGGTTTCCGAAAGCCGATTGCTCGTAAACTCCCCATCCGCGACAATTGAAACCGTCCACCATCAAGAATGATCCCGCGTTTGAGTTGCCGCCCACGATGAAGATGCCGTTCCCTTCGCAGTTGTAGGCTTTGACGTGAAGGAACGAGCAGGAATTCAGATTGCGGTCGAGATCGTAGCTGAGATTGTACGAATTAAGGTCTATGCCATTACCGGCGAACCCTTCCACGGACACGCCCTGCATATGTATCGTGGATTCGGCTTCGATCCCGTGAACCACGAAGATCTTCATTGAAGCACCGGTGAGAGTTCCGAGGCTCAATATTTCAATGTCTCTGTGTCCCTCTACCGAGGCATCAACCGCCGCCGATAAAGTAAGCAGCGAACCGGTTGAGACTGTTGAGGCGTGCAGGGTATGCTCCACTCCGTTTATCTTTACCGTCACACTCGTAAGCCCCGCCGGGAACGGATTACCGTACAGCAACCCGATCAGATTCCCGACCACGTTCCCACGAAACCGCATCGGCAGCAGCGTGGCAGTCGTCTCCGTCCATTCAGCAACCTGAGCGTAAGTATTTACGCCGTCTAAATACACTGTTTGCCGTCCGCCCCATCGATCCGGGTCGAACACGTAGCCTGCCGTTCGCGTCACCGTTAGTACGCTGACGTTGACCGTTGAGGTCGGGACATTGGTCTTGCCCTTGCTCGTGATTTGGAAGTCGCGAAGCATGGACCCACGGGCCGCTCCCTGATTGAGCCCGTAGCCACCGAACACGCCCTCGCCTTCGAGGATCATCCTTTTCCCGTCTGCGAACGAGAGCGACGACCCCGGCCCCTGATGATATCCCCCGCATCCCTGCATAACGATGGTATGACTGATCCTAAGATCATCGGCCATATCAAAGACGCCTTGCGGAAGCCAGAGCATCCCTGTCGAGGTAGAGAGTAGCCGTTCAGGGCCAAGTGCCGCCTGCACCTTACGGAAGGCATTGTCGAGCGTCGCTTCGCCATCGTAATACTCCGGAGCCAGGATATTGTGAAATGCACCGCCCGTGTCTCGCAGCAATCCTTGAATTGGATTAAGCTTTGTGTCCAGCACCGCCGCCGGTGTCGAGTTCTGTACGCCGATCTTCTTTTCAAATGCCGGGGTATTAAGCTGCGCCCGAAGATTGGATATTTCAGGGCTGAGTAAGGCCGAAGGGCTGGTAAATGTCTGGCGAATTTGCAGACGGCCATTGCTTAGATCGACCGCACCGGACAGCCCCGGTATCGCCGCTCCGCTCGTCGCCGCCGCATACGATGAATAATCCGTGCCGCCGTTCGTCGAGTACCGCGTTTCGACTAAGACCGACGATCCTTGCGGTTCTACTTCGTCCCAGGTGATGATGCTTCCGTCAATATCGTCAGCTTCGGAAATGTTGTAGACCGGCGACACCCGGTTGCCGCTCAATGAATAATTAGCGGTCAGCGTGTCCCACGCATAGCTATTGCCGGAAAGCGTTCCATTCACTGCGGCCGAACCGGTATCGTTGATCGTGGTGCCGCTGCCCTCCTGCATCCGCCCTTGCCAGACCAGACCGGAGCCCGCGGGCGTCAGCGTGTTCATATTGTCAGCGATCTCTGTCCCCGACCGGGCAACATTCCAAAGCCTGACATCGTGCAACCGCCCGTGGAACACGTAATTGGCGGTCATAAAGACATCTTCTAATGAGCCGATAAATAGGTCTCGTGTATTAGTCGGCGGCGTTGGAGTAAATCCCGTTGCAGTGTGAATGAGAACGCCGTTTACATAGAAGCGGACATTTGTACCATCCTTCACCACGGCAACGTGGCTCTCACGATTCAAGCGTACCCCGCCGACGCCGCCCGTCGTAATGATGGTCGAATCCTGCTGAAAGACCAGTTGGCCGTAATGGTTATCCGTGTAGCCGCCGCCGGAGCCGATAAAGAACGCAAAGGTTTTTGTGGCGAGACCTTTGTTGACGATCCCGCTGTACTTTGTCGGGTCGGCAAGATTGACCCAAGCCTCGATAGTGATATCGCCGGTGATGTTGAAATCGGTATCGTGAGGTACGACGATGCGGTTCGACCGCTTATTTCCGAAGTTGACGGCCTTACGTGTGCCGTTCGCCGCGTTTGCGAGACTCAGAGTGTCATCAGCGTTGCCTGCAACACTTGTGAGCGTTCCGGCGTCGAATAGAGCTTCAGTGTTCTCGACAGCCGCAATGGGATCACGCCCTGTAAGTAAATTACCGATCGGGACAGAAAGATCGCCTGCAAGTGTAAGATCGGCACCGTCAGACGTTGCGCCATCAGGCAATATATCGCCAGGCACGCCTTGTTCTCCTTGTGGGCCTTGCTCGCCCATCGGCCCTTCTGGGCCTTCAGGTCCGGTTGCCCCGGTTGCGCCTGTCGATCCCGTCTCGCCCTTCTGGGACATCAGTTCCCACTTCTCGGCTGTGAGGTCGGTCGCAAATGTTCCCGACGTGTGAGCTTCGGTACAGATGTAGGACGAGCCATTTGCCGCGACAACATCATTAATCGCGTATGCCGTTGCCGTCAGCCACGCGCTCTCCCAAATAAAGGAATCGCCATCAGCCCCGGCAGCTCCGGTCGCGCCCGTGGCCCCGGTTGCTCCAGCGGCTCCTGTTGCACCTGTTGGCCCTGCCGGTCCGCGAAACTCGACGCCATTTCCGTCTGCCGGAAACGCCGTTCCGCTCCAAACATAGAGCAGCCCATCGGCATCAACGAGATAGCCCTTACCGGCATCGCCAGCACCCAACCCACCCGGCAAGGTAGCATACGTCGCCACGTTTCCGGCGATTTCGATACCGGCGCCGTCCACACCTGGATC
>JBGSYT010000175.1:0-10750 GCA_041750855.1 Pyrinomonadaceae bacterium | reverse complement strand
GCCGTGAGCAGCCGCGCCGCCCAAACTGTAGGGATAAATGTAAGTGACATAATTTTTCTTGTGGTCAGTGGTCGGAAGCTAGAAGCCGAAAGTCAGAAGTCAGAAGCCAAAATTCAAAACTCAAAATTCGGAACTCAGAACTCCGAACTCGAAACTCAGAACTCCGAACTCAGAACTCCGAACTCAGTACCCGTCGGACCTCGTCCCAATCGAGCTTTTTTATTTGTGCCGGGGTCATTCCCGCAAGGGTCCGCGCAGACATTGGCTCGGGTTGGGCAGTCGTTCCGGCGGCTCCGTCGATCGATGAATGCGAAGGCCGCAACGCAAACTGGTTCGGATAGGACTTTTTGAGGTGATCGGCTATGGCAGCCGCGTTGACGACGGTTCCGTTCTCGTCGAACTGAAGCTCGTCCTTGATTGCCGCAAAGAGCAAGCCCGGCGACGTAGCCCCGATCTTTGTGAGGGCCTCGATCACCAGCTCGCGAGCCTCGCGCAGCTGAAGCGTCCTTTTCAACTGCTCGTTCTCGTCCCGGAGTCGGTCGGCTTCGGGGTCAGGTTGTTTAATTTCCGATGGAAACTCGGCGTCAGGATTCTTTCCCGATTCCGGCTCCGCTATTGGCGTTTCAGTTTTGGTGGTCGTTTTCATACCGATGCACAGCCTAAACTGCCGCACCCGCACACCGGAACGTCGGTTTTGAAGGTAGGAATGAAATGGACGATATGAATGATATGCACGATATGCACGATATGCACGGTAAATACGAGATTGAAAGGTTGTAAGGCAGCCGCTAAATTTACGCCCGTGAAATAGCAGAAACCTTTGTGCCGTCCGTGTTTGAAGTTCGAAAGGCACAAGGGTTCTGCAAAACCACGCTACTGGACGCGCCCGCGATCGGCGCCTATTCATCAAGGCCTTTCGCCCATTTCCAGAACGAATCTTCATAGACAAGCCAGCCGAGTATGGTCGGGCTGCTGCCAACGCTCTCGAAAATCCCTTCTTCGCACATTTTTATCAGGGTCTGCCGCGAAAGCGGCGGGACGATGATCCTGTGCTTTCGTATCAACCGTTCCACCTCAGAGAGCCTGATCTTCGAGCGGATCTGCTGCTGAAACGCTCGTGTCTCCTCAGACGCTTTTCCCCTTCTCCAAAATCCTTCCGTATCGTTCGTATCATTCATATCGTTCCTTTCATCCATATCAACGAAATTCGTATTTACCGCTTGCCGACGTTTCTCGTAGCCTGAGATCGGCACAACGGATGTCCGGGCGACTGTGTCTGCCCATCCGTTTTATTTTATCAAACGAATGTTTAATCTGCAATATAAAATTGCAGCAATGAAACACACGATACGAAATGGCATTTACAGAATTTGACAGGCTGCGGGCGATGGCTATCGTCAATATATTCGAGACCGGAAGGCCGTTTGGCGACTACGCGGCTCTGGCCGTGTTGAATGACGGCGCCGGAATTTCCTATGGCGCCAGCCAGTTCACCCACCGGTCCGGTGCACTCCACGAGGTCGTGGCCCGATACCTGGCTGGTGGCGGAAAGGTAGGCCGCGCGATCTTCGAGACCAGGCTGGAACTTCTTGCCTCAAAGGACAAACGCGCGATCGTTAAGGCATCCGCCGACACCGCGTTAAAGAATGTCCTTAAAGCGGCCGGTGCGACCCGTGAAATGCGCGAAGCACAACGATCAGTCGCCCTCGAGCGCTACCTCGCTCCTGCGATAAGGGCATGCGCCGGCTCCGGCTTTGTCCTGCCGCTTTCCCTTGCGGTGATATACGACTCGATCAACCACGGCTCGTGGGCGAAGATCCGCGATCGCATTCGCATTTCGGCCCCCGACGTGCGATCCGTGACATACGAAAAGATTTGGATCACCGAGTACGTGAATGAAAGGCACCGCTGGCTGCGGAGCATTCCCCGGCTACGATCTACGTCGTATCGCACTTCGTTCTTTCTGGCTCAGATCGCCATCGGCAATTGGCAGTTGGATCTGCCGCTCAATGTTCATGGCCGGACCCTTAGAACGACGGACATTACAAGACTCGCCGACGGCACTTCATTTTCGGCGGCCGGGCACCTGCCTGAAATTCCTTATCCCTCATCAACCATTCCAACTTCTTCGGATACAGGAGGCATTCACGCCTCTCCCGCCGAAACGGCCCGGCCGCCGAGACCAACGGATGGAGTTTCCCGCTACAGAGAAACGTTGATGGACGCCCTCGTAAGATACGACGGCGTCGAAGCAGTCCTTCAATCCCTGGTCAGGCGTGCGGATTCGGCCAAGTCGCTTTGGACAACCGTTGCCGGGACAGCCTGGCAAGCTTTGTGGGCTGTTGTGGCGTTCGTCATCGGGCTGCCTCGTGAAGTGTGGCTCGTCACCGCAATACTGGCTGGCATCCTGGCGTCGATCTATCTCTATCGTCAATTCGTCCTGGGCCGGATCCGTGAAATTCACGGTCTCGCCCATCTCGCGCCGCCCGCGGAACGGCATGGAAATTCCGCAAATGAATTATGAACACTCTGAAGAATATCCTTTTGGCGTGGATCAGCGCCGGTTCGCCGATAATCGCTGCGGTCGGTATCGAGAATGGACTGTTCGCCTTATCCGCCATCGTCCTTCCGATCGTATTTTTCGCCATCGGGAAAACGGTCGATGTTTTGCTGCAGATCTACCTCGACGGTAAAAACCGGAAAGGCCGTAAAGAAGCCAATGGTGTGAGGTCTCCGCAACTGCCGAAGGAGGAGATAACCGAATGAACATCACGCCAAGAATTTACATGATTGTCGCGGCCGCGATCATTCTCGCAATGCTTTTCGCGTCGCTCTGGTCGGTGCGTCACATGGCCGGGATCGAACGCGAGGCGAACGAAGCAAAGGCCGCGGCTGAAAAGAGCGAGTTGGCCGCGATCGAAGCGGAACGCCGAGCGGCTGAATACAGAAAGAAGATCGAATATCTGGAGGGAACGCTATCGGCCCTTGGGCTTATCGCGTCAGAACAAGATGAACAACTCAAAATTTTCAAGAGCAATACTGACAACGCTCGTCTCAATGTTGGCCGTGCTCGTGCTGTCGAACGCATTGAAAGCACAACCGCCGAACTCTGCAGCAAGCTCGCCGAACTCGGCCACCCGTGCGGCTGAAGCGACTCCGGGCATGGTGAACGCCTGCGCCGCTGCGGTCGAGGAACTTGCGGTAACCCGGAAACTTGCCGAAGTGCTCGACCGCGAGAACACGGCCCTTCGCGAACGGCTCGACACGGCAAAGAAAACGGAGGCGTTGTTGAATGAACTCGACACAACACGACGCAGCGAGAACGATGCCCTGCGGGCCGCACTCAGTGCAAAGAATGAGACGATCGCAGCGAAGGACAAAGCAATAGAAAAACAGGACGCGGTGATCGCCGAGCTAAAGCGAAAACGGTCATCGCCGCTGAAACGCCTCGGCGACATCCTTATCGGCGTCGCTGTCACGGCCATCCTGAAATGACCTCTTGCAAGGCCGCGACCTCTTCGTTGGGTTTGCGATAAGAAAATAAACAAGACAAGGTCCGGCCTCAAACAGGCCGCAAATGCAAAAACACTATGAACATTTATCTGGAACAAGCGATCGACGCCTTTAGATCGAATCGGAGCCGTTACTCTCGTTATGAACGCTATTATCGCGGAAGCCACGAACTTAGTTTCGCGACCGACAAATTCGCAAACGCCTTCGGCTCGCAGTTTCGCGAGTTTGCCATGAACCTCTGTCCCGCGATCTGCGACGCCGTGAAAGACAAGCTTAAGATCACAAGGTTTACGGCCTCGATCGGGAACAGCCCATCACCTGCCGCCGAATCGGGACAAACGAGCGAGTTTGACAATGAAGAAATAACCGCCCGGCTCGAACGCATCTGGCACGCCAACCGGATGCCGCTTCGTTCCGGCGAGGTGCACAAAGAAACTCTAAGGAACGGCGATTCTTACGCTATCGTCTGGCCTGATGCGAGCGGTCGCGCCGCGATCTTCCCGAACAGATCGGCCTCCGTTTTTGTATCGTACGATGAAGAAGATCCCGGACGTATAACAAGCGCCGCAAAGGTCTGGCGCGACGCCGCAAAAAAGACCCGGATCAACCTGTTCTTCCCTAACCGGATCGAAAAATACATTTCATCGCGATCTACCGAAGGGCATTTGCCGGAGGCAACAGAGTTCGAGCTGATCGATGCGGTGATCCCAAATCCGTTCGGTAAAGTTCCGGTCTTTCATTTTGCGAACAACGCCGATCTTGGAAGCCTTGGGCGCTCCGAGCTTGAAGACGCCATCCCGATCCAGGACGGCCTCAACAAATCTGTGCTTGATATGCTGGTCGCGATGGAATTTTCCGCCTATCGCCAGCGTTGGGCGGCCGGGATAGAGCTTGAGTACGACGCGGACGGCAAGGCTCTCGCACCGTTCAAGGCCGGCATCGACCACCTCTGGATCGCACAGAACCCGAACTCCCGGTTTGGCGATTTCGAAACTGCCGAGCTCGACCAGTTCCTCAAGGTAAAAGACAGTTTCCGCATCGATATCGCCAGCGTCACAGGCACACCGCTTCACTATCTGATGCCGCATATGCGCGGCCAGCCGAGCGGCGAAACCCTGAAAAAAGCCGAGACGCGTTTTCTCGCAAAGGTGCGCGACCGGCACGCAGCGTTCGGACAGACGTGGGCCGACGTGATGAAATTCGCGTTGATGATCGAGGGTGTCAGCAGCGTGGATATCCGGACCGTTTGGGAAGATCCGGCGCCCTCGTCCGATCGCGAACGGCTGGAAAATATCCTCTTGAAACGAAAGATCGGCCTTCCCGTGGATCAGGCATTGGCCGCGATCGGCAGTGAATGATGGCGGTTACAAAGCAAGCGATTCCAAAGGTTCGTATAGAATAGCAGCGAACTCCTCTCGACCCTGAATACACCCAACGCCTTCTCCTCTTACTTTGCGTTCTTCGCGGCTTTGCGTGGTGCCTTCGTTTTCCACGCAAAGCCCGCTAAGAACCGCAAGAAATTCTTCGCCCACGCGACATCATTAACGAAGTCGGGTCAATTCACGTATTCTTCCGGTACGTCGGTTCTAAAATCCGGGGGCTCGTCAAACTTCGGGCCTTCTTCCTCCAGCGTCCAGACCTCGAACAGCGACGGCGGGCACTCCGTCACAAACCGCGAAGGTTTTTGAAGCACGGTCTGTTTGTTGTGATCGGTTAGCAGTAGTGGATATGTGACATAAAGATCGTCCTTAGCACGGGTGAGCGCGACGTAAAACAGGCGGCGTTCTTCCTCTTCATTGTCGATCTCTTTCAGGCTGCGCGGCGACGGAAACTTTCCCTCAGCAGCCCAAATGATAAACACGGCCTTCCATTCAAGCCCCTTTGCCTGATGGACGCTCGTCATCGTCAGCAACTCATCTTCGCCGCCGCCTTCGACGACCTCTTCGCCGACCAGCGGCTGCGGCTCTTTGAACCGCTCGGTCGCGAGCAACGCGAGTTCGGACAGCATGGCTTCGGTCGTCTCATAACGCTGCGCAAACTGTGCCAGGCCGCGAATATCCTCCAACCGGGCTTCCGCATTCTCAAAATTCTCTTGCAAATATTGTTCGTAACCACTCTCGACAATGTGGCCGATCTGCTTTGCGGGCCGGCCGCGGTATTCGTCCGAGACCAGCGTTTCGAGCAGTATAATTAGATTTTCAAGGCCTTTTCGGGCACCGCGCGAGGCTGCCGTGGAAGTCTTTAGCCTTGAAAGGGTTACGGTAATACCATCGTCCTGCCGCTGTGGAAAGGTGCCCAAATCTTCATTGGGCGCCGCCTTTACGGCAAGCAGGGACGCTTGCTCTCCGATCGCGTCGAACACCCTATTCGCCGTTACATTTCCAACTCCAGGGATGAGTTTGAGAATTCGTTTCCACGCCGGTTCATCTCGCGGATTTATGATCACGCGAAGGTAGGAAATCACGTCTTTGATGTGGGCCTGCTCGAAAAATCGGATACCTGACTGCACGCGGTACGGAATGTTTCGCCGCGAAAGCTCAAGCTGTAGTTCGATCGAATGATAATGCGAGCGGTACATCACGGCGATGTCTTCCAGGCTAGTTCCCTCGTCACGCAGTTCCAAAATTCGCGATGCAACGAACGCCGACTGCTGCTCAACGTCCGAACAAGGAACAAGGGCTGGCTTCAGCTCTCTTGACCGCTTCACCGCCTGCAAAACCTTTGGGAATTGTCGGCGGTTGTTCGCGATCGACACGTTCGCCAGGCCAAGAATTTCGGGTGTCGATCGATAATTCGTTTCCAGTTTGAACAGCTGGGCTTCAGGGTAGCGTTTGGGAAACTCGTAGATATTCGTAAACTCGGCTCCTCGCCACGCAAAGATCGACTGCGCGTCGTCGCCAACGACCATCACGTTCCTGTGCTTCACCGCCAGCAGGTCGATGATCTCGGCCTGCAGCCGGTTCGTGTCCTGATATTCGTCAACCAGGATATGCTGAAACTGTTCGGTATAGAGGTCCGCCACGGCCGGCCGCTCGACCAGAAGCTTTTTGAGGTTCAGCAGCAGATCGTCGTAGTCCATCAAGTTCCGCTCCCGTTTCCGCAACTGATAGATAGAATCTACGCGCCCGATCTGCTGCGTCAGCATCTCGAAGTAAGGATACTTTCCGGCAACTACGTTTTCGAGCGGGAGGTCGGTGTTCGTCGAATAGCTGATGATGTCCTGCACGACCTCGGCCTTTGGGAACCGTTTCGCCTTTGTATCAATGGCCGCGTCCTCGATGCATAGATCGATCAGGCCGCGGGCGTCTTCGCTGTCGAGGATCGTGAAGTTTTGGTCGTAGCCGAGGCTCGCCGCGTGACGGCGAAGCATGAGGTTCGCGATGCGATGAAACGTGCCGCCCCACATTCGGTGGACGTTTTGGTTTCCGGTGAGCGCCTCGACACGGCGCAGCATCTCGCGCGCCGCCCGGTTGGTAAACGTCGCCAGCATTATCCGCTGCGGCGACACGCCCTGCTCGATCAGGTAAGCAACGCGGTAAGTGATCGCCCGGGTCTTGCCGGTTCCCGCACCGGCGACGACAAGCGTCGCCTTCGGCGGCGAGGTCACCACACGAAACTGCTCTTCGTTCAACTCGCTCTTGTACCGTGTCAGCCGTTCGGGCAGCGAACTCTCATTACGTTTTACGACGTAGGTTTTCATCTGTGAAACACGATGTTATCACGGAACGGTCGAGTGTGAAACCGGCAGGCCGAGAGCAAATTTCCAAACTTCAGGTCCAAGCGTCTCAACAGACTCACGGGCAGGTGTTTAAAAAATTGGATATAATCGCTATCATAAAGTCGTGGCCAGGCAAAAACTCCAACAATTTATTCTCATCAGCACGTCGATCGTATGCATGTTGGTAGCTTCGGTGTCGGCTTGTGCCTGCTCACATCACGGAGACATTGGCGAGGTTCCGGCCGACGCCGCATCGTCCTGCCATTCGAGTTCACATGAAACACCCGCTGCGGTGGCGGACGGTGTGCCCTCACAACCGCTCGCCGGAGCCGATTGCGACTGTTTCGTACGCACACCGCTTCGCGCGATAACGGGCAAGTCCGGTTCAAAGAAATTCGCACTGGCTGATGCCGACAGCGATGATATCGCCAAATTTGAAAACTGCGATCCTTCCCTGTCTCTCGTAGCTTCCTTCTCTCCTCAGGCGCATGGGCCAACGGTCTCTCCATATTCTGGGCATTACCGCGCGCTTCCTCCGTCTCGGGCACCTCCGCGCCTTTAAGACAATGACTTCGACATTAACGCCGCTCTGATCTGCGGCCTTTCGGCTCTCGGCCTAGCTTCCGTTAGCCCGTTTACTGTTTTGAAGGGAGGTAACCTTGAAGGCCATTTTATTTTTGTTCTTTATACTTTCATTCACAATAAGGGCCTCGGCACAGCACGATCACGGCCGGCCGACACCCACGCCTACACCACATTCGCACGGCGGCCATTCGCCGACACCTACACCAACGCCCACGGATCACGGACATCATGGCACTCCGCAGCCGACGCCGGCTTCACCCGGCCATGCCGGCCACGGCGATGCGGCAAAAACTGGCGATAGCACCGAGCATTCGATGCGTATGTCCTCGACCGTCGATATCAACGACCCGATGAACCGCGAGGGGTCCGGTACTTCGTGGCTGCCTGATTCCTCGCCGATGCACGCCTGGTCGAAGATGTATGGCGACGGCGGGATGTTGATGCTGATGGGCTCGCAATTTGTCCGTTATACCCAGATCGGGTCTGACCGGGATGTTTCCATCGCTGGCAAAGGCGGGCGAAGCCGATTCGACGCCCCGAATATGTTTATGCTGATGTATTCGCGGCCGTTGTCGAACCGTACGCAGCTCGGGCTTCGTGTTATGGCAAGCCTCGATCCGCTTATCGAACGCGGCTGGGGCTACCCGCTGCTTTATCAATCGGGCGAGCTTTATCGGGGCCAGCCGATTCACGACCGCCAGCACCCGCACGACTTCATCTCGGAGCTTGCTGCGTCTATCTCGCACAAGACGGCCGAGAGCCAGTCGGTCTTCCTTTACGGCGGGATCGTCGGCGAACCGGCGCTCGGCCCACCGATGTTCATGCATCGGCCTTCGGGTGCGAACAATCCGGATGCTCCGATAGGCCACCACTGGCAGGATGCATCGCACATAACCTGGGGCGTCGTGACAGGCGGCTATAACTTCGGCAAGTTCAAGGTCGAGGGAAGTGTCTTCAACGGCACCGAGCCGGACGAAAACCGCTGGGCTTTCGATAAGCTTCGGCTAAATTCTTTCAGCGGGCGCTTTTCGTTCAATCCGACAAAGGATTGGGCGTTTCAGATCTCGCACGGCTATCTGAAGAACCCCGAGCGAGCAGAACCCGACCTCGATCATCTGCGGCGGACGACCGCATCCGCGATGTATAACCGCGTCCTCGGCGAGGACCGCAACTGGGCGAGTTCGTTCATTTGGGGACAGAATTATAAGGAAGGCCACGCGACGAACTCGTTCCTTTTCGAAACCGATTACAGTTTCGGCAAGAACGCCGTTTTCGGACGGCTCGAACGGGTGCAAAAGGACGGGCACGAACTGGTCCTCGAACACGACGACCCGCTCCATGACCAGGTCTTCTGGGTCGGAGCATATTCGATCGGTTATGTTCGCGACATCGTAAAGGGAAAAGGGCTCGACGTCGGGCTGGGTGCGATGGTGACGGCAAACTCAAATCCGCCGGCCCTCGTCCCCTATTACGGCGGCACGAGGCACGGCGGCTGGCAGATATTTGTTCGATTACGGCCGTCAAAGATGCGGCACTAACGGCAAACTACCAACTGTCTGGCCCTCGGCCGCAAGGTTTTTGCGCTTGAGGGCCAGGCAGTTGATGGTCTCGAACGCCGTCTAGTTGACCGCAAAGCTCACGCTCACAACGGCCGTCATATCCTTTTCGATCGTCGATGTGTCGTACATACCGTAGTCCGACACCTCCGTCGAATCGGCCGCTGTTATCTGCAGCACGCCCATCTTCGCCGAACGCACGGCGCCGATCGAGTTCCCGGTGCTCGAAGCTATTTTTTCGGCCCGCTCCTTTCCGTCTTTCGCCGCTTCGCCGAGCATTTCGATCTTCAGGTTACCTATCTGGGTGTAGTAAAAGCGTGGCTCGCTCGATTCAAGAAGGATGCCTTGATTTATCAGTTCGGTCGCTTCCCTGGCGACCTGCGAGATCTTCGCTACATCCGCCGACCTTACCTCGACCTGCTGAGAAAGCACGTATCCGGTGATCTCGCCCGTCTCATTGCCGTCAGAGTCGCGACGCTTCAGCGTAGTCGTGGTTATCGACGATACCGTCATTTGATCTTCCGGGATACCCTTTGACAACAGGTATTGCTTTATTCTCGGGATATTGTCGGCAAGCTGCCTATAACTGTCGCTCAGTTGCGGAGCCTGAGCGGAAATACCTGCGCTCCAAACCACCAGGTCCGATGTGATCCTACGCTTCGCCGATCCGGTCACGGTGATCGCTTCATCTGACTTCTTTGTTCCCGAATAGGCCCAACCCAGGATCAACGACGATATGATAAGGCCAAGCGCCAGCGATGTGCCCGAATTATAAAAACCGTTCAATTTGTCCACATTCATAAACTTTGTCCTCCTCAAAGACGCAGCAAGTATATACCAAAGCCGCGCCGATCATAACGGCGATTCGCACGCCGGGATACTGTGGCTAACCACACTGCCGGCACGTGCTATGTAGCAGGCCCCTTATGGACGGGCGATGCGGTTTATTTGCAATCGGACCGTCGCGAAGATACGATTGGATTCAGATAAAATTATTGGTAGAGAGGTTCTTAAGAATGAAATTACCCGGCGGATTCGACATGCAGTCGATGATGAAACAGGCCCAGCAGATGCAGGAAGAAATGGGCCGCAAAATGAAGGAGACCGTCGTCGAAGCATCGGCCGGCGGCGGTGCGATCACGGTCAAGATGCGTGGCGATTTCGAGGTTGTTGAATTGACCATCTCGCCCGACCTCGTAAAAGACGGCGACACGGAGATGATCCAGGACCTCGCCGTTGCCGCACTGAACGAAGCCCACAGAAAGGTCGAGGAAACGCTCAAAGGCCAACTAGGCGGCATGCTGCCTCCGGGACTTATTTAATAGTTTAGAGTCCCGCCTTCAGGCGGCCACTCGCGAAAAAGAGCCGCCTGAAGGCG
>JBGSYT010000174.1:0-39641 GCA_041750855.1 Pyrinomonadaceae bacterium | reverse complement strand
ACGGCCTGTACCGAGGCCGCGGCCGACGTGAATTGCGGCGGCGGCTTCGGCGGGAGCGCTCGCGGAACGTGTACTTTCTTGCCGGCGTCGGCTTTAACAGCTTCCTTTGGATCTTTGGGAGCCTCGGGGCTTGCCCCGGAGCCGCTCCCGGCGGACCCGCCGCTGTTGAGCATGATCATCGGTCCGCTTACATAAACGCCGCTCGGGTTTATGTTGACGAAGCTCCCGCCTACTTTAAGGGTCAATGCCAACCCGGCCTCGACCACCACTGACGTTCCAGCCTTGATATGAACACCCATACCGGCATCAAGAGCGTAGTTCACGCCCACCTTTTCCTGGTGGTTGTTTTTTATATTCTGTGAAAGTGACCCGTCGATCTTCTCATTCTGGTTGTGCCTGACCGTCAAGTGCTTGTCTTTCTTTACCAATTCAAACTGCTCGTTCTCAACTATCAAATGCCGGTCTTTCAGGATTATTTCCTTGCAGTCGTTCTTGATGCGGATATCCAGGTCTTTCTCGCCATGAAGGAATATCTGCTCCTCGCCCTTTTTGTCCTCGATGCGGAATTCATTGAAGCCGCCGCCGCCGTGAGAATTCGATTTGAGTACGGAGCGGGTCTTATTATCGGGCAAAACATACGGCGGCATATTGCTGGGATTGTACACACAGCCATTAATGATGGGCTGGTCCGGGTCGCCTTCGAGAAAATCGACGATCACTTCCATTCCGACGCGCGGTATAAACATCGATCCCCAGGTGTTGCCCGCCCACATTTGCGAAACTCGCAGCCAGCACGAGCTTCGCTGGTCAAGAAAATTCTCGCGGTCCCAATGAAATTGCACCTTAACGCGGCCATACTTGTCGGTGAAGATCTCTCCCGGGCCGACAACAAATGCGGTTTGGCTGCCGTGCACAATGGGCCTGGGTGTTATGCGAGGCGGTCGAAACGTCGGCTGCCCGGCCCCGTGCCGGATACATGAGAACGTAACTTCGTAGTTGCCATCAACCTCCAGGTCCGAAGTGTATTCCGGAGATTGGGAAGCGAAATGCTCGACGCGGGTGAGAACGTAATTTTCGTTGTACGTGCGTAACGGGTGGTCCTTGAAGGCGAATTTATGGCCCGCCGTCAGCGGAGAGCAGTTTCCGGTACCTGAATAGACAGTGTATTGAACATCAAGCTCTTCCTGGCGAACGCTGGCAACCCTCTCCCGATCAGGAAATACCTTCTGCAGCTTACTTTCCTGCTCACCCCCGCCGGCTTCGATCCCGTCGTAACGCTTCGCATAGCCGCCCGGCCAGTCATAGTTTTCCAGGACTTGATTGCCGCCGACGTCAAATCGGCTTGTTTCTACCGCTTCAAGGCTGTTATTTGGCAGCTGGAAGTTGAAATCGCGAACCTCCTGTTTGCCCGTCAGGACCGCGTCATCGACCTGCCAGGTAAAGATCGCCGAGATCCATTGGTCTTCAAGCTCGGAACGGTCGAAGGCGAAGGTGACATCGGGCATATTCGGGCACGGCGGATGCGACCCCGGCTTGTCTGCGATCACCAGCCTGTGCAGGCTGTCAGTATGTTCGAAAAAGTAGAAGATCCCTTCCTCTTCCATAAGGCGGGATGCAAACGCCCAGTCGCTTTCCTGATACTGGACGCAATAGTTTCGCAGTTCATATTTATCCTGAAGCTCGTCTCTGTATTCGAATCCTTTGAGGACCTCCTTCAAGATATCCGGCACGCTCACATTCTGAAAGATCCTGTTTTGCGTGATCTGAGTGAGTTTCCAGACCGTCGGCACGAGTTCTGCTTTGTAAGAAGAAAATCGCTTGCTACGTCCACGTTGGGTGAAGACATTGCACATACCATGGAACGCCCGTACAGAGAAGGCGGCGGCTTGAAGCACCACCAGCGCCATCGACGCGCCGAGAACATCGGACGCGGATATCGCCGTCGGCACGAAGCCTTCTTGAGGTTCCTCGTGCAGCAGCTCAAGCTCTATTCGAAAAAGCTGATTTAACCCTTCGGTACAGCGAAAGCTGTTGATCAGGAGAAAGTCCTTTCCCAGTGGCGTCATCAGTTGGAGGGTGCGCCCGTCCTGTGTTGTTGACATATTATTTGTGTCCGCCAGCTCCGCGAGAGTATAAGAATACGGCTTAGGGCATATCGTTAGATCTTGCCGCTTGTCGATCAAGAAACCGTATAACTTCGGGCCGGGCTAACGCATGATTTTCCACGAGGATAGCCCCAATCGCGCAGGAATTCAAGAACCCAAAGTAATAACGGCCGCGAAACCGCAGCCGCCTAGTTTCATTAAAGGCTGTATCCGTGGGATCACCACGAATTGTGAAACCTAGCCGCCGATGAGCACCGAAGAGCAACCACCGGTTATCTTGTTCGGCGGGCCAACCGCCTCGAGTATCTCGTCACCTTGCCGCGCGGCAGGGAACAGCGAGATCATCACCGTACTAGAGGGCGTAATCACTATGCCGGGGCCGTGCGGCGGTATCGGAAGCGGAGTAACGCAGGCATGAATATCCGAGCCGCCCGCCGCCGCAGTGATCGCGCTCCCCATTGTTGCCGCTGCAGTTGCTTTGGCCGTTTCCTCCGCCGCCTTTGCAGCCGGGGCACCGGGTGTACCCGCCGCTGCTGCGGTTGCGGCCTCGGCGGTCTTGATCGCTGCATCTGAGGTCGCTTTAGCAGACTTCATGGCCGCGGCTGCAGCGGCACCGACGCCCCGCCAGGCCATGAGCATTCCGATCTGGACGGTGACGGCGGTAGGCCCGCCAGTCAAAACGGGCGGAAGTGCGTGAGCTACTGAATCTGTAATTCTTGCGGCTGGCGGCATTGGCAAAATCTCTCCTTACTTACTATTTAGATCCCAACGTGATCAAACTGTCTGCATTTCGCAATTGAGCATCTCCTCAGCACTCTCGATGTAACTGCCGCTCCCCGAACCTTACTTTGAAAAGATCCTTATAAAGCGTACGGGATCAAAAGGTCTTTCTCAACGACGGTCTCAGACCTCTCAACCTTTCCGTTCTGGAAGATCCGTAAACCTATCTTGACGAGATCTTGTTCGTGAACCGCGTATAAACTACATTCGATAGGATCATCGCCTGTGCAATTTGGTGATACGACGATCTTTGAGTATTTTTCCCTAAATTCCTCAAATGCTTTCTTTTGGATATCGTTCAGGTTCGGGCGCGGAGAAATTGCCTGAACCCTTTCCACGATCTCGAGTCGTTCGTCGCTAGATCGTGTCCATTCCAGAAATCCACGGGCTACTTCGATCTGTTGGTCCCTGCTGACAAATTCGCTTTTGGCAGAGGCGAGAAACCGACTGAACCCTTCAGGATTTCCGCTCAACATTACCGAAAAAGTTTCTCCGGCGATCCCGACGTAAACCATCACTGGCCTGGTTTTGGCGAATTTATTCAACAGGAAAACTTCACCGTTGCGGAGAAATGAAGTAGGGACTACGGTCACTTCCGTTTCATTATCTCGGATCAGTCCTGCGGTTTCCGGATCGGACACCTCAAATCGTTTCGCCAAATTCTCCTTTTTATCGTTCACTGTTTTTTTCTCCGTAACCTGTTCGCCCTGGTGATTGTTTCCTTTTTGGGTAGTTGTAACTTTTGTGCATCCGTGCTGCATCATCAAGCAAACAGCAATCAAGGTAATCAGTTTGAACATGCCCTTCTCTCGCTAACTAAGGCCCGGCCGGCGCTGGATGCGCCGCATCCCACGCGTTGCCGTAATAATCTGGGTACGACTCATGTGTATTGGACGTCTGAACCTCTCCGTTAGTAAAACCGTCTCGCACTCGCTGCCGTCCTGCCTCACGTCCGGCTGCCGCTGCATCTTCGTCCGATATATTCGGATTCGCTGCCCGAGCATCCGCCTCTCCCTGATTATAAGCCTGCTGATACTCATTCTGCAGAGGATAATTGGTAGTGGACACGTTGTTGTGGCCCGCGTCGATCAACTCGTTTCGAGCTTCGATGCTTCGAATCACGCCCTCGGTCTCTTCATTGAGTTGGGTGTTAACATAATCCTCCCGGGACTGGTTCTGTATATCAGCATCCTCACCTCCATGGTGTGCTTCCCCGTGATTCATTTCATGAACAAACCCCAGGGCCTGTCGTTCAGGCGACTGTGTGGGGTTTATGTTCATATTATTGTTCGAACCGTCAAAGGTCGAACCCTCGCCGGGACGGAAACTAGGCTGAACCTGATTACGCTCATAAACTTCGAGAGCATGCCGCCCCTGTGGAGAATCGTTGAGGAGGTTGCGCATTGCGGTGATCCGCGGATCTTCGTCCTTGCGCGGTGGATATGCATGATGCTGCGATTTTAGCTGACGACGGTTTCTTCCACCCGTTCCTCCGCCGGTCCGCGGACGATCGAGATAACCGGGTTCGCCGGTGTCGGCGTGGGTGGCATCGAGCGGGTCATCGATAGGAGTATCGCCTGTCTCGGTTCCGAAGCCGCCGGAGTTAATCTTGACCATCTGCGCGGCGATCGTAATGAGAGCCGGTTCGATCACGACGCAGCTTGCGCCCACCTTGAGGCTGATCTTGGTCGCGGCCTCCATGATGATCTCTTGGGCATTGAGAGACGCCTTCGTTCCCACCCTTGTAAAAAGGCTGCTCTGATAATCTTCGACGACCTCGGCCTTCACGGCTTCATTCCGCTTCTCGTCGACTCCAATATATTCAGCTTCCTTAATGTGAAAATCGTGGCAGCCCGCGACCGTTACCGTGAGATTGCCGCCCGGATTTTCAGGGTCTTTCAGGCCTATGACCTCATTTCGGCTGCCGCCGCACGTCTCGTACATCGAGCCGCGGACACGGAGATCGTAGCGCTTCTGCGAGTGGACAAAGACCTGTTCTTTTGCCGCCTTGTCCTCAAAGCGCAGTTCATTGAAGCCCTTTGCTTTAGGCGTGGAGTGCGTCTTTATGTACGAGAGGGTCTTGTACTTGTCCAACTCGTAATGCGGCAGGTTCTTTTCGTTATAGACCGAGCCGACAATGATCGGCTGATCCGGATCGCCCTCAAGAAAATCAACGATGACCTCCTGGCCGACGCGGGGTATGAACATCGTGCCCCATTTATTTCCGGCGATCATTGTTCCAACGCGGATCCAGGCCGAGGCCCTCTGGTCGTTGTGGTCGGAACGGTCCCAATGGAAATGGACCTTAACGCGGCCATATTTGTCGGTAAAAATCTCGTCACCCGGATTGCCAACGACCATCGCGGTCTGGCTGCCATGCACGATGGGTTTTCGCGTCTTTCGTTCAGGGCGAAACGGAGCGTGGCCGCTTCCATGCGGGATGCAGCTGAACATGACGACATAGGGGTCATTCACCGTATCACCGGATATGTATGTTGGGGATTGAACAGCCTCATGCACCGCCGTCACGACGACATAGTCGATGTTGTACTTCTTGTTCGGATGGTCGATGAACGAAAAGCGGTAGCCGGGCGTGACGGCCGGGCTGTCGCTGATACCGTTCCCGCGTTTATAGGCGATGTCGAGTTCTTCCTGCCGGATGCGGACGGTCCGCTCTCGGTCCTGAAATATGGGGTCCAGTCGCGAAGAATTCTCATCTCCGCCGGGATCGATGCCGTCAAATCGCTTAGCGTAGCCGCCCGGCCAATCGTAAACCTCGAGCTCCTTGTTTTTTCCGATATCGAAAATGCTGGTCTGAACCGCCTGAAGATTGTTCGTTGGAAGTTGGAAATGGAAATCCCGGAGCTCATATGTTCCAGTGAACATATTGTCCACGAAATTCCATTCATAAATAGACGGGATCCAACTGTCCGGCAGTTCAGAACGCTCAAATGCGTAGGTAATTTTCTCGGCCGTCGGTGTTACTCGGTGTGAGCCGGGCATGTTGCCAAGAATAAGGCGATGTTTTTCCGCCGTGTGTTCGAAGTAGTAATAGATCCCTTCTTCTTCCATTAATCGCGAGATAAAATCCCAGTCGCTCTCGCGGTATTGAACACAGTAATTTCGTGGCTCGAATCCGTCGGTCTGTATCTCGTTGTCAAATTCAAAACCCTCAAGGACCTCGTCGAGTATCTGCGGGACCGTCTTGTTCTGGAAGATGCGGCTGCGTGAGACCTGCGTGAGAGTCCAAACCTTCGGAGCAAGGACGGCGCGGTAGCTTGAGAATCTCTGGTTTCGCGATCCCTGCTGAAAACTAATACAGATCCCGTTAAAATAGCGGGTCGTCGGACCCGGACGATGGGCCGAAATGATCATCGGGTTACCCAGCAGCTTTTGCGGATCGACGGGTGTCGGCTCAGCTCCGTCGAGTTGCTCTTCGTGGAGGATGTCGAGCTCGATGCGGAACAATTGGTTCAGTCCTTCGCTGCAACGCAATCGTTCGATGATCAGAAAATCCTTGTCTAGCGGGGTCGAAAGCTGTATAAGCCGTTCGTTCTGTGTCGTCTTTATAGCCATATTCTGCGGCTGCCGTCACATTCTCGGCGCAATTCTTGACGAAAGAGGTTGAGGGTTTTTGCGGGACAAAGCCATGCAGGTAAGCGGCGGCCGGCTGAACCAGCCGCTCACCCGCATAGGTTTTTCTATCGTTTCGGTCTCCGGGGCACCGACAAAATCACTAATAGCCTGCCGGTTTTCGGCAGAGAAGATCGTCGGGTAAGGCTTGGTCAATACCGTCGATCAACCTATCTGATAGACAAATTTCTCGTCGCCATCGACCGAAACATGCACTTTCTTGATGCCTTCGCCGCTTGCCATTCTGGAAAGTACCTCGCCGCTCATTTCCGGAAGAAGCGTGCCGGTCAGGATGTTGTAAACGTTGCGGGCTCCGCTGTCCACGTCGGTGCACCGCTTTGCCACCGTCTCTATTACAGCATCATCGTACGAAAACTCTGCGCCGTGGTTATCGTCGATCCTATCCTTGATCTTGCCCAATTGCAGCTTGATGATAAGGCGGAGAATATCGTCGGAGATCGGGTAATAGGGAACCGTGACCATGCGGCCGAGCAGTGCGGGCTTGAACGCCTTTACCAGCTCGGGCCGGACCGCTTCGACCAGGCCCTCGGGTTCGGGCTTCGTGTCCGGATCGGCGCAAAGCTTCATGATCGTGTCCGTGCCCACATTTGAAGTGAGCAGAATGATGCAGTTCTTAAAATCGATCTCGCGGCCCTCGCCGTCTTCGAGAACGCCCTTGTCGAATACCTGGAAGAAAAGCTCCATCACATCCGGGTGGGCCTTTTCGACCTCGTCAAGCAGCACCACCGAATACGGCTTTCGCCGAACGGCCTCGGTCAACACGCCGCCCTCGCCGTAGCCGACATATCCGGGAGGTGACCCCTTCAGGCTTGAAACGGTGTGGGCCTCCTGATACTCGCTCATATTGATCGAGATCAGATTTCGTTCTCCGCCGTAGAGAGATTCGGCAAGCGCGAGAGCTGTTTCGGTCTTGCCCACGCCAGATGTTCCAACCAACAGGAAGACGCCGATCGGACGCTTCGGATCGGTCAGGCCGGCACGCGACGTACGGATGCGCTGGGCGATCGCCTCAAGTGCGTGATCCTGGCCGAGCACGCGTTCGCTCAACGTCTCGTGCAGGGTAAGCACGGCGTTGATCTCGTCGGCAACCATTTTCCCAATCGGGATCCCGGTCCAGCCTGAAATGACCTCGGCAACGGATTGCCCGTTCACCACCGGCTGCATAAGCGGATCTTCGCCTTGTATTTCTTTCAGCTCGGCGGTAAGGCGTTTCAGTTCGGATTTGAGAAGCTCCGTATCCTGCGGCGTGGCAGCCTCGGGCGCGGGAGCGGCGGCAGTTGCTCCGCCGTCGTCGCCAGGTGCTCCATCTGCCTCGGCCGTGGCGGCAGCAACGGTGTCGCCTGTTGAGGAAGATCCGTTGCCCGATACAGCGTCTGCAAGCTTGCCGTCGAGTCTCGTCATTTCGAGCTTGATCCGGATATTACGGATCTGATCGACGAGTTCCTTTTCCTTTTCCCACTGCTCTTTCAGCTTGGCCAATTCTTCTTCGGTCTCGGTCCGGCGAGCACTTAGTTCGTTCAGCCGGTCGTCGTGGCCCGCGCCGGTGACCTGTTCGCGTTCGAGGGCTTCGATCTCGGATGTGAGGTTCTGGATCCGCCGGGTAGCGTCTTCAACCGAAGCCGGTGTCGCTCCCTGGCCGATCGCTACCTTTGCGCAGGCCGTGTCGAGGACGGACACCGATTTGTCGGGAAGCTGGCGGCCGGTGATATAGCGGTTAGAGAGCTTTACACATTCAACGATGGCCTCGTCGAGGATACGCACGTTGTGGTGGGCCTCCATCTTGTCGGCGATGCCACGCATCATCGCGATCGCCTTTGCTTCGTCCGGTTCATCGATCTTCACGACCTGGAACCGTCGGGCAAGCGCCGCGTCCTTTTCGAAATACTTCTTGTACTCGGCCCAGGTAGTGGCGGCGATAGTTCGCAGCTCGCCGCGGGCAAGTGCGGGCTTCAGGAGGTTTGCGGCATCGTTCTGGCCTGCACTACCGCCTGCACCGATCATTGTGTGGGCCTCGTCGATGAACATGATTATCGGCTGCGGCGACGATTTGACCTCTTCGATGACGGATTTCAATCGGTTTTCAAACTCGCCCTTGATACCCGCACCGGCCTGCAGCAGTCCAAGATCCAGCGATCTGATCGCGACATTCTTGAGCGGATCGGGTACGTCGCCCTCAGCAATACGCAGTGCAAAACCCTCGACGACGGCGGTCTTACCGACGCCGGCCTCTCCGGTCAGGATCGGGTTGTTCTGGCGACGGCGCGTAAGGATGTCGACGATCTGCCGCACCTCAAAGTCGCGGCCGAGAACAGGGTCGATCTTTCCTGCGGCCGCTTTCGCCGTAAGGTCTTCGGTGTATTGGTCAAGCGCTTTGGTCTTGCCCGGAACGCCCGATGCAACAGGCGAGCCGTCCGAAACGCCGCCTGCTTCACCTAACGCCACAGCATCACGCGCCTCGCCGGAGTCCGCAGTGATCGTCGGCAAGTCGGATTGAAGTTTTTCAAGGGATATGTGATCGAATTCTTTCGAGACCTCTCTCGCGATCCGTGAGAAACGTTCATTCGCAAGCAATGCGAGGATAAGATGGCCCGAGCGAACGCGGGCCGCGCCAAAATCGACGGACGCAAGCAGCCAGGCGTCCTGTATCCATTGTGGAATTCGATCGCTAAGGCCGGGCGTTCGGGAATTGCCAGACTTGAGGCGGTCGAGCGCTACGCTGACGTCCTTCGTCAGCCTGTCGAGATTGACCTCGAAGTGGGCAGCGATCTTATGAAGATCGGTGTCGTCCTGTTCGAGCAGCTTCGCCAGAATATGTTCGATCTCCACGTCGTAATTTGTCCTGGAAAGACAAAGTCCGGCCGCACTTTCAAGTGCCGTGCGGGACACGTCGTTCAGCCTTCCAACTAGACTTTTTAGGTTTACATTCATTGTTTTTCTCCCTATCCGCTATTCAACACAGAGGCACTGAAACGCAGAATTTCTTGATGGGTTACCCGCGTTCCGTCGAATCCCTTTTTTAATTACCGGTCTGCAAAATGACCTGCTCGTCGTCTGCTGTGAACGGGCCTGTTTTCAAAAACGTCGTCCATCCCAGAAGAGGCTTTCGCATCGCTCTCGTTGTCAAGATCGTGCTGGGCACATTCTGTTTTTCTATAATTAGCTGAACATCGTAATCGAACTCGAGTCCGACCACAAACCGTATGATCGAGTGTAATGGACCGGAAGCGGAGCCATTCGGCAGAAACGCCTGGAATTTTTGGAAATCGATCGGTCCGAGCTGAACGCGGAACTTCGACTGCTGTTCCCAGATGCGTGTACCGGCAATAGCGCTTTCCCCGAGTTTGCTGTTCGTTTCGCCTAACCTAGTATAGTCCGAAACGTCAAGGTCAAGCCATTGGCCGAAAAACTGTTTGATCCGCGCTGGAACACCAAAATAATCTGAAAGGATGTTCTCAGTCGCGTTGCACGAATGGGGCTTTTGAGCTATCAGGCCGGCGTAAGGCAGAAGCGACTCGTCCGGCAATCGCATTCGTCCGCGCAGGCCGTCCGTTCCCAAACCAACCAGATCGAAAAGGTAACCGGTAAATTCGTCATTGCCGCTCTCATAACCGATTGGAAAACGGTACTTTCGCCAGGCACGATAGAACATCGAAACGAAGCGATGGGTAAAAATGTCAAGAAACGACCAAAGGGCCGTGTCGCGGTGCCGAATCCGGTCGAGGACGAGATCGGTGTACGGCTGGGGCAAGACACCGCTCACGCCGGCCATTCCCATAAAATTCACCAGCATCTCAAGACGGCCTTCGTTTGTCGCCTTGTCCTCGATCTCTCGGAACTCGTGGATCTCGCTGGCCGGAAAGTCCAGCGCTATCCGAGATCGAAAGCGCACCACTTCATCTGCGGGCATCGAGCTTCGTCCCACCGACTTCTTCTCCGGGTAGACCTTTTCCAGCAAACGGACGGCCTGGAAGAACTCGAACCGGTACGGCTCGTCAGCTAGAACTTGATTTAACGGCTTGTTTGCCATTTTCGCCCTTGTGAAACGGTATCGATCGATCTATTACCTATCCGCGTTGAACTTCACAAAAGATCCTGCTCACCGGCACGCGGCGGGAATCGTTTTATCACGCCTTCGCGCTGCTTGGTTTTCAGCATCATCTGATTGAACGAGTTTAGCGATGCGTAAAGACCAAGGAATCGCTCGACCACGCAAGCGAACAGGAACATACCGCTTCCGACAAACTCATCTTCGTCAAAGGTCAGCGTAGTCTCAAATCCACGAACAAATCCCGCCCCGACGCGGCCGCCGATCTTTCGAACAACGGTCCGCGACTCGATGCCCGTTATTCCCAGGATCTGTTTTCGTGTAACGGATGAATCATTGAAATTATACAGATGCAGTATTTCCTGAAGTGCCTCGGGGGTCGAACCGCCGCCGCTAACCAGAGAGAGGTAATTGAGATTAAGGTGCGAGATCAGCCGCCAATGTGCAGCCTTTCGCCGGGGCGGGCGGATCGTTTCCGTAGGTTTCGTGATACAGCGCACTCGTGAAAGCAAAGCCGTTCCCTCGATCTCAAAATCGCCTTCCTTGCCGCCGAACGGGAGTTTTGCCGGAAGGTCGCGGTTCGTACACGTCGTTCTAACATTGAGAACATCCACGGACGGAACTTTCGGGTTGAAGTTCGAATCCACGAGCGACATAAAGATCTCAGTTCCTTCGTCGTTCGGTCGTTGTGAATCACGACGCACCGCATACCAGTAAGCTTTTTCCATCTGCTCACCATAGGCATGCCTGAGCGAATAGAAGGGCGAAAATTCGCGTGTTGTGTTCGAACGCGGGTCGTTTGAAACGACGCTGTCGATGGAATAGATTTCGGTTGTGGATTGCCGGTGAACGTCGGGGATGATCTGATATTCATATCTCTGCTGCGAGAGGTAGATCGGGTCCGACAGCCGTGAGAACAGGTTTACGATCGGCGTGCAGCCCATTTTGAACGTCTCCGCCACAACCGGGGCGATCGGCGGTGTAACATCCTTCAGATGGATAATGATGTCGAAATGGCTTCCAAAATTTTCAGCAATTGCCCGATCGAGACCATGGATATCAAAGAATAAGAACTTGTAGGGAAACGCAAAATATTCGGACAGCAACCGGTACCCTGAAAAAGAGCGCTTCGTATATGGAAGAACGGCTTCGTGTTCTGCGAATCCTACCTGTTTGATCGCATCTTCCGCCGGGATAAACACCGGCTCGGGCAGCTTCAGGCTAAGGTTCATCAGGGTCTTAAGAGTCTTTTGCCCAAACGGTGCCTCCTTTGGCCTGAACTCGACTTTGGTCGCATGGTTGAAAATGATCTCGTAAAGCGGAAAAACGAGCTGCGGGTCGCCATTAAGATAAAACCGAAGCGAACGCGGTTTTTCACCGGTCGCACCGATTACAAGCTCCGACAGATTCGCGTCACCGAAACACCGCATCCCGAGCCTTATCTGGCAATTTGCATACATTCCCCTGCCGTCTTTGGGTGCAGCAGATTCCAGCCCGGCGGATTCGATGTCGAGAGGGGCAAGATCGACGTCGTAGGCCGTTCGAAATCGGCATGGCGTGCCGTCGACCGGCCGTGAATTTAATCGGGCGCCGCGTTCGAGCCGCTGAATGGCCGTGAGCTTGTCGGTTACCGAGCCAAAAGAGAACTGGGCGACCGCCATCGAAGGTATGGGTGCAAGATAATGAGGGTAAAGCAGGTTCAGGAACGATTCGGTGATCTCAGGCAGTTCATCGTCTAGCTTCAGGCCGATGCGTCCGGCCAAAAAAGCGAACGCCTCGATCATCCGTTCAACGTGCGGATCTTCGATCTTCTCGTCGTCAAGATGAAGCCTTGCCGCGATCTTGGGATATTTGGCCGCGAACTCCGCCCCCATCCGGCGAAGGAAGATCAGCTCGCGTTCGTAATAACCAAGGAGTTCGTCGCGCATAGGTTGATCGTTCGATAGCGGCCGGCTCGATGAGGCGTGAGGCCGCCGTTAATTCTCGACAATTGCGAATTCGCCGCTGCCGACCTGAAGCACGGTGTCGAAACTGACCGGTTCAGGCACGGGTTCAATATCAAGATGGGCCTCGATCCGAAACCGAAGCTGCCGGTCAGTATTATTAATCGGTTCAAGGGTTACCTTGACGTTTATGAACCGCGGTTCAAACACACGAAGGGCCGTTTCAATTGCCTTCGCGATCCGGTTTTGTTCGTTCGGGTTCTTGACGCTCAGGCTGGTCAGGTCCGGAAGCCCATATATTGCAAGCGATTCATTCAGTTCCTCGAGCGTTTCGTCAATGTCTATACCGTTGTGCCTGGTGTTCAGCAGCCATTCAAGATCGCGTTTTACCGACTTTTTCAGGTCGGCCAATGATTGGGCCTGCGAGCGCGGGGCTTCCCGCGACATACTAGTGTCATAGTCGAGCAAGCGATCGAGGATCGAGGGAGTTATTCTGATCTCATGATCGGTACGGGCCATAAAAACAAAAGCGGATACAGCGCCGAAGCGGTTCCGGCCAATCTGCCGAAACCGCTCCTGCTCTTTACCAATCAGAATGCGTCTTTTGGATTTGTCGACGCAATTTCCCGGGTGTAAGTCAATTAGCCTTTTTCGTTGGTCTTGACGTTATACCACTTGGTGATCCAGCCCTCGCCAGTTCCGTCCTTTTTCTGAGGATTGTAGGCGTAGCTGATCTTTGCGAAGTTGAGCGACCAGTTCTCCATAGCGAGTTCGCCGCCGCTGCCCGGACTGACGTTATAGCTGGAAACCATAACGTCCTCGAGAACGATCTTTAGGTATTCGAAAGGATCGTCGCCGGCCTTGCGAACCACGATCTCGGCCTTGCCAAAGTGTTTGCCGGAAGCACAGCGAAGGAAAAGTTCGGGTGACGATTTGCCGACGTAGGTCGTGATCGGAATGTCGCTAAAACTTGCCTGGCCAACGCCGCCGCCGCCGCCCATTGCCATAGATCCGCTCTGTGCGAGTGAAAAAGCAAAACCCTGAAGGTCAAACTCGCCTGCGTGTGTTGCGTCCTGGCTTTCGCCCGGGATCTCAGGAATTTTCAAAAAAGCATCTACCATCGAAGCCATATATTTTATCTCCTTTAAGTCGTCAAAATTTTATTCATAATTCCCGTGGACCTTTCCCGGACTTCTGGTCGTGGTGAACGGGCCACTTCATTCTGGTTAGCGGCCAGCGGCCGCAACATTGATACGACGAACCCCTTGAACTTTTTTGCAGAACAGCGTGGGAAAGTTGGGAAGCCGGGCAGTCCAATCATTGGGAATGCACTGCCCGGTCTGCGAAAACATACACTGCTTAACCCTTTGCGGGTGCCGGCAGATCGGCTACAAGCCTGAGCGAGACAGAGAGCTCGTCAAGCTGGAAGTGGGGACGGAGAAAAGCGACGGCTCGATAGCAGCCAGGTTTTCCCGGGATCTCGGCGACATCCACACGCGCTTCGCGCAGAGGGAACTTGGCTTTAACGGCCTGCGACGCACTGTCATCCGGCGTCACGTAGTTCATGATCCAGCGGTTGAGGAATGCCTCTGCGTTGTCACGCGACATAAAGCTTCCGATCTTGTCGCGGCACATCGACTTCAGATAGTGGGCAAACCGCGATACCGCAAAGATGTACTGAAGCTGCGACGACAAACGTGCGTTCGCGTTCGCGGCGTCCGTATCGTACTTTTTCGCTTTATTGCACGATTGTGTTGCGAAAAAGGCAGCGTAGTCGGTGCCCTTGCAATGCACAAGCGGAATAAAACCGTTGTCGGCGAATTCCTTTTCGCGGCGGTCGGTAATGGCCACCTCGGTCGGGCATTTCTCGGCGACCTCGCCTTCATCCGTCGCGAACGTGTGGGTCGGCAGGCCGTCGACCAGCCCTCCGCCCTCGACTCCGCGGATAGCAACGCACCAGCCATGCATCGCAAATGCCTCGGTAAGCCGTGTACCGAGCGCATAGGCGGCATTGCTCCAAAGGTATTTCTTGTGGTCCTTGCCGTCCACATCTTCTTCAAAGCGGAAAGACTCGGTCGGTTTTGTTGCCGCGCCATAGGGAACACGCCCAAGTGTTCGCGGAAGCGTGAGGCCTACATAACGCGAATCTTCCGATTCACGGAAGCTTCGCCACTTAGCATACTCGAGCCGATCGAATATCTTCGACACATCGCGAACCTCGGTCATCTCGCCGTAATCTTCCCATCCGAAAAGGTCCGGCGCAGCCGCACTCAGGAACGGGGCATGGGCGGCGGCTGCCACCTGCGACAGTTTCTCAAGCAAGGCCAGATCCTGCGGATGGTTGCCGAATTCGAAGTCCCCGATCAATGCACCATAGGGCGCACCGCCAAAGGTTCCGTATTCTTCTTCGTAGATCTTTTTGAACAGTGCTGACTGGTCGAACTCCAGAGCGCGTTCGAAATCCTTGAGCAGGTCCTTTTTGCTCACGCTCATCACGCGGATCTTCAACTGCGTGCTGGTTTCGCTGTTCATGACCATCTGATGCAGGCCGCGCCACGATCCTTCCAGCTTCTGAAAGTCGTCGTGATGCATTACCTCGTTCAATTGGGCGCTTATCAGGCGATCGATCTCAGCAATGCGGGAATTGATCGCCAGGTCCATGTTTTTGGACATGGTCAGCGTTCCGGACATGATCTGGTTGACGAATTCGCCGATCATGTCCTTTGCGCGTTCTTTCTGAAAGTCGTCGCGGGCCATGCGTCCATCGGTCAGGATCTTGTCCAGCAAACTGCCTTCACCGGCGGCCTCTTCCGTTTGGACGACAGCGCCTTTTTCTTTTTGGGTAGCCATATGGTTATTTCTCCTTTCCTTCTAATCCGAGAGCATCGCTCAGTTCTTTTTGCTTGTCGGCGCTCGCAATAACATCATTCAAGATAGATTCAAGCTTGTCGTTTCCGTCCATCTTCGAAAGCAGGTCCGAAAGTTTTTGACGCGCGTCTACCAACTGACGAAGTGGTTCGATCTGCTCGACGAGTTTATCCGGCTCAAAATCCTCAATGCTGTTAAACTTGAGCTCGACCCCCATCTTGCTTCCGTCGTCCTGGAGTTTATTTTCGGTCGTGAACGCAAGCCGCGGCTTCATGCCCGAGAGCACCTGGTCGAAGTTGTCGCGGTCGACCTCGACAAACTTTCTTTGTTTAACGCCCGGCAGCGGCTCTTCCGGCTTTCCGACGAAATCGCCGAGCACGCCGACAACGAACGGCAGCTCCTTTAGCTCAAGCGCCCCGCCGACCTCGACATCGTACGTGATCTGGACCCGCGGCGGGCGGATTCGGTCGATCTTATGCTGAATACTTTCCTTCTTAGGCATGTTCCTTGTTCTCCTTATCGATTAAAATTGAATTCAAATCTTCATCCATCCCGCCTTGTCATAACTGATTAGTTCAAACTTGAATTAGGCCCATGGGTCGTCGGACGGGGGCGGCGATTCACCAGTGCTGCTTGTACTGCCGCTGCCGTCGACCCCGAGTGTTTCACGAAGCTGGAAAAGGACCGACTGGTCTTTGATCACTTCTTGAAGCCACGATTCGAGACCCATATTACCCCATTTTACGGCCCGCTGTACTAAATACGACACGGGACTATGCGGTTCCGTCTTTTGAAAGAATGCCGCGATCTCGGCAAGCCGCCTGAGTGCATCTCTCCGATTGGCGATAGAGCCAGAGACCGAACCGTCGCCCGTGGGCCCGGACGCTGCAGCTTCTCCGCCTGACTCGGTCACTTCTTCGTCGATCTCATCCGGTTCTTCGAGGCGCTTCTGCTCGAGTATCTTTTTTACTTGTTCGTGTACGTTCTCGAGGGATTTTTTTAACGTCAGTAAACCGGGCGTCTGATTACGGTCGTATTTTTCTTCGCAAAGCCGGTTCAGGTCGTTAAACGCCGTCCAGCATTCATCGATGGTGAAATTTATGATCTCCATCCGAGCGCGTCGCGTTTCCTGGCGTTCGACGTTCCAAAGGGATGCGGTAACGCTTCGCTTTTTCTCGGCCTCGGCTTTGAGGTTGCTTATACGGGTTTGTTCTTCCATCGGCAGAGCTTCGATGGATTCGGGAAAGTCGTATTTTCGAGAGTCCTCAAAATCGTTGAAATTGTAGCCTTTGCTGCCGGTGAAAGGCGCTGTCCTAATGGCCAAGGCTGCCTGGGCATCAAACCACGACATTGCGTTGGCTCGGCCTTCCATATCGCCATCTTCGATCTCAGGGTGGGCGGAATCCCAAAATCTCTCGTGAAAGCCGCTTAGCAAAAGGAGTCCATCTCGAAGGCCTGCCAGGCCAGAGGTCCGTATCAAAGCCTCTGAGACCCAGACGGCGATCTGCAAGTCCTTAGACTGGGAAGTCAGTGCCGGCAGGCCCAGGTCGAGCACCTTTCGGTAGTCGGCAACTTTGAGATCGGTCACCCACTCTCCCTGATTCAGGTTATCGTCGGCGCGGCGAGCCTCAACGATCTCGTCGTAGATCCCCGAATAACGGAGACTCTCGCCGGAAGGTCTATCTTCCGAGATCGGTTGAAACAGGGCATCCAGATCGATCACCGAGGGGGATCGCAGCTCGTCACTCATCAGCCAGCACTCCTCTCGCCGCAGGGCAGATGCATTCCGTACCCAGACATCTTGGGGAACGGATGACATTCTAAACGAAAAACGCTTTGAAAGCACCTAACGAGAAAGGCGCTATTCGTAAATAAATTCGATCGAACTAATATCGAGGATGGCTTTGTCCTTGCCGTCCATTGTAAAAACGCGGCCACCTTCGCCAAGATAGATATCATCGCCAACCTCGCGCCAGTCCACGCTTCGCCCAAGCCGCACCTGATCGTCGCCGCTTTTCCATGAATTCGCGTAGAGTGAAGGAAGGAAAAGTTCGCCGGTCGTTCCGTTAGTTAGCTCGAACTGGGCCTGAGGCCAGAAGACGTCCCTAAGAGACTTTCGCTCGAGAAACTCGATCTTTTTCACACTTTCGAACGGCAGCCAAACGTATGAATCCTTTACTATCGCCTCAAAGACGCACATCGTCGGCTCGTTATAGTCCCGGAAGTCACTTAAATGCGCTCCATTGACAAAACAGGGCGAAGCAGGACGCTCTTCTTCGACCTTGTCCAGCAGTTCCCGGGCTTCGGCCGTTTTGCCTTCTCTTATTAGATCGTTCGCGGTGAACAGGTCATTTACATAATCGGTCGGAGCGTCCGGCGTTTCTGGCCGCAGCCCTTCAGCGAAGAATTTTAGACGGTCACGCTCGGCCGATAGGTTCTGTCGGTATATAAGCGACCCGAGCGCGGAATTAGCGTCCTGATGCCCGATCGTATCCAACTGGCGGTCGGCGCGGTCCCAATCGCCTGAGAAAAGTGAAAGCTCAAACAGAAACGATCGTGCGGCATAAACGGTCGGATTGGCCTTTACCAATCTCAGAGCCGCTTCGACTGCCGCGGAAAGATCGCCGCGATCAAGAAAGAGTTTTGCATCGTTCATATAATTAAGTGTCGCCGGAATCCGGCCGGATCGGACCAGCCCAAAATCCTCGAGTCTCGTACTAAATGGGTCAAATAGAAAACCGCCGCTATACTCCAGCGATCGGCGCACTACTTAATAAAACTCTCGGGTGCCCGAACTCGCCGGAACATGTTCTTATCGAAAAGGTCGCCGCCGCTCGCCTTGATCGTGGCGGTCACGGTCTTTCCGCCGACCGTGTAGTTCAAAAGATATTCGCCGCCGGGCTGCTTTGCCGGCCCACCCGCGTCAACGAACCTGAACAGGCCCCATTGGCCCTGAAACACCCGATCACCCGATGCTCCGCCCGGAGCAGCTGACGAGGTTCCAGGATCGGGCGAGCCCGTAGTTCCAGGAGAGGAAGTTCCTGTGGTCCCGGACGTCGAAGCAAGTTTCAGGATCACTCCCGTCTCGGAAGCATTGGCCGCCGGGAACGTTCCGCGAAGGGAACCGGTGCCTTCGGAAGTCGTCTTTTGCCCGTCGATCGTTATTTCGACCAAAGCGTCGCGTACCGGCCTGAAGGCAAATTCGTATTCGAACTTCGGTGTCGGACTCGTGCCGAACAGGGCTTTCTGTAAGGCAAACGCGTTATTGATGTATGCAACAAATTCGTCGGAGAACTGGATCTCGCTTCCTTCCTTGACCCGATATTGGCCTCCCGACTCTTCAAAGTAATTCTTGAGCCGCTCATCAAAGAACTTCGACAGCCTTCCCTCACCCGGGGCAAGGAACAGCGTAAGATTCTTGAGGTCAGATTCTCCGGAACCCTCTTCAAACGGAAATCCCTTTTCGATCTCCTTTGAGCCGGGCAGGATCTGGTCGTTCCACGTCTTGACCAAAAGCTCTTTTCCGCCTGCACCGAGCAACGACCGCAGACGCCCGATGGGTTTCATTAACAACGCAGCGATATCCTGGCTCGCCGGGGTTGCGCTAAAGGGTGCCGTCAGGCCCGAGATCGCGCCTTCACGCCTTTTGATCTCAAGGGTATCAATGTCGTTCGCGGTAAACTCTTCGGCAACTTTCTTCAGCGCTGAATCGTTTGCGGCCTTTGCATTTAGCGCAGTGAGCAGCCTGTTCATCTCCGCAGCGTAGGTGTCAATAGCGGCCTTGTCCTTTGCTTGTTTTCCGCCGACAAAGTCGAAGAGCGGACGGAATGCCTTTTCAGGTTCGCTGTCGCCGACGGTGGTTGAAGGTTTTACAAACCAGCTCTTGATCCACGGCCACCAGTCGTCGCTTTCAGGTTCCTGCGAGAGATTCGTCTGTTTGGCTACTTCGCGAAGCAGCGTTGTCATCGGCGAATTGGGCTGCGAGAAAGCCTGTATGGCTGAAGCCGCATCGTCCCGGTTCCTGAACTGCCGTACATCGGCAGAACTAACAAACTGGCGCCAGTGGATCGCGTAGTCGCGGTAATACCGGTCTTCGATCTGGGACTTCTTTGAGGAAGTCGATGCTGCTACCTCACGGCCCGCATCACCCATCACCCAGTCGTCCTTCTTCATCTCTTCGTCCGCGTTGGTAATCGCCTCCTTCATCTGTTCGAGGCCGAGGCGTGTATAGGCTCCGGGCAGAGTGTAGGTTCCGGTCATTACGCTTGTATCGGCCCCTCCGTCGCTGAGGATACGGCTTACCGTTGTCTGGCCGACGGAGTCGTCCACCTGCTTTGAGATCTCGGTAACCTTTCGGCTGAGGTAGCGATATTCGGCCGGGAAATCCTTCAAGCGGTTTCGAACGTCAAGGACGAGCTTCTGATCAAGCTGTATCCTTGGAAATCCGACATCGTCACGGTCGATCTGGCGTGCCCAAAAATCGAGCTGCAACTCCGCGATCCCACGCATATCGCTCGGTGTTTTCGATTCGGAAAGCCAATATTCCTTAAGCACGCTAGCGACGTGCCCGGCCTGCGCCTGTACTTTATATGTGCCGGAAAGCATCATATAGCCCTTTAGCATATTCAAATGCTTTTCGAGCTGCTTCTCTTCCTCCTCGGTCAGCCGCGACGGATTGGCAACCGCTCGGCCCGCTGCAAATTTTGCCAGCTCTGCCTCAAGCTTCTTTACGGCCGGATCCTTGAAGCGTTGTTCGACGACACCAAGGTAAACCGGGAGCAGATTCTCTTTGTACACCTTAGTCCCGGAGTAGAGGCCGAAACGCATGTAGATCGGCGGGCCATTGCGGTCATAGTCGTCAAGCTCGGCAAGAAGTTGACGCATATTTTCCGTCTGATTCAGCTCTGCCCGAACGGCGTCTTCGCGTTTTTCCAGCGGGTTCTTCCCCGAATCGGTCTTGACCATTCGGATGAGTTCCTGGCCCCGTTCTTCGGCCACTCCAAGCAGTTTTCGGTTATTAGCGAGCGAAACTCCGGCCATCACAAGCAGGGCAAAGATGAGCAGGCCGCCGAGGATCGTCATCAACCAACCGAGGATCGGAGGCCGCTTCCGGGATTCGACCGCCGTTTTGACGAGATCCTTATCCCTCAGAACCACGTCGCGGAACAATCGCTCGGTGAAATATCCGGAACTGACCATTGGCGGCGAATTGCCGTTCGTTTTTGCGACGGGTGACGCGGTGAAATAAAAACCGCGAAGAAACGGATTCTCGCTGAAGGGATTCGGCCGGAAGAGTGCATTGATAAAAGTGCCAAATTTTCTCCGAGCCGAGGCGAAATGGAGAGGGAAGTTGAAGATCCTCAACTGCCGAACCGGTGCGAACGGTGCTGATAATCGTACTATCCTTCGCTTCATCAGCGAGTTGTGCAGAGTCTCGTACTCGCTGTCAAAAAGTGCCTGGGCATTTTCGCTCTTTTCGATCGGGATGGTCGCACCCCAGACGAGCGTCTTATCCTCGTTTTTCGAGCTCGAAAATGAATCGCGAAAGCCTTCGAGGGTGTCGGCGTGTGTAAACACGAGGTAAACCGGGAACCGAACCTTTAGCCTTTGCATCGTTTCGTCGAGACGGGCTCGAAGCACCTTGGCCAATTCCTCCATCTGCCTCTCGTCGGCCTTTAGGATCGATGCGGTATCAACCACCAGGAGAAAGCCGTCGATCGGCCTATTGCCTCGATACTTCTTGATCGTTTCAAGAAGGGACGCCCATTCTTCGGAATCGACGCCTTCGGTCTGGTAACGGCCGGCAGTGTCCACGAACACGGCGTCGCTAGTAACCCGCCAGTCAACACTGCCTGTAGGACGAACGAATTTCTGTTCCGATTGCCGCTGGCTGGGAAGCGTTTGAAAATTTAGGTTGGAACTAAGGACAAGGGAGCTTTTCCCCGCCCTCGGCGCCCCGGCGATCAGATACCATGGAAGCGAATAGACAGCTTCCCGGCCGCCCGCCCCGAGATTTGACGACCGCAGGAATTGGACCGTTTCTTCAGTCCCGCTGGTGAGGTTTGCAAAATTGCCGACCGGGGCAGATGCGGCCTTCGGTTGTCCCGCTGCTGGTGGGGCACTGCCGTCAGCGGCTTGCTGCCCAGAAGCGGCCTCTTCCGCCAGCTTCGCCTTTTTCTTTGCCCTGCGAGACCCTACAAACATTATTATTAGGGCAAAGGGAAGCGTCAGCAGGATCAATGCAATGACGACGATCTGATAAGTGCGGCCGCCGAACATGTTTGGGGGAAGCAGCAGAATGACGAGCGCAACAACGCCATAAAAAGACATCATTCCGCCCAGTCCAAGGGCATACTTCAATTGTCCCAACTGCATCTTCATAAACGACTTAACCCGAGCATCATACTCCCAGCTTATCTACAGTATCCTGCACGAACTTGTACGACAGGACGAACATTCCCAAGTAAATTATAAACGCAAGGCCGAGAAGGGCGGCGGCCCCGATCTTTGCCCACATCGGCATCCCTCGCCGCTCGGCCGGCAGGGGCTGATCATTCGCCAGCCAATGCGGTGAAAGCTCTACCGGCTTTATTTTTCCCGCCTTCACAAGTGCATTGGCCGTTGACTGCATTGTCGCCAGAAGTTTTTCCTGCTCGTAAATTGCGTAGCGGCCCTTGAAGCCGAGCAGCATACAGAAGTAATAGATCTCAACGGCATCGGCCGTTGCTTCGATCTGATTCAGCATCGCCTCCAGCTTTTCGAAAAACTTATTGCCCGCAAGCTGTTCGCCAAAATATTCAAGCTGAAGCGGGTTTTTCTCCCATTCGTTCCTGAGTGGGAAATTGTTTGTCAGGACCGTTTCGTCAACAAATGCAGCAAGCGCAAACTTCGATACCTGGACGATCTTGTGGTTAAAACGATATCTTTCGGCCCGCTTCTCAAAGTCCTCGAGCATCCCGGCGATCTTTGGGCGAAGGTCGTTCGAAGGGGAAACGATGCCAGCCCTGAGCCTCAAGATCAGGTCGAAGACCGGACCGGCAAAGGTGACAAGATCGTTTTTTGAAGCGGCCTCACTCATTAATCTGCTCCCTGAAGTCTTAGCCATTTGCCCCGGTGTAGATAATGAACCCCCGAAGCTTTCTCAGCATAAATGTCATTTATCCCCTGATGGGTGAGTTTTGGAGGTTTCGTTCCACCATAGGCTTTGTAATGGCTGAGAATATATTCCGCATCCGCCGCTTCAATTAACCTCGAGAAACCGACATCCTGAAGATAACTGCTGTCCTCAATATTGGCGATTCTGGAAATATCTTTCGGCGAGGAGTTCCAATAGACCAAGATAGAGGAACTTTGATTTATTGAACAAAGAATGGCCCAATCTTGCTGCCCCTTCCGCCGGAATTCACCGCCGACAGCGTTGTGAGGTTCGTTAACGGCGTATGATTGCGGGATCGTGCAGCCCCGTTTCTCGAGATCCTTCACTAAGTCCTGCGGCAATTCAGAGAATGTGCTCGGGACGAGCCTTACAATCTCAGAGTCCGCCTTCGCCCAGTCTATTGCTCGCTGGGCGCTCACATTCAGCGTCACGACGAGAAACATTACGGCAAGGCTTAGGACTTTCATATATTCGATCAGGGCTTTACCGCGTACATCTCAAGTTTTTCATCCGGGATGTCGTTTGGAACGTAAACTGAGATCACTTTTGATCCGTTGATGCCGTTCCAATAAGGGCCGATCGTGTCGAGCCTGAAATATTTGAACCCGACACGGGTCGGTATCGGTGCCGGCGGCGGGCTTGCCAGCGTTAAGACGACGCCGGGCAATGCCGAACCGATCACCGAGTCGATGACATCCCGAGACGCGATCTTTACGACGCGCGGGACGCCTTCCATTAATCTTGCCTCGGGCATCTCGGCCTTGACCGCAAGATAGAATTCCGCTTCCTTGAGCAGTCGCTCGTCCTCGATGCGTCCGACGTAAAGCGTATCACGAGTCTTCTCAAGCGGGATCGGAACACATCGGCTCGGAATAACGGTCTCCAGCAGATCCTTCAATTGGGTCGAAAGGCTGTAAAACGTAAAGTACAGGTCGTCGTGGTCGTATTTGACGATATCCTTCGGATGGCTTTCGATCGAAAAGGTCATCAATTTGCCGACAAGCGTCGCCATTTCCAGGTAAAGCCGTTCCGGATGCACGACGGGCGAATTGAAAAAATGGGCCATCGAAGGTATCGACGCATTTATCGTGTTCAGCAGCCAGAATACCGCCACCTCTGAGGTCGTAAAATCCGCCAATGACGCATTGCTCGAACGCCGCTGTTCGCCGAGACTGCCGCTTTTTGTTATCAGGATCTCAACCAACTGCCGAAGCATGTTCACAAGCCACTCCGAGCCCGAGACCTTCAGTATCGGCGGAATGTACTGCTCGGCGATCTTTAGTTGCCCGGTCGGCGTTCGTTCAAGTTCGGCGATCTTGATCGAGGTAAACCCGTCTCGCAGTTCATCGTCGAAGATGATCTTGAAATTACTTCTAGCATAGGCTATGGGCTGCTCGTTGGTGCCGCTGGTCTCGTCTTTCACCATGGAACCTTCCTGCGAAAACCTGAGGTTACCGTTGGCCTCGGCCCCGCTTGCCTGAAAATTTGCCTCGCCGATCTTTCGCGCAGGGATCGCGAGGTGCACGCCCAGTTTTTCGGCTTCGACACCAAAATGGTTCCCGACCGGCCTAAGATCGGGTACGGCTTCTGCGTCGGGCACGTTTACCATCAGCCCGTCCGGCAATACCGCCCGGCAATTCGTGATCTGAAAATTCCCATTAGCGATCGCTTCGTTATTAACACGGAGATCAATGACGCCGTATTCATGCTGCATCATCGACCGGACCCGCGAATTCAGCAATTCCTCGTGATAATTATCAGCCTGCTGAAAGTGATGCGGGGTCAGAAGCATCCCTTCGTTCCAAACTATTCGACGGTATTTGCTCATAAACAAAAGGCTAGACCTAAGATAGTAAAACGAAGTGGCAGCAATAGTAAATAGCGGAAGCGTGAAGGGTTCGCCCAATCACGGTTAGCTGGCTTCTGCAGCCGGCTGGTCGTAGCGAAACCGATCGGGAAACTATGGGCTGGCCTGGCTCGCCTCTTTGGGCAGTCCCTCGGTTTCCCGGTTCGTGAGCCTTTGCATAAATCCCCCTATCCATTCAGGCCCGGGCCTTTCCCCAAATTTATCCGTATGCGTTTCGGCAAACTCAAGGAGCCGGATGAGTATCAATGTTGAAGGTTTTTCGGAATCAGGAGTTTTGACCATAGCGGCAAATGCTTTTGAAGGGCTGCCGCTCAAAGGGATCTTCTCCGTATTGTCCGGGCGCGGGTTGGCGCAATTCTCCGAGGGCGACGTGACAAGATACTCACGGCAGATCAGGGGACGGTCTTCGTAGATCGAGCAGGACTCGTTCTCGAGAAACGGGCAGGCGACCCTTTGATCGATGTATTCGGACAAAAGAGCGACAAACGCGCGCCCCAGCTCATCGGACTTTCCCTTTTTTGCCTGCTCACTGAAATCGTCAAAACGGTCGAACCAGCCCATTTTTTCAAAGTGCTCCCTTCCTTCGCGAAAGCGAGCCTTGATGGTCTGTCGCCGCTCGAGCGGCATTGATTCGACAAGCTCAGCCAGGTTGAACGCCTCAACTTCAGAGATCAGGAGCGGCTGGCGGCAGCATGCGCCGCACGCAGCCTTGCACGAAATGGTCTTGCCCGCTTCGTTAACCCGTTGAACCCCGCGAGAGACGATCTCATTGGTCATCTTCTGAAGCACCGGGAGCATCCGCTGCGGCTTTACAGGAGTCGCGGGGATCGTCAATTCGAAGTCGAATCGTTCGCCGCCAATGGCTAGCGCGAGTTCCCCCGATACCATTTCTTCATTATTCATGGCCAAGTGCCTCCTTTTGCCCCGGCGTCTTCAAAACCGCAGTGCTTCGGTATTGACGCCGAACTCCTTGGGATTTTGCGCGATGGTTCCGATAGCGAGAAAAGTGAGGGCACGGTCGTATTCGGCTTGATTGATACGCCCTGCCTTGTGCAGATACCAGATCGAGCGTATCTCACGAGTCCCCGGCGACCCGGGCGTTTCCGCAATAGACTGGAGCATATTACGCATTTTCATGGTCTCGCCCGCCGCGCCCTGGTCATATGCCGCCACCATCAATAAGGCGTCGTCGAAGTTCTCGTCCCCGATTTGGATCAGGAGTTTTTCGTAAACTTCTGCCACGGCCTGCGCCGCCTGCAGAACATCGCCACGCGACGATCCAAGCCTTGTAATGGTAGCGACGGCAAGAAACTGCGGTCGTAGGTTTTTTTGCGTAGCCAGCGTCTTTATCGCCGATGCGTTCCTTCGGGCCGAGTTGATGTTGTCGGCAATCGCGGAAGAGCGGCCGACCTGGCCGATCTTGGCCTGGACGGCGGCGGCTTGTTCGCCGGTCAGAAAGGCGCGAGGGTCGTTCCGGGCCATTTGGCGTACAAAGCTGGTCGAGTTTCGCTCTACCTTGGCCCTCTCGGTATTTTCAACACCCGACGGTGCGGTCGAGGAGTTCCCAGGCGAGCTGGTCGATGGCGAAGAGGAAGGGCCGGCGGGCGGCGTTCCCGTTTGCGGCGAATCGCGGGGAGCAGGTGTTCTTGTCACAGGTTCGTCGTAGTCTGGATCGTCATCATCTGAGTACGCCGGGCCATCGTCAATATCTGCTTCAGAGACGTCCTTGCCGCTGCCGCCAAAGATGAAGATGCCGCCGATCACGACCGCCAAGACGAATATCGCCAAGAGTGGAGCTACGATGAAGAGTGCGGTTGGGATGCCTCCGTCGGGCGGTGCAGCCACTAATGAGACGGGCGGCGCCGCAACCGGCTGAGAAGGCATTCCAATGTCTGGAGCCGAGCCTGGAGCGTCAGGCGCAGCGACGGGTGCAACCGGGTTAGGATCAGGTTCGCGGGCGACTTCGACAACTATTTCGAGCCCGCCGCCGAGGTCGATCCGGTCGCCATCGGTTAAATGGGCCGGTCCGGTCACGGGGCTGCCGTTAAGGGTGGTTCCGTTGCTGGAACCCAGGTCGGTCAGGGTGTACTTCCCGTTATCAGATTCTAACCGGGCGTGTTCTCTTGATAGCCGGCTGTCGGTATACGTCAGGTCGCAGGCCGAGTGACGGCCAACTGTGAAAGCCGAATCGCCCACAGCAACGCGCTGCTCGGTCCCGTCCTCATCGATGAATTTTAGGGTTAGCCGCTCCATCGTGCACTCAACTGGAAGCCGCCCGCAGAGCATTCGGAGTTTGCCGCGCAGCGATCATGCCCTAACCAGAATAGGTTGAAAGGGGTTGTAGCCGCAGGCCGAAATCCTGAGGATTTTCACCGATAATGGCTGCAGCGAAGAACTTCGGAACATATTTGAAGTTTTCCGCTTGAAACTGTTTCGAGAGCTTTTCGCCGTTAGCGATCAGAGTCCAGAAATCTCGCGGCAATCCTGAATTAGATTCAAGCGCCTTCACAAGATTCGAGCTCAGGCCGCCCTCGCCGCTGTTGTAACTGCCGATCGCGAGAGGCACGCTGGCCGGGCCGGTGCCGTATCGCCCGGTTAGCGACTTCATATAGGAAGCCGCGGCACGCGCCGATGGTTCGGGCTCGCATCGCTCATCGGGGTTTGAGGGCGAAGCTCCACTGACGGTCTTTAGCCCATGAATCTCGCCGGTAGACTTCGTGAACTGGAACATCCCGAGAGGCCCGGTCGGGCTTTGCAGACAAACACAATGCTCCGATTCGATCATCGCCAGGTAGAGCCCGATGCGCGGATCGGTACCCTTTTCATTAAATGCTTTGATTATAAATGGAGCATTGCGGCTGGCCCTTTCGTATGTTACCTGGAGGTTGTCACCAAATCGGCAGCCCGAAAGCGGCTTTACATTTGCCCTTTTTGCGAACGCATCGACAAAGGCCTTGATCTTGTCGAGTGCTGCCGCCGGTATCGGCTCGCTGCTGTTATTTCCTATGACCTGCGCGATCTTCATCGCCCGATCACTGACATACTGCCGCTTCTCTGAGTCTGACAACTCAAGATACTTTCGGCCCTTTAGTATATCCTGCACCGGCGGTTCGGCGAATGTCGGGACGTTTTTCAAAGGCTCCAGCTGTTCGTCAGAAACGACAGGCTTTGCCGTGGGTTTCGACGCCGGGCCCGACGAAGGCCGTGTCGACGGCTTTGACCCCGGCTCAGAATACGGTTCATCCGGTTCGTAGTCGGCTTGCTCGACCTGCGGCCTACTGCTTCCGAGCACGGTGTAGCCTATAAAGACGGCTGAGAGGCTTACGATCATGATCGCGAATGCGATGACCGCTACCGGGATTATCCCGATGCCAACCGGCTGCCCGGTTACCGCCATCGCAGGTGGGTCTTCGTGCAGAACGTTTGCGGCCGGTTGCGAAAAATGCTTCGCCGATATCCGCACATTTAGTTCCGTCTGATGCCCTATACGGATCGAGTCGCCGTTAGAAAGGGGTGTACCGGCAGGAGCGGTCCTGACGCCGTTCACAAAAGTGCCGTTCGACGAATTTTCATCAACTATCCAAACCCGGTCGCCGTCGCGATAAACGGTCGCGTGCAGCCTCGACAGGCCATCGTCTGCAAACCGATGGACGGCTTCGCTCCCGCGTCCAAAGGTTGTCCGGTCGCCATCGATAGATATCTCTCGCGAACCGTCGGGTGTTGGGTATGTAAGCTTTACCTCAAGCATTACGGGTATAAATTCGAGATCGGCTGATCACGCGTCAGGCCAAATCGCTGCGGGTTCTGCGCCACAATGCCCGCAGCAAAAAATCGCACGACTTGTTCACGCTCCGGTGCCGTCTTGATCGAGTTCCAGACGTCCGATCGATTCGCCGGCAAGGTCGCTTTCCATGTGGTCGCTTCCGCCGTCGTCTTGCCAAAAGCAGCTATGCTGTAAATCGGATCGCCGTCGAAAACGCCGTGGATCAGGGCCTTCAGATACACAGCCGCAGCACGTGCCGCACAAGACTGGCCCGGTTCTGAATAGCTCTGGCCGCCGCATGAGCCGTCGTAGGCATTCTCTTTTACAAAATCTGCCCTCATTCGCCACAAGCCTTCCTCGGATCCCTGCTTCTGCGGATCAAACCGGGAACGGCTCATTGCCAGGATATATCCGATTGATGCGTCTAGGTTCGATTCACGAACGAACGCGACGTTGATCGGGTCACGATACTTGCCTGCACGTTCGAAGTATCCTTGCTGAGCGAATTCTCCCGTCTTTTTTTGAACTTCCGTCAGAAATTGGCGATTCGAGACATTATACCTTTGGCTGCTGGAAAATTGCTTCAGCAGATCATTTGTCATTTCCTGGACCTGGATGAGCGTTAGTTCAGGTTTGCCGGGCTGTGTCGGAGGCTTTTCCCCTCCCGGAACCGGCGCTTCAGGTTTCGGCTCGGGTTTTGCGATCGACCTGGTTTCCATCGCAAGCGGCAAGGTGTCCAACTGCGGCATCCGGAGCCCATCATCGTCTATGAGGACTACACCCAGGCTGTGGTCGAGCCCGTCTGCAAGTTCCGGATGGTCCTTCGGGTCAAGAACGACGGTGAACGGCGGCATGTCGGAGCTGGCAAAATCCTCACCATCGAGTGTGTACACGACACGTGCTACACAACCAGAATTTTCGATATCCAACTCTATCTCGGTAGGTTCATATATGGTTGAACCCGGCTCCGGGTTCAGGATCGTTGCTCGGGCGTCGCAGGACGAGGACGAGCTTCGATAATAGATCGCGCCAGCCACGCCGACGACAACCAGAGCGAGAAGCACAGCCCCACCGGCAACCATCAACATCGTCCGTGATCCCGAACTCGCCGCTTGCGGTGACGCGAGCGACGGGATCTGGCCGCCCGCGGTCGAAATAGGCGGAAGGTTTACCATAACCTCCGGCTCCGATACATCCTTTTCGTCCGCGGGCTTATCTTCTGTGCCGCTTGAGAAAACGATCTCCGTTGAGCCGCCAAGGAGAATGCGGTCGCCAGGCGTCAAAAAAACCTCACCACTGACCCTGGCACCGTTAACTGCAGTCCCGTTACTGCTGTTTAGGTCTATCAGGCAAAATTCACTTCCGCGAGGCTCGATCTCAGCGTGAAACCTCGAGACATTCGAATCATTCGGAAAGGCGAGGTCATTCTCCGACGTGCGGCCCAATGTGACCACGGAACTTCCGAGGACGAATTCTCCGTTGTCCGATTTTAGCCGATACTCCGCCATAGTCACATAAACGCGGGCCTCAAAAACGCCCTCCTCACATTTTACCGCCGAAACCGGCCATTTCGCTACTTTCTTGCCTGCGAATAGGCGGTATTCGGCCTTGGAAAGACGACCCGAAAAACTGGATTTTGCTGACGCCTGGGAAGCAAAATGAGGGTTCAGGACGGCAAATGTCGGTAAAAACCGGTGTGAACAACCAGATTGATCTAGTGAAAGACCGTGCGACAGTTCGTACCGGCCCGTTCCGATTTTGATCGATCGGCAGCCGTCGCCGAAAACACGGTCCCGGCCTAGAAGTTAGTAGTATCCGAAGCTTCTGCCAAGAAGAGGAAATACACCACCGCCATAAAGACGGCGAGAAAGAAAAGGATGCCGAAAACTCCAAGAACGACGAGGGCGGTGCCGGAACGGCCTTTCTGATCTACGCGGTGCTGCGGAGTCTCGGAAAGGGGTTCATCCAGCACGATCTGTTCCGAGATGTCGGGCTGCGGCTCTATCTGAATAGGTTCGGCAGCTGCGGCATCCGGTGCGGCCGGCATTGCTTGTTCCCTCGTCGTGTCTTCCGATCCCGCAGAAGCCTTTGCTGACGCCGCCGCTGCGTGCATATCCTGCAAATAGCCCTGAGGAAGATAACCGCTTGTTTTCCGGAACTTAGGCTTAGGCATTTGCCATTTGGCCGGAGCGACGATCTCGCCGGTATTCCGCCCGCCTGACGCAGCGTTGGGCTCGGTAGTATGTTCGTCTGGGTAGTGTTCTTCGGCCGGTTTACTGGCCGTCGCGGTCCCTGCTCCTGTTTCGACAGCGTTCTTTTCTTCGTCGCTCATAAAATCTCCACCCCATTGAGGCCATGACCTTGTGTCGATAACGCCGCAAAATTCGCGCTCTGTGTTTCAATAAACAGATTCGACAAAAGCCTATTGCGATTCTCAAAAAAAATCAACAAAAAAATGAGGCGGTGGTTAGCAGATCATCAAGGCCGGTGGGAATTGTAAATTCGCAATGCCCAGATAACCGGGTGATCGTCTAATTTCAAGTACCGATCGGAAGACCTTCGTTACTGTCTATTTTTGCAATTCGAGAACATCCGACCTGGTTATAATGCCGGTGATCCGCTTAAAGTCTTCGATGAGAACGGCCGGGGCCTTTTGGAGCTTCTTCTTTATTTCCGCTAGATTCGTCTCCGCTTCAAGAACAGGGAAGCTCTCATCCATCACGTCCGCGACAGGAGCTTCGAGCAGATCGCGGTTCTGGAGCAGTTTTGTCAGAACGCGGCTTTCGCGCATCGAACCGACCGAGCGATGATCTTCAAGTACGGGCAGCTGCGTAACGCCGCTTTCGTTCATCTTTTCGAGGGCATCGGCGACCGTGTCGCTCGGTGAAACGAATATCAGCTCACCAGGAGCTCCCGAATTTTTCGTCTCAAGAATTAAACCGGCCGAGATCCTTTGCGGTTCGAGCAGGAGTTTTTCCTTCATCCATTCGTCCGAATGGAACTTGGTCAAATAGTGTTCGCCCGTGTCGCAAACTATGAAAACAACCACGGCATTTTCGTCGAGGTCTTTCGCAACTTTCAGTGCTCCGGCGAATATCGTCCCGGTCGAACCGCCACAGAAGATGCCCTCACGCCGGCCGAGCTGACGGGCCAATTCGAATGATTCGCGGTCGGTAATGTTTAATATCTCATCGATGATCGCGAGGTCAGCATTGCCTGTCGGGAGCGCCTGCCCGATTCCTTCAACGAGATAGGGTGTTGGCTCGGGCACATGTCCGGAATCCTTATACGTCTTGAAGATGGACCCGTACGGGTCGGCACCGATCACCTTTATCGCCGGATTTTTCTCTTTTAGATATCGGCCGGTCCCACTGATCGTTCCGCCGGTACCGATGCTTGAGACAAAGTGGGTGATCTTTCCTTCCGTATCCTCCCAGATCTCGGGGCCGGTCGTGTGATAATGTGCTGCGGGATTCGCCGGATGGTTGTACTGGTCAGGATAGAAACAGTTCGGTGTTTCCTCGGAGATCCGTTTTGCGGTAGCGACGTAGTGATCCGGGGTGCCGGGTTTGGCAGCCGCCGGGCACACAACTATGTCGGCGCCGAGGGCCTTTAAGTATCGGTTCTTCTCGACAGAAACCTTGTCCGTCAATACGAAAATACATTTATAGCCACGCACGGCCGCGACCAGCGCAAGGCCGATACCCGTGTTTCCGCTGGTCGCCTCGACGATCGTTCCGCCCTTTTTTAGGGCGCCTTCTTTTTCAGCCCAATCGACCATCGAGAGACCGATCCGGTCTTTGACGGAGTAGCCCGGATTGAGGCTTTCAATTTTTGCGAAGACCTGCGCCTTGATCTTGTGCTGCTTTGTAATGTTGTTGATCCGCACCAATGGCGTTTTCCCGATCAACGCCAAAATGTCGTCATAATATTTCATTTGGTTCTTTCCAGTAATGGTTCGCGGCTGTGGGCAAGACGGGCGGTTGCCAAACTAAATCTTAAACCCATTCGCCGTCGATCCGCAAAACTGTAAACGAAGAGAGCTAGGGAGAACTGAAGGGATATGCTTTATGGCCGATCGGAATTAGTGAGCTCAAGCCGCGACCTGAAAGCAGGATCGAGCTGTATCGCCTTATCGAAGAGCTTTTGCGCCGTTCGATTCATCCCGAGGTTTTGTGCTCGCTGGCCGAGCATCCAGTGGAAATATGGGTCGGAAGGGGTAAACCGCGCGGCCAGCGCCTCATATTCGGCTGCGGTCTTCGACTGGCCCGCCGATTCTGCTGCACCTGCCAAAAACACTGACGCTATCGGCAGTCGCGGATTGGAACGCAGAACCTCGGCCCATACAGTGACTGCCTTTTCGCGGTCGCCGGAACGCCAAAAAGCTTCACCAAGCTCTTCGCGAGCGGCGGTTAGGTCCGGCCTTTCAGAAAGCGCGTTTTCCAGATCGATGATGGCCTCGTCTTGCCGTCCGCTCCGATTCAAAATAGCTCCCCTGTAATACAAACTCAGCGCCTTTCCTTGCCCGCTCTGATTTACCGCCGACCTTGAAAGAAGATTGACGGCCTCATTCTTGTTGCCGGACAAAAACTCCAACCACGCATGCTTTGGCATCGCATCGGCGTTCGTAAAAAGTCCGATGGACGACGAGGTTTGAAAGTGTTGAAGCCCTTTTCTGATGTTCTCCTTCTCAGCGGCGGGAAGCCATTCTTCCGGTTTCGCACGCGCCAGGGCAAGTTCGTCCGGGATGCGAAGCTTTTCAAAAGCCGAGTTTCCGACAGATTCGTGATAGCGGACAACACCACTGTGGGCGGTCAACCCGATCCATAAAAGGGAAAAAGCCGCAAACGCCCAACCGGACGTCGTGACCCTCCCACCTGACCGAAGGCTCGAGCGATAAAATGTCATGTTCGGTGAGCGAAACAGCGTGACGGTCTTTAGCGCAAGGAAGGTTGTCACGATAGCTATGCCGATCGCCATTAGCATTGGAACCAACTGATAAACATTCCAAACCGCAAAATAACTTGCCACAAAAACTGCCGCTCCGAAGACCTCTTCGGGCCAGGTGATCGAGTAATTCCGTGCAATGTCTTTCTTGACCGTGACGGACGGCTTGCCGAATCCGAAATAGAGCGCGTCATTCGGACAGACGCTCACACAATCCATACATTTCATACATCCCGGATCGACGACCATTCCATATTTCTTTACTTCTGCATGGACAAGGACATTCGACGTGCATGTGGCGGTGCAATGCCCGCATTGATTGCAGGCGTCGGTCACGCGTATCTTGCCCGGTGCGGCCTTGTCGGCGATGGCAAAAAAACCTCCGTACGGACAGCCGTATGTGCAAAAGCCCTTTGATCCAAGAAAATACACGACCACAAAACCACAAATGAATAGAAAAGGTATTGCTACGGCGACCGGGGGGAAAGTTGCCCAGAACTCGGTCGTGATCAGATGGTTTGTAAACTCGGGAATTAACGGTTCGTTTGGCGGCTTTGCAAAATATCGGCTCACCGTTGGCCAAACGAACATGTAAAGTGCTGCAATGAGCGGAACGTAAATCAGCAAGCGGGAGCGAAAAGGCCGCGGCGGCAGTCCGGCCTTCTTCAACAGCCATGCGCAAAAGTCTTGAAGCGCCACGATATGACATGCCCAGCCGCAAACGAATCGCCCGAATATGAGAGTGGCGAGTATTGCCAGCGTGAAAAAGATGAAGCCAGCGTTAATCGCCCCGTTTTGAAGCGTGTACATCGATTCTGAAGGTTCGATCGGAGAAACGGTCGTTCCCATCAATTGCCATTGAACGATGTGAGCTGCCATTAGCAGATGAAGTGTGATTAGCGCAGATGCTCGCCATCTGGCATTCTTCGATTTGCGAATGCCATTTGCCTCGGTCGAGCCGTTTGCAAGCACCGGAAGTTCGATCGACCTTTTGGCTTTTGTCTGCTGGCTTACACAACCGTCTTTCATAAATTGCTATCTTACCCGAATCTATTCTCGCGAATCTTTTAATATTGCGACACTCTCAACTTGAATAAAACACCTCGATGAATGTAAAACTATTAGACTGACTCTAGTAGCTCTCATTCAGAAACAAATACGGCCGGCAGAGAAACTGCTTAGATTTTCAGTTCCGGTGAGCTCGCAGCTTCGGACACCATATTGCTATGTTCAAAATATTCCTCGTTTCGATACTTTCTCTGATAGGTGCTTTAAGCGGCTCCGATCGCTTCTTCGATGGTGACAAACCCAAAAAGCAGGCTGCCGACACCGGCACGCTGGAAAAGATGGTGGCTTCTGAGGGCCGGGTGACAATGCGAATCGAGACCGGACGGCTTGAGGCCGGACGATCCAAACGAGGGAAAAGCTCGACACTCCAGTTTGGCATTGACAACTCGTATTTCTTTACGGCGGTCGTTTTTGAGAAAGAGCTTCGCGGGCCGCTTCCTAGTTCGATGAAGCTCGTGCCCGAGAATTCTGCGACGCTGCCTTCAAAACTGAGCTCATCCTATCGCGACCTTGTTATTGAAAATCTCCCGTTCGGCGGCCCGGATGAAATGGTCGTTCGCGATGGGGAGACAGGGTTTGTATTCTTTACTGTCGAAGGGCATGAATATGAGTTTGATCCGGTGCATGACAGGCTTGCGCTGAAGTCTGCCCGCCTGCTTATCTCAGAGGAACTCGCCGAGCACCTTCGTCGGCCGGGCGATGCACGCTCGATCGTCGGAAGCCTGTCGTTCGACCTGAAGATGCGCGCGATAGAAGTCACGCATGTTGTAAATGGCCAGGTTGAGTCAGCCGTCCTCCCGCCTGCCGACGGCCCACTTGCCGGGACCGTGCCGGGGCCTGATGTGATCGTCGGCGACCTGTCCGGGCTTGCCCAGTTTGGCAGCAGCAGTGGAACCCAGGTCGGGCTCGCGGTTGCAACTGATTCTTGCAACCTTGGCGTTGAGCCGCTCAATTGGTTTCAGCTTCCGAACAATGACCATCCGGTGATCCCGCAGAATCTCTACAGAATGAGTGGCGGCCCCAATAATGACGAACGTTTTGAACAGGTCGGCCAATCGAATGTAAAGCACGGCTTCCTGGCACTTCAGCAAAACTTGTGCAATCTTGGTTGTGTCGCAAATCCAAACGGTACGCGACTCGGTTCCGGCTGCTCCGACCCCTACTCTGCTAGCCTGAATGCCGGCCCTAATCTTGGTTCGCGTGCCTGGATCAATCCGTTCACCGGAGCATTTCCGCGAGGCGATTCAGCGACCCCGCCGAACAATCACTCCGGACACGCTCACACGGGAACGTCCCACAGGATACTGACGGAGATCGCAGATTTGAACACGAATCTCAACCCCGGTGCAACGTACTACGCCGAGTCGAGCTACGTCACGCCTCACGAATATTCGTGGTGCCAGGCCAACCCCGGCCAGTGCAATATGTATAACAATACATCGTACAGGCGTTTCAATGTCAGTGGAACCGCGAGCCCGTTCACCTTCTCCGCGGCAGGTTCGACGGTCCGGACCCAACCCGCGATAAATGCCTGGCCCGGGGCGACACGAATTCCGATAGAACCGGATCCCGGGAATGACGGCATCGGTGTCGTTGCGTATAAGGTCACTAACCCACAGCCTGGCGTCTGGCGTTACGAATATGCTGTTTACAATGAATCGATAGACCGGTCTATACAGTCGTTCAGCGTTCCATTGGCGCCGGGTGCGACCTTAAATGATATTGATTTTCATGCACCGCCGCAGCATCCGGGTTGGTCTGCCGACGGGACAGTAGGGAATACGGGTTATAGCAGCACTCCGTGGGCTCAGTCACAGGCGGGCGGCGCAATGACCTGGAGCACCGAGACAATTGCCCAGAATCCGAACGCAAATGCGATCCGCTGGGCTACGATGTACAATTTCCGGTTCGAATCGAACCGGCCGCCTCAAACCACGACGGCGACCATCGGGTTCTTCAAGACCGGTGCGCCTATTAATGTTCAGGTGCAGGCTCCCGGGCCTGCTCCGGTACCTACACCGACTCCGGCACCGCCGTGCACTCCGACGCTTACGGTCACGGATGTGTTCCCGGGCAGCCTCGCCTATTTCCAGGCGATCACTGCCGGGCCGCTTTCGGTAACCGTCGATACACAGAACTTCGGCGCCGGCCTTCAGGCCTACACGCTGGTCAGTGCGATCAACGCGAACGTGACGATCCCGCCATTCTCATTCGGGACATATAACCCGGTGACGGCTACGTTCACCATCCCGAATCCGGGACAGCCCGTTGACTTCACGCTGCGGGCATCGGCAAGGTCAAATGCGGTGCTGATCAGGGCACAGTGCACTGGCGGGCCACCTCCGCCGACCCCGACTCCGACGCCGGTTCCGACACCAACACCGACGCCGGTTCCGACGCCGACGCCGACACCGACGCCTGTTCCAACACCTACGCCGACGCCCGGTCGCATCATTGTCGATAAAGTAACCATCCCCAGCGGCAGCTTGACCAACTTCGAGTTTGACACTACGTACAGCCCAAACTTCTTCCTGGCCGATGGGACCACGCCCAACGACAGCGGGCCGTTGTCGCCGGGTCAGTATCAGGTGGTGGAGATCATCCCCGGGGGCTGGACACTGACGGACATGAGTTGTTCGATAGTAGATAGTCTCCCGTTGAACGACAGCTCTTTCGGCACCACAGTCGTGCCCGCGCAAGGACCGGGGTCAGGAGTCATCTCGATCTCGTTGGGCGCAGGGGACACGGTGACCTGTGTCTTCACGAATACACAAGCACCGCCGACGCCGACACCTCCGCCTCCAAGCGGATGCACGCCGACGCTGACCGTGACGGACGTATTCCCGGGCAGCCTCGGCTACTTCCAGGCGATCACTGCCGGGCCGAACTCGGTGACGGTGGATACGCAGGACTTCGGTGCCGGATTGCAGGGGCTGACGCTGGTCAGTGCGATCAACGCGAACGTGACGATACCGTCGTTCCCGTTCGGGACGTTCAACCCGGTGACGACGACGTTCACTATCCCGAATCCTGGACAGCCCGTTGATTTCACACTGCGGGCATCGGCAAGATCGAGTACGGTGCTGATCAGGGCCCAGTGCTCTGCCTTTGCAGACTCGGGAGTTGAGCCGAATGAGAACGTTCAGTTTGCATGGAGCGGGGCAAATAGGGAATCTGGAACGATCCTACTTCAAAGTATGCTTCTGCCTTTCACTAGAAATTCCGGTTTAACGGAATAACGGGGTAGACACTTTTTTGTCCGTAGCCGGAAGTGTTTTCGGCCTTCGAAAATGACGAAGGATCGTTTTGTACCTTGCACACCGATCCTCATCCCGAGACACAGACTAGCCCTTTCCCTCGCGAAAAGTGCTAGTCTAATTTAATTACAGTTAGAAACTTCCGGATATTTGTTGAAATCTGTATTCGGTTTTGTGATCGATTACTTTCAGGACACTCGGGGTATCAGTGATGGGAAGATCAGGATGGGTTTTTTGCGGCGTGTTTGCTTTCGGCCTCGCCATTGCTTTGGCCGTTTTTTTTCCATTTACCGAGAAGGTTAGCTCTCGAGGTGCTCCGAATATCGCGCTCCAGACATTTGTTACGGGCTTGTCCCGTCCATTGTTGGCCACTCACGCCAAAGACGATAGCGGACGTTTATTCATACTTCAGCAGGGCGGCATAATTAAGGTGGTCCAGCCGGGATCGTCCACTGCAACAGATTTCCTGGATATAACCGGCCGAGTGCTTTCCGGCGGCGAACGCGGGCTCCTCGGACTCGCTTTTCATCCTGAATTTGCAACGAACAGCTATTTTTTCGTGAATTATACGCGGGTTGGTGATGGGGCAACCGTGATCTCGCGCTTCAGTGCTATCAATGAAAATTCGCTCGGTGACCCTGATAGCGAAGAGATCCTTCTGGTCGTTTCACAACCATTTTCGAATCATAACGGTGGGATGATCGAGTTTCGGAATGACGGCGGCGTCGATAATCTGTATATCGGTATGGGCGACGGCGGCAGCGGTAACGACCCGGGCAACCGTGCCCAAAATACTAACGAGCTTCACGGCAAGATCCTCCGGATCACGCCGAACCTGGACGCTGACCCGTCGCCTGCATACACCATCCCGGCGAGCAATCCGTATGTTGGAATACCGGGCGCAGATGAGATCTATGCCCTGGGCCTGAGAAATCCATGGCGATGGTCATTTGATCGCGGCGGTACCGGCCAGCTTTGGGCCGGCGATGTCGGTCAGGGCTCGCGAGAAGAGGTGAACATAATTACACTGGGCGGTAATTACGGCTGGCGAGTGTTTGAGGGCACACAATGTACAAATCTGGATCCGGGCTTGTGCGTTCCAACTAATTTCATCCCGCCGATCTTCGAATACAGCATTGTGGACAACACGCGATGTGCGGTCACCGGCGGCTATGTTTACCGTGGAAACACCGGCGCGCTTCCAGATGGTACCTACGTCTACGGCGATTATTGCACCGGCGAGATCTGGGCGTGGGATGGGAGTACTCAGGAGCTGCTGGTCGATTCCCTGAATTTCAACGTTGCTTCATTCGGCGAGGACGAGGATGGGGAATTATACGTTTGTAATCTCAATGCTGGAACGGTCCAGAAGATAGTCTCGGGAACGGCACCTACGCCAACACCTACGCCAACGCCGGTGCCGACTCCGACACCAACACCGGTGCCGACACCGACGCCTACTCCGGTGCCGACACCGACGCCTACTCCGGTACCGACGCCAACGCCGACACCGGTGCCGACACCGACACCTCCGCCTCCGAGTACCTGCGTGCCTTCGCTGACGATCACGGAAGTGACCGCGGGCAGTCTCGCCTATTTCCAGACGATCACCGCCGGTACGAATTCGGTGACGGTCGATACGCAGAATTTCGGTGCCGGATTGCAGGGCTACACGCTGGTCAGTGCGATCAACGCGAACGTCAACATCCCGGTATTCCCCTTCGGAACATTCAATCCGGTGACGGCCACGTTCACCATCCCGAACCCCGGACAGCCCGTTGACTTTACGCTGAGGGCATCAGCAAGATTTAACGCGGTGCTGATCAGGGCACAATGCACTGGCGGGCCACCTCCTCCGACGCCGACACCTACACCGGTGCCGACGCCAACACCGACGCCGGCTCCGACGCCAACACCGACGCCTGTTCCGACACCTACTCCGACACCGGTACCGACGCCGACACCTCCGCCTCCTGGCGGATGCACGCCGACGCTGACCGTGACGGACGTATTCCCGGGCAGCCTCGGGTACTTCCAGGCGATCACTGCCGGGCCGGGCGAAGTCGTCGTGATACCCCGCGGCGTGCGGTTCAAGGTCGAGCCGCACCCGGACGACAAACAGTTTCGCGGTTACATTTGTGAGAATTACGGATCGCAGTTTCGTCTGCCTGACCTCGGGCCGATAGGT